>NZ_JBKBQM010000015.1:0-59673 GCF_046292685.1 Gemmobacter sp.
AGAACCGTTTCTTCTGACCCTTTTTGCCCGCCATGGAGTGCCTCAAGATGTCCACTATCAATGGTGGACATTATCAGCCGCGGATTTCCCTCGTCAGAGCGGCGACAGCGGACGCATACGGACGAGCAGCCGGGGCGGGCGTTTGATTGATCGCGCTGTCGTCGCAGAAAGGCGCTTGAAATCTCCTTGCCACCCGTGCTGCTATTCAGCCATTGGTTGCAAGGGGTTCGTATGGCACTGACAAACAGGGACGCGGCGATCGTTCTCGGCATGGTGGCCCGCGGAGACAAGCGCCATGACATCGCAGCCTGGTTCGGAGAAAACCAAGCTCGGATTGCTGAGATCGAGCAAGGTTCACACGGCAGTATTGCCGCGGCGCCCGCGGCTGATTTGCCGCCAAAAGGCGCACCTGGTCCGAAAGGCCGACGGCTCAGGGCCTTCGTGAGGAAGGCACTTGAAGCACTAGAAGCAAATGATGTTGCAGCTGCCAAGAAGGCCCTCCAAGAGGGCAGTGCCACCTATGATCGCCACGAGGCCTAATCATAATCATCGGCCTTTTCCAGCGAGCGTCGGCAAGGCGGTATCCACACCAACTGCGTTCTGCTCGGTCCATTGTCTTTGATCCAAACAAACCAAGCGTAGCCAGTCGCGGTCGACGCTCTTGGATCAACGCGCCCTTTTACCATAGGAACTCGTTCAGTGAACTGGGCGAAGTATGTCGGTGGATTGTTCTTGAACAGGGTTTCGTAGCGACCAACGCTCTCAAGAAAGACAGTTCGCGCCAGGATCGCCACGCCACGCGTCGCGACCGTGAGCGACCTTTCAATGAACTGGTGCGCCAGTTTGAATGGGGGATTTGTAATGACCCAGTCGTGGGAACCGGCGAGATAAGGGTACGTCAGGAAGTCACGCACATGTCCGAAGCCGTAATCCACGACGTCCGCTGAGTCGACGCGAGCAAAGCGTTCTGCGAGGGGACGGCTCATGTATCCCCGCCCACAGGCAGGTTCCAGACACGTCAGTTCGCCAAGATCGCGGGACGGAATGACATGCTTGAGAAGCGCCCTCGTTGCCCAAGGTGGGGTTGGAAAATCGTCGGGACTGTCTTTGGGCTCATGGCGTTGAGCCATCACCGCATGTGAAGTGTTCTGCATTACTTCTCTTATCTCGCTGCCCTGAGGATGTGAATCCCCTTTCCGCGCCAGCGACTTGAACAATCGCGCGGTGAGGGGCCGCGCTCAGTTGAGAGCTCCCTTGCATACGCAGATCACCGCCACCTCTACGCGCCATTCGGCCAGCGCACCCAGCGGCTGCGCCTCTCGCCTGTTGCGGCTCTGTTCCCCTCGAAGGCGATGGACGCAAGGCCCGAAGTTTTGGCGGGGTTGAGGCTCAGGCCATTGGAAAGGCGTGGAAAAATCCGACCGAACCGAATTTCGCGAGGTTCGCCCGAACAGAGACGGAGAGCCATTCAGAGCCCGGCACGGGCCTGGCGCGCAGTCTCGGAGGTTCGCATGGGGGAGGCAAAGCCCTTTGAAAACACGACTATTTCCGCGCCGCTATGGGCGCCTGTCCGTGTTCGCAACAGGGGTGATGGCGGAGACGAAGGGATTCGAACCCTCGAGACGGTTTCCCGCCTGCACCCTTAGCAGGGGTGTGCCTTCGACCACTCGGCCACGTCTCCGCCGACCCGTATATTTTCGCCGGCCGGGAGAAACAAGCGGTATTTCCCGGGGCAGGCGAATTCGTCTACAGGAAAGGGCGGTGCGTCGGTTGCGGCGGGAACTCTGCCTCTGATCGTGCCGACATCGGGGTCTGGGGTTGGTGTTCGAGCATGTGGTGTGATTTCTGCGCCGTCGACGGTGTAATCCCGAGTGGCCATCGAGGTGTATGGTCGAGGTGGAGTTTCGACGCTTCGACCACGAACCCTACGGAGACCCCGATGACCATGATCGAGCCATGGGAACGCCACTGGTCCGAGTGACCCTGGCGAGGCATGGATCTTGCCGAGCTTCTGGCCAAGCACGATCAGGGCGGCTTGTTGCGCGGCATCGCCGAGGCTGTCCTGCAACTGATCACGGAGACCGATGTCGACGGGCTGATCGGCGCCGGTCGGCACGCGCGCAGCGGCGAAGGCGCGACTGAACCGCCCCGGGTTTGCCGGAGGGCAAAACTCTCGGAGAATTGCCCATGATGGAACAGACACACAACAAGAAGACCTCGAAGCCGTATTCACCCGGGTTCCGCGAACGCGCAGTGCGGTTGGCGATGGAACACCACGACGAGTATCGTAGCGAAGCTGCCTTATTCACTGCGATCGCAAGCAAATTGGGCTGTTCGCCAGGATGCCGCTCTTGCCAAACAGATCGCCAGGCGAGCAGCCTTCCATCAGCCGGTCGAGCAGATTTTTGTCGATGCTCATACGTGGGTCTCCTCTGAGCGCAGTTACCACGTCAGCGCACAAAATTCAGGATAGTCCCCGACCGCCAAACCGCCGAAATCCAGATTCGGGTGGTACTCATCAACCGCTTCAACGCCCTCGGCAGCGCCGAGATCGTCCGCCTGGCCTGACGTCAACGGGGAACAGGAAAGTCATGCCTCAGGCGTGAGTTACGCAACATTGTCTCTGCAGGCTGCGGATCATACCGGACTGTCTATCGCTTGCCGCTACTCCGGAAAATTACATACATTGCTTCGACCTGTTCGGTTTTATGGAACCATGGTCCCGCTCAACCTGCTTCACCTGCGCCTGTTCCCGCCGTGGCCAGCGACGGCACGCTGACCGGGGCCGCGCGCGGGCTGAACCTCTTGCAGTAGGCGCTGTCCACCCGGTTGCGCGCGCTGGAGGCCGCGCTGGGGCAGGATCTGTTCGAACGGCGCGGACGCGGCCTGGTGCTGACCGAGGCGGGGCGCATCGCGCTCGATCATGCCGAGGCGATCTTCCGCACCGCCGACGACCTGACCGCGACCCTGCGCGATACCGGCCGCGCGCGGCGGGCCTTGCGGGTGGGGGCGCAGGCCACGCTGTCGCGCAACTTCCAGATGCAGTTTCTTGCACCGCTGATCGGGCGGCCGGATGTCGAGGTGGTGCTGCGCGCAGGTTCGCAGGACGAATTGCGGCGCGGGCTTGGCACCCTCGCACTCGACGTGGTCCTGACCAATCTCGCCCCGCACCGCGATGCCGCCAGCCCCGGGCTGGTGCACCGGATCGCCGAACAACCCGTCGGCCTGATCGGCACCCGCGCCCGCACAGGCGCGCCCCGCCCGCTGCGCGACCTGCTGGCGGCCGAGCCGCTGATCGCCCCCACCCGCGAAACCGCCCTGCGCGCGGGCTTCGACGCGCTTGCCGCCCGGCTGGGCGTCACGCCGCCCTTCGCCGCCGAGGTCGCCGACATCGCCAAGAGCCGCCTTCTGGCCCGTGCCGACGCAGGGCTTGCCGTCATCCCGCCGATCGTGGTGCGGGACGAGCTGTCATCGGGCAATCTGGTCGAGGCGTCGCGCCTTGACGGGATCACCGCGACCTTTTTCGCTGTCACCCAGGCGCGCCGCTTTCCCAACCCGCTGCCGTCGGACATCCTGCATCGGTAATGCACTCCGGCTTTCGGTGTCAGGTCTCGGCGCGCTCCGCCGCGGACCCAGTCTTCCCCTTCCCCCCAATCAGCCGGGCCGCGTCGGCAAGGGTCAGAAGCGGCGGCAGGGCCGATGGGGCGGCAAGGTAGCGGGGGCGCCAGTCGGGATGGAACTTGTCCTTGAAAGCCCGCAGGCCCTCGAAATTGTAGAAGTTGCCGCCGTGGCTGTAGATCAGCGCGCCGAACCGGTCCCACAGCCGCCGGCTTCGTTCGGGCGCAAGGCCCGAGAGCGGCGCCATGCCGAGCGAGAAGGCGCGATAGCCCTCGGCCTTCAGGCGCAACATCAGGTCGGTGAACAGGAAATCCATCGTGCCGGACGGCGCGTCCTCGACATGACACATCAGGTCGATGGTCGCCATGGCGCGGCTGTCGGTCGTCAGGATGTTGGCGAAGGCCACGATCCGCCCCTGATGCCGCACCAGCGCCAGCGGCCAGCGGCCCAACCAGACAGGATCGAAGCGGCCGACAGAAAATCCCTTCTCGCGCGCGCCCTTGGCGTGCAACCAGTCGTCCGAGATGGCGCGCAGCTCCTCGATCAGCGCGGGCGCGTGGGGCGGCCGGGCGATTTCCATCGTCAATCCGTCACGCCCGGCGCGGTTATGGGCGGCGCGCAACTTCTTGCGCTCCGCCCCGTCGAGCGAGAACCGCGTCAGGTCCACCACTGCCTCCTCTCCCAGCTTGTGCAGGGTCAGACCGAGTTCGAGCATCAACGGCACGTCCTCGACCCCGACCTCGTAGAACACCGGCCGCCCGCCCGCGCGACGGGCCGCGTCCACGAAGGCCTGCGCAGCATCGCCGGCGGCGTCTGCAGGCCCGACCGGGCCGCCAAAGGCGATCCACGACCGACCCGAGACGCCGCACATCACGAAGGCGCGCCCGTCATCCGAGAAGATCAGCGCCTTGTCGCCGGTCAGCGCAAAGCCTGCGTCCGGCCGATCGCTTGCCCGGGCGATCGAGGCGGATCGATCGAGGGCCGCCGCATCGGGCAATTCGAACCGGTGTCGCGGCGCGCGCAACAGCAGCCACAGCGCGGCAAGCCCGACGATCAGGCTTGCAACCAGCGAAGCCCGCAGGGCGCGCGGCGCACGTTCATCCACCGCGAACTGCCACCACAGCTCATGCGCATAGGGCGTGCCCTTGTGGGCGAAAAACAGAACGAAGCCGAAGGCGGCGATGGTGGTGGCGACCAGCACGATCCAGCCGGGGCCAAGGGCGGCGTGGGTCAGCGTGGATCGGCGATGAAACTCGCGCCGGAAGGGCAACAGGATGGCGACTGCGAGCGCGAGGAAGCCCGCGCGTTCCCAATCCAGACCGTGGACCAGCACCACGACGACGCTGGCCGCCATCGCCCCGACGGCCAGCCAGAAGGCGCCCCGGCTGCGTCGGACGATCCCCATCGCCAGCACGATCAGCCCCGCGCCGAGCGCCGACGAGAGCAGCGCCGACCCTTCGACAAAGGCCAGCGGGAACAGCGCTTCGGCGACTTCCGCCGCATCTGTCGTGGGCGGAATCAGGGCCGAAAGGCTCATCCACAGGCCGGAGCCGAACACCATGACCGCAAGCACAATCGGCGCAAGCGGGGCCACCGCCTGCAAGGCGGGGTCCATCGTGGTCATGGCACGACCGAAGGCGGTGGTGGGAACCCGGGCGCCGGTTGCGCGCCAGCCCTCGTAAAGCGCCAGCACGACCAGCGCCAGCACGAAGGGCACGAGGTAATAGACCAGCCGATAGAGCAGCAGCGCGGCGGCCACCTTGTCCACCGGGGTGCCGGCCGGCATGGCGGCGATGACCACCGTTTCGAACACGCCGATCCCGCCGGGGACATGGCTGACGATCCCGGCCATGGTGGCAGCGGCAAAGACGGCGAGGAAGGTGAAAAAGCCGAAGTCGGAGACGGGCAGCAGCAGGTAAAGCGTCAGCGCCGAAAAGCCGATATCGCCCAGACTGAACGGGATCTGCCCGCCGAGAATGGGCAGCGAGGGCGCATGCAGGCTGAGACGCCCCACCTTCAGCCTCCGCCCCGAAACCGAGGCCCAGATCAACGGCAGCACGATGACAAGGATAACCCCGACCGAGGCGAGGCGGATGGTCGGGACGGAAAACGGCAGGACGGCGGCAAGGGCGCCGGGATGGATGGCGAGCGCCCCCAGACCCACGACCGTTGCCGCCACGCCGAAGGACACGGCCGCAAAGGTCGAAACCGCCGCCACATCATAGCCGTCAAGCCCGAGGCCGGAATAGACCCGCCAACGCACTGCCCCGCCCGAGACAGCCGACAGCCCGATGGTGTTGCCGAAGGCATAGGCCATCAGCCCGCCGGTCAGCACCACCGGGATGGGCAGCGGCTTGCCGATATAGCGCAGCGCCGACCAGTCATAGCCAGCCAGCGAAAGGTATCCGCCCAGAGTGGCCAGCAGCGCGAGCGCCATCGTCGTCCATGGCGTTGCGCGAATCTGCGCCATCACGTCGGCAAGGTTTACCGGGGCGAGCAGGCGATAAAGCGCATAGAGCCCGAGCGGGAACAGCCCTGCCGCGAGACCATAGGGCAATGCCGCCATGACCTTTGCGACAAGGCGCGGTCGTTCGCGCGGGCTCGACACGTCTGCGTCCGTCATCATCGTTTTTTTAATTCTGGGTCGGGCAGATCAGCCGCGCATCTTTATGTCCGTCATGTCAAATTCCCGCAACACCGATGGAAACGAACGACATGGGATTTCTGAAGCGCCTTTGGCGAAGCGGCGTGATCGGCACCTTCCTGACCGGTCTTGCGGTTCTGGCGCCGCTCATCCTGACGCTGGCGATCCTGCAATGGATCATGGCGCGGCTGGCGGGCGCGTTCGGCCCGGGCACCTGGGCGGGTGATCTGCTGGCAGGCGCCGGCGCGGCGGTCGTCGGGCCGAACCATGGCGCTCTCGCCTTTCTCCTTGGCCTTGCTGCGGTGCTGTCAGGAAGCTGGGCGCTTGGCGTGCTGGTGCACGGGCGGTTGCGCAAGGGTTTCGAGGGCTGGCTTGACGGCATCTTCTCGCGCATTCCCCTGTTGCGGGCGATCTATCGGCCGGTGGCGCAGGTCGTGCGGTTGCTTGCGGGGGACGGCAACAGCGACATCAAGGCGATGCGGGTGGTCATGGTGCGCTTCGGCGGTCCGGGCGGGGCGGATGTGCTGGCCTTGCAGGCCACCCGCAGGTCTATGCGATGGCGGATGGGGACCGCAGGCTGATGGTCTACCTGCCGACCTCGCCGATCCCGATGTCCGGCGGCCTTGTCCTGGTGCCCGAGGCGAATGTCACCCCCGTGCCCGGCATGACGGCGGACGATCTGTTGCGCATCTACGTCTCGCTTGGCGCCCTGTCGCCGGCCAGCGCCGACGCTTTTACCGGGTTGCGGCTGCCGCAGGATCCGGCAAGGGTCTGACCCGCAACGTATCGCCTGCCGCATCCCGACCGTCAAAACAACACCGCGCCCCGAAGTCCGGGGCGCGGCGCGTGGTGGCGTTGCGGGCTCGGCCTTCCTGTTCCTCACCGCCTTCGTCACCTTCGTTGCTTTCGTCGTTCGAGCTGTCCCGGTCGGCGGCCATCACCTTGCCGGTCGCGGCGTTCACCATCACTTCGGTCACCTTGCCGGAGGCATCGGCGACCTTCAGTTCGATGCCGAGCGCTCCGTCCTCGTGCCCGTATTCGGCCGACAGCACCTTGCCGCCCTGCGCTTCTGCACCGGAAATGGCCTGCAGCAGGCTCATCGTGGCGCCCTGGATCGCGGCCAGTTCGTTGGCTTCGTCCGCATCCTTGTCACCATCCGAGCCGGGCTTTTCCGCATCGGGAGTGCCGGACAGGATCGCCCCGGTCATCGGGTCGATGCAGTGGTCGATCTCGGTCGTGCCGTTCCGGGTGGTGACGTCGAAAGAGGTCCCGCCCTTCTTCACCTCGATCTCGGCGCCGGTGACGATGCCCTGACCTGCGGCTTCGGCCGCGCGGATCGCATCGGCGAAGGTGATCTTCGCGCCGGACAGCGCCTGAACGGCAGCGGCTTCCTTGCGCCCGCTCTCGGCCTGCGCCATCATGGCGGCAACACCGCCAAGGGCAATGGTCCCAGCAAGGGTCGCCATCATCAGCTTGGCAAAGCGGGATTTCGGTTTCGTTTCCATGGGTCTTTCCTTTTGGCTTTCGGCAGCGACCGCCGCTGCCATGACCCCAATCTGGACACCTCCCCTCGCGCCCGGCTGTCACCCGTCTTGAAAGTTTGTTATCTGCGACGTCGAACTTGAGAACAGGATACACCGCCATGCCGCTTGCCCCCCCATGACGAACGCCACCTCGTGCACCGTATCGGCTGGCTGCGCGCGGCGGTGCTGGGGGCCAATGACGGGATGGTTTCCACCGCCAGCCTGATCGTCGGTGTGGCCGCAGCCGGCGCAGGGCGGTCCGAGATTCTGGTGGCCGGTCTTGCCGGTCTCGTCGCCGGGGCGATGTCGATGGCGGCAGGCGAATATGTCTCGGTCAGTTCGCAGGCCGACACCGAAGCTGCGGATATGGCGCGCGAGCAGAGGGAGTTGGCCGGAGATCCCGCATCCGAACGCGCGGAACTGGCGGCGATCTACATCGACCGCGGGGTCGAGCCGGACCTTGCGCGCCAAGTCGCCGATCAGCTGATGGCGAAGGATGCGCTTGACGCGCATCTGCGCGATGAACTCGGCATATCCGAGGTGGTGGCCGCCGCACCGGTGCAGGCGGCCATCGTCTCGGCCGCAACCTTTGCCCTCGGCGCCGCTGCGCCGCTGGCTGTCGCGGCGCTTGCGCCGGCGACGCAGGTGATGCCCTGGGTCGTCGCGGTTTCGCTGGCGGGGCTTGCCGTGCTCGGGGGGCTTGGCGCGGCGGCAGGCGGCGCCGGCCGCTGGCGCGGGGCGGTGCGGGTGCTGATCTGGGGCGCGCTGGCCATGGCGGCGACGGCCGCCGTCGGGCGCCTGTTCGGCGTGGTCACCGGATGAGCCTGCCGCACCCGAGGTTCCTTGCCTTTCTTGCCGTGGCCACCGTCATGACGGTGGTCGCAGCGCTGCGGATGCCGATCGAGGAGGCCGCGATCCTCGGCTTCGATCTGGCGGCGGTCGCCTTCATCGGGCTTGCCCTGCCGCTCTGGGCCGCGGACAGCCCGGCAGATGCCCGCGCGCGCGCCGCGCGCGACGATGGCGGGCGGGTCCGGCTGCTGCTGACGGCGGTGGCGGTGCTGGCGGCGATCCTGCTGGCGCTCGGGCGGATGGTGGAGGGGCGCAACCATCTGACGACGGCCGATTTCGCCATCGTCGCGGGCACGCTGGTGCTGGCCTGGATCTTCTCGAACCTGCTATACGCCTTCCACTATGCCCACATGTTCTATGATACCGGAAGTTCGGGCGATGCGGGCGGCATCCTCTTTCCCGAAGGTGGCGCGCCCGTGTTCGCCGATTTTGTCTATTTCGCCTTTGTCATCGGCATGACCTGCCAGACGGCCGACCTTCACATCTCGTCCCGCCGCATCCGGCGGGCCGTCACCCTGCACGGGCTCTTTGCCTTTTTCTTCAACCTTGGCGTGCTGGCCATGACCATCAACGTGCTCTCGGGCGTCCTGTGACGCCCGAGAGCCAATCTGCCCCGGGGTAGCTCCGTGAGCGGTGTCAGGCAGGTTGCTCTGCGCGCTGGCCCAGCTTGACCGCGATATCCGTCGGCTGGCCAGCCCGAAGAATGGCAATCGTGACCTCGGTGCCGGGTTTGGCGGTCGCCACCAGGCGGGTCAGGTCGCGCGGGCTGTCCACCGCCGCGCCATTGACGGCCGTGACGATATCGCCGCGCTTCAGCCCGGCCTTGGCGGCGGGCGTGTCGGCGGTGACATCGGCAATCAGCGCCCCCTTGGCCGCATCGATCCCGATGGCGGCGGCGATGTCATCCGTGACCGGCTGGATCGAGACGCCAAGCCAGCCGCGCTCCACCTTGCCGTCATCGGCCAGATCGGCGATCACCGTCCTTGCCGTCTCGGCAGGCACGGCAAAGCCGATCCCGACCGATCCGCCCGTGGGCGAGAAGATCGCGGTGTTGATCCCCACCACACGGCCTTCGGCGTCGAACAGCGGGCCACCGGAATTGCCGCGGTTGATGGCGGCGTCGGTCTGGATGTAATTGTCGAACGGCCCCGAATTGATGTCGCGCCCAAGCGCCGAGACGATGCCGGCGGTCACCGTATTGCCGAGGCCGAAGGGGTTGCCGATGGCGATCACGTCCTGACCCACGCGCAAGGCGGCGCTGTCGCCCCATTCGACGAAGGCCAGATCGTGCCCCGCCTCAACCCGGATCAGCGCCAGATCGGTGGCCGGATCGGTGCCGATCACCCGGGCCTGCAACCGGGTGCCGTCGGCCAGCGTCACCGTCACCTTGTCGGCGCCTTCGACCACGTGGTTGTTGGTCACGATGTCGCCACTGGCCGAGATGACAAAGCCGGTGCCGACGCCGGTCTGCTGCGGCCCTTGGCCCTCGGGGCCGCCGGGCTGACCGGGCAAGGGCATGCCGAAGCGGCGGGCGAACTCCTCGAACCCCGGCGGCATGTCGGCCGGGTTGAAGTCGGCCGCCTGCGCCTTCTGGGTGACTTCGATATAAACCACCGCAGGGGCCACGCGCGCCACAAGATCGGCATAGCCGCCGGGCTGAACGGCGTGGGCCTGGGCGGGGGAAATGGCCGGAGCCAGCGCGGCGACTGCGGTGGCCCCCATCAAGGCCCCCAGCACAAGGGCGGGAAGGGCACGGGTTCTGGTCTTGGTCTGCATGTCGATCTCTCCTGATCCGGCGCCCCGGCGCATGTCGTGGCGGGGACGCGATGGCACCAAGATCGGGGGCGTTCATTGCAGCCACGCTGCGGCAGGATTGCAAATCTGCAAGGTTTCTCGCGGCGGGTTCACCGCCGATCACGGCGCCGGGATTGCAGATTTGTAACCTTGCGGTCAGCGACCTGTCGGAACGGGGGGGCATGTCGGCGTCATCGAAACCGGCAAGCCAGGGAGAAACAGCATGATCCGGAAACTGAAGAATGTGATGGCGCGCGGCCTGTTCCTGCTGGTGGTGGCGGCAGGTCTGGGGTTTGGCGTTATCGCCGCAGCCATGGGCGCAGTGATCGGCGGGCTCTTGATCCTGGGCGTCCGTCTGGCCGCGGACAGCGCCCGGACCGTGCAGGCCGAGCCCGAAGCTGCGGCAACCGCCCCGCAAGGCGCGCAGCCCGCCTGAGGCCAGCCGATGCATTTGCCCGCCGCGCCCGTCGCGGCGGGTTTCGCGCGCAAGGCATTCACGCTAGACAGGAAAGGCGCGCCGGATGGCGCGGGCAGCCATGGACCGCAGCATGAAGCTTCTCGTCATCGAGGATGACCGCACTACCGCCGACTACATCGTGGGCGGCCTTCGCCAGGAAGGCCATGTCGTCGATCACATCGCCGACGGGCGCGAGGCGATGGCACAGGCCATGGCCGGCGGCTATGACGTGATGGTGGTGGACCGGATGCTGCCGGGCCTGGACGGGCTCTCGCTTGTCAGGGCGCTGCGGGCGGCCAAGGTGACGACACCGGCGATCTTCCTGACCGCCGTGGGCGGGGTGGACGACCGTATCGAGGGCTTGCAGGCCGGGGGCGACGATTACCTGACAAAGCCTTTCGTCTTTGGCGAGCTGTCGGCGCGCATCCAGGCGCTGGCTCGCCGCCCCAAGACCGCGCCGCAGGAAACCGTGCTGACGGCGGGCGATCTGACGATGGACCTGATCCGCCGCAAGGTGACGCGCGCCGGTGTGGAGATCGACCTGCTGCCGCGCGAATTCGCACTGCTGGAGCATCTCATGCGCCGCAAGGGACGGGTGCAGACCCGCACCATGCTGCTGGAGGCGGTCTGGGACATCAGCTTCGATCCCCAGACCAATGTGGTGGAAACCCACATCAGCCGCCTGCGCGCCAAGATCGACAAACCGTTCGAGCGCGAATTGCTCAGGACCGTGCGCGGCGCCGGCTACAAGATCGAGGGTTGAGCCTTGCGCCCGGTCCGGGATCTCTTGCACCGCCTGGGCCGTCTGACCCGTTCGACGCCGGTGCGCCTGGCACTCGGGCTGGTGGCGCTGTTCTCGCTTGTCAGTGTCGTGACGCTGGGTGCGGCCTTCGTGCAGATCCGCGGCAACCTGTCCGAACAGATCGCTGCCAGTCTTGACCAGCATGTGGCCGGATTCCGTGTCACCGAGAATGCGAACACCCTTGCCGCCCTCGTCGCCGCCGAGGCCGCCGCAGCAGACCCGGAAAACCGCATCTTCGTCTTTATCGCGCCCGGCGGGGCCAGTGTCGGCAATGCCCGCGCCGCGATCCAGGGGGCCGAAGTGCGCCTGTCGCGGAAGGATGGCGGACTAAAACTCGGGGCCGGCGGTTACGAGACCCGCCTGGTTCCCATGGCGGGCGGGCTTCTCGTCGTCGGCGAAAGCCTTGAGCCCCTGAAGGATCTGGAAGACACATTCCTCGATCTGATCGCGCTGAACCTGATCCCGACGATCCTTGTGTCCCTCGCCGCCGGCGTCTGGCTGGCCGCCGCCTCGGCCCGGCGGGTCAGGCGGATCGAGGTCGCGCTCGACCGCATGGCCGGCGGCGACCTGTCGGCGCGGATCGCCGAGCGAGGCCGCAACGACGACCTTGGCCGGATCGCGGCGGGCATCGACCGGATGGCAGATGCCCAGGAAACCGCGACCGCGTCGCTGCGTCAGGTTTCGGTGGACATCGCCCATGACCTCAAGACGCCGGTGCAGCGCATGGCGGTGCTGCTGTCGGATCTGCGCGACCGCCTGCCCGAAGATGGCCCGGAGGCCGATCTGGCCGCCCGCGCCGCCGAAGAAGCCGACCGCGCCACGGCCGTGTTCCAGTCGCTGTTGCAGATTGCCCAGATCGAGGGCGGCAGCCCGAAGGCGCGCTTTGCCCCGGTCGATCTGGGCGCGGTCCTGCGCACCTTCGTGGAAATCTACGAACCCTCCGCCGAGGATTCCGGCCACACCCTCCGGCTTGCCCCCATGCCAGAGGGCCCGGTTCTGGTGTCGGGCGACCGCACCTTGCTGGGTCAGGCGGTTGCGAACCTGATCGAGAACGGGCTGCGCCATACGCCCGCCGGCGCGCGGATCGAGATCGGCCTTGCACGCGCGGCCGGACATGTCGTGCTGACCGTGGCGGACGATGGCCCCGGCATCCCCGAGGACGAACGCGACAAGGTGCTGCGCCGCCTCTACCGGCTCGAACGGTCGCGCACCACGCCCGGAAACGGGCTTGGCCTGTCGCTGGTCGCCGTGATCGCACATGTTCATGGGGCCGAACTCAGCCTTGACGATAACGGCCCCGGTCTTCGTGTGCGCCTTTCATTCCCTGAAAAAGCTGCCTAAACGACGCTCACGGGACTTGCCCGATGCAACGGTTTTGCCTGACAGGGCGTCTTGGCAATTTGTTCAGGTTCCAGATCCCGCCCGGGATGCGCGGCTGCAGGGGAAGCTCGCAATCCGGCGGGCCGCGCTCCGACAGTCGACGAATGCGCAAGCGCCAGGATTCGGCGCTTTGCGTGCGGCTTGTCGAACGCGATTCTGGTCGGCATACCCTTCGGCTGCCCGTGGATGTTCTGAAACGCCTCGAACGGCGCGCCAAGGGCGGCTCCATCCTGCCGCGCGTTGTGGTCAGAAGATGTGAATGATCTTTCTGATCCCGGTCTGCGGCGGTGCCCGGCGATCATTTCCGACGATTGGCGCAGATGCAGACTGGCAGCGGGCCGGATTCCGCGCGCGTTCATATCATCCCGCACCACGCCCGAAGCATACGCGCCAACATCCCGGGGCTTGGCAAAGATTACAGATAATCAAGCTGGGCGACATGGGGCGGCAACATCGAGGCGCCAGCTTGGAGTCCCATGGTGGAGGGTTGGAACATGCTCACGCAGTTTCGCAATTTCGGCTTGATCGTCATTGGCGCCACAATAACAGTCATCATGCTGGGCCAGGCGGCCGTCTTGGTGTCGCCGATCCTGATCGGGTCCGCCGTGCTGGCGGTGGCGTTGCAGGGGCGGGTTCGATCGACCCTCGACAGGATGCGCCGCGATGGGTAGGGCGGCGAGACGATCGAGGGCGAATGCACAGTGGTCGATCTCCGCGATCCCGCAAAACGGGGGTTGTGATGGCGCAGGCTTCGAGATCACCACGGACCGCGTTCGTGCTGCAAGGCGGCGGGGCGCTTGGAGCTTACCAGGCCGGAGCGATCAGTCGGCTGGCGCAATCGGGCGTGCGGCCCGATCTGGTCGCGGGCATTTCCATCGGCGCAATCAACGCGGCCCTTGTCGCAGGAAACCCGCCCGAGGCGCGCGCAAGCCGGCTGAAGCAGTTCTGGAAACAGGTCAGCGCCAGAACCGCCTGGCCCGGCCTTTCGGTCTGGGGGCCGGCGATGGCGCCGGCGGCCGGGGCGCCCGGTTTCTTTGCCCCCCGCCTGCCTCCCTTCGCCGTTGCTGCGACGGGCAGCCCCGACCGCGCAGGGTTCTACGACACCGCGCCGCTGCGCCGGACGCTGGAGGAATTGGTTGACTTCGACCTGCTCGACGCAGGGCCGGTGCAGCTGGTGGTCGGGTCGGTGAATGTGGCCAGCGGCAACTTCGTCTGGTTCGATACGGCCGAGCGGCGCATCGGGCCCGAGCACATCATGGCCTCGGGGGCGCTGCCGCCCGGTTTTCCGCCAGTCGAGGTCCACGGCGAATTCTTCTGGGACGGTGGTCTTGTCTCGGACACCCCGCTGGCGCGGGTGATCGAGACCCGCAAGGATGCCGAGCCGATGGTGATCTGGCAAGTGGATCTGTTCTCGGCCCGCGGCCCGATACCGCATTCGATCTGGTCGGTCGAGGCGCGCGAAAAGGATATCCGCTTTTCCAGCCGCACCCGTGCCGTGACCGACAGGATACGCGCGCAACACGCCCTTGCGGCTGCGCTGCAAGCCCATGCGGCCGAACTGCCGGCACCGCTGGCGTCAGACCCGGCCGTGGCCCGTCTGTTGTCCGCACCGGCTTGCGCTCCGCTGACGCTGATCCATCTGATCTACCGCGCCAAGCCTTATGAAACCGGCGCCAAGGATTGCGACTTTTCCCGCGACGCGATGCAGGCGCATCGGGCGGCGGGGGTGGCGGATGCCGCGCACAGCCTGATGCATCCGCACCTCTCGGCGCACGATCCGTCCGAGGCTGGAATGCACGTCTTTGACCTTGCCGCCTCCCATGAACAGGAGCCCACCCATGATCGAGGATGACGTGCGCGCCCGTGCCCTTGCCATGCCGCTGACCAGCCCGGCCTTTCCGCCCGGCCCCTACCGGTTCATCGACCGCGAGTGCCTGGGTGTCACCTACCGCACCGACCCCGAGGCGCTGCGCGCCGTCGTGCCCGCGCCGCTGGAACCGGGCGACCCGCTGGTGAAGTTCGAATTCATCCGCATGCCGGCTTCCACCGGCTTTGGCGACTACACCGAAAGCGGCCAGGTCATTCCCGTCACCTTCCGCGGCGAAAAGGGCGGCTATGTCCATGCCATGTATCTGGACGACGAAAGCCCGATCGCGGGCGGGCGCGAGATCTGGGGCTTTCCCAAGAAACTCGCGCAGCCGCGACTGAGCGTCGAGAAGGATGCGCTGGTCGGCACGCTGGACATGGGATCGCTGCGCATCGCCAATGCGACCATGGGCTACAAGCATCGCCCCGTCGATCCCGCGGCGGCGAAGGCCGCGGTCAAGGCCCCGGCCTTTCTGCTCAAGATCATTCCGCATGTCGATTGCAGCCCGCGGATCTGCGAGCTGGTCCGCTATCGCTGCGAGGATGTGACGATCAAGGGTGCCTGGGAAGGGCCGGCGCGGCTGGAACTGTTCCATCACGCGCTGGCCCCCGTGGCCGACCTGCCGGTGCGCGAAGTCGTTTCGGCCGTGCGCATCCAGACCGACCTGACGCCGGGCCTCGGGTCGGTGGTGCATGATTACCTTGCAACCGAATGAGGGCCGAGACGCCCGGGTGACGGAGATCACGATGACGGACGCGACGATGGAACCGGCGACCCCGCGCCACGGCTTGGGCACGCGCATCCTGCATCTGGGCGTGGCGCTGGCGGTGATCTGGCAGGTTGGGGTCAGCCTGCTGATGCAAGGGCCGCGCGGCGCAACGCCGGGGGATACGCTGTTTGCCACGCACAGCTATGTCGGCCTGGCCAGTTTCGGGCTGATCCTGCTGTTCTGGCTGAACCTGCTGGCGCGGCGGATCGGCACCGAATCTGGGGCGCTGTTTCCCTAGCTGTCCTCCGCGCGCCGCAAGGCGCTCTGGGCCGACACGCGGGGGCAGCTCGGCGCACTCGGCCGGCTGCGCCTGCCCGATTACGTCGAAGGGTCGGCGCTGGCGTCAGCGGTGCACGGGCTTGGTCTTTTGCTGGTGACGCTGATGGCGGGCACCGGGGCGCTGTGGTGGTGGCTGGAGCCTGCCGGCATCGCCCGCACCATCGAGGAGATTCACAAGCTTTTGCCAACCTCGCCTCGGCCTACCTGATCGCCCATGCCGGTCTGGCGGTTCTGCACCATCTGCGGGGCGAAGCTTCGTTGTCGGAAATGTGGTCGCTGCGCGGCCGGACATAAGAAGGAGAAAGCATCATGGATCTGACAGGCAAATCCTGCATCGTCACGGGGGCGGCCAGCGGCATCGGCCGCGCCATTGCCGAAAGGTATGTGGCTGCCGGCGGTCTGGTCGCCATCGCCGACCTGAAACAGGAGGCCGCCGATGCGGTCGCCGCGGAACTGACTGCAAGGGGGCCCGGGCGCGCCATCGGCGTGGCGACGGACGTGACCAGCGAAGACCAGGTCACTGCCGGAGTGGCAAAGGTGGTCGCGGCCTTCGGCGGGATGGATGTGCTGGTATCGAATGCCGGCATCCAGATCGTGCATCCGGTCGAGGATTTCCCCTTTGCCGATTGGAAAAAGCTGCTGGCGATCCGTCTCGACGGCGCGTTCCTGACCTCCAAGGCCTGCATCCCGCACATGAAGGCAAGGGGCGGTGGCGCCATCGTCTTCATGGGCTCGGTCCATTCGCGCGAGGCCTCGCCGCTGAAATCCGCCTATGTGACCGCCAAGCACGGGCTGCTGGGCCTGGCCCGCGTGATCGCCAAGGAAGGCGGCAAGCATGGCATCCGTGCAAATGTCATCTGCCCCGGCTTCGTGCGCACGCCGCTGGTGGAAAAGCAGATCCCCGAACAGGCGGCGGAACTCGGCATCCCCGAGAAGGAGGTGATCGAGCGCATCATGCTGGGCGAGACGGTGGACAAGGAATTCACCACCGTCGCGGATGTCGCCGAGGTGGCTTTCGTCTTTGCCGCCTTCCCGTCGAACGCGCTGACCGGGCAGGCGCTGAACGTCGGCCACGGCTGGAACATGGCCTGAGAGCCTGGACATGACCGGCGGGCTTAATCCGTGTTCAGTGTAATGCAGCTCTGTCCGAGCTGATCGCCCGTCAGAACATCAACCTGCACCGGGCCGCGCCTGCGCAGGCCGCCGACCCGGCGGAACCGGGCCGCAACAAAGGAGAAACACCATGAGCGGGAAACCTCATGTCCTGATCCCTGGCGGCAATTTCGCCGGCCACGGCGCCGCGCAGAAGATCCGCGATCACGCCAGGGATGCCGTCGATATCACAGTTATCGACCGCAAGGCCTGGCTCGACTACATCCCGAACATTCCGCTGGAGATGTTCGAAGGGCGCGATCCGGCGGTGACGATGAACATGCCGCTGGTCGATGTGCTGGCCCGCGACCGGATTCGTTTTCAACAGGCCGAGGTGCTGGGCCTCGACCTTGACGCCCGCCAGGTGCGGGTGCGCCCGAACGAACGCCCCGGTGTGCCGGACTACCAGATCGGCTATGACTATGTGGTCATCGCGCTTGGTGCCCGGTTGGCCCATGACGAGATCGAGGGCTTTGCCGAACATGGCCACACGGTATCGGATGCCTTCCATGCCAACCGGCTGATCGACCACCTGAAAAACCACTACAAGGGTGGCCCGATCGTCGTGGGATCGCAACGGTTCGAGCAGGGCACGAAGGGGCGCCCCGATTGGCTGCCGACGGCACTGGCCGCCTGCGATGGCCCGCCGGTCGAGGTGTCGCTTTCGCTGGCGCATTGGCTGGACGCCTATGGCAAGGGCGGCGCGAAGAACATCACGATCTTCACGCCCGCGAAGCTGATCGCCGAGGATGCGGGCGAAAAGGTCGTGGCGCAGCTTCTGGATGCGGCCGGCAAGATGGGCTTCGGTTACGTGAACGAGACGCAAGGCATCCGCCGCCCGACCGCCGAGGGGATCGAGTTTATGGACGGTCGCAGCCTGCCGGCCGAGGTCAAGATCGTCTTTCCGAACTGGAAGCCGCATGATTTCCTGCGCGGCCTCGATGTGGCGGACGAGGTCGGTTTCATCGTCACCGACATGCGGATGCGAAACCCCGACCGCCCCGAGGTCTTTGCCTGCGGCGGTGCCGCGGCGCTGACGGTGCCCAAGCTGGGCGCCATCGGGCATCAGGAATGCGAGATCGTCGGACGGCAGATCGCGAAGGACGTGGGCATGATGGCCGCCGCCAAGGCCGACGCGCCTTGGATGCCCGAAGTCGTATGCATCGGCGACATGGGCGGCGGCAAGGCGTTTTACATCCATGCGACGAGCTGGTTCGGCGGCAACATCCAGGAGCTGCGCATCGGTCGTCCGCCCTATGCGCAGAAGCTGGCCTACAAGGAAATGTTCTTCCGCAACCATGGCCGCGTGCCGAATTGGGGCCTGCCGCTGGCCGAGTGGTCGGCCGAACATGTGAAACTGTAACCGCAAGCAAGAAGGAGACTGCAAATGGCTGAACTGGTGGTGATCGGCTACGACAATGCCGAAACGGCGGAAGCCGCGCGCTAGAAACTGTTCGAGTTGTCGAACGAATACTACGCCGATGTGGGCGATGCCGTGGTGGCCGTCGCGGGCGAGGACGGCAAGGTGCATCTGCGCCAGATGGTGAACCCGTGGTCGCTGGGCGCGATGTCGGGTTCGTTCTGGGGCCTGCTGATCGGGCTGTTGTTCCTCAATCCGCTGCTCGGCCTCGTCACCGGGGCGGCGGCAGGCGCCGTGGCCGGGGCGCTCAGCGATTTCGGAATCCGCGATGATTTCATGAAGGACGTGGCCAGGACGTTGTCGCCCGGCAAGGCGGCGCTGTTCATGATGGCGCGCAATGTCACTCGGACCGCGTGATCGGGCATCTGGCCGAACTTGGCGGCACCGTGCTGCGCACCAACCTGTCCTCGACCGACGAGGCCAAGCTGCGGGCGCATTTCGTCGAGGCGCAGAAAGAGGCAGTGGCGTCATGATGGGGATGCAGATGCACCCGGTGCTCGGGCCGCTGGCGGCGCTGATCGCAGGTGTGCTTATCCTAATCATGCCGCGCCTTCTGAACTACATCGTGGCGATCTATCTGATTTTGATCGGCCTTTTCGGCCTGTTTCCTGCCCTGATGGGCGGGCCGATGGGTCTGTAGTGTCCACGGCCGGGGCGGCAAGCCTGCCCCGGCGCCCACCCCGTAGGGCCACGAACCCGAAAAGAACGGGATGGGGGGGACAGGTTGACAGAATCGACACCGACAGAATCAGATACGCGCGCGCGTGATCGTGCCGCTGGTCGTGGCTTTGGCCATGCTCATGGCGACGGCGCGCTGGCCATCGCGCTTGCGATGATCCTGATTCCTCGGGTTGCGCCAGAGCCGGTGCAACGGCTCGACCTGTCCGGGTTTGCCTTGTCGGCGCTCGGGCTTGGGGTTGCCCTGTTCGGCCTGTCCTGCATCGGGGAACATCTGGTTTCGACGCATGCGGCGCTGGCGGCCATGGCGGCGGGGCTGGTCCTGATCGCCGCCTATCTGCTGCGCGCCCGGGGGCGGACGGATGCGCTGGTCGATCCGCGTCTGTTCCGTCACCATACCTTTGCGGTCGGCATCATCTCCGGCACGATCTTTCGCATGAGCGGCGGGGCCGCCGCCTTTCTGCTGCCGCTCCTGTTCCGGATCGGGCTGGGGCTGTCGATCGTGGTGTCCGGTCTGCTGAGCGGGCTGTTCGCCCCGGGCGGTCTGACCATGCGCGCGCTGGCGCCGCGGATTCTCGACCGGGTCGGGTTCCGCCGCACCCTGATCCTCGGAACGCTGGTCAGTGCGGCCACCTTTGTCGGCCTCGGATTCATCCAGAGCGTGTCTTGCCCGTTGATCGTGCCGCTGGTGATCGTGGCGGGATTTGCGCAGGCGCTGGTGTTCACCGGGCTGAACGGCATCGTCTTCGTCGATGCGACGGAAGAGGAAATGGGGCGTGCCACGGGCCTGTCGGCCGTGACCCAGCAGGTCGGACTGACGGCGGGCATTTCGCTTTCGGCCCTTGTCCTTCGGCTTGGCGGCAGTCCGGCACCGACCGCACCGCCGCAACTCTCGCATTTCCCGGCGGCCTTCTGGGCGACGGCGGCGGTGCTTGTCGTCGCCGCTGCCAGCATGGCCGCCCTGCGCAAGGGCGAGGCGGCAGCGCTTCGGCATCGGCCCGAGCACGCGCACCGGCAACATGAAAGGGTTTGAACCGATGTCCTGTTCCGCAAGAGGTCTGCACCGCCGAACCCTGTCGATCTTCGCCCTCCTGCTCCCCGGCCTGCTGGCGGGATGCGCCTCGCAAGGTCTGTCCTTCCTGTCACCGGCGGGCCCCGTTGCGCGCGGGGAACTGTCGCACTTCATCACCATCACCCTGATCGCCATCGTGCCGGTTTTCGTGCTCGTGCCGATCCTGCTCTGGCGTTACCGGCTGCGCGGCGGCAGGGGGGCAATACACGCCCCGCTGGGACTATGCCCGCCCGCTCGAACTGCTGATGTGGGGCGTGCCGATGGCCATCGTGGCCTTTCTCGGCTGGCAACTGCTGCGCAACACCTTCATGCTCGATCCCTATCGCCGGATTGATCCGCAGGTGGCTGCGCTTCGGATCGAGGCCGTGGCGATGAACTGGAAATGGCTGTTCAACTATCCCGAACAGGGCATCGCGACCGTCGATCACCTGGCCATTCCGCTGGGCACCCTAGTCGAGTTCCGGCTGACCTCGGACAGCGTGATGCACTCCTTCATGATCAGCGCGCTGGCCGGGCAGATCCACGTCATGCCGGGGGTGGAGACGCGGCAATTCCTGCGGGCCGATCTTCCTGGCGACTACATCGGGCGGACCAAGCAATACAACGGCCCCGGGTTTGCCGGTCAACGCTTCGTCGTCAGCGCCGTGGAAGCCGCCGCCTTCGAGACATGGGTTGCCGAAACCCGCGACAGGGGCGGCGCGCTGGACAAGACTGCCTATGCCATCCTTGCCGAACCCTCGACCGGCGCTGCGGCGGCACAACGGCTTGGCCTGCCCGCCGGGGCGCCGATCGGCTTCGGTCAGGTCCAGCCCGATCTCTATGCCTCGATCCTGCACCGCTACATGTCGCCTGCGGGGGTGCCCGCCGCGGTGCAGGGGGGTGCGCCGGCCTATGCCGGTGCGACCGGCGCATCTCCGCACCATCATGAAACCGGGAGCGCACCATGAACGACATCCTCGGCCGTCTGACATGGGAGGCGTTGCCCGTCGCCAAGTCATTGGCGGATCCGACGGCCAGCAACCTGATCGGGGCCGGCGCCGCGGGACTTGTCGTCGTCGCGGCGATCGGCGTCATCGCAGCCCTGACATTGACCCGGACATGGGGCTCACTCTGGAGGAACTGGCTGACCAGCCTCGATCACAAGCGGATCGGGGTCATGTATGTCGCACTCGCCCTTGTCATGCTGACGCGCGCGGTCATCGAAGGCGCGATCATGCGGCTGCATCACGCCTTTGCGTTGAATGACGGCGACTTTCTCGGCGCCACCCATTATGCCGAGCTGTTTTCCACTCACGGCACGATCATGATCTTCTTCGTGGCGATGCCCTTCGTCCCGGGGCTGGTGAACATCGTCATGCCGATGCAGATCGGCGCGCGCGATGTCAGTTTCCCGCTGACCAACGCGATCAGCCTCGGCCTGACGGCTGCGGGGGCGGCGCTGATGATGATCTCGCTCGTTGTCGGGGAATTCTCGACCGGCGGCTGGAGCGGCTATCCCCCCTATACCGGCATCGTCTTCAGCCCCGGTGTCGGGCCAGACTACTGGATCTGGGCGATTGCCATATCCTCGGTCGGCCCCCCGCTGTCGGGGATCAACTTCGCCGTCACGATCTACAAGGAGCGCGCGCCGGGCATGGACCTGATGCGGATGCCGATGTTCGTCTGGACGGTGCTTTGCGCGTCGATCCTGATGATCTTTGCGCTGCCGCCGATCACAGCGGCGACGCTGATGCTGGCGCTGGATCGTTATGCCGAGTTCAGGTTCTTCACCAACGATCTTGGCGGCAACATGATGAACTTCGCCAACCTGTTCTGGCTGTTCGGCCCCCCGAGGTCTATCTGCTGGTTCTGCCGGCCCATGGCGTGTTTTCCGAGGTGTTTTCGACGTTTTCGGGCAAGCTGCTTTATGGCTACCGCTCGCTCGTCTATGCGACGATGGTGATCGCAGTCCTGTCCTTCACGGTCTGGGTGCATCACGTCTTCACGATGGGTGGCAGCCCCTTGCTGAACGCGGTCTTCGGTGCCGCCACGATGCTGATTGCGGTGCCCACGGGCGTGAGGTCTATGACTGGATGGCCACGCTGTATCGCGGCAGGATCCGTTTTGGTGTGCCGATGATCTATGGCATCGGATTCCTGTTCCTGTTCGTCATCGGCGGCCTGACCGGGATCCAGCTTGCCAATCCGACCGTTTCCTTTCAGGTTCAAAACACCCTGTTCCTTGTCGCGCATTTCCACAATGTGCCGGTGCCGGGCGCGCTGTTCGGCTTGCTGGCGGGCTATACGTTCTGGTTCCCCAAGGTGTTCGGGTTCCGGCTGGACGACCGCTGGGGGACGGTTGCGGCGCTGTGCTGGATCGTGGGGTTCTCGCTCGTCTTTCTGCCGCTTCCTGCCGTCGGGTTAATGGGCATGATGCGGCGCACCTATGCCTATGACATTCCTGCCTACCAGCCCTGGATGGACCGTTCGGCGATCGGCGGCGGGCTGATCCTGGCCGCTGTTGCAAGTCTTGCGATGCAGCTTCTGGTCTCGGTCCGCAACCGCGCAGCACTGGCGGTTCCGGCAGGCGACCCCTGGGACGGCCGCAGCCTTGAATGGTCGATCCCGGCCCCGGCGCCTGAATGGAACTTTGCCGTCCTGCCGCAGGTCGAGGATCGCGACGAGTTCGCGCGGCTGAAGGAAACCGGCGCGATCGACCTTGCGCCACCTGCCTACGAGGATATCGACCTGCCGCGCAACAGCATGCAGGGCATGGGCTATGCCGTGCTCGGCACGACCTTGGGTTTTGCGCTGGTCTGGCAGATCTGGTGGCTTGCCCTTCTGTCGCTCGCCGGCGTCGTCGCGCTTCTGATCGGACGCAGTTTCCAGACCGACACCACCCATACCATACCGGCGGCCGAGGTGGCCGAGGCTGACCGCGCCTTCCGCGCCATGAGGCAAGCGACCGCACCTGTATCGCGCCTCGAGGAAACCGCACCGCGCAACCGCTGCCGTGCCCTGACGGAGGCCGAAGCATGACCCATCCCGCACCGCTGCATCCGGGGTTGAACCTCGGTCCGCGCCACGGCACGGCACACGCTCTGGCCGAAAAGGTCATGTTCGGCTTCTGGATGTTCCTGATGTCCGACCTGATCCTGTTCGGGCTGTTCTTTGCCACCTATGCTTCGATGGCCAATTCCGTGGGGCGCGCCGGCGGGCCGGGGCCGCAAGAGGTTTTCAGCCTCGGATCGGTTGCGGCGCAGACCGCGTTCCTGCTGACATCGAGCTACACGATGGGCCGCGCGAGCCTTGCGCTGAAATACCGGCCTGCGCGCCTGCAACTGTGGCTTGCGTTATCCCTTCTGCTGGGGGCGGGATTTCTGGTGCTGGAACTGCGCGATCTTACGGCCATGATTGCCCAAGGGGCGGGGCCGGCCCGCAGCGGCTGGCTGTCATCGCTGTTCGCCCTTGTCGGTCTGCACGGCCTGCATGTGGCGGCCGGCTGGCTCTGGGTCGGTGTCATGCTGGTGCAGCTGCGCGTCTTCGGCACGACGGACGCGGTCAAGACCCGTCTGATGCGGCTGGCGCTGTTCTGGCACTTTCTCGACATCATCTGGATCGGGATCTTCTCGATCGTCTATCAGGGGGGGACTGGCATGAGCCGCGATGACGAAGCGCAGCGGGATGCCCGCAACTACCGCATCGGTTTCGTGACCGCGATCGCCCTGACCGCGCTGCCCTTCGCGCTGGTCTGGACCCAGGTCCTGCCGCGTGCGACGGCGCTGGCATTGATCGGCGTGCTGGCGCTGGTGCAGGTGATCGCGCAGTTCCGGTTCTTCCTGCACATCGATCTCAGCCGGCAGAAGCGCGAGGACCTGCACCTGATCCTGTTCTCGGCGCTGGTGCTGTGCATCGTCGTGGGCGGCACCGTGTGGGTGCTGGGCGATCTCGGCCAGCGGATGATGCCGGGCATGATGCTTGCCGGCCTGGAGTGATGGGCCTATCGCCGCCGCGCGGCCAGCGCCACCGCCGCGATCAGCACGACGACAGTCCCCAGCACCAGCAAGGTCGCGGTAACACCCGGACCGGCCAGCCCGGAGCCAATCAAGGCGCCCGCCGCACCGACAAGGGCCAGCGGCGCCAGCGTCAACCGTGCGTCGCCGACGAACATCGACCACAGTTCCTTGACCACATCGCCCAGAATCGTCATGCCGCTGCTCCTTTCAGGTTGCGCGCCAATGCAGCGCCCAGCAGACCGGTGGCCAGGAACACGCCGGCCAGCACCATCAGCATCAGGTCCGCCCCCGGCCAGTCGATGCCCAGACCTTCGCCCGTCCAGAACACACCGAAGGCCGTCAGCATCACGCCGACACCGAATTTCAGCGTGTTTTCGGGCACCGGCGACAATGGCCTGTGCGCAATCGCCCCGACAATCAGCACCAGAACACAGGCCGCCGCCGCACCAAGCGCCGCCGCGCCCAGAAGCCCGCGCCCGGCGCCGACAGCCACGACGATAAAGGCGACCTCCAGCCCTTCCAGAAGGACCGCCTTGCAGGCAGCGATGCCCGCGATCCAGTCCTGGGTGCGACCGGCGCGCCTCATCTCCTCGGCCAGTTCGGCGCGTTCCCGGGCAAAGATCGCGGTCTCGTCATGCAGCGCGATCACGCCACCGGCACGCAGCGCGGCCTTTCGCAACCATCCCGCCCCGAACAACAGCAGCAACACCCCGATGACCAGTTGCAGAACATGCATCGGCACCCGGTCCAGAAGCGGCCCGAGCACGAGGATGATGGCCGCAAGCGTGGCCAGCGCCGCGCCGGTGCCCAGCACCGCCGGGCGCCAGCCGCGCAGCGTGGCCACGACCAGAACGATGGTGAACGCCTCCACCACCTCGACCAGCGACGCGAGGAAAGCCGAGGCAATGGCCGGCCAGGCATGGGAAAAACTCAGCATATCGCCCTCATCTGTCTTCATCATGAGCGTCGAAGACGCGGCGGGCATAGTCGTCGAGCACGGCTTCGCAGCCCTTCAGCCGTTCCGCGGCCTCGGCCGCGCGCTCGGCGCCGTAGAAGTCGATCTTCCGGATCTTGGCCAGCCAGCCCCGAAGTTTCTTCAGATCGACGTCGTTTTCCTCAAGCTCGGCATAGGAGTAGTGGCTGGCCGCAATTTCCTTGGCCACCTCGCGCTCGAAATCGTTGCACTTGTCGAGGAACTCGGCATAGGCCTCGTCACGGTCGGCCTTGAACCGCTCGACCACCTTGTTTTCCTGCGCCTGGTCAAGGGCGACCGTCTCGAGGATCACGCTCTCGCCCCTGGCCTCGGCGATGTCGTTTTCCAGCATCTTCAGGCGACGCACATGATCGTCGGTCTTGGGCAGCAGGCACACGCCGTTCTGCAGATAGACCGCCCCCATGCCCTTCAGCTTGCGCCAGACGGCGATCCGCCGCGCCGCGGGTTCGGGTGGGACCTTGTAGGTCAGCAGGAGCCAGACGATATTCTGCATGCGAACCATCTACTGTTACGATGGTAACAAGTTAATTATTCTCGGTGTTTCTCAGACAGTGTTGAGACTGTCACTGACGACTGCGCCGGGATGAAGCGCGCCCGCTCATGCCAGAACCCTCGGCACGCCCGGGCTTGATGCCGCATAACGCTGTAATCGTTCGTCATCGCGACGATGACCGATCCTGCTGGCAGCCTTGCCGCTTCATCCATGACGTGCGCCCGCAGCGCGCCGCTGTGCTCCACCACGGGCGGACAGGCGGTCGCGAGGCGCGGCTCGGAACCGACCGTGGCGCAGGCGGTCAGCAAACTCGTCGCGATCGCGAGGACTTCCCGCATCCGGCGCTGGACATCATTGACCTTCTCCGTTGTCTCAAGGCGTTCGGCAAGGCGTTCTGGTCGTTCGCCGGACCGCCGAAGGGAAAGCAGAAACAGGAGCACGGCGAGGACTATGGCGCCGTAGCGCAGCGCCACCCACATCCGCGGGCTCGCGGCGATCCCGCCGAGCAAGATGCCGATCCCCGACATCGCTGCTGGTGACCTCGACCGCCCTGATCTCCAGCATTTCCGCGTCAATCCCCAGATGGATCTTGCGCCATATGCGACGTTTGCGACCGCCATCCTTGCGTGCATGCCGCTCGCCTTCCCCCTCCGCCTTGACCCCTGTGCTCTCGATCAAGAGATGCAGCGGACCCTGCGCCCCCCGATGCGGGATGTTCGCCGCAAGCGCCTTCTGGCGACGGCTGAGGGTGCTGAAATCCGGCACGTCCCGATCCAGGCCGATCAGGCAAAGCAGGCTCTCGACGAACCCGGTCGTTTGCCGCGTCGACATTGTCGCTCGGACCGATGGCGCTCCAATGCCGACCATGCCGAACAGCCCCTTCATCGTCAGGCAGGTCTGGATGGCGGCATCGCTGTAGACGCGCTGTCGCCCACGCCTGCCGATAGGCCTCGCAGCCGACGCCATCCCCGGATCAAACCAGATCGTCAGCGATCCGCGGCGCTCGAGCGCCCGGTCATACGCAGGCCACTTCAGGGCCTTGTAGCCCGGAGCGTTCGGCCTGCGGACGACCTCCAGCTATCACGCTGGACTTACAAGGTGAATCCTTCACGAAGTCTGTGCAACAGAGCCAGTCGGTGGCCTGGACTTGCGGACGATGCGCGCGCCCGGTGGAACGGGGGGAGTCGAATGTCGCGCGCGTCAGGATGTGGCCGTCGCCGTCCACCGTCAGCCGCAGCACCCGTCCGGCATGGCGAAAGATCAGTCTGAAGCGGCCCGCATCGACCCCTTCGCCCTTTTCGCACAGGCTTGCCACCTCGCCCGCGCGCATCATTTCGCGCAAGCTCGCCGGGTCAAGCTCAAAGGCCGCTGCGACCGCGGCTGCGTCAACCTCGAACCCTTGCGCGGTGAAGGTGACGGCCATGGTCAGCCGCGCCAGTAGCCCTTGGCGGCGGCGATGGTGGCGAAATGAGTGGCGACCACGGCGCTGACCGAAATCAGGGAATCGGCGTTTTCGGCATAATCCGGGCGCAGGCGCTCGCGCACCGCCGGGTCGGCCTGGGTTTTCTTGATCGTCATGCGCGCCAGCTCGATCGCCAGGTCATAGCCTTCGGTCGGGGTCGGGGTGGGCCGCGTCGGCAGACAGTTGTCCATGTTCGGTCTCCTCAGAAGGTGGCGGCATGATGGGTCTGTCCGGTGCGGTCAGGATACGGGCAGCATCCCCGGCCAGGTCGTCATACTGGTCATGTCGCATTGCGCAGAAAAACGCGCCAAGCCCGGTCAGGCCAAGGCCGATGGACACGGGGATGAGGAAGATATAATTCATGCGCCAGATTCCTCGGGCGGGCGCAGGGCGACCCGGGCGTGCCAGGTTCCATGCCCGAGCGGCGGAAAAATCACGATCAGGCCCACAAGCCCGGTTGCGGCCGACAGGGCAAAGCCCAGCGTCACGATCGCGCCCCAGGGCAGCACGGCGCGCAGGTTCTGCATGGTGATCGCAAACGACGTGCCAAGCGCGGTGAGGGCATCGACGCGACGCTCCAGCAGCATCGGAATGGAGAACAGGATGATCGCCATGGCGAAGCCCGCAGACAAGCCGCCGATGGCCGATCCGGTGACGATCGGCGCCCAACCGCGCGGGGTGGTCAGGAGTTGGGCCATGATCTGGTCGAAGCCCGGAAACGGCAGCATCCCGAAGAACAGCGCATAAAGCAGGTCCGCCGCGCGCAGCCACAGCATCACCAGCAAGCAGGACAAGAGCCCCGCGAACATCAGTTGCCCGCCCGAAGCAGGGCGCACCGCCAGCATCTGCGTCAGTGTCGCTGGGGTGTCGTCGTGCCGCCTGCGGCTTTTGTCGTAAAGCCCGATGGCCAGCAGCGGACCCGCAACCGGAAAGCCGGACAGCGCCGGAAAGATCAGCCAGGGCAGGCCAGCCCGGATCAGGCCCAGAACGACACAGGCCGACAGGACGAACACCGCAAGGCCGTAGATCGGGCTGGGTGCGGGGCGGTCGCGCAGATCCGGCCAACCGGCCGAGAGCCAGCCAAGCGCGGCACCGCTTGGCAGGTCGCGCGCGAACCGGTCGGGCGCGGCCAGTCCGGGTTCAACGACTGGTCGGGGTTCAAGCATGACGTGGCCTTTTCAGCAGCCGGGTTTCGCCGCCGCCCGGTCGGGCGCGACCTGCACGCATCCCGGTTGCGAGCGATGGGCCGGATCGACAAGTTGCCAGTTCGCGCCAATCACCCGCGCCAGGGCCGCCAGAACGGCCAGAAAGACAAGGATGCGGGATGGCAGGATCATCGCGCATCCCCGGCCCCCGGTGTGGAAAGGCCCTCGACATAAAGCGCCATCATGCGGATCTCGGCGTCCGACAGCCGACCATCCCTGGCAGGCATGACACCCTGACGCCCGTTCAACAGGGTCATGCGGATAGTCGCGGCATCGCCGCCATAGATCCAGTCGGCGTCGGTCAGGTTCGGTGCGCCGGTGCCTTCCAGCCCGCGCGCGTCCTCGCCGTGACAGCCGGCGCAATTCGCCTCGAACAGCGCTGCCCCCTCGGACGGATCATCGGGGATCACGCCCTTGCCAAGGGTCAGGACACAGTCGGTCAGCACGGCAATTTCGGGCCGGGTCAGCAGCCCGTCCCGGCCAAAGGCCGGCATCTGGGCGACACGGGTGTCGGGATCGGTCGCTTTGATGCCGTAGCGCAGGGTCGCCCAGATCTCCTCGGCCGTGCCGCCCCAGAGCCAGATGTCATCGGACAGGCGCGGAAAATCGGCGCCGCCCACGCCACCGGCGCCGTGGCAGACCCGGCAGTTCTGTCCGAACAGGGGGGCCGCGGAGGCCATGGCGCGCGCCATCAGATCGGGGTCGGCGCGGATGGTGCCGAAATCCTGCGTCGCCATGGCTGTCAACCAGCCGGCCCGCGCGGCAGTTGCGGCGGCGATATCGGCGGCAACGGCGGTCTGTTGATCACCGCCCAGAAGGCCCTTCGTGTAGGTCGCACCCAGTGGCCAGGTCGGGAACAGCATCCAGGCGACCACCGCATAAATATGCGTCACCGCAAGAAACCACAGCACGACGCGCGGCACCGGCGCGTTCAGTTCCCTGATACCGTTCCAGTCGTGCCCCGTGGTGGCATAGCCCGAAAGGGGATCCCGTTCGGTCACGGACATGGCCGGTCCTCCGCATCAAGGATCGACCGCGCCGCGCGGTCCGCCCGGGCCTTGCGCGACGGCCGGTAGGTGTGGACCACGGTCAGGATGAAAAACCCCATCAGGTAAAAAAGCCCGAAGGTCTTGGCCAGAAACAGCGCGAAGTCATGCGTCATGGTGTGGCCCCTTGCGCATGGGGCGCCTGCGTCAACTGACCCGGCACCTGCAGATCGGCCACCAGCGCGTCCATTTCCGTCAGCCGATCGCTGCCCGAGAAGGGGCGCAGGGTCGTCGCCTCGCCATAACGCGCGATCACCCCTTCGGCGGCGTCACTGTCGGGCCGCGTCTGGGCCAGCGCGTCGCGCGGGGCGTTGGCGATCATCTCGTCGGCATACCATTCCGGTTCGGCATATTCCTTGGACTGTGTGACACCCATGAAATAGCCCGACACCGCCCAGACCAGAAACAGGTTGTAGCCAACCAGCACGACCCATGGGCTGAGCTGATCGGCCAGCCGCGCCCGGCAGGTGCGCTGCATGACATGAAGCGAGGTGGCGATCAGGGCATTGCCGCCGAAGGCAAAGATCACCCCGGTCGTAGGGACAGGGCGCAGGCGGCCATAGCCGGACCACGCCTGCCCGAAGGTGGCATCGGGCCAGACCATCAGCGCCGCGACCCAAAGCCCTACACCCATGGCGAACACGCCCCGGATCATCGCCAGAACGATGCCCACCTTGATCGGATCGTCGTAGTAGCGCGTCAGCCGGGCCGGATCGGGGGCGGGTTCCTCCAGCGTGCCGCCCACCGCAAACACAAGGCCGACCCCGAGGGCCAGCGCCATGAAGCCGTGCACCGCCTCGGGTCGTGCTTTCCTGTGGCGGCCATGGTCAGCCCCAGAAGGGCCAGGCCGATGGCGAGGACCATGGCAATACGGCGCTCGGTCGGGGTAAGATGCGCGATCATGCCGGTATCGCCCTTTGCATCGGCGGCAAGGCCACGTCGGCCAGGGTCGCGCGGTCAAGGTCGGCGTAGAACGCGGCCTCGGCGCTGCGCAACCGCGCCTTGAGGCGGCAGCAGCCGGTGATGGTGCAGTTGCTGCCGGCGGCCTGAAAACATTCGACCAGCGCCTGCCCGGTCTCGAGCAGGCGCACGATTTCGCCCAGGCTGATCCGGTCTGCCGGCCGTGCGAGCATCGCCCCGCCGCCGCCGCCGCGCCGGGTTGTGACGATGCCCGCCTGCGCAAGCGCGGTCAGGATTTTGGTCAGGTGATGGCGCGACAGATCGAACTCGTCGGCCAGATCGGCGGTCGAGAAGGCGCGCTCGGGCTCGGACGCCATCCGCATCAGCGCGCGCAGTCCGAAATCGGTGAAAGAGGTCAGGCGCATGGGGTCTCAAAATGAATCGGTATTTTCAATACCTATTGGCGCGGTTTGGTCTTGAGGCAAGCACGAACTCGAGGACCGCCCCGAATGACCGCCCCCGACACGCTGCGCAGCGCGCACCCCGCCGTGACCGCCGACCTGATGGCGCGGACCGGTCTCGACGACGCAACGCTCAAGCGCCTCGTCCACGGCGTTTATGACCGCGTGCGCCGCGATCCGCTGCTTGGCCCGGTCTTTGCCGGGCGCATCACCGACTGGGGGCCGCATCCGGAAAAGATGGTGGATTTCTGGTCCTCGGTCGCGCTGATGACCGGGCGCTATCACGGCGCGCCGATGCCCAAGCACCTGCCGCTGCCGGTCGAACGGGAACACTTCGACCGTTGGCTCGACATCTTCCGCCAGACCGCGGATGAGGTCTGCCCGCCCGCCGGCGCCGCCTGGGTGATCGACCGCGCCGAACGCATCGCCGCCTCGATCCACATGAACATCATGGACGCGCGCGGCGACTATGGCCGTGCAAGTCATCCACCACGGCTTTGACAAAGGGAAAGAGCCATGACCACCGATGCTCCGACGAACGACCCGGCCGCCCTGACGACCCATATCGAGACGCGCTTTCACCAGACCCATCGCGGGCAATTGCCCGACCTTGCCGCGCTCGCGCGGAAGGTCGAGCGGGTGCATGGCGACCAGCCGGAGGCCCCCCATGGTCTTGGCGCGCTGTTGGAACGCCTGATCGGCGAGCTTGAGGTCCATATGAAGAAGCAGGAGCTGATCCTCTTTCCCGCCATCCGGCGTGGTGGCATGCCGGGGATCGAACATCCCATCGCGGTGATGCGCGCCGATCACGACGACCACGCCGACGGAATCGCGCAGATCCGGGCGCCGACCAATGACCTGACGCTGCCCGAGGGTGCCTGCCGGTCCTGGACCGCGCTCTACGACGGGCCGGCGACCTTCATCGCCGATCTCGAGGCGCATGTGAGGCTGGAAAACGAGGTCTTGTTTCCGCGCTTCGCAGCAGCACCCTGAGGGTCTGGCCACCAGCTAAAAGGAAAGTCCGTATGACCGGCATCTCGATGCCAAAGACCACCCGTGCCCATGCCGAAAGGCGCCATGCCTTGGCCCCCGGCCCGGATGACGCATTTCTCGCCTTCAGCAAGGCGGTCTTTGCGCCCGGCGCGCTGGATGCCCGGACCAAGCAGCTGATCGCCGTCGCGGTCGCGCATGTGACGCAATGCCCCTGGTGCATCGAAGGCCATGTCAAGGCCGCCCGCCGCGAAGGCGCCACCGGGTCGCAGATCATGGAGGCGATCTGGGTGGCGGCGGAAATGCGCGCCGGGGCGGCCTTCGCCCATTCGGTCAAGGCGCTGGACCTGATCGGGGACGAGACGACGCCATGATGCCCGCGCCTGCCGACGCCATACACCTGTGCCGCGCCTATGACATCCGGCCAGGGGCGAAGCCCGTCGGCGCCCGGCTGCCGGATAGAGCAGCGGTTCCGGAGTTCGCCCGGAACAACGTCCATGCCATTGATATTGTGGTGAAACCTTGTTGTCTTTCTCGCCAGGTCCTGCGGGGTTTTGCATGATTTGCCGCGAAACCCTGCAATTTCGGTTCGACCCATCGAACATCGCCCGCGCCCTCTGGAACAGGATGATCTGCTGCGGCCGCGGCTGGTCGACATGATCGACCAGCGCCACGAGCTGGTGAAGCTGGCGGCGTTGATCGACTGGGAGGTCTTCGAGCGGGAGTGGGAGGGGGGGGGCTTTCCCTCCGGCAGGGGGCGGCCCGCGACGGAGCCGCGTCTGGTGGCGGGGTCGCTCTATCTCCGGCAAGCCGACCGGCTGTCGGCCGAGGCGGTGGTCGCCCGCTGGGTCGAGAACCCCGAATACCAGCACCTCACCGGCGAGACGTTCTTTCAGCATCAGCCACCGATCGACCCGTCCTCGCTGGCCCGTTGGCGTGGGCGGATCGGGGAGGAGGGTATCGAATGGCTGCTGACCCAGACGATCCGGGCGGGGCAGAAATCCGGGGCCATCGACGAAGACAGCGTCAAGCGCGTGGCGGTGGACACAACCGTCATGGAAAAGAACATCGCCCATCCGACGGAGTCCCGGCTTTACCAGCGGGCCCGCGATCAACGGGTGGCGCTGGCGCAAGAGGCCGGAGTGGAGTTGCGGCAATCCCGTGCCCGCCTTGCCCCGCGGCTGGCGCTGCAGGTCGGCCGCCATGCCCATGCCCGGCAGTTCAAGCGCATGCGCAAGGCGTTGAAAACGCCGAAGGGCTACACCGGCAGGGTGATGCGCGACCTGCGTCGCCACCCGCAGGATATCCCCCACGGCAGCCTGCGGGACCGGATCATCGCCAAGCTCGCTCTCGTCTCGCAGCTGCTGCACCAGCCGCCGAAGGGTGCGGACAAGATCTATGCCCTGCATGAACCCGAAGTCGACTGCATCGCCAAGCGCAAGGCCCGGGTGCGCTATGAATTCGGCTGCACGGTCAGTGTCGCGCCCACACCAGACGAAGGCCTTGTGGTCGGCATGCGCAGCTTTCCGGGCCCCCCTACGACGGCCACACCCCGAAGAAAGCGCCGGAACAGGTGGAAATCCTGACCGACCAGCGCCCCGATCTGGCCGTTATCGACCGTGGATACCGCGGCCATCGAGAGGACAGAACCCGCGTCCAGATCGGCGGCACGAGGCGCGGCCGGTGCCGTTGCACCCGAATCGGCGCTGGTCGCTGGACTTCCTGTCCGACACCTTCGGGGCCTGTCGCAAGTTTTGCATCCGGGCGGTCAATGACGACTGCTGCCGCGGAAACCTCGCGCGCCTCGCCGAAACCAGCATCTCCGGGGCCAGGGTGGTGCGGGAACTGCACGCCTGCTTGCGGAATTACGGGAAACCCGCCTGCATCGTCCCGGACGATGGCACCGGGTTCACCAGCAAGGCCATCCTGACGTGGGCGTGCGACAATCGCGTCGGATGGCAATACATCGACCCCGGCAAGCCGCAGCAGAACGGCCGCATCGAGCGCGTCAACGGTAACCTGCGCGACGAATGCCTCGACGAAGACGTCTTCGACAGCCTGGCCGATGCCCGCCGCTCGCCGGCTCTGTGGCGCTACGACTACACCGACGTCAGGCCGCATTCCTGGCTGCGCAACAAGCCCCCCGCAGAAGCGCGTCTGCCACTTGAGCAAGCTGACGGCTCCGCGCCCGGCGCACTTGCCCAACCCGAAACCGACGACCATCAGCCTCAAGGGGTCTTGTTACGAACCTGGCACGACCGGGCGCAGGTCAGCAGCTGCACGTGCGGTGCCGGCAGCTTGAGTTAACGCTTCGTAAAAGCGGCCGTGCAAGGGCTTGAAAACAAAGGGTCGGCACCGTGTCCCTTCAAGGGACAGGCGCTCAGGCCAGCTTCAGCACCAAGATGCCCGCCACGATCAGCGCCACCCCGGCCAGCCGCAGCGGGTTGGTCGCCTCGCCGAACAGGGCGATGCCAAGGGACGCCACCCCCAGGGTGCCGATGCCCACCCAGACCGCATAGGCCGTGCCTGCCGGCAGGCTGCGCATCGCCAGCGACAAGAGCCAGAAGCTGGCCATCGCCCCGGTTACTGCCGCCACCGAGGGCCAGAACCGGGTGAAGCCGTCGGCGTATTTCAAGGCGATGGCCCAGAACACCTCCAGCACGCCGGCGGCGGCCACCAGAACCCAGGGGCTCATGTCATGCCGCCAGCCCCTTGGAGCCCATGTCGAGGAACTTCTGCCGCCGGTCGCGGATCAGCGTCTCGGGCTTCTTGCCGACCAGATCCTTCAGCATCGCCTCCAGCCCCTTGCCGACCGCTTCGATGGTCGCCTTGGGGTCGCGCTGCGCGCCGCCCAGCGGTTCCTTGATGATGCGGTCGATCACGCCCAGCTTCAGCAGATCCTGTGCGGTCAGGCGCAGCGCCTCGGCCGCCTCGCGCATCTTTTCGGCATCCTTCCACAGGATGCTGGCGCAGCCTTCGGGGCTGATGACCGAATAGACCGAATGTTCCAGCATGGCGACCCGGTTTGCGGTGGCAAAGGCCACCGCCCCGCCCGACCCGCCTTCGCCGATCACCACCGACACCAGCGGCACGCCGATTTCCAGGCATTTCTGGGTGCTGCGGGCAATCGCCTCGGCCTGCCCGCGTTCTTCGGCGCCCTTGCCGGGATAGGCGCCGGGCGTGTCCACCAGGGTGATGACCGGCAGCCCGAAACGGTGCGCCATGTCCATCAACCGGATCGCCTTGCGGTAGCCTTCGGGCCGCGCCATGCCGAAGTTGCGCTCGATCCGGCTTTTGGTGTCGTTGCCCTTTTCGTGGCCGATCACCATCACCGGGCGGTCGTTGAAGCGGGCAAGGCCCCCCATCACCGCGTGATCGTCGGCAAAGTTCCTGTCCCCCGCCAGCGGGGTGTATTCGGTGAACAGGGTGTCGATATAGTCCTTGCAATGCGGGCGGTCGGGGTGGCGCGCGACCTGGCATTTGCGCCAGGGGGTCAGATCCTTGTAGAGTTCCTTCAGCAGCGCCTCGGCCTTGCGGTCCAGCGCCTCGGCCTCCTTGGTCACGTCGGCGCCCGAACCGGACCGGGCCATCGCGCGCAGTTCCTCGGCCTTGCCTTCGATCTCGGCCAGGGGCTTTTCGAATTCCAGATACTGCATCGCGCGCACTCCGTTGGACCTCGCCTATATGGCCAAGGTCGGCGCGCGATGCAACCTTGGGCCTCAGCCGGCCAGCAGGTCGTGAACCATCGGAATCACCTTGCGGCCGTAAAGTTCGAGACACCGCATCAGGTCGCCGTGCGGCTGCGGGCCGGTGGCATATTTCAGGTCGAACCGCCCGATCCCCAGCACCTGCACGGTGGCCGCGATCTTGCGTGCCACGGTTTCGGGGGAACCGACGTAAAGCGAGCCGTGCTCGATCTCGGCGATGAAGCGGTCCCTGGTGGTGGGGGGCCAGCCGCGTTCGGCGCCGATGCGGCCGAACATGGCGCGGTAATGCGGCCAGAGCGCCTCGCGCGCCGCCTCGTCGGTGTCGGCGACGAAGCCGGGGGAGTGGATGCCGACAGGGCGCAGCGGGCGCTGCAACTGGGCGCAGGCGCGCTGGTAGAGATCGACATAAGGCACGAAGCGGCGCGGGTCGCCGCCGATGATCGCCAGCATCAGGTGCAGGTCGTGGCGCACCACACGCACCACCGATTCCGGGCTGCCGCCGACGCCCACCCAGACCTTGAGCCCTTGCGGCCCCGGTTGGGGAAAGACCGGCTGGTCTTGCAGCGCGGCGCGGTGGCGGCCCGACCAGGTGACCCTGGGCCCGCGCAGCAAGGCGGCGAACAGGTCGAGCTTTTCCTCGAAGTAGAGGTCGTAGTGCTGCAGATTCAGGCCGAACAGCGGCCAGCTTTCGGTAAAGCTGCCGCGGCCGAGGATCGGTTCCGCCCGCCCGCCCGACACCGCGTCAAGCGTGGCAAAGCGCTGGAACACCCGCACCGCATCGTCGGTGGAGAGCACGGTCACCGCGGTGCCGAGCCGGATGCGCCGCGTGCGCCCGGCGATGGCGGCCAGCACCACCTCGGGCGCCGAGATGGCGAAATCGTCGCGGTGGTGTTCGCCCAGGCCGATGAAGTGGACGCCCAGCTCGTCGGCCAGCACGGCCTGGTCGACCACCTCGCGCAGGACCCGGTCCATCGGTTGCAGGCGCCCGTCGGGGCCGGTGCTGACATCGCCGAAGGTATCCAGACCAAGTTCCACCGGGTTGCCCAAAGCTGTCTCTCCTGAGGTTGCGGCCCATCGCTAGCGCAAGCCGGGGGGCAAGGCCAACCCGCACCGCCGCACAGACCCCTGTGCACCGCCGCCGCCCCGGAGGGTGCAGGGCGGTTCAGTCGGCCAGGCCGGGTTCGTCGAGCAGGGTGCGCCCCTCGCGCTGTTCGATCTCGATCAGCCACAGGTCGGGGTCGCGGGCGCGCTGGCGGGCGAGCAGGGCATCGACCTGCGGTTCGGGGCCGTCGGCCAGCACGACCCAGGCGCGCCGGCCGGACGCAAGGTCGAAGCTGCGGTGCAGCGCCAGGGCCGTGCCGTCGAGCCGGGCGCATTTCACGATCACCGCGCCGGCGGTGGCATCGCCGCGGGCGATGACATAGGCCGGAATGTCGGCCAGCCGCAGCCGGGCCAGATAGGCGCGCACCCAGAAATCGGCCGTGAGCCGGGGGGTCATGCCGGCCCGGGCCTCTGCGGCGCTTGGCCGGGGGGGCAGGGGGGGGGGGGGGGGGGGGGGGGGGGGGGGGGGGGGGGGGGGGGGGGGGGGGGGGGGGGGGGGGGGGGGGGGGGGGGGGGGGGCGCCCCCCCCCGTCGCCTGGCGGCGACTCCCCCCGGGATATTTCGGGACAGAAAATGGGCGCCGCCATGACCGTTCAATCCCCGTCGCGGAAGTCGAGGCCCATTTCGGTGTAGCGTTCGGCCTCGTCCAGCCAGTCGGGGCGGACCTTGACGGTGAGGAACAGGTGCACCGGGCGGCCGAGGAATTCGGCCATTTCGGCGCGGGCGGCGGTAGAGACCGCCTTGATCGTTGCGCCCTTGGCGCCCAGCAGGATGCCCTTGTGACCGTCGCGGGCGACGTAGACGACCTGGTCGATGCGGGTGGAACCGTCGGGGCGGTCTTCCCACTTTTCGGTTTCCACCGTCAGCTGGTAGGGCAGTTCCTCGTGCAGGCGCAGGGTCAGCTTTTCGCGGGTGATCTCGGCCGCGATCATGCGCACCGGCAGGTCGGCGATCTGGTCTTCGGGGTAGAGCCAGGGGTGTTCGGGCAGTTGCCCGGCCAGCCAGTCGCGCAGATCCTCGACCCCGTAGCCGCGTTCGGCCGAGATCATGAAGGTGCGCGCGAAGGGGTAGGCGGCGTTCATTTTCTCGGTCAGGGCCAGCAGGGTTTCGGCCTTGACCCGGTCGATCTTGTTGATGGCGAGGGCGACGGGCGTGGTCTGGGGCAGGCGGTCCTTGAGCGTGTCGAGAATGGTGGCGACGCCGTCGGTCAGGCCGCGGTGCGCCTCGATCAGCAGCACGACGATGTCGGCATCGGCAGCACCGCCCCAGGCGGCGGCGACCATCGCCCGGTCGAGCCGGCGGCGCGGGCGGAACAGGCCCGGCGTATCGACGAACACGATCTGGGCGGGGCCGGCCATGCAGACGCCGCGGATGCGGGTGCGGGTGGTTTGCACCTTGTGGGTGACGATCGAGACCTTGGCCCCGACCATGCGGTTGAGGAGCGTGGACTTGCCGGCATTGGGTTCGCCGATCAGGGCGACGAAGCCGGCGCGCTGCGGTTGGTCTTGGGTCATGGCTGGGACTCCATGCGCGCAAGCAGCGCGCGGGCGGCGGCCTGTTCGGCCAGGCGTTTCGATCCGGCGGTGGCGCGTTCTTCCTCGCCCGAGGCGAGGCGGGCGGCAATGGTGAAGACCGGCTGGTGCGGCGGGCCGGTGCGATCGGTTTCGACGTAGGCGGGGGGCGGCAGGCCGCGGGCCTGGGCCCATTCCTGCAGCGCGGTCTTGGGGTCGCGGGCGTCGGCCTTGACGCGGCCGACACGGTCGCCCCAGAGCCGCAGCACGAGGGCGCGGGCCACCTCGAAGCCGGCATCGCGGTAGACGGCGGCGATCAGCGCCTCCATCGCGTCGCCCAGCAGCGCCTCCTTGCGGCGTCCGCCCGACAGCATTTCCGACCGCCCGAGGCGCAGCACGTCGCCCAGGCCCAGGTCGCGGGCCACCTCGGCGCAGGTTTCCTTGCGCACCAGCGCGTTGAAGCGCGGGGCGAGCTGGCCTTCGGAGGCGCCCTTGTCGGCCATCAGCAGCGCCTCGGCCATCACGAGGCCCAGCACCCGGTCGCCCAGGAATTCCAGGCGCTGGTTGTCGGGGCGGGCCGGGGTGGCGATGGAGGGGTGGGTCAGCGCCCGCAACAGAAGTTCGGGCCGGCGGAAGCTGTGCCCCAGCCGGGCCTGGAACTGCTGGAGGTCGGCCGACAGTTTCACTCGACCGCCTTGAAGAAGCGGTCGGCGCGCCAGGTCCAGAAATAGAACAGCGAGGAGCCGGCCGAGGAGAAGATGATCCGGTCGGCGCGGCCGATCAGGTTTTCGGCCGGCACGAAGCCGACGCCGCCGATGGCGCGGCCATAGCGGCTGTCCTGGCTGTTGTCGCGGTTGTCGCCCATGAAGAAGTAGTGCCCGGCCGGCACGGTGAACACCGGGGTGTCGTCGCCGAAGCCGGCCTTGTCGATGTTCAGCACGTGGTGCGTGCGCCCGCCCGGCAGGGTTTCCAGCGCGCGCGACTTGGTGCAGATGCCGCCCTGGCCGACGGGGGCGTTTTCGCAGCGCGGCTCGTTGCCCATCGGGCCCTGGCGTTCGTAGACCTCGGAGAACACGCCGGCGGGGGTCTGCGGCACCTCGGCGCCATTCAGATAGAGGATGCCGCCCTTCATCTGCACGGTGTCGCCGGGCAGGCCGATCAGCCGCTTGATGAAGTCGGAGCCGTTGACCGGGTGGCGGAACACCACCACGTCGCCGCGTTCGGGTTCGGAGGCCAGGATGCGGCCCGTGATCGGGCAGAGCGACCAGGGGCAGGAATGGCGCGAATAGCCGTAGGCCATCTTGTTGACGAACAGGAAGTCCCCGATCAGCAGCGTGTCCTTCATGCTTTCGGACGGAATCCAGAACGGCTGGAAGAACAGCGTGCGGAACACCACCGCGATGGCCACGGCATAGACCACGGTCTTGACCGTTTCGAGGAAGCCCTCTTTCTTTTGCGCCTTGGCCATGATCCGCCTTTCCTGTTGGACCCGCGCTATGTGCGCGCCGGTGCCCCTGCTGTCAAGGCGCAGAGGGTGGGGGCAGGGGGCAAGCCTCGATCACGACAAAGGCATGGGCCCAAGGGTGGTCGTCGGTCAGCGAGACGTGGATCACCGCGTGGTGGCCGGGCGGGGTCATGGCGGCCAGCCGTTCGGCGGCCCAGCCGGTGACCGCCATCACCGGCTGGCCGGTGCGCAGGTTCGACACCGCCATGTCGCGCCAGGCGATGCCCATGCGCAAGCCGGTGCCGAGCGCCTTGGAGCAGGCCTCTTTCGCGGCCCAGCGTTTGGCGTAGGTGGCGGCGGTGTCGCGGCGGCGTTCGGCGCGGCGCTGTTCCTCGGCGGTGAAGACGCGGTTGCGGAAGCGGTCGCCGAAACGGTCGAGCGTGGCGGCGATGCGGTCGATGTTGGCAAGATCGGTGCCGATGCCGAGGATGCGGGCGCCGGGCAGTGCGGGGGCGGCGATCATGCCAGCGCCGCCCGCGCCTCGTCCATCAGGCGGCGCATCTCGGCGATGGCAGGGCCGAGGCCGATGAACACCGCCTCGCCGATCAGGAAATGGCCGATGTTGAGTTCCACCACCTCGGGGGCCGCGGCCACGGGTTGCACGGTTTCGAAGCCGAGCCCGTGGCCCATGTGCACCTCGAGCCCGACCGAGGCGGCATGGGCGGCGCCGACCATCAGGTGCCGCAGTTCCTGGTCGCGTTCGGCCAGGCGGCCTTCGGCGTGCAGGTCGCAGTAGTGGCCGGTGTGCAGTTCCACCACGGCGGCGCCGATGCGGGCGGCGGCCTCGATCTGGCGCGGATCGTGGCCGATGAACAGCGACACGCGGCAACCCGCCTCGCGCAGGGGGCCGATGAAGTCGCCCAGGCGGTTTTCGTCGCCCGCCACGTCGAGCCCGCCTTCGGTGGTGCGTTCGGCGCGGCGTTCGGGCACGATGCACACGGCATGCGGCCGGTGGCGCAAGGCTATGGCCTGCATTTCGGCGGTGGCGGCCATTTCGAAGTTGAGCGGGATGCGCAGCGCGGCCATCAGCCGGTCGATATCGGCATCGATGATGTGGCGGCGGTCCTCGCGCAGGTGCGCGGTGATGCCGTCGGCGCCGGCGGCCTCGGCCAGCAAGGCGGCGCGGACCGGGTCGGGCAAGGCGCCGCCGCGCGCATTGCGCAAGGTGGCGACGTGGTCGATGTTGACGCCAAGGCGAAGGCGGTGGGTGGTCATGGCATGGTTCCCTGCGGCTGCACGTCTAGGCTAGTGCGCGGGACGGCGAAAGGAAACACCTCGGTCAGTCGTTCTTGCCGCCATCGGGCGCCGGCGGCGGGGGCGCATCGCCGGCGATGTCCTGCCAGTCGGCGGCTTCGGCCCGGGCGATGTCGAGCATCCGGCCCGCGCGGCGCCGTTCGGCGCGTTCGATGCGCCGCCGGTCGCGCAGGCGGTGATAGGCGCCGATCAGCGGCAGCGACAGGTAATAAGTGGCGACCGAAGCGGCGATGCCGGGCAGGACGCTGCCCAGCGTGTAGGGCAGCAGGATGGCAAAGAAGAATCCCCGCAGCCGATACCACCTTGTCGGTTCGTGGGTGAACAATGCGATCAGATTCGACCAGATTTCGATGCCGGCGGCGGTAAAGGCATCGACCACCATGCCCATGTTCAGCCCGGCCTGCGTGCCAAGCATCCAGTGCCCCAGTTCCAGCGACATCAGCGCGATCAGCGGCGTCGTCACCGGGTTGGAAACGAAGGTGGCCAGCACCGCGGCCAGCACGTTGCCGCGAAACACCAAAGCCAGCAGCGCGGCCGACAGCATCTGCACCCCGAACAGCGGCGGAAAGTTGCAGAACATGCCGGCCGCCACGCCGCGGGCGATCTTGTGCGGGCTGTCGGGCAGCCGGCGCAGGCGGTGCAGCACATAGCTGGTCGCCCGCCGCCATCCGCTGCGCGGGTAAAGGAAATCGGCCGCGACCCGCGTCCAGGATCTATGATCCCTGCGTTTGAACACCAAGCGAATGACCCCCAGCCTGTAAGGCGCCGTTCCGGGTTACGACGCGGGCGGGCGGTTGTCGCCCGCTGCGCCGGGTTCGGGTGCCGCGCCCGCGCCGGGTTTCCCGCGCCGGCGCGGCGGCCGGGGCCGCTTGGGGGGCGTGGCATCCTCGTCTTCTTCCAGTGCCTCCAAGTCGGCGGCCTCGGCCTCGGCCAGCGCCAGCAACTGGGCTTCGCGGCGCTTTTCCACCCGCTCCATCAGCTTGCGCGACCGCAGGCGCTGATAGGCGCGGATCAGCGGCAGGCTGGCATACTGAAAGATCAACCCCACCAGCGTGCCCGGCAGGATGCTGCCCACCATGTAGGGCAGATAGACCTTGTGGAAGAAACGGGCGAGCTGTTCCCAATGCGTCGGCCCGCCGGTCAGCAGGCCGATGATGTTCTTCCACAGTTGCGAGGTCGCCTCGCCGAAGGCGGGCATCACCTGGCTGAGCGGCATGCGATAGTCCGACCCCAGCAGCCAGTAGCCGGTTTCCAGCGACATGGTGGCAAAGATCGGAAAGGTGATCGGGTTGCCCACGAAGGTGGCCAGTAGTGCTGCAAGGATGTTGCCGCGGTACAGCAGCGCGATTGCCGCCGCCGACAGGAAGTGAAAGCCGAACAGCGGGGTGAAGCTGACGAAGACCCCGGCAAAGATGCCGCGGGCAATGCGTTCGGGGCTGTCGGGCAGCCGGCGCAGGCGGTGCATGACATAGCTGGCCGCGCGTTTCCAGCCGCCGCGGGGCCAGAAGAATTCCACCGCGACCCGCGCCCAGGACCGTGCATCGCGCCGCTTGAAGACCAAGGTCTGTCCTTCTCCAGAGTAGTCGCGCCCGTGTCAGGGCCTGCGTTTCTGATCGCGCAGCCGGGTCACCCGTGCAACATCGCTTTCGGCATCCAGCGCCATCATCAGGTTGTGCAGATGTTCCACATCGCGCAGGTCCACGTCGATCACGATGCGGTAATAGTCGGGTTTCTTGTCAACAAAATGGAGGTCCGAGATATTCGCCTTGCGGTCGCCGATCAGCGTGCAGATGCGCCCGAGCACCCCGGCCGCGTTCGAGATGGTCAGTTCCAGCGTCACGGTATGCACCGCGGCATGGCGGCCCGACTGCCAGTGCAGGTCGATCCAGCGTTCGGGCTGGTCTTCGAGGTCGATCAGCGCCGGGCAGTCGATGGCATGGGCGACCACCCCCTTGCCGCGATAGGTGATGCCGACGATGCGTTCGCCCGGCAGGGGCTGGCAGCAGGGCGCGCGCTGAAAGGTCTGGTCGTCGGCCAGGCCGACCACGGGGCGGGTGGCATCGACCTCGTCCGGGGCGGTGGCCAGTTCGGGGTAAAGCGTTTCGACCACCTTCTGCGCGGTCAGTTCGGCCGAACCGATGCGGGCCAGAAGTTCGTCCTCGTCGGGCAGGCCCAGGGTGCGCGCGGCGGTTTGCAGCGCCTTGTCGGTGGCCTTCTTGCCGAAGCGTTCGAAGCTGACGCGGGCCAGTTCGCGGCCCAGCTTGACGAAACGGCCGCGGTCTTCCTCGCGCAGGGATTTGCGGATGGCGGCCTTGGCGCGGCCCGTTGTGACGATGTCGATCCAGCTCGCTTGCGGCTTTTGCCCTTCGGCGGTGATGATTTCCACCGATTGCCCGTTGCGCAGGCGCGTCCACAGCGGCACGCGGATGCCATCGACCTTGGCCGAAACGCAGGCGTTGCCGATGCGCGTGTGGATGGCATAGGCATAATCCAGCGGGGTTGCGCCCTTGGGCAGTTGCACCACGTCGCCCTTGGGGGTGAAGCAGAACACCTGGTCCTGATACATCTCCAGCTTGACGTGTTCCAGAAACTCGTCGTGGTCGCCTTCCTCGAAACGTTCGGTCAGCTGCGCGATCCATTTCGCCGGATCGACGGCAAAGGGGTTCGCGCTGCGCTGCCCGTCGCGGTAGGCCCAGTGCGCGGCCACGCCGGCCTCGGCCACCTCGTGCATTTCCTGGGTGCGGATCTGCACCTCGACCCGCTTGCCGTCGCGCCCCGATACGGTGGTGTGGATGGAGCGGTAGCCGTTCTGCTTGGGCTGGCTGATGTAATCCTTGAACCGCCCCGGCACGGCGCGCCAGCGCTGGTGCACGACGCCGAGGGCGCGGTAACAGTCGGCCACGCTGCGTGTGATGATGCGAAAGCCATAGATGTCGGACAGGCGCGAAAAGGCCAGATCCTTTTCCTGCATCTTGCGCCAGACCGAATAGGGTTTCTTGGCGCGGCCATAGACCGTGGCTTCGATCCCGGCACGGTCAAGCTCGGTGCGGATGTCGGCGGTGATCTTGTGCACCACATCGCCGGCTTCGCGTTGCAGCGTGATGAAGCGGCGCAGGATGGAATTGCGCGCCTCGGGGTTGAGCACGCGGAAGGACAGATCCTCCAGCTCCTCGCGCATCCACTGCATGCCCATGCGGCCGGCAAGGGGGGCGTAGATCTCCATCGTCTCGCGGGCCTTCTGGGCCTGCTTTTCCGGCTTCATGCTCTTGATCGTGCGCATGTTGTGCAGCCGGTCGGCCAGCTTCACCAGGATCACGCGCAGGTCGCGCGACATGGCGAAGAACAGCTTGCGAAAGTTTTCCGCCTGCTTGGACTGGGTGGAGGACAGTTGCAGGTTGGTCAGCTTGGTGACGCCATCGACCAGCTCGGCCACCTCGTCGCCGAACAGGCGGGCGACTTCGGAATAGGTGGACTTGGTATCCTCGATCGTGTCGTGCAAGAGCGCGGTGATGATCGTCGCATCGTCCAGCCGCATCTCGGTCAGGATGGCGGCGACGGCGACCGGATGGGTGAAGTAGGGCTCGCCCGACTGGCGGAACTGGCCTTCGTGCATGCGCCGGCCATAGTCGTAGGCGCGGCGCAGCAGGTCGGCGTTGGTGCGGGGGTTGTAATTGCGGACAAGCGCGATGAGGTCTTCGACATCGATCATCGCCTGTCCGCCGGGTTCGCGTCAGTCGTCGCGGTTCGCTTCGACCAGCATGCGCAGCATGCGCTCTTCCGACATGTCGTCCACCATCGGGCGGTCCATCTCGGCGCCCATCAGCAGCGACATCTTGTCTTCTTCGGGTTCGTCGACCTCGATCTGCGTCTGCAGGGCGGCGATCATGCGTTCGCGCAAGGCATCGGCGGTCTGGGTTTCCTCGGCGATCTCGCGCAGGGCCACGACCGAGTTCTTGTCGCGTTCCCGTTCCACGGTGATCGGTGCGCCGGCGGCGATTTCACGGGCGCGGTGCGAGGCCAGCATCACCAGTTCGAACCGGTTCGGAACCTTGTCAACGCAATCTTCGACCGTCACGCGGGCCATGGGACACTCCAGTCTGTCGGGGGCATGGAGACGCCTGAGTAATGCAGCAGACAGGGATTGACAAGCGCGGAATCGGTCAGATCGGCGTGACTTCGGCGCGCAGGGCCTCGGGCAGCGCTGCCAGCATCTGCAAGGTGCTGCGCCGGGTCACCGGATGGCGCCAGTGCGGGGCCACATCGGCCAGCGGCACCAGAACGAAGGCGCGATCCTGCAGGCGCGGGTGCGGCAGGATCAGCCGGTCCGGCGTTTCCTGCGCCTGACGCGCGGCCGGCAGGGCGACCCAGGCCGCCTGCGTGGGCGCATCGGGCAGCACCGAATCACCCAGCGCGATCAGGTCGAGGTCCAGCGTGCGCGCGCCCCAGCGACTTTCGCGGCTGCGGCCGAAGCGCGCCTCGATGCGGTGCAGCGCGGCCAGCGCGGCGGCCGCGTCGCCGGCCCAGGTCGCGCGCAGCGCAGCGTTGACGTAGTCGGGCCCCGCGCCGGCGGGAAAGCAGGGCGTGCGGTAGAACCGCGATTGCACCACGGCGTCAAAGCCTTCGTCGGTCATGGCCCGGATGGCGGCGGCCAGCGTTTCAACCGGAAGTTGATCGTTGTGCGGCAGGTTCGCGCCAAGTGCGACCAATGCTGTCTTTTCCATACGGATTGCCGATGCTACACTTTCGTATGAACGAGGTTGAAGGCGCGCAGGAATTCAATATCTGTGATCTATGGACTGAATTCTACCCTGCCGTTCGATGCCGCCACTCACTTGCGGAAGGGACTCAGACCAGAAATTCATTGAGGGGACAACAGATGTTTTACAAGGATGACAGGCTGGCGCTGTTCATTGACGGCTCCAACCTGTATGCCGCGGCCCGCGCCCTGGGCTTCGACATCGACTACAAGCTGCTGCGACAGGAGTTCATGCGCCGCGGCAAGCTGGTGCGCGCCTTCTACTACACGGCCTTGCTGGAGAACGAGGAATACTCGCCCATCCGGCCGCTGGTGGACTGGCTGCACTACAACGGCTTTGCGATGGTGACGAAGCCGGCCAAGGAATACACCGACAGCCAGGGCCGCCGGAAGGTCAAGGGCAACATGGACATCGAACTGACGGTCGATGCGATGGAGCTGGCGCCCAAGGTAGATCACATCGTGCTGTTTTCCGGCGACGGCGACTTCAAGCCGCTGGTGGAAAGCCTGCAACGCCAGGGCGTTCGGGTTTCGGTGGTGTCGACCATCCGCAGCCAGCCGCCCATGATCGCCGACGAGTTGCGCCGCCAGGCCGACAACTTCATCGAGCTGGACGAGCTGCGCGAGGTCATTGGCCGCCCGCCGCGCGAGCCGCGCGACTTCGGGCCGCGAGTCGAACGCGAGCCCGACCAGGTTCCGGTCGGCGACCAGGCCTGACCGGGCAGCGGCCCCGGCGGGGGGAGACGCCGGGGCGCATCGCGGGATGGACCTTGCCTTGACCTTGCCGGCACTGGCGCTGGCGGCCTTCGTGGCCGCTACGCCGGTGCCGATGAATTCCGAGCTGCCCTTTGTCGGGATCCTCTTGGCGGGGGTGATGCCGCTGGCGGTGGTGCTGGTGGCTGCGGTGGCCAACACGCTGGGCAGTGTGGTGACCTGGGCTGCGGGGCGCGGGCTGATGGGCGGGCGGATGGGGCGGCTGTTCCGGGTGCCGCCGGACCGGCTGGCGCGGGCCGAGGCGTGGTTCGCGCGCTGGGGCCGCTGGTCGCTGCTGCTGTCCTGGGCGCCGGGGGGCGATTTCCTGTGCCTGGCGGCGGGCGCGTTGCGGATGCCCTTGCAGGTGTTTCTGCCGCTGGTCGCGCTGGCCAAGACGGCGCGCTATGCGGTTCTGGCGGCTGTCACTCTGGGGTTGACGGGTTGACTGTCTTGCACAAATGACAGTGTCCGGGTGGACGCGCCGGCGGATTCGGGCTACCTCGCGGAGGAGCCTGTTGCGAGGATGCCGATGACCGCCGATCTGCCGCCGCTGACCCTGTATCTGGCCGCCCCGCGCGGGTTCTGTGCCGGGGTGGACCGGGCGATCCGGATCGTGGAAATGGCGCTGGCCAAATGGGGCGCGCCGGTGTTCGTGCGCCACGAGATCGTGCACAACAAGTTCGTGGTCGACGACCTGCGCGCCAAGGGCGCCGTCTTCGTCGAGGAGCTGGACGAGTGCCCCGACGACCGCCCGGTGATCTTTTCCGCGCATGGCGTGCCGAAATCGGTGCCGGCCGAGGCGGCGCGGCGCCACATGATTGCGGTGGATGCCACCTGCCCGCTGGTAACCAAGGTGCACAACGAGGCCGCGCGCCACCACGAGAACGGCTTGCAGCTGGTGATGATCGGCCATGCCGGCCACCCGGAAACTGTGGGCACCATGGGGCAGTTGCCGCCGGGCGAGGTTCTGCTGGTGGAAACCGTGGCGGATGTGGCCGGGCTGCAGGTGCGCGACCCGGAAAAGCTGGCCTATATCACCCAGACCACCTTGTCGGTCGATGATACCGCCGACATTGCCGCGGCGCTGCAGGCGCGGTTCCCGGCCATTCTGGCGCCGGCGCATGACGACATCTGCTATGCCACCACCAACCGGCAGGCCGCGGTCAAGGCGATTGCGCCGCGGATCGATGCGCTGCTGGTGATCGGGGCGCCGAATTCGTCGAACTCGCGCCGGTTGGTCGAGGTCGGGGCGGCGGCGGGGTGCGGCTATGCGCAGCTGGTGCAGCGCGCGGCCGATATCGACTGGCGGGCGCTGGCGGGGATCCGGTCGGTGGGAATCACGGCCGGGGCCAGCGCGCCCGAGGTGCTGGTGAACGAGGTGATCGACGCCTTTCGCGCCCGGTTCGACACCACCGTCGAACTGGTCGAGACGGCGCAGGAAAACGTGGAATTCAAGGTGCCGCGCGTGGTGCGCGAGCCGGCCTGAAGGATTGTGGAATGGGGCCGGGGCACAAGTTGCCTTGCGCCCCGGTGCCTGTCTGCTCGTTGCCTTGATCGCCGGGTCTTTGTGCCCGATGTGGAAACATTAGCCAGCAGAATGTGGCGGAATTAGGGCGACTGCCCCGGATATTCTGCCTTGGGAACCCGCGGATCGGCAGAGGGCGGAGGGGCGGCGATGCCGCGGCCGCCCGCTGTTGTTCAGGCCGCATCCCTGGCCAGGGCCGGGGCCAGCCCCAGAATGGCGCGTGCGGTGCGCCAATCGGCCACCGGGCGGGTGACGCGGTCGCACAGGTCCGCCACGCGGCGCTTGAGCGGTTCGTTGCAGGCCGGTCGGTTGCGGGTCTTGGAGGCGGGGCGGTCTGCTCATGCGCCGATCGTGCTGGAGTCTCCACATGACACCCTTCAGACAATTCGGGCAACAGAGCCCTCGGGGCCGGCGAACATGTCGCGGCGGGCGCGAAAGATGCCTTCTTCCGGCTTGTCCTGCACGATGCCGTCGAGGCAGCGGACGATCTCGTCGAGACCGGCTTCGGTGAACATGGCTCTCTCCCCCCTTGATGCCGCTTGCGGGACAATTCTCCCTCGGTCCCGGAAAGCGCTGCACTTCGGGTCATTCCTTCCCCCGATGGGGGCTGTCACTCGCCCGCAATGGCCTTGACCGAAATCTGGCGGTTGCGGCGGTAGAGGTTCACCTTGTCATCGTCGAGGCTGACCCCGATGCCCGGCCCCTGCGGCAAGGTCACCGAGGAATCCTTGTATTCCAGCGGCGTGGCCAGAATCTCGTCCTCAGCAGCAAAGGCCCGAACAGCTCGGTTCCGAACTGCCATTCCGGCACGGTGGCGAACAGCTGGATCGCGGCGGCGGTGCCGAGGCCGCTTTCCAGCATGGTGCCGCCGTAAAGGTCGATCCCGGCCGCACGGGCGATGTAGGCGTCGATGGCCAGCTTCACGCTTTCCAGGCTTTGTGGCCCGCAGGACAAACCGCCGATGGAGGCGCCCTCGCCCAGGCCCTCGGACCCGTCCGAGAAACGGATGCGCACCAGGACAACCGACCGGGTCAGCATCGTGGTCATCGAGAGCACATGCCCACGCACGGTGGGCACGTCGATGAGGATGGCTTCGATACGGTCTGTCCTGGTCACGGCTCCGGCCTTTGGTTCGGGTCTTTCGATGCGCAGAAGATGGCATTGTGTCGGCCCGGCGGTCCAATACCGAAGCGGTTTGGTGCGATACCCAAAGGCTTTTCTGCCTTGCGCCGCTGGCGCGCCAGCCCGGCGCCCCGTGCAGGCTTGCGGCCCCGGCGTTCAGCCCAGCGATGCCGCGACCAGCGCAGGAAGCTCGGCGAAGTCGTCGAAGGCGGCGCTGTGGGGGATTTCGGCGACCGGGGCCTTGCGATAGCCGCGGGTGAACAGCAGGAACGGCACGCCGGCACGCTGGGCGGTTTCGGCGTCGACCTCGCTGTCGCCAACGTAGATGCGCCGCGCGCCGCCGCCCAGTGCTTCGAAACCGGCCAGAAGCGGGGCAGGGTCGGGCTTGCGCTGCGGCAGGCTGTCGCCGCCCAGGATGGCGGCGAAATGGTGCGAAAGGCCCAGGTGATGCAGCACCGCCCGGGCCGGTCGCACCGGCTTGTTGGTGCAGATGCCCAGACGGCACCCAGACCCGGACAAGGCCGCCAAGGCCGATGCAACCCCCGGATAAGGCTGCGTCAGGTGCACGGCCTCGTCATAGGCTTCGGTAAAGCCGGCCAGCAGGCCGGCATGGTCGCTGTCGGGAATGCCGCGCGCCGCGCGCATGCGGGCGACAAAGACCGACATGCCGTTGCCGATGAAGGCGCGCACCTCGTCCAGGTCCAGCGGTGCCGCGCCCGCGCCGGCCAACAGCCGGTTGGCGATGCCCTGAATGTCGGGGGCGCTGTCGATCAGCGTGCCGTCGAGGTCGAAGACGATGGCCGGGGGCATGCGCAGGTTCCTTGGCGGGCGACGGGCAGGGGCAGCGCGGGCCGAACGATCAGCGCAGCGCCGCTTCGGCGGCCGCCCGGATGGCGCGGATATTGGCGCCATAGGGGGCAGGGTCGGCAACCGACCCGCCGCGGAACACCGCCGAACCGGCCACCAGCACATCCGCCCCCGCAGCGGCCACCAGCGGCGCGGTGGTCGGGTCCACCCCGCCATCGATTTCCACGTGCACCGGGCGGTCGCCGATCAGCGCGCGCAGGCGGCGCACCTTGGCGGTCATGTCGATGAACTTCTGCCCGCCGAAACCGGGATTGACGGTCATCACGCAGACCAGATCGCACGAGTCCAGCACATGGGCCACCGCCTCGGCCGGGGTGCCCGGGTTCAGCGCCACCCCGGCCTTCATCCCGGCACCGCGGATCGCCTGCAACGTGCGGTGGATATGCGGCCCGGCCTCGACATGCGCGGTCAGGATATCGGCCCCCGCCTTGGCAAAGGCGTCGATGAACGGGTCGACCGGCGCGATCATGACATGCACGTCCATCACCGTCTTCACATGCTTGCGGAACGCGGCCACGGCCGGTGGGCCGAAGGTGATGTTGGGCACGAAATGCCCGTCCATCACGTCCACATGCACCCAGTCGGCGCCTTGCGCCTCGACCGCCTGGATTTCGCGCCCGAAGTCGGCGAAATCGGCCGACAGGATCGAAGGCGCGATCTTGATGGATCGGTCGAACGTCATGCGGTGGCCTCCAGCGCGTCGAGAATGGGAACAAAGGTTTCGGCTCGCAGCGAGGCGCCTCCGACCAGCCCGCCATCGACCTCGGGCAGCGCGAAGATTGCTGCGGCATTGGCGGGCGAGACCGAGCCGCCGTAAAGCAGGCTGATCCCGGCATCGGGCAGGCGGGCGCGCAGGAATGCGTGGGTCGCCGCAATTTCGTCGGTGCCGGGGGTCAGGCCGGTGCCGATGGCCCAGACGGGTTCGTAGGCCACGATGGTGTTCCCCGCCGACGCCCCGGCCGGCAGCGAACCGGCGATTTGCGCGCCCAGCACCTCCAGCGTTGCGCCCGCGCGATACTGTGCCTCGGTTTCGCCGATGCAGACAATGGCGGTCAGCCCTGCGGCCCAGGCGGCACGCGCCTTGGCGGCGACCTGTGCATCGGTTTCCCCGTGATACTGCCGCCGTTCGGAATGCCCGACGATGACGAAGCGCGCCCCGGCATCGGCCAGCATGGCGGCCGAGACATCGCCGGTGAAGGCGCCTTTCGGTTCGGCGTGGCAATCCTGCCCGCCGATCGCCAGCCCGAGCCCCGCCGCACGGGCGATCAGGGTGGCGGGCAGGCACAGCAGGCAGTTGACCCGTCGGCCTGCGGCCGCCTGGGCTATGGCCGACACGACGCCCAGATCGGCGCCGGTGCCGTGCATCTTCCAGTTGCCGGCGGCGAACTTCCGCTTCACAGCACACCTGCCTTGTAGCGCTTGGCCATGTCGTCCATCGCGATGACCTTGATCTTGCCGGCCCAGCCGGCGGTGCCGAAGGCCTCCAGCCGCTGCTTGCAGACCTCGCGCATGGCTTCCATCGCAGGTTTCAGGTATTTCCGCGGGTCGAATTCGCCCTTGTTCGTGGTCAGCACGCGGCGGATCTGGCCGGTCATCGCCATGCGGCAATCGGTGTCGATGTTCACCTTGCGCACACCATGCCGGATGCCGCGCACGATTTCCTCGACCGGCACGCCGAAGGTCTGGGGCATTTCGCCGCCGTATTCGTTGATGATGTCCTGCAGATCCTGCGGCACCGACGACGACCCGTGCATTACGAGGTGCGTGTTCGGCAGGCGGCGGTGGATTTCCTCGATCACGCCCATCGCCAGGATGTCGCCGGTGGGGCGGCGGGTGAACTTGTAAGCCCCGTGGCTTGTGCCGCAGGCGATGGCCAGCGCATCGACCCTGGTGCGCTGCACGAAATCCACCGCCTGATCGGGGTCGGTCAGCAGCTGGCTGTGATCGAGCGTGCCTTCGGCGCCGTGGCCGTCCTCGGCCTCGCCTTGCCCGGTTTCCAGGCTGCCCAGAACGCCCAGCTCGCCCTCGACGCTGGCCCCGACCCAGTGGGCCATTTCCGCGACCCGCGCCGTGATGGCGACGTTGTAGTCATAGCTGGCCGGCGTTTTCGCATCGGCCTCCAGGCTGCCGTCCATCATCACGCTGGTGAAGCCGTGCTTGATGGCCGACAGGCAGGTCGCCTCGTTGTTGCCGTGGTCCTGATGCATGCAGATCGGGATTTCCGGGTAGATCATCGCCAGCGCCTCGATCATCTTGGCCAGCATGATGTCGTTGGCATAGTTGCGCGCGCCGCGGCTGGCCTGGATGATGACAGGGGCGTCGCAGGCCTTGGCGGCCTCCATGATCGCAAGGCCCTGTTCCATGTTGTTGATGTTGAACGCGGGCACGCCGTAATCGTGTTCGGCGGCATGGTCGAGCAACTGGCGGAGCGTGATGAGTGCCATCGGGGATACCTTCTGTCGGAAATCGGGGCGGCGGGGGCGCAGGCGCGTCGCCAGCCCGGATACACCGCCAAACCCCCGGCTTGCAACGCTGTGAGCGCCAACAGGCCGCTCAGATCAACCGGCCCATCGCCACGGCCGTATCGGCCATGCGGTTCGAAAAGCCCCATTCATTGTCATACCACGCCAGAACCGAGCAAAGCGTGCCATCCATCACCCGGGTCTGGTCCATGTGAAAGACCGAGGAATGCGGGTCATGGTTGAAGTCCATCGACACGTTCTTCCAGAGGGTATAGCCGAGGATGCCCTTCAGTGGCCCCTCGGCGGCGGCGCGGATGGCGGCGTTGATCTCATCGGCGGTGGTGGTGCGGCGGGCGATGAACTTCAGGTCCACCACCGACACGTTGGGCGTGGGCACGCGGATGGCAAACCCGTCGAGCCGCCCCTTCAGCGCCGGCAACACCAGCCCCACCGCCTTGGCCGCGCCCGTCGAGGTCGGGATCATGCTCAGTGCTGCGGCGCGGGCGCGGTAAAGATCCTTGTGCAAGGTGTCCAGCGTCGGCTGGTCGCCGGTATAGCTGTGGATCGTGGTCATCATGCCCTTTTCGATGCCGATGGCCTGATCCAGCACCATCGCCACGGGTGCCAGGCAGTTGGTGGTGCAACTGGCGTTCGACACGACGATATCGGCGGCGGTCAGCGTCTGGTGGTTGACGCCAAAGACGATGGTCTTGTCCGCAGCTTCGCCGGGAGCCGAGATCAGCACGCGTTTCGCGCCGTTCTTCAGGTGCAGCGCGGCCTTTTCGCGGGTGTTGAAGATGCCGGTGCATTCCAGCGCCACATCGACATCGGCCCAGGGCAGATCTTCGGGCATGCGCAGGGCCGTGACACGGATCTTGCCGCGGCCGGCGTCGATCCAGTCGTCGCCGGTGGCGACGGTGCCGGGGAAACGGCCATGCACGCTGTCGAAGCGCAGCAGATGCGCGTTGGTTTCCACCGGGCCGAGGTCGTTCACCGCCACGACCTCGATGTCGGTGCGCCCGGATTCCACGATGGCGCGCAGCACGTTGCGCCCGATTCGGCCGAAGCCGTTGATGCCTACCCTGACGGTCATGGTCCTGTCCTCGGATCAATGGGGGGCGTGGACCGCGCGCAAGTCGCGCGCGGTCCCGCCCGGTTCTGGCGGTCGGTCTTTCCGGTCGGTCTCAGGGCTGGAACAGCCCGTGGTCTTGCTTCCGTGTCCCGGTGCCCCGGGTTTCGGGGTCAAAATAGCTGGCCAGCCGCGCCACCTTGTGCGCGCTGCCGAACACGAAGGGGGTGCGCGCGTGCAACCGCCCCGGCACCAGGCCCAGGACCGGCTCGGTGCCATCGGTCGCCCGCCCGCCGGCCTGTTCGATCAGCATCGCGATGGGGGCGCATTCGTAGACCAGCCGCAGGCGGCCGTTCTCGTAACCTTTGCGGGCATCGCCCGGATACAGGAAGATGCCCCCGCGCGTGAGTATGCGGTGCGTTTCGGCCACCAGGCTGGCAATCCAGCGCATGTTGAAGTTGCGCCCCTCGGGCCCGTCGGCGCCGGCAACCCGGTCGTCCACATAGGTGCGCACCGGCGCCGGCCAGTGCCGGTAGTTCGAGGCATTGATGGCGTATTCGGTGGAATCCGCCGGCACGCTTGCCAGGGTGCCGATCAGGTGGAACCGGCCGCTGTCGGGGTCCAGCACGTATTTCTGCACCCCGGTCCCGAAGGTCACCATCAGGCAGCACTGCGGCCCATAGATCGCATAGCCCGCCGCCCGCAGATCGCGCCCCGGGCGCAGGAAGGTGGCATCGGCATCGTCCCGCGCAGGGTGAATGCCGAATATGGTGCCGATCGACACGTTGGTGTCGATGTTCGACGACCCGTCCAGCGGGTCGATGGCCACGCCGAAGGGCCCGGCGGCATCCAGCGGCATCACGCTGTCCTGTTCTTCCGAGGCATACCAGCGCACCCCGGCACCGCGCAGCGCGGCGATGAACGCCTCGTCGGCGATCACGTCCAACGCCTTCTGGGTGTCGCCGTCGGTGTTGGTGCCGCAGGCGCCGGCCAGATCCTCGTCCAGCCCGCCTCGGGCGATGCGGCGCGCCAGCCCGGCGGCGATACCGGCGATCCGGTCGACCAGGTCTGCCAGCGCAGGGTCCGTGCCGGTGGGCACCGCATCCAGATTTCGCAGCATGATGGTTCCTTGGTCTGCCAGAAGTCGCGCGGACCTTGCGCCGAAACGGGATTAATTGAAATATCATGTTAGCGAAAACATATTAGGAAAAATCTAATGCTGAGGCTCGACGCCGTGACGCTGAAGCAGTTGCGCGCCCTGCAGGCGGTGGCGGCGCATGGCACGCTGACGGCAGCTGCGGCGGCCATGCACCAGACCACACCGGCGGTGCACAGCCAGATCCGCAACCTCGAAATCGCGGTCGGGCATCCGGTGCTGGCGCGCGGCGCCGATGGCGGCAAGATGGAGCTGACCCTGCCGGGGCACGAGATGTTGCGCGCGGCCGAACGGATTCAGGCGGTCCTGTCGCATGCCGGGCGGCAGGTTGCGGCCATCGCCGCCGGCCGGGTGGGGCAGGTGCGGTTGGGCTTCGTGTCCACGGCGCAATATTCGGTCCCGCGCCTGCTGATGCAATTGATGCAGGCCTGCCCTGAAATCGAGGTCTCGATGATCGTGGGCAACCGCGAAACCATCGTCGAAGGGCTGGAGCGCGGCACGATGGACCTTGCGGTCATGGGGCGCCCGCCGCGCGACCCGCCGCTGCGCGCCTTGCAGGTCGGGCCGCACCCGCACGGCATCCTGCTGCCGGCCGGGCACGCGCTGGCGGGGGCCGAAGGCTTCGATCCCGAACTGCTGGTGCAGGAGACCTTTCTGATGCGCGAGGAGGGGTCGGGCTCGCGCATGCTGCTGCAACGGTTTCTCGACCGGCTGGCAACAGCGCGGTCGCCACGGCTGATCGAGCTGAACTCGAACGAGGCGATCAAGCAAGGGGTGTTGTGCGGCCTGGGCATTGCCATGCTGTCGTTGCACGCGGCGCATGACGAAGTGGCGGCCGGGCGGCTGGTGGCCTTGCGCGGCCCGGGCCTGCCGGTGATGCGGCACTGGTATGTGGTGATACCGGCTGCCACCCCCGCACCCGCTGCCGCCAGCCGCGTGGCCGAGGCGATTGTTGCGCTGAACGGGGCGTTCCTGCCGGACGCGGCCCCCGAGGCGGCAGGGCAGGGGGGTTAGGTGTCGTCTTCGAACCGCAGGCGCAGGTCGCGCAACACCGGCAGCACCGCGCGCACGCGGTCTTCGCCCAGGTCGGTCACCGTCCGGGCGATCAGCGGCACGATGGCCTGAAGTGCTGCATCGCGCGCGGCCCGCCCCGCCGGCGAAATCGCCACGAACTTGCGCCGCGCATCGTCCCAGTCGGGGCGGATGTGGATGTGGCCGGCCCATTCCAGCTTGGCCAGCGTGTTGGTCATCGCCCCGCGGGTGACGTGAAAGGCCCGCGCCAGCTGCGCCGGGGTGCGTTCGTCGCCCGCCCGCGCGAGGTGGTTCAGCACCCCGAAATGCGACAGCTCCATCCCCTTGGGCAGCGCGCGCGACAGATGCGCCCGCGCCAGCTGGTCGGCCATGAACAGCTCGCCGAACAGCGCAACCGCAAGGTCTTCGGTGCGCTCGGCCATCAGGGCCCCTCGAAGGCGCGGTCGTGCTCCAGCGCGGGCACGCGGTGGCGCGCGGCGGCCACGGCCGCCAGGTCGATGTCGGCAAAGCTGACGCCCGGCTGGTCGCCCGCATCAGACACCACCTCGCCCCAGGGGGCCACCACCAGCGAATGCCCGTGCGTGCGCCGCCCCTTGCCATGCGCTTCGGCATGAAAGCCGCATTGCGCCGGCGCCAGCACCCAGGCACCGCATTCGATGGCACGGGCGCGCAGCAGCACCTCCCAATGCGCGGCGCCGGTGATGTGGTTGAAGGCGGCCGGCACCGTCAGGATCTGCGCCCCCGCCTGCGCAAGGCGACGATACAGGTGCGCAAAGCGCAGGTCGTAGCACACCGTCATCCCGATGCGGCCGAAGGGCGTGTCGGCCAGCACCGCGCGGCTGCCCGGGCGATAGGCCGCGGATTCGCGGTAGACCTCGGTTTCCGACACGTTCACGTCGAACATGTGGATCTTGTCGTAGCGCGCCGCGATGCCGCCATCGGGGCCGATGAGGAAGCTGCGGTTGGCAAAGCGCCCGTCCGCATCGCCGGTGGCAACGCCCAGCGACCCGGCCAGCAGCCAGATGCCGGCACGCGCCGCCTCGTCGCGCAAGGCGGCAAGGGTTGCATCCTGATCCTCGGGCACGATCACCGCGCGCTGATGCGCCCGGTTCGAGGACAAGAGGTTCGTGCATTCCGGCGTCAGCACGAAGCCCGCCCCCCCGGCGACCGCCGCCCGCACATGTGCCAGCGTCCCGGCCAGATTGGCCACCGGGTCGTCGGTGACCGTCAGCTGCACCAGACCCGCGCGCATCAGTCGGCCAGCAGGGCGTCAAGCCGCCCTGCGCTGTCCAGGGCATACAGGTCGTCGCATCCGCCGACATGCGCGCCGCCGATGAAGATTTGCGGCACCGTGCGCCGCCCGCCGGCCCGCTGCACCATCGCGGCGCGCAAGGCCGGATCGCGGCTGACATCGGTTTCGGCAAAGGCCACGCCCTTTTGCGTCAGCAGCCGCTTGGCCGCGTGGCAATAGCCGCAGCTGGGTGTCGTGTAGATTTCCACAGGTTTCATCGCAGGCCCCCAAGGCTTTCGCGCCGGACTATAGGCGCCTTGCCGCGCGGCACAACGGGTCAGGCGACGATTGCCCAGACAAACCGCAGGCAGACCACTGCCAGAAAGGCGCCGAACGCCATTTCCAACCGCCGCTTGGACATGCCATGCGCCAGCCGCACGCCCAGGCCCGCCGTCATCACCGTGGTCGGCGCAAACAGGACCAGCCCCAGCAGCGATACGAAGCCCAGCGTCATGGGCGGCAGGTCGGCCCGGCCCCAGCCGGCGCCGATATACCCCAGCGCGCCCGGCACCGCGATCAGCACGCCAATACCGGCCGATGTGGCCACCGCCTGGTGAATGGGCCGGCCGTGCAGCGTCATGATGATGTTGGCGATCTGCCCGCCGCCGATTCCCATCAGCGACGACAGCAGGCCGATCAGCCCGCCAAAGCCCGCCAGCACGGGCCCCTTGGGCAGATCCGGCGCCACCCGCCATTTCGCCCCCGACAGAAGCTTGATGGCATTGACCCCGGCCACCGCCACGAATACGCCCTGCATCAGCAAGGGCGAGGCAAAGCGCGCGATCGCCGCCCCCGCCAGCACGCCTGCCACGATCGGCACCGCCCAGGCCCGCAGCAAGGCGCCGTCCACCGCCCCCCGCGCCTTGTGCGCGCGGTAACTGCGGATCGAGGTCGGAATGATGATCGCCAGCGAGGTGCCGACCGCCAGCGGCATGCGCACCGTATCGGCATAGCCCAGAAACCCGAAGGTCTCAAACAGCACCGGCACCATCAGCGCGCCGCCCCCCACGCCGAACAGCCCGGCCAGAATGCCCGTGGCCGCGCCCGATACCAGCAGCACCGCGGCAAGGATCAGCAGTTCCGAAATCTCCGGCATGTCGTGCACCTTTCGCGGCCTGGCCTGCCGCGCCGTTATCCGGCCCGCGCCGGCGAAACACAAGGTGCCGCAACCGAGGTCACTCCGGTTTCCACGCCTTCAACGATCCGCCGCAATACCCCGGACTTGACCCACCCTTTCCGCAATCCGGCCCCATTTGGCAGGCAAACCCGGACCATCGCCCGCACTATCCGCATGGGGAACACAATGGACCGACTGACCGAAATGGAAGCCTTTGCCACCGTCGTGGATCAGGGCGGATTCACCGATGCCGCAAAGAAGATGGGGATTTCCAAGTCTGCCGTTTCCAAGCACGTCTCGGCGCTGGAGGCCCGGCTGGGGGCGCGGCTGCTTAACCGAACCACGCGCCGCGTCAGCCCGACGGAAATCGGCCTTGCCTATTACGACCGCGCCCGACGGGTGCTGAACGACGCCGGCGAAGCGGATGCGCTGGTGACCAGCATGCAGTCGGCGCCTTCGGGCCTGTTGCGCATCAGCGTGGCGACCGATTTCGGGGTCAATCACCTGTCGCCGATCCTGGGCGACTTCCTGCAGGAATACCCCGACATCACCGTCAACATGGTGCTGAACAACCGCTATGTCGAACTCATTTCCGAAGGCTTCGACATGGCGATCCGGGTCGGCGACCTCGAGGACAGCACCCTGCGCGCGCGCAAACTGTGCGACACCTCCAAGCGCATGATCGGCGCGCCCGGGTATTTCCAGAAATACGGCCGCCCGCTAAAGATCGACGATCTGAACGACCACAAGCTGCTGCACTATTCCAGCCAGGCCAACGGCAACGTCTGGAAGATCACCGCGCCATCGGGCGAAAAGCGGCAGGTGCGGTCGAACGGCTGGCTGACGGTGAACGACGGGCAATCGCTGCTGCACGCGGCGATCTCGGGCCTTGGAATCGCCTATCTGCCCAGCTTCCTTTACGCCGATGCCATGAAACAGGGCCTGGTCGAGGAAGCCATCCCGGGCCTGCCGGCGGAAACGATGGGCATCTATGCGGTTTACCCGCCGGGCCGGTTCACGCAGCCCAAGGTGCGCGCCTTCATCGACTTTCTGGTGCGCAACTACGCCGACAAGGGCCCCGACGCCTGGTAGGGCCATCCCCGGGCGCCGGGGGAGCTATAGCTGAAAGTTGGTGACGGGGGGATTGGGTGGCATATCAAGGCGTTGTTGACGCGCCGCAGTTCTCGCAGAGAAAAGGATATGCCACATGACGAAGGATACGGTTGTCGCGTTTCGCGCACCAGAAGGATTTTCACTCGACCCGCTGACGGATTTGCTGCGCCAAGGTGCGCGGGAACTGATCGCGCAGGCGGTTGAAGCCGAATTGAATGCGTTTCTCACCGCCCATGCCGACCAGACGGATGCTGCGGGCCGCAGGCGTCTGGTGCGTCACGGTCATCTGCCCGAACGCGAGGTTCAGACCGGGATCGGCGCGGTGCCGGTGAAGGTGCCTCGGGTGCGGGACCGGGCCCCGGAGGGGCGTTGTTGCACAACTCTGACCGTGCGGGATTCACATCGTGAATCCATGCGGTTAGACAGACCGGATGAGCAAGCCGATACCCGCCCGCTACCGCACGACGAACTGGTCCAGCTATAC
>NZ_JBKBQM010000016.1:0-12260 GCF_046292685.1 Gemmobacter sp.
TTGCGGTTGCTCAGCAGAACTTGAAGCTCAGCGCGGTCGGCGGGGCCAAGGTAAAGGCAAATGTCGGAGCGTCTCATCCGCCGACCATACTACAGCGGGACGCCGTCCGGAATCCTATGTCAGGTGCGGAACACTAGCCACCTGGCACCCGGGGGCATTCTGCCCCCGGAACCCCTGAGGATATTTGCTCAAGGTGAAAGGCCCATCCACTTCACCTTGACCCAAATATCCCGGGGGTGAGGACCGGAGGTCCGAGGGGGCAGCGCCCCCTGCCTGCGCCAGCCGTGGCTCAGTGCTCGCGCCCGGAGCCGAAAAACCCTGCCAGCGCCCGACCGACCAGCGTCGTAGTGCCGGGGCGTTCCAGCGCATCGAACGGCAGCGGGCGGCAGACCTCGACCGCGGCGATGCCGACCCGGGCGGTCAGCGCGGCGTTCACCACACCTTCGCCGAAGCGGCGCGACAGCCTGGATACGACGCCGCCCCCTGCGACCGAGGATATCAGGTCGTCGCCCACCGCCACCGCGCCGGTGGCGACCAGATGGCCGAACACCCGGCGCAACAGGCGCCAGCTGCCGAAAGTGCCCGCGCGGCCCCCATAGATTTCGGCCACGCGGCGGATCATCGCAAGGTTCGCGGCCAGCGCCACCGCCACATCCACCAGCGCCAGCGGCACCAGGGCGGTCGCCGTGGCGACGCGGCGGGCGGCAGCCTCGATCTCGCGCCGGGCGGCCTGATCGGGCGCGGCCAGCAATTCGCGCTCGGCCAGGCGGATCAGCGCATCGGCATCCAGCAGGTCGGGCGCCTTGGCAGCCAGCAAGGCGCGCGGCTGCTCCATTTCCGGGCGCCCGGCATAAAGCCGGTCGAGCTCGGCCAGCACGCGGCGCGCCGCGTCGGGGCTGCGGGCCTCTTGCGCGCGGGTGCGGATGCCGTCGACCCGCCCCAGCCGCATCAGCGCCGCCCATTCGCGCGCTGCAAGCCAGACCAGCGCCACCAGCGCCACCCCCGCCAGCGCCAGGGCCAGCCACCCCAGCAGCGGCCAGCGCGCGATCAGACCGGCCACGAAGTCGTAGGCCGCAATCCCCATCGCCAGCGACAGGAAGGCCCCCGCCGCCCAGGCCAGCACGGCGCCGGCACGCCCGCGCCGCCCGGGCGCCATCGCGCGCAGCATCGCCGGGGTCGGCGCGGCCTCGGGTTCGGGCACCGGGGGGGCGGCGGCCGGGTCGGGGGCGGGGCGGTCGAGCTCGACGATGAAGGGGCGGGCGGGGTCAGTCACTTCGGCGCACTCCGGCATGGCTGACCCAGACTTGGGCGCGCGCGGCCGCGAAAGCAACCCCGGCCCACTGGACCGCGCCCGCGCCGCGCGCTAGAAACGCCGGCATGAGGACCGCACACGCGATCATCCGGCGAATTAGCGGCCCGGCGCGCTGACCCACGCGCGCCGGGTTTGCCTGCCTTTGCCCGTTCCCTGCCCTCTTTCCAGGATCTTCCGCCGATGTGCGCCGATACCCCCGACTACCGTTCCACCGTCTTCCTGCCCGAAACCGCCTTTCCGATGCGCGCGGGCCTGCCGCAGCGCGAACCCGGCTGGTTGCAGCGCTGGGAGGCGATGGGCATCTACGACCGCCTGCGCGAAAAGGCGGCAGCCGCCGCCGCCGCGGGCCGCCCGCGCGCGCCCTTTACGCTGCATGACGGCCCGCCTTATGCCAACGGGCACCTGCACATCGGCCATGCGCTGAACAAGGTGCTGAAGGACATGGTGGTGCGCAGCCAGCAGATGATGGGCCGCGACGCGCGCTATGTTCCCGGCTGGGATTGCCACGGCCTGCCGATCGAATGGAAGATCGAGGAACAATACCGCGCCAAGGGCCTGAACAAGGACGAGGTCGATGTCGTCGCCTTCCGCCAGGAATGCCGCACCTTTGCCGCCGGCTGGATCGACGTGCAGCGCGAGGAGTTCAAGCGCCTGGGCGTGACCGGCAACTGGGCCGACCCCTACCGCACGATGGACTACCACGCCGAAGCGGTGATCGCGGCCGAGTTCATGACCTTTCTGATGAACGGCAGCCTGTATCAGGGCTCCAAGCCCGTGATGTGGTCGCCGGTGGAAAAGACCGCCCTGGCCGAGGCCGAGGTGGAATATCACGACCACACCAGCCACACGATCTGGGTGCCGTTCAAGGTGGTTTCGGGCGGCCTGACCGGCACCCGGGTGCTGATCTGGACCACCACCCCCTGGACCATCCCGCAAAACCGCGCCGTCGCCTTCAACCCGGCCATCTCCTACGGGCTCTATGAGATCACGGGCCGGCCCGCCGACAGCAACGTCACCATCGGCGCGACCTATGTCGTGGCCGACAAGCTGGCGGCCGAGGTGTTCCGGGCCGCGAAGCTGGACGACAGCATGGTGCGCCGCCTGCGCGACGTGGGGGCGGACGATCTGCGCGGCCTCACCCTCGCCCATCCCTTCCGCGGGATGGACGGCGCGAACGGCGAATGGGATTTCGACGTGCCCATGCTGCCGGGCGACCATGTGACCGACGAAGCGGGCACCGGGTTCGTCCACACCGCGCCCAGTCACGGCGACGACGACTATCAGATGGGCGTGAAGTTCGGCCTGCCGATGACCTACAACGTGCTGGAGGATGGCAGCTACCGCCCCGACCTGCCGCTGTTCGGCGGCCAGGCCATCCTGACGGCGGAAGGCAAGGAAGGCCCGGCCAACGTCAGCGTCATCAAGGCGCTGCATGCGGCGGGTGCGCTGTTCGCCAAGGGCAAGCTCAAACACTCCTACCCGCATTCGTGGCGGTCCAAGGCGCCGCTGATCTATCGCAACACGCCGCAATGGTTCGTCGCCATCGACAAGCCCTTGCACGACGGCATGGGGCAATACGGCGAAACGATCCGCACCCGGGCGCTGAAATCCATCACCGATCTGGTGGAATGGACGCCGGGCACCGGCCGCAACCGGCTTTACAGCATGATCGAGGCGCGCCCCGACTGGGTGCTGAGCCGCCAGCGCGCCTGGGGCGTGCCGCTGACCTGCTTCACGAAGAAAGGCGCGAAGCCGACCGACCCCGACTTCCTGCTGCGCAACGCCGAGGTCAACGCCCGCATCGTCGCCGCTTTCGAATCCGAAGGCGCCGACTGCTGGTATGTGCCGGGCGCCAAGGACCGCTTCCTGTCGGGCCTCGTGAACCCCGACGATTACGACCAGGTCTTCGACATCCTCGACGTGTGGTTCGATTCCGGGTCCACCCATGCCTTCGTGCTGCGCGACCGGCCCGACGGCACCGCCGACGGCATCGCCGATTTGTATCTCGAAGGCACCGACCAGCACCGCGGCTGGTTCCACTCCAGCATGTTGCAGGCTTGCGGCACCAAGGGCCGCGCGCCCTATCGCGGGGTGCTGACCCACGGCTTCACGCTCGACGAAAAGGGCATGAAGATGTCCAAGTCGCTGGGCAATACCGTGGCGCCGCAGCAGGTGATCGACGAATACGGCGCCGATATCCTGCGGCTGTGGGTGGCGCAGTCGGACTACACGGTGGACCTGCGCATCGGCAAGGAAATCCTGAAAGGCGTGGCCGACAGCTACCGCCGGCTGCGCAACACCATGCGCTTCCTGCTGGGCGCGCTGGACGGGTTTTCCGAGGCCGAGCGGATGGACCCCGCCGACATGCCGGAACTGGAACGCTGGGTGCTGCACCGGCTGGCCGAACTGGATGCCGAGGTGCGGGCCGGCTATGCCGCCTACGACTTCCAGGGCGTGTTCCAGAAGCTGTTCACCTTTGCCACCAGCGACCTGTCGGCCTTCTACTTCGACGTCATCAAGGACACGCTCTATTGCGATGCGCCGTCCTCGCCGATCCGGCGGTCGGCGCGCACGGTGCTGGATGTGCTGTTCCACCGGCTGACCACCTGGCTGGCGCCGATCCTCGTGTTCACGATGGAGGAGGTCTGGCTGGAACGCTTCCCGGGCGAAGGCTCCTCGGTGCATCTGCTGGACTTCCCGGCAACGCCGGCCGAATGGCGCGACGATGCCCTGGGCGCGAAATGGGCGCAGGTGCGCCAGGTGCGCCGCGTGGTGACCGCCGCGCTGGAGGTGCAGCGCACCGCCAAGGTCATCGGCTCGTCGCTGGAGGCGGCGCCGGTGGTGCATGTCGCCACGCCCGAATTGCAGGCGGCGCTGCACCGGGTGGACATGGCGCAGGTCACCATCACCTCGGCCGTCGCGCTGATCTGGGGCGCGGCCCCGGCAGGTGCCTTCACCCTGCCCGAGGTGCCCGGCGTGGGCGTGGTGTTCGAACCGGCAGAAGGGCAGAAATGCGAACGCTGCTGGCAAATCCACCCCGATGTCGGCACCCACAGCCACCCGGGCCTTTGCCAGCGCTGCAACAGCGTGGTGTCGGCGGGCTGACCCGCGAGCCCTGCCGGTTCGGCCGGCAGGGCGCATCCGGGCTGGCAATCGGCGCGGGCCGCCCCCATCTCGGGCAGAACCCGGAGAAGGCGGACCCCATGCCCTACACCATCGACCGTCTGATCCCCGGCGCCACCCTGGCCGAGGTTGACAGCCGCACCCGCGCGGCTCTGGCCAGCCACGGCTTCGGCGTGCTGGCCGGAATCGACGTGCAGGCCACGATGAAGAAGAAGCTGGAGGCCGAAATGCCCGGCTACCGCATCTTGGGCGCCTGCAACCCTGCCCTGGCGTTCCGCGCCATCGGGGTGGAACCGCGCGTCGGCGCCATGCTGCCGTGCAACGTCGTCCTGCGCGAGGTCGCCGGCGGCGTCGAGGTCAGCGCCATCGACCCGGTCGCCTCGATGCAGGCCATCGACAATGCCGAATTGCAGGCGGTTGCAGGCCATGTGCGCGCTTTGCTGGCGCAGGCGGTGCAGGCGGTCTGATCCGCGCGCCGCGTTCTATCCGGCCGGGGGCCCGGCGCCGAACCAGCGCGCCGCCACCGGCGCGCCCAGGATCACCACCACCATGCGCGTCAGGTGGTGGATGATGACAAACCCCAGATCGGCGCCCGCCACCAGCGCCAGCACGGTCATTTCCGCCTGGCCGCCGGGGGCAAAGGCCAGAAACCCCTCGACCGGCAAGGCAAGCCCGGTCAGCACCACCAGTTCGGTGAACACCGCCGCCAGCGCCGCCAGCACCGCCACGAAGGCCAGCCCCGCCAGCACGAAGCCGCGCAATTCGCGCAAGGTGACGCCGACATATTGCACCCCGACCGACAGGCCGATGAACAGTTGCGCCGCCAGAATGGCCTCGGCCGGCGGGCGGCTATGGATCAGGTCGCCCAGCGACAGCGCTGCGGTCAGGATCATCGGGCCGAGGATCGAGGCGCCGAACAGCCCGATCCGCTCGGCGATCTTCCAGCCAGCCAGGCCCGCCACCGCCATCAGTGCCAGTTCCTGCACCGGCAGGTCTGCCGCCGGGGCACCGACGGCGCCGGTGATGTCGGCGCCGTAGAACCCGGTCAGGATCAGCGGTGCCAACGTCACGATGACGGCGACCCGCGTGGCATGGATCAGCGAGAGCGCCCGCATGTCGGCGCCCGCCTGTTCGCCGAACACCAGCATGTCGGCCAGGCCGCCCGGCATGGCCGCATACCACGAGGTCGGCCCGTCGAACCCCAGCCGGCGAAAGAACGGCACCCCGACCAGCCCGATCGCCACCACATAGGCCGGCACCAAGGCCAGGCTGCCGACCATCTGCGGCGCGCGGGCCAGCACCTCGGGCGTGATCGCGGCGCCGACCGCAACGCCCAGGATGGTGCGCATCGCCACGCCGAATTCCCCCATGCCCTGCAACCGCACCCCCGCCGGCGCGGCCACAAGGCAGACCGCCATCGGCCCGAACAGGAACGGCAGCGGCACGCCCCCCAGCGAAAACAACCCTGCCCCGCCTGCGGCCAGCGCCAGCGTCACCCCGCGCCGGCCCAGCAATGATGTCATGGCGATGGTCCTTGCCCTGCTTCGTATCCTTGCGTATACATCTGGATACACTTTACCGCAACCCGGGTTCCGCATGTCCGACGACACCGACCTGCCTCAAGGCCAGAGCCTGTATCGCCGCCTGCTGGACGAAATCCGCACCGGGGCGCTGCTGCCTGGCGCTCGCTTGCGCGAAACCGATCTGGCCGCGCGGCTGGGGGCCAGCCGCACCCCCGTGCGCGAGGCCATCCGCCAGCTGGAGGCCGACGGGCTGGTCACGCATCTGCCGCGGCAAGGCGCCACCCTGCGGCGGATGGACCCGCCCGAGGTGATCGAGCTTTACGAGATGCGCAGCGTGCTGGAGGGCACCGCCGCCCGGCTGGCCGCGCGGGCGGTGACGGCGGTGGAACTGGCCGAGCTTGGCGCCTTGAACGATGCGCTGGCCGCGGCCCCCCCTGGCCAGCCGGCGCAGGATCTGAACCGGCAGTTTCACCGCGCGTTGCTGGATGCCGCGCGCAACCGGTTTCTGGTCAAGACGATGGGGGCCTTGCACAAGACGCTGCTGATCCTGGGCCCCACCACCCTGACCGACGCCGCCCGCGCCACCGATGCGGTGGCCGAACACCGGCAGGTGCTGGCGGCACTGGCCGCCGGCGATGCGGCGGCGGCCGAAGCGGCGATGCGCGCCCATGTGACGGCGGCGCTGGCGGTGCGCCTGCGCAGCCTGCGCGCCCGCCCCTTGCCCGAGGACGAGGACTGACCGGGTTGCCCGGCCGGGCGCCAGCCGCTAGCCTTGCCGCACAAGACAGGCGGGCAAGACAGGGGGGGGGCGGCGATGTTTCTGGCGGCGGATGGCGGCGGCACCGGCTGCCGGGTGCGTCTGGTGGATGCCACCGGGGCCACGCTGGCCGAAGCATCGGGCGGCCCTGCCAACATCGCCACCGATCCCGAAGGCGCCCGCGCCAACCTGATGGCGGCGGCAGAGGCTGCGCTGGCTCGCGCAGGCGGGCCGGCGCCCGGGCGCATCGTCGCCTTGCTGGGCGTCGCCGGTGCGAACGCCCCCGAGGCCGCGGGGCGCCTGGCGGCCGCCCTGCCGTTCGGGCGCACGCGCATCGTCAGCGATGCGCTGACCAGTGCGGTGGGTGCGCTGGGGGGGCAGGATGGCATCGTGGCCGCAATGGGCACCGGATCGGTGTTTGCCGCCTGGCGCGGCGGGCGGTTCCGGCAGGTGGGGGGCTGGGGCCCTGCGCTGGGTGACGAAGGCGGCGGCGCGGCGCTGGGTCGGCGGCTGTTGCAGCACGCCTTGCGCGCGGCCACCGGGCTGCGGCCGCCGACACCCTTGCTGTCGGACACGCTGGCGCGGCTGGGGGGCGCCGAAGGGATCATCGGCCTTGGCCTGTCCGCCCGCCCGGCCGACCTGGCCGCCTTGGCGCCGGCGCTGTTTGCCGCCGCCGATCCGGCCGCCGCCGAAATCCTGGCCGAGGAGGCGGGTTGCCTTGCCCCCTTCATCGACCTCTTGCAGGCCGAACGCGCCTTGCCGGTGACATGGACGGGCGGCCTCGGCCCGCTCTGGGCCGCGCATCTGGCCGGCCGCTGGCCCGAGCGGGCGCCCGTGGGCACGGCGCTGGACGGGGCGGTGCGGCTGCTGCTGGACGAAGCCTAGTCGATCAGCCGCACCAGGGCGTGGCCGGCGCGCATCTCGGGCTTGGCCCGGTCAAGCCGCAACCAGGCAATCGCCCGGTCGCCCGAACGGGTGAACAGCCGGCCGACCTCGCGCCCTTCGGCGGTGACGGGCGCGCCGGGCGCAGCCTCGCCGGCCAGCAACACGGTGGCAAAGCCCTTGCGCAGTTCGGTCTTGTGCTTCATCCGGGCGGTCACCTCTTGCCCGACGTAGCAGCCCTTGCGGAAATCCACGCCGTTCAGCCGCTCGAACCCGGCTTCGAGGATATAGGTGTCGTTCGGGACCAGCTCGACCAGCGACTCCGGAATGGCATGGGCGACGCGGATCGCGTCCCAGTCGACTACCGGCGGCCCGCCGGGCGCACCATAGGCGCGCCACCCCAGCGCCGGGTGGCGCGGGTCGGCAACGGCACCCGGGGGCGGGTCGCCCAGACCGCGGGTCACCGCCAGATCGGTGCGGGCGATTTCGACCCTGGCGCGCAGCCGGTACATCGACAGCCGCCGCATCAGGTCGTCCGCCAGCCCGGCGGCCACATCCAGCCAGATCGTGCCTTCGGGGCCGGGCAGCAGCAGGAAATCGGCCAGATACTTGCCTTGTGGCGTCAATATCGCTGCGTAAACGGGGCCTTGCGCGAGTTTCCTGATGTCGTTCGTCACCAGGCCTTGCAGAAAGGTTTCGCGGTCTGGGCCGGTGATGGCCAGCACCACGCGGTTGGGGTCGGTTTCGCCGGTCATGCGTGCCTCCTGATGCCCGCTATATAGGCTGCGGCCCGGGCGGCGTCAGGGGGTAGGCCGCCAGCTCGGTGTAAACCGCGCCGTCGCGGTGCAGGTCGGACCGCATCAGCGCAAAGCGGTCGGCCCACCAGGGCCCGGCGCGGAACCCTGCCCCTTCGGCCACGGCGCGTTCCAGCCGCAGCGCATCGGCCAGCCCTGGGGCAAAGCGGCCCAGCGTGACATGCGGGGTAAAGCGGCGCTCCTCGGGCTGCGCCCCGGCCAGGACGCAGGCGCGCAGCAGCCGGGAATGCAGGCGGGCCAGCCCCTCGCCGCCCTGCACCACGGCATGCAGGCTGCGCGGACGGTCGCCGCCGAACAGGCCGAACCCCTGCAACACCAGGTCGAACCCCGGCAGACGCAGCGCCGACAGCGCCAGGTGCACCTCCTCCAGCACGGGGCCGGGCAGATCGCCCAGAAAGACCAGCGTGATGTGAAACCCGGCCGGATCGACCCGGCGCGGCAAGGGCAGCAGGAACTGCGCCACGGCCAGACGGCTGCGCACCTCGTCAGGCACCGGCAAGGCCAAGAAACAGCGCGTCACGGCCCGTCTCGTGCCGCCAGCCGTGCCAGCCGTTCGCGCAGCTCGGGGCGCAGCGGGCCGGGGCGCGGCGCATCGGCCAGGGTGGTGAACCAGTGCGGCTGCACGGGTTTCGAGCGCGGCGCATCGTGCCAGACCAGTGCGCGCAACACCGCCTCGGCCGGTTCGGGCAGCCGGTCGGGCACCTCGGCCCCGGCCAGCACCGCCCAGACCCCGGCCCAGGCCCGCCCGACCGACCAGGGGTTGTAGCCCCCGCCGCCCAGCACCAGATACCGCGGCGCCGCCTCGCGCAGGGCCGCCACCACCGACCACAACGCCCGGTTCGACAGCGTCAGGCGCGACAGCGGGTCTTCCTCGACCGCGTCGGCACCGCATTGCAGCACCACCGCATCGGGCCGAAACGCCGCCACCCGCGGCAGGATCAGCTCGTGCAGCGCGGCCTGCATCTCGGTATCGTTGAAGCCGGCCGGCACCGGCAGGTTGAACACGGTGCCGGCGCCGCCTGCATCCTCCAGCGCGCCGGTAAAGGGCCAGCGCCGTTCCTCGTGCACCGAGATCAGCAAGGTGTCGGGGTCGTCGCGGAAGGCAAGGTCCACCCCGTCGCAATGGTGGGCGTCGATATCGACATAGGCGATGCGCCGCGCGCCATGCCGGCGCAGCGCCAGCATCGCCAGCACCGGATCGTTCAGGTAGCAAAAGCCGTTGGCGCGGTCGGGCAGGCCATGATGCGTGCCGCCCGCCGGCGCATAGACCACCCCGCCATCGCGCAGCAGATCCGCGGCCAGCAGCACGCCGCCGGCCGAGGTGGCGGGCCGGCGCCAGACCTCGGGGAAGACCGGGTTCGACGGCGTGCCCAGCCCGAAGCCGCGCAGATGCGGGGCGGGGCCCTGGGCCTCGGCCTCTTGCAAGGCGGCGATATAGGCGGGGCTGTGCCAGACCGTCAGCGCCTGCGGTAACGCGCGCGGGCTGCGGCGAAAGGCGCTGTCGGGCAGCCAGCCCAACGCCCGGGTCAGGTCCATCACGGTCGACACGCGCGGCACCCGCAAGGGGTGGCGGCCGCCATAGCTGGAATGGCGGTAAATCTCGTGCCCGATGAAGATGGGTGCCTGCATCGCCCTGCCCCTTTGCCCTTTGAAGCTAGACAGACCGCGCGGCCAGTCAACCCGCCCCCATGCTCCCCCCCCCTTGAAACCGGCGCCGGTCGGCGTAACCTTAAGAGCGGGATTGCGAAAGACAGGCCACGATGATCCGCTACAACCTGACCTGCGACCAGGGCCATGCCTTCGACAGCTGGTTCGCCAGCGCCGCCGCCTATGACCGGCTGGCGGCGGCGGGCCATGTCGCCTGCCCCGAATGCGGCTCGTCCAAGGTGGCCAAGGCGCTGATGGCGCCATCGGTCGTCGCGCGCCCCGACCGCAGCCTGACCGCCCCGCGCGACCCGCGCGAGGCCGCGCTGGCCGAACTGCGCGCCAGGATCGAGGCCGAGTCGGATTACGTCGGCCTGTCCTTTGCCGCCGAGGCCCGCGCCATGCACGAAGGCCGCGCACCCGAACGCGCCATCCACGGCGAGGCGAAGCTGGAAGACGCGCGCAGGCTGATCGAAGACGGCGTGCCGGTGGCCCCGCTGCCCTTCCTGCCCGCGCGCAAGGCAAACTGACCCGACCGGGGCGTGCGCCCCTGCTTGCGGCCTTTGGCTCTGGGTGATGCACAGCCGGAACGCGGCATCGCGGCACGCGAAGGCTGCAAGCCGCGCACCTCGCGCCGTCCGGTGCCGACAGGCCTCCTCACACCCTGCCCGACACACCGCGCGCAGGGGCACGGAGGGCTGACCGCCTTGCAGGCCAACGGAAAGGCCGGGATCCCGCCGGTCGATCACGAAGCTCGGCGCCATGTGCGATGGGTCGCCGGCCTGCGCCGGTCCTGCCCGGGGGCACGGCGCCGATAGGCGCTCGGGCGGTGCCCCGCCCCGGGCGCTGCCATGCCAGCCCGCGCCGACGACATCCTTTCCGTTCCGGCCCGGCCGCGGTGTCCGCCGTTCATCGCCGGCGACGACAAGCTTCGGCTCAGGGTCGAACCGGCCAGATGACGCCAGCGAAACCCAGTCGGGCCGTCCCTCGGCATGCTTGACACGTGCCGCACGACCGCGCTGGCTGCGAATGTCCCCCGCATCCTTGCGCAGCGTCGGCGCCCGGCTTCGGCCCTTGCCTGCGCGCGCATCACCAGGCGGCCGCCGCCGCGAAAGACCACGCGCGCAAGACAGCCTGCCGCCATCGGCCGGGCCCGCCGAACCGCCCTGGCACCCAGAGCCTTGACGCGCGCAATCTGCCGCCACGCCCGGGCGCCGGAAATTGCTTCTGCTTCGACGTGGTTTCGGGCGACGGGCCGGGTCAACGCCCCGCACGCCTGCACCCGCCGCACGACCTGCCCCGGTGCCGGCCCAATCCGATCAGGAGCACCACCATGCGCAGCCCGTCCACACTCCCCGCACAGACCGCGCTGGTCACCGGCGCCACCCGCGGCATCGGGCTGGCGCTGGTGCAGGCGCTGGCCGCACGCGGCGATGCGGCGCATGGCACCTGTCGCACGGCGCCCGGGCCGGGCCCGGCCACCTGGCACCGCGCCGATGTCACCGACTCGGCAGCGCTGCAGAACCTCGGCCAGGCCTGGACCAGCCCGCTCGACCTGCTGGTGTGCAACGCCGGCATCTACCCTGGCCGCGGCGGCACCCCCGACCGGGGTTTCCCGGCCGAAGACTGGGCGGCCGCCTTTGCGGTGAACGTCACCGGGGTGTTCCTGACGGTGCAAGCGCTGCTGCCGGCCCTTGCGCGCGCCGAACGCCCGCACATCGCCATCATCGCTTCGGCGATGGGGTCGGATGCCAGGGCACCGGGCGGCAGCTACATCTACCGCGCCTCCAGGGCGGCGGCCCTGAACCTCGGCCGCAACCTTGCCGCCGACCTCGCCCCGCATGGCATCGCGGTGGGCATTCTATCACCCCGGCTGGGTCCGCACCGACATGGGCGGCGCGGGCGCCGAGCTCGACGCGGCCACTTCGACCCGGAGCCTGCTGGCGCGCTTCGACGCGCTCGACCTTGCCGATACGGGCTGCTTCGCAACCACGACGGCAGGCCGATCCCCTTCTGACCCTGCCCTTCACCTTGGTCAAATATCCTCGGGGGGCGGTCCGGCGGCGCCGGACCGACGGGGGGCAGACAGCCCCCCGGGCGGGGGGGGGGGGGGGGCCGCGGGGGGGCGCGCGGGCCCCCCCCCCCCCCGCGCCCCCCCCCCCCCCCCCCCCCCCCCCCCACCCCCCCCCCCCCCCCCCCCCCCC
>NZ_JBKBQM010000016.1:12270-16114 GCF_046292685.1 Gemmobacter sp.
GGCCGCGGGGGGGGGGGCGGGCCGCCCCCCGGGGGGGGGCCCCCCCCCCCGCCGCCCCCGGCTTGACAGCACGACACCAAACCCCGATAGCCGCGCCAGCCAGCAGCGCCGCGGAGGCCCCATGCGCACCCTGCCCGAAGCCGTGATCCCCGAACTGCCCAATTATTACCGCGGCAAGGTGCGCGACTGCTACGACCTGCCCGATGACGGCACCGGCGAACGCCGCATCCTGATCGCGTCCGACCGGCTGTCGGCCTTCGACCGCATCCTGGCCTGCATCCCCTGGAAAGGCCAGGTGCTGACCGGCGTGGCGCGGCACTGGTTCGACCGCACGGCCGACATCTGCCCCAACCACGTACTGGCCTACCCCGACCCCAATGTTGTGATCGGCCGCAAGCTGACCATCCTGCCGGTCGAGGTGGTGGTGCGCGGCTATCTGGCGGGCACAACCGGCACCTCGATCCTGACGCTGTACAAACAGGGCGTGCGGCAAATGTATGGCCACACCCTGCCCGACGGCCTGCGCGACAACCAGGTTCTTCCCGCCCCGATCCTGACGCCGACGTCCAAGGCCTTCGACGGTGGCCACGACGAACCGCTGACGCCAGCGGAAATCGTGGCGCAAGGGCTGCTGCCCAAGGCGCTTTGGGACAGGGTCGCCGAGGTGGCGCTTGCGCTGTTTGCCCGCGGGCAGGCACAGGCAGCGGCGAACGGGCTGATCCTGGTGGATACGAAATACGAATTCGGCCTCGATGCCGAAGGGACGCTGCGCATCGCCGACGAGATCCATACCCCCGATTCCAGCCGCTACTGGAAGGCCGACGGCTATGCCGCGGCCTTCGAGACCGGCACCCGCCCGCCCAGCTTCGACAAGGACGTGATCCGCGCCTGGGTCGCGGCGCGCTGCGACCCCTACAAGGATCCGGTGCCCGAAATCCCGGCCGAGATGATCGCCCGCACCTCGCGGACCTATATCGAGGCGTTCGAGGCGATCACCGGTGCGCCTTTCGTGCCCGACATGTCGGGGGCCAGCGTGCTGGACCGGGTGCGCGCCAACCTGGCGCCCTGGTTCGTGCGGTAGCGGCCGGGGGCGCTGCCCCCGGACCCCCGGGATATTTCGACAAGGTGAATGTGAGGCGCCGTCAGTCCTGCGCGCGCAGAACCCGAGCGGGTCTTGCCGCCAGCGGGCGCCAGGCAAAGGCCAGCCCGGCCAGCAGCACCGCCAGCACCCCGCCGGCGACGATGCCCAGCGCCGAAACCGGCTCGAAGCGGTAAGGCGCCTCCATCACCAGCGCCATCACCGCCCAGCCCGCGGCCGCGCCTGCGACAACCGCCACTGCACCGGCGGCCGCGCCCATCAGCGCCGAGCGCAAGGCAAACGATGCGAGGATGCGCCCGCGCGTGGCGCCCAGCGTCTTGAGCACCGCCGATTCGAACACCCGCGCCCGTTCGCCGGCCGCAGCCGCGCCGATCAGCACCATGAAGCCGGTCAGCAGCGTGGCCCCGGCCGCCCAGGCGGTGGCGGTGGCAATCGCGCCCAGCGCCTCGGTCACGCGGTCGATGGCATCGCGGATGCGGATCGCGGTGATGTTGGGATAGGCCCCGGCCAGCTCGCGCAGGATGCGGCCTTCGTGTTCGGGGGCGGCGTAGACCGTGGCGATATGGGTATGCGGCGCACCCCGGACGGCATTGGCGCTGAGCGCCATGACAAAGCCGATGCCCCCGGTGGAAAAATCCACCTCGCGGAAGCTGGTGATCTGGGCCTCGATGTCGCGGCCGAGGATGTTGACGGTGATCGTGTCGCCCAAGGAAAGGCCGATCTCGGCGGCCTCCTCGGCGGCAAAGGACACCTGCGGCGGGCCGTCGTAACCCACCGGCCACCAGGTGCCGGCGGTGACGGTGGTGCCTTCGGGCATGGCATCGGCGTAGGTCACGCCGCGGTCGCCGCGCACGACCCAGTGATCGCCGGCGACCTCGGCGGCGGGGCGCCCGTTGATGCGCGTGACCACCCCGCGCATCATCGGTGCGGTTTCCACCTTTTCGACCGCGGGATCGGCCCGGAGGCGGGACAGGAAGCCGTCGATCTGGTCGGGCTGGATGTCGACGAAGAAATAGGCCGGCGCGCGTTCGGGCAGGTCGCGGTCGATGGCGGCGCGCAGGTTGGCGTCGATCTGCCCCACGGCGGCCAGCACCGTCAGCCCCAGACCCAGCGACAGCACGACCGATTGCGTTTCCTGCCCCGGCCCGCCGATCGCCGACACCGCCAGCCGCAAGGCCGGGCGCCCGTGCAACGCCCGCGTGCGTGCCAGCGCGCGGGCGCCGCGCTTGAGCGCCAGGGCCGCCAGCACCAGCGCCACCAGCGCCGCCGCGATGCCGCCCGCCGCCGACAGCGCCATCAGCGCCACCCCGGAAAGCAGCGCCGCCCCGCCGACCAGCGCGCCGGCCAGCGCTGCGGTCACCAGCCACCACACCGGCCGCGGCCAACCCGCCGCCCGCCCCGACGCCGCGCGGTAAAGCGCTGCCGCCCGGATTTCGGCCGTGCGCGCCAGCGGCCAGACGGTGAACAACAGCGCCACCAGCACGCCGTAGAACGCCGCCTCCATGAGCGGCGCCGGATAGGGTGCAAAGACCGCCGGCACCGGCAGCACCGCATTCAGGACCGGCGCCAGCGCCAGCGGCACGCCAGCCCCCAGCACCAGCCCCAGCGCCACCCCGAGCAGCGTCAGCGCGCCGATCTGAATGAGATAGGTGGCAAAGATCACCCGCTGCTCGGCGCCCAGCGTGCGCAATGTGGCGATGGTTGCGGTCTTGCCGTCGAGATAGGCGCGCACGGCCGCCGAAACGCCCACCCCGCCGACCGCCAGCCCCGCCAGACCAACCAGCACCAGAAATGCCCCCATGCGGTCGACAAAGCGTTCCACCCCGGGTGCGGCCCGGGTGCGGTCCTGCCAGCGCATTCCCGCTTGCGGGAAGGCCGCCTCGAGCCCGGCGCGCACAGCGGCAAGGTCGGTGCCGTCGGCAAAGGTCATGCGGTATTCGGTTTCGTAAAGCGTGCCCGGCCCGATCAGCCCGGAGGCGGCCAGATCCGCCGTGCGCACCAGCGTGCGCGGTCCGAAGCCGAAGCCGCCGGCCGCACTGTCGGGTTCGCGCAGCAGCACCGCCATCAGGCGGAACTCCTGCAGGCCAAGGCGAAATGTGTCGCCGACCTTCAGTCCCAGCCGGTCGACCAGCACGCGGTCCATCGCGGCGCCGGGCAGGCCGCCCGCCCCGGCCAGCACCTCGGCCACCGGCAGCGGCGGGTCGAACTCGGCGCTGCCCAACAGCGGCCAGGCGGCATCGACCGCCTTCACCTGGGTCAGCCCGCGCTCTTCGGCGCCTTCGGGCCCAGCCACGGCCATCGAGCGGAAATCCACCACCTCAGCCACGGCAAGCGCGACCCGGTCGATGTAGGCGCGTTCTTCGGGCGTGGCGAAGCGATAGGTGTATTCGGCCTGCGCATCGCCGCCCAGCAGGACGGCCCCATGTTCGGTCAACCCGGCCTGGATGGCCGCCCGCACCATGCCGACGGCGGCGATGGCCGCCACGCCCAGCACCAGACAGGCGAGAAACACCCGAAACCCGCGCAAGCCCCCGCGCAATTCGCGCCGCGCCAGCCGGACTGCCAGAGCCATGTTCATGCCGTGATGCCCTTCGTATCCAAGGTTGCAAGGTCGACCGGGGGATTTTCAAGGGGGCATGGCCCCCTTGAAGCAGGGGGGGTGGGGGGGGGGGGGGGGGGGGGGGGGGGGGGGGGGGGGGGGGGGGGGGGGGGGGGGGGGGGGGGGGGGGGGGGGGGGCGGGGCGG
>NZ_JBKBQM010000016.1:16124-59045 GCF_046292685.1 Gemmobacter sp.
GGGGCAGCCGCCCCCCCCCACCCCCCCGGGCGCCTCATTCTGCGGCCGCGCGCAGGGTATCGGCGGCAATGCGGCCATCGACCAGCCGCACGACCCGGTCGCAGCGGGCGGCCAGGTCGGGCGCATGGGTCACCAGCACCAGCGTGGCGCCGTGCCGGTCGCGCAGGCCGAACAGAAGGTCCATGATCGCCGCCCCGTTGGCACCGTCGAGGTTGCCGGTCGGCTCGTCGGCCAGCAGGATCCGCGGCCGCGTGACCGCCGCCCGCGCCAGCGCCACGCGCTGCTGTTCGCCGCCCGACATCTGCGACGGGTAATGATCGGTGCGCGCGCCCAGGCCCACGTTGCGCAATTCAGCCTCGGCGCGGGCAAAGGCATCGGTCACCCCGGCCAGTTCCAGCGGCACCGCCACGTTTTCCAGCGCCGTCATGGTCGGGATCAGGTGGAAAGACTGGAACACCACCCCCATATTCAATCGGCGAAAGCGCGCCAGCTGGTCTTCGTCCATCGCGGTCAGATCCTGCCCCAGTGCATGAACCTGGCCCCCGGTGGCGCGTTCCAGCCCGCCCATCAGCATGAGGAGCGACGACTTGCCCGACCCCGAAGGCCCGACCAGCCCCAGCGTTTCGCCTGCCTTGACCTCCAGCGTGATGCCCCGCAGGATTTCGACCGGCCCGGCGTTGCCGGCCAGCACCAGCCGCGCGTCTGCCAGGGAAAGCACCGTCTCGCTCATGAATATCGCCTTGTCCCGCATCCGTTCCGTGATCCTTACCGCCCGATATGGGGCGCGCATCGCGGTTCTCAACCTCTGCGTCACGTTCGGGCTGGCAGTTTCCGTCGCGGCGGATCCGATGCGGCTGGTTGCCCTGGGCGACAGCCTGACAGCGGGCTACGGCCTGGCCGAAGGCGAAGGCTTCGTGCCGCAGTTGCAGGCCTGGCTGCAGGCGCAGGGCCGCGCGGTGACGGTGGTCAACGCCGGGGTGTCGGGCGATACCACGGCGGGGGGCCTTGCCCGGCTGGACTGGACGCTGGCCGAACCCGCCGATGCCATGATCGTGACCCTGGGCGGCAACGACCTGCTGCGCGGCATCGACCCGGCGGCCAGCAAGGCCAACCTCGACGCGATCCTGACGGGCGCTGCGGCTCGCGGCATCGCGGTGCTGCTGATGCCGATGGAGGCGCCGGGGAACTATGGCCCCGCCTACAAGCAGACCTTCGACGCGATGTATGCCGAACTGGCTGCCAGGCACGGCGTGTTGCTGGGCGAGCCCTTTCTGAAACCGCTGGTGCGGGGCGAAACCGAACGCTCGATCATGCGCGAGCTGATGCAGGCCGATGGCATCCACCCCAACAAGGAAGGCGTGGCCAAGATCGTCGAGGGCATGGGGCCGAAGGTGCTGGAGCTCTTGAACGCCGCCGCGAAAAGCTGACGCTGCGAGCCCTCTGGCGCCCGGAACGGTTTCGCGCAAAGCTCGTGGCTGACGGAGGAACCCATGCTTGACACCCTGCGCGCGCTGCTGGGCCCGGCCCATGTGCTGACCGGACCCGATACCGAGCCCCATACCCGCGAATGGACCCGGAAATACCGCTGGCAGCCGCTGTGCGTCGTGCGGCCCGCCGATACCGCCGAAGTCGCCGCCGTGCTGCGCGTGGCCCAAGGCGCCGGCGCCACGGTGGTTCCCGTCGGCGGCAACACGGGGCTGGCCGGCGGCACCCATGCCCAAGGCGCCATCATGCTGTCGCTGGAAAGGCTGAACCGCATCCGTGCGCTCAATCCCGCGGCCCGCACCGTGACGGCCGAAGCCGGGGTCGTGCTGTCGCGCCTGCACGAGGCGGCGGCAGAGGAGGGGCTGTATTTCCCGCTGTGGTTCGGGGCGCGCGGGTCGGCCATGCTGGGGGGCGCGCTTTCGACCAATGCCGGCGGGTCGAACGTGCTGCGCTATGGGTCCACCCGAGGCCTGTGCCTGGGCCTGGAGGTGGTGCTGGCCGATGGCCGCGTGCTGGACCTGATGAGCGAAAGCCACAAGGACAACACCGGCTACGACCTGAAGGATCTGTTCATCGGCGCCGAAGGCACGCTGGGCATCATCACCGCAGCGGTGATGAAGCTGGTGCCCGCCGCCCGTGCCCATGCCACCGCCACGCTGGCCGCGCCGTCGCTTTCGGCCGCGCTCGATCTGCTGCACCGGCTGCAGGATGCCACCGGCGGGCTAGTCGAGGCGTTCGAATTCATGCCGCGCAGCTACATGACCCGGCTGGGTCAGCGGCGCCCCGACCTTGGCCAACCCTTCGACACCCTCCATGACGTGACGATCCTGGTCGAACTGGGCGCCACCGCCCCGCGCGACTGCACCGCGCGCGAGGATGGCACCGTGCCGCTGACCGACCTGCTGGAAGAAACGCTGGGCACCCTGATGGAGCAAGGCGCCGTGCTGGACGCGGTGATCGCGCGGTCCGATGCCCAGCGCCGCCGCATGTGGGAACGGCGCGAGGCGGCGGCCGAAATCACCCTGACGCAGACCCCGCTGGTCGATACCGATGTCTGCGTGCCGCTGGACCGGGTGGAAAGCTTCCTGACCGAGGCGCAGACCCGGCTGGCCGCGATGGACCCGGACGCCACCGATGTCACCGTGGCGCATCTGGGCGACGGCAACCTGCATTACACCGTGTTCCCCAGCCGCGACGACCCTGCGCATCTGGACGCCATCCGCGAGATGATCGAGGACGTGGTGCTGAGCCTTCGCGGCAGTTTCTCGGCCGAACATGGCATCGGGCTGTCCAAGCTGCCCAGCATGGCGCGGCGCAAGAACCCGGTCGCGCTGGACGTGATGCGCGCGATCCGGGCGGCGCTGGACCCGAAGCACACGCTCAACCCCGGCAAGACCCTGCCCCCTGCCACGGAGTGACCCGATGACCGAAACCCGCCAGATCGTGCTGGCCGCCCGCCCCGAGGGCGAACCGGGCCCCGAACATTTCCGGCTGGAAACCGCCACCTTGCCCGCGCTGGCCGAAGGGCAGTTCCGCGTGCGGCTGATCTGGATGTCGCTCGACCCCTACATGCGCGGCCGGATGAGTGCGGCGAAATCCTATGTGCCGCCCATCGCGGTCGGCGCGCCGATGCAGGCGGGCGCAGTGGCCGAAGTCGCGGAAAGCCGCCATCCGGGCTTTGTCGCCGGCGATGTGGTCTTCGGCTACTTTCCCTGGGCCGAACAGGCGGTGACCGATGGCGCCGGCGTGACGAAGGTGGACCCGAAGGCGGCCCCGCTTTCGGCCTGGCTGGGGGTGCTGGGGATGCCGGGCTTTACCGGCTGGATCGGGCTGAACCGCGTCGCCCGGGGCAAGGCCGGCGAAACCATCGTGGTTTCGGCCGCCACGGGGGCGGTCGGGTCGATGGTGTGCCAGCTGGCCAAGGCGCGCGGGATGCGGGTGATCGGCGTGGCCGGCGGGGCGGCGAAATGCGCGCGCGCAGTGCTGGACTATGGGGCGGATGCCTGCCTCGACCATCGCGGCGCGCCGGATGCGCGCGCGCTGTCGAAGGCGATTGCCGAACAGGCCCCGGATGGCGTGGACGTGTATTTCGAGAATGTCGGCGGCAAGACGCTGGAAGCCGTGCTGCCGCGCATGAACGACCACGGCCGCATCGCGCTGTGCGGTGCGATCGCCTGGTATTCCGGCGCGGAAAGCCCGCCGCCCCTGCCGCCGGTCTGGCAGACGATCCTCGTCAAGCGGTTGACGGTGCAGGGATTCATCGTGACCGATCATCAGGCGCATTACCCCGAATTCCTCGCCGAGGTGCTGCCGATGGTGGGCGCCGGCCGCATCCGCTGGGCCGAAACCGTGGCCGAGGGGCTGGGGTCCGCGCCAGCCGCCTTCCTGTCGCTGCTGCGCGGCGGGAACGATGGCAAGCAGCTGGTGCGCATCGGCGCCGACCCGGAGGCCGCCGCATGACCGAGGATCGCCTGACGCGGCTGGAGGCGCTGGCGGCCGAGTTGCAGCGCATGGTCGAGGACCTGTCCGATGTCGTCGCCCGCCAGGAACGCGAGATCGCCACGCTGAACCGCCGCATCGGCCTGCTGATGGAACGCGAGGCCGAACGCGAGGCGGAAGGCGGCGCCATTCCCCTGGCCGACCAGCGCCCGCCGCACTGGTAGCGGGCGGTTAGGGGGTTGCATCTGCCGGCTTGCGGTGATGGTCTGCCCGCAAAAGGGTTGCGGGCATGACGGACTGGCGCAAAGGCTTGATGCGGGGCCACCGGCCGGCCCCGGTCGCTGCGACATTCGCACTGGGGGCACTGGGTGGGCTGGCGGGATGGGCGGTCGGGCTTCCCTTGGGCGTTCTTCTGGGGTCGATGCTGGCGGTGGCCGTGGCGGCGGTGGTCGGGGTGCGGTTCTGGGGGGCGCTGCCGGGCGTGCCGCCGCACTGGCGCTTTGCGCTGGTGCCGGTGATCGGCGTGGCGATCGGGGCCAGCGTTCCGCGCGACATCGTGGACCAGGCCTTGCGCTGGTGGCCCAGCCTGCTGGCCGTCTGCGCCTTTGTGCCGCTGGCGCATTGGGCGAGTTTTCAGCTTTACCGCCGCCTCGGCGCGGTGGATGCGGTGTCGAGCTATTTCGCCGCCATGCCCGGCGGCTTCATCGAGGCGCTGGAGATGGCCGAGGAACGCCGAGCCGAGATGCAGATGGTCATCATGCTGCAATTCCTGCGGCTGATCCTGTGCATCGTGCTGGTGCCGCTGACCTTTGCGCTGGTGACAGGGCACGCCGTGGGGTCGGGCTCGGGCGTGGAGATGCCGGGGGCGGATGTGCCGTTGCACGCCTGGGACGTGGCGGTGCTGGCCGGGGCCGCGGTCGTCGGCTACTGGGGGGCGCATCGGCTGAACTTTCCGGCCGCGGTGTTGTCGGGGCCGCTGGCCCTGTCGGGGCTGGCGCATGCGCTGGGGCTGACGGCGGCAACGCCGCCCGACTGGGCCATCACGGTGACGCAATGGGTGGTGGGCACCACGCTGGGCACCCGTTTTGCCGGCATGGCCTTGCCGCGGCTGTGGCTGGCGATGCGCCTTTCGGTGGTGGCCATCGTGGTGTCGCTGGCCCTGGCGGTGGGCATTGCGGTGGTGCTGGCGGGCCCGGTGGACGAACCTGCCAGCGCTGTAATCCTGGCCTTTGCCCCGGGGGGCATCTCGGAGATGGCGCTGGTGGCGATTTCGCTGCAGATGTCGGCGGTCTACGTGACGCTGCACCATCTGCTGCGCATCGTGCTGGCCGTGGTGGTGGCGCGCGCGGGGCTTCGCTTCCTCTGATGAGCCTGGAACCGCGGCAAGACCGGGGCGCTGCCCCGGACCCCGGGATATTTATCGACAGAAAATGAACGCAGGCCGGAGTCATGAACATTCGGCGAACAAAGCTTTTCCTTGCCGCCCGATCCGCTATACTGCACGCATGTTCCCGGATGATGCCATGACCGACACCCTGCCCTTGTCTGCCCGCGCGATGGCCGCGCGGCCCGCGCCCTATCTGGACGGGCTGAACCCTGCGCAACGCGCGGCGGTAGAGGCGCTGGATGGCCCGGTGCTGATGCTGGCCGGCGCCGGCACCGGCAAGACCAAGGCCCTGACCACGCGCATCGCGCATTTGCTGGCCACCGGCAAGGCGCGGCCGAACGAGATTCTGGCCGTGACCTTTACCAACAAGGCCGCGCGCGAGATGAAGGAGCGGGTCGGCCGCCTGCTGGGGTCGGTGGCCGAAGGGATGCCCTGGATGGGCACGTTCCATTCCATCGGGGTCAAGCTCTTGCGCCGTCATGCCGAACTGGTGGGGCTGAAGGCGAATTTCACCATTCTGGATACCGACGACCAGATCCGCCTGATGAAGCAGGTGATCGCGGCGGCCAATCTGGATGAAAAGCGCTGGCCGGCGCGGCAACTGGCAGGGCTGATCGATGCGTGGAAGAACCGCGCCTGGACGCCGGAGCGGGTGCCATCGTCCGAGGCCGGCGCCTTCGGCAACCGCGGGATCGAGCTTTATGCCGCCTATCAGGAGCGGCTGCGCACGCTGAACGCCTGCGATTTCGGCGACCTGCTGCTGCATTGCGTCAGCATTTTTCAGACCCATGCCGATGTGCTGGCGCAATACCAGCGCTGGTTCCGCTACATCCTGGTAGACGAATATCAGGATACCAACGTGGCGCAGTATCTGTGGCTGCGGCTGCTGGCGCAGGGGCACCGCAACATCTGCTGCGTGGGCGACGACGACCAGTCGATCTATGGCTGGCGCGGGGCCGAAGTGGGCAATATCCTGCGGTTCGAGACGGATTTTCCCGGTGCGCAGGTGGTGCGGCTGGAACAGAACTACCGCTCGACCCCGCATATCCTGGCCGCGGCCTCGGGCGTGATCGCGGCGAATGCCGGGCGGCTGGGCAAGACGCTGTGGACCGACCTGACCGAAGGCGAACGGGTCCGCCTGATCGGGCACTGGGACGGCGAGGAGGAAGCCCGCTGGATCGGCGAGGAAATCGAGGCGTTGCAGCGCGGCCATCGCGGGCGCGATCCGGTGTCGCCCGACGGCATGGCGATTCTGGTGCGGGCGGCGCACCAGATGCGCGCCTTCGAGGACCGTTTCCTGACCATCGGCCTGCCTTACCGCGTGATCGGCGGCCCGCGGTTCTATGAACGTCAGGAAATCCGCGATGCCATGGCCTATTTCCGGCTGGTGGTCAGCCTGGAGGACGACCTTGCCTTCGAGCGCATCGTCAACCTGCCCAAGCGAGGCCTGGGCGACAAGGCGCAGGCCGATATCCAGCGCGCCGCCCGCGCCTGCGGCGGCAGCCTGATCGACGGGGCGGCGGCGCTGCTGGCGCAAGGCGGGTTGTCGGGGCGCGCCGCGGGCGCCTTGCGCGGCTTTCTGGACGGCATCGCGCGCTGGCATGTGGTGGCGGCGACCCCGGGCTACGACCACATCCGCCTGGCCGAAACCATTCTGGACGAATCGGGCTATACCGCCATGTGGCAGGCCGACAAGTCGCCCGATGCCGCAGGGCGGCTGGAAAACCTCAAGGAACTGGTCAAGGCGCTGGAACAGTTCGACACCTTGCAGGGGTTCCTGGAACACGTCGCGCTGATTATGGACAACGACACCGAGGATGCGTCCGAAAAGGTCACCATCATGACGCTGCACGCGGCCAAGGGGCTGGAATACCCGGTGGTGTTCCTGCCCGGCTGGGAGGACGGGCTGTTCCCCAGCCAGCGCAGCATGGACGAACAGGGCCTGAAAGGGCTGGAGGAGGAGCGGCGCCTGGCCTACGTGGGCATCACCCGGGCCGAGCGGTTGTGCACGATTTCCTTTGCCGCCAACCGCCGGGTCTATGGCCAGTGGCAAAGCCAGCTGCCCAGCCGCTTTATCGACGAATTGCCCCCCGAGCATGTCGAGGTGCTGACGCCGCCCGGCCTGTATGGCGGCGGCTTCGGGGCGGCGGCGACCTCCACGGTAGAAACCCGCGCGGCGCAGGCCAATGTCTACAACAGCCCCGGCTGGCAGCGCATGCAGGCGCGCGGGACCGGACCGCGCAGCGTCGCCGCCCCGAAAGAGGCGCGCGGCCTGACGATCGACGCGACCGCCGCGCCGGCCCATGCGCCGGGCGCGCGGGTGTTTCACCAGAAGTTCGGCTACGGCACCGTTTCGGCCGCCGAGGGCGACAAGCTGACGGTCGCGTTCGACAAGGCCGGGGTCAAGCACCTGATGGCGGCCTTCGTGGTGGCCGCCGACCGGGCGGACGACGTGCCGTTCTGAGCACCCGGCGTTGTGACCGATGGTCGGGTGCGGGATGGTGCCGGCAGAGGGACTCGAACCCCCGACCCTCTGATTACAAATCAGATGCTCTACCAGCTGAGCTATGCCGGCGCCGTGTCCCTGATAGCGGAGCCCCCGGGGCAAGGCAAGCGCCGGGCGCCGGGCTCAGGTCACCGCCGCCTCGCCGTTGCGGGTGCCGCGCGCCAGCAGCGCCACCGCCAGCAGCGACACCGCCATCACCAGCAGCGCGGCGGGGGCAGCTTCGGCCAGGGCTTCGGTGCTGGCCTTTTCGTAGACGCGGGTGGCCAGCGTATCGTAGCCGAAGGGGCGCAGCAGCAGCGTGGCCGGCAGTTCCTTGACGCAATCGACGAACACCACCAGAAGCGCGACCCCGACCGAGCCGCGGATCAGCGGCAGGTGCACCCGGGCCAGCGTGCCGCCCGCGGTCTGGCCCAGCGACCGCGCCGCCAGCGGCAGCGAAGGCGCAATGCGGCCCATCGCGCTGTCGGCCGCCCCTTGCGCAATGGCAAAGAAGCGCACGACATAGGCCAGCACGATCAGGCTGGCCGATCCGGTCAGCAGCAGCCCGGGGTCGCGGCCGGTCAGCGCCAGCACGGCATCGGCCAGACGGTGATCGAACGCCGCCACCGGAATCAGCAGCCCCACCGCCAGCACCGCCCCCGGCGCGGCATAGCCGAGTGTGGTGGCAGGCATCAGCAGACGCACCGCCGGGTTCCGGGCCATGCGCAGGCCGTAAACCATGACCAGCGCCGACGCGGTGCACAGCACTGCCGCCAGACCGCCGACCGCGATCGTGTTCCACAGAGCCTGGCCCAGACCGGGGGCGACCCAGTATTCGGGCTTGCGCGCCGCATGCCAGCCGATCACCGCCACCGGCAGCACGAAGCCGGCCGCGAAGGGCACCGTGCACAGCACCGTCGCCAGCCCCCCGCGCCAGCCCGTCAACCGCCGCGGCACCACCGGGCGCGACTGGCGCGCGGCGCGGTGGAACCGCGCCTGACGGCGCCCGGCCCGTTCCACCAGCATCAGCGCCAGAATCACGCCCAGGCTGACCAGCGACAGTTGCGCCGCACCGCCCGCGTTGCCGGCCGTCAACCAGACCGAGAAGATGCCGGTGGTCAGCGTCTGCACCCCGAAATGGGTGACCGCACCGAATTCGTTCACGGTTTCCATGCAGGCCAGCGCCACGCCGGCCGCAATCGCCGGGCGCGCCAGCGGCAGCCCCAGCCGCCAGAACAGCCCCCAAGGCCCTGCGCCCAAGGCACGCGCCACCTCGTAGGCATTGCCCGACTGTTCGCGGAACGCCGCCCGCGCCAGAAGGTAGACATAAGGGTAAAGCGCCGCAGCCAGCACGACCACCGCGGCACCGCGCGACCGCACCGGCGGAAACCAGTAGTCGCGCGGGGTGGCCCAGCCGAAGGCCGCGCGCAAGGCGCCTTGCACGGGCCCGGCATATTCCAGCAGATCGACCAGGGCATAGGCACCGATATAGGCCGGCACCGCCAACGGCAGAAGCAGCGCGATATCCAGCACCTTCGACCCGGGAAAGCGATACATCGTCACCAGCCAGGCTGCCCCGGTGCCCACCGCTGCGGTCAGCACCGCCACCCCCGCCATCAGCACGGCGGTATTCGCCAGATAGCGCGGCAAGGTGGTGGCCAGCATGTGCGGCCAGATGTTTTCCACCGGGTTGAAGGCCATCCACAGCACCGACACCACCGGCACCAGCACCAGCGCCGCGATGACAAAGGCCAGCAGCGGCCACAGGCCGGGCAGGCGCCGCAAGCGGCGGGAAACAGGGGGCATGGCGGTATCCATCGGCCGCGCTTACACCGAAAGCGGTTTGCCTGTAAAGAAAAGCGCCTATACTGCGCGGCACGAAGGGGCCGCAGAGCCCTTGCAGGAAAGGTTGAGGCGCATGCAGATCGTCTATCACCTCGGGGCGCATTGCACCGACGAAGGGGGCCTGCTGCGTGTGCTGCTCCGCAACCGTGCCGCCTTGCTGGCGCAAGGCATCGCCGTGCCCGACCCCGACCGCTACCCGGCCTTGCTGCGTGCGGCCGCCGCCGCCTTTGCCGGGCGCCTGCCCGACGAAAGCCAGTCCGAGGCGCTGCTGGAAACGCTGCTGCCTGCCGACGAGGACGACGCGGCAACCCGGCTTGTGCTGTCGTTCGAAGGGTTTCTTGCCTTTCCGCGCGATGCGGTGACACAGGCGCAACTCTATCCGGCCGCCGGCGCGCGGGCGCGCGGCCTGGCCGCCCTGTTCCCGCAAGGCGACATCGCCTTTCACCTGGCCTTGCGCAACCCGGCCACCTGGCTGCCCGCCTTGTCGGCCCGCCGGCGCAGCAAGGGGCAGGATCCCTTGCCCGACGGCTTCGACGCCGGCGCCCTGCGCTGGTCCGAGCTGGTCGGGCGCCTGCGCACCGCCTGCCCCGATGCCAGCCTGACCGTCTGGTGCGACGAGGACGCACCGGTGCTGTGGCCTGCGATCCTGCGCGCGGTCGCCGGCCACGCCGAGGGCGAGGCGCTGGAAGGCGCGCTGGCGTTGCCCTCAGGGCTGATGACCGACGAAGGCGCCCGGCGCCTGACCGCCTGGGCCACGGACGCCCGCCCCGCGACCGATGCCGCCTGGACCGAAGGCATCGCCGCCTTCTTGTCGCAGTTCGCCGTGCCGGAACGGATGGATACCGCCATCGACCTGCCGGGCTGGACGGACGAAACCGTCGCCCGCCTGAGCGCCCTTTACGACCAGGATTGCGCGCGCATCGCCGGCATCGAAGGGGTGCGGTTCCTGACCCCGTAAAGGCGGCTCAGGCGGTAACGTCCAGCCCGTAAATCCAGTCGTAACGGCGCAAAAGCTGCCCCGGCGCCAGACGCGACACCGCACCGAGGCCCAGATGCGCAAAACCGCGCCACGGCGCGCGCAGGTGGTAGTTGCGCGCATTGGCATTCGCCGCCTCGACGATGCGGGCGCAGCGCGTGGCGCGCGCGGCCTGGTAGGCCGCCAGCGCCGAGGCCAGATCGCCGGCCTCGTCCAGCGTTCGCGCCAGCACCCAGGCATCCTCCAGCGCCATGTTGGCGCCTTGCGCCAGAAAGGGCAGCGTCGGATGCGCGGCATCGCCCAGCAGGGCAAGGCCGCGGTCGGGCACAGCCGTTGCCGCCTGCCCCCAGACCCGGGCGACCGGGTGGCGGAACAGGCCCCAGAGCCCGCTTTCCTGCACCTGGTCCAGCCAGCCGCGCACCCGCGGGGCAAAGCCCTCGAACGCCAGCCGCAGATCGGGCGAATCGTCTTGCAGGGACCAGCTTTCCTCGACCCAGCGGCCGCGTTCCTCGACCGCCACGATGTTGCGCAACCGGCCGCCGCGCAACGGATAGCTGACCAGATGCCGCCCCGGCCCCATGTGAACCTCGGCCACTGGTGCTGCGTCAGGTTCGGCCGCAATCACCGCGCGCCAGGCCACCTGCCGGGTAAAGAACGGTGCCACCCGGCCATTCAGCGCCGCCCGCACCGCCGAATGCAACCCGTCGGCGCCGATGACCAGCCCCGGACGCAGCGCCTCGCCATCTGCGGTCGTCAGCACCGGCCCCTCGGGCGAAAGGTCCACCCGGGCGATCCGGTGCGACAGGCGGATGTCCGCGCCGGCGGCGCGCGCGCCTTGGGCCAGCAGGTCGATCAGGTCGGCGCGATGCACGAATTGCCAGCTTTGCCCCGGGCGCAGCCGGCCCAGGTCCAGCCGCGCGACCGGCGCGCCCGACGGCCCGTCGATCAGCGCCACCCCGGCCGAACGCAGCCCCGCCGCCGCCAAGGCATCGCCCAGGCCCAGGGCCCGCAGCACCGCCGCCCCGTTGGGGGTGATCTGCAACCCGGCGCCGACCTCGCGGATGGCGTCGGCCTGTTCCAGCACGGTGACCGCGGCGCCGCGCAAGGCCAGCGCCCGCGCGACCGCCAACCCGGCCACACCGGCGCCCAGCACGGTGATCGGTCGGTCCTTCAGCATCGGGTTCCCTTTTTTGCAAATGCGAACGCCGGGGCAGAACCCCGGCGCGGCGGTCACTGCAGCGACCTCGGTCTTGCCCGGGCAGATCGGGTCAATCGTCGCGGTGCACGCGCTCGCGGCGTTCGTGCTTTTCCTGCGCTTCCAGCGTCATGGTGGCGATCGGGCGGGCATCCAGCCGCTTGAGGCTAATCGGTTCGCCCGACATCTCGCAATAGCCGTATTCGCCGTTCTCGATCCGGCGCAGCGCGGCGTCGATCTTGGCGATCAGCTTGCGCTGGCGGTCGCGGGTGCGCAGCTCCAGCGCGCGGTCGGTTTCCTCGCTGGCGCGGTCGGCGATATCGGGCACGGACCGGGCGCTGTCGTGCAGGCCCTCCAGCGTCTCGGCGCTCTGGTCCAGCAATTCGGCTTTCCAGACCAGCAACTTGCGGCGGAAATATTCCAGTTGCCGCTCGTTCATGAACGGCTCGTCCTCGGCGGGTCGGTAATCCTCGGGCAGGAAGATTTCGGCTTTCATGACTGCTCCCCGTGCGGGGGCCGGCCGGTTCGGATGGTCGGAAACGGACATGCGGCCCCTCCTTCTGGCGGGGTCCATAGACCATGCGCCGGGGATTGTCACGAGGGATTCCGGCCGGGGATGCCGCCGGGTTGCAGGGGCGGGCCAGCATGCTATTGTCCGCGCCAGCCCGCGCAAAGGACCGCAAACCCGATGAAATTCGCCTCGACCGAAACCTACGTCGCCACCGAAGACCTGACGGTTGCCGTCAACGCCGCCGTGACCTTGCAGCGCCCGCTGCTGGTCAAGGGCGAACCCGGCACCGGCAAGACGGAACTGGCCCGCCAGGTCGCCGCTGCGCTGGGGTTGCCGATGCTGGAATGGCACGTCAAATCCACCACCCGCGCGCAACAGGGGCTGTACGAATACGATGCCGTCAGCCGCCTGCGCGACAGCCAGTTGGGCGACGAGCGGGTCAAGGATGTGAAGAACTACATCCGCAAGGGCAAGCTGTGGCAGGCGTTCGAGGCCGACACCCGCGTGGTGCTGCTGATCGACGAGATCGACAAGGCCGACATCGAGTTCCCCAACGACCTCTTGCAGGAGTTGGACCGGATGGAATTCTTCGTCTACGAAACCGGCGAAACCATCCGCGCCCGGCACCGGCCGGTGGTCATCATCACCTCGAACAACGAAAAGGAATTGCCCGACGCCTTCCTGCGGCGCTGCTTTTTCCACTACATCCGCTTTCCCGATATCGAGACCCTGCGCGCCATCGTCGCCGTCCACTTTCCCGGCATCAAGGATGCGCTGCTGACCACCGCGCTGACGCAGTTCTACGAGTTGCGCGAAACGCCGGGGCTGAAGAAGAAGCCCTCGACCTCCGAGGTGCTCGACTGGCTGAAGCTGCTGCTGGCCGAGGATCTGTCGCCCGAAGACCTCAAGCGCGACGGCAGCAGCCTGTTGCCCAAGCTGCACGGGGCCTTGCTGAAGAACGAACAGGACGTGCACCTGTTCGAACGCCTCGCCTTCATGGCCCGGCGCCAGCAGGGGCGGTGACACGGTGGCCGAGGTTCCGGATATCCGCGACGACCGGGTGCCGGACCTGGCCGACGTGTTGGAGCTTTACCGCGCAAACCATTGGTCCAGCGCGGAAAAACCGGATCAGCTGATGGCTGGCCTGCGCGGGTCGCACAGCCTGCTGACCGCCTGGCAAGGCGCACGGCTGGCGGGGCTTGTGAATGCGGTGTCGGATGGTGCCCTGGTGGTCTACTATCCGCACCTGCTGGTTCACCCCGCGCTGCAAGGCCAAGGCATCGGCAGCGCCCTGCTGCGCGCGATGATCGCGCGCTATGCCGGGTTTCACCAGCACGTCATCATGGCCGATGGCGACGCGATCGGGTTCTATGAAAAGCTGGGCTTCGCCCCGGCAGGCCGCACCCGTTCGATGTGGATCTACGACGGCAACGACCACTGATTCTCGCGCAACGGCCGATGCCCCGTTCCCCTGCTCGACCTGACTCTCCTTTCGCATCGCAGGCGCACCGGCGGCCACCGATGACATGAAGGTGGCCGGACCCCGGTCTATAGTATTGGATTCGCAACACATGTTGCGAGCGTCATCGGATCTTGCCGAACCTTCGTTCCGATGACGCCGGCACCATTGCAAACCTTCTGGCCAGCGCCGGGGCGGCGCGGTAGACAGGGCGCCGGAAGGCTATATCGGCGCAAGGACCATGACCACCCCAATTGCAGGCCTTGCGCGAAACTGGCGCGACCGGGTCTTCGGCCCGCCCGAAACGCGCCGCATGATGCGCGAGAACCTGCGCGGCAAGGCCGACTTCGTTGCCGCGGCCCATGCCTACATGAAGCATCCGGTAACGCTCTACACCTATGCGCTGCCGCTGACGCTGCTGTTCGTCGGGTTGATGAAACCGGAATACCCCAAGCTCGATGCGCCGGAATATGTCGGCCACCTCATCACCTCGGCCAAGGTGCTGGTGTTCTGGGGGGTGAACTGGCTGCTGCTGGGGCCCATCCTGTGGTGGGCGATGCCGCGCGGGGTGCCGTTCGTCGCGGTGCCGATGACGCTGTGGCTGGTCGCGGTTGTCGGCTCGCAAGCGCTGTCGCTGCTGATCGTGCCCGGTTTCGAATGGAGCTGGGTGCGCCTGCTCCGCCAGGCGACGCTGACCCTGCCTTCGACCCTTGTCGCCGTGCATGCCGTGGCGCCGATCCTGCGCGAAAGGCTGGGCAATATCCCCGAGCTGGTGCCGATCTGGTCGCCCAAGGTCGGCGTCCGGGTGCCCCTGCTGCTGAAACTGCCGCCCGACCGGCGCGGGCGCATCCGCCGCATCCATGCCGCCAACCAGTATGTCGAGGTGGTGACCGACCAGGGCGTTACGTTGTTGCGCATGAGCCTGCGCGACGCCGTGGCGCTGTTGCCGGCCGAAAAGGGTTGGTTGTGCCACCGATCCTTGTGGATCCGGCGCGACGAGGTGGTGGCGGTGGCCTATACGCGCGGGCAGCCGCAGATCACCGACCGCGACGGCCAGACCTGGCCGATCAGCCGCAAATCCGTTGCCGAGATCCGCGACGCGCTGAACATCGAACCCGAGGAGGCGCCGACGGGTTAGGCCGCCGGAAACCGGCGCCCCCCGCACCGCGTCAGGTCAGCTGCATCTCGAATGGCCGCAGTCGGCGCAGGTCATGCAGCCTTCGACCATCTTCATGGCATAGCTGCCGCACGACGGGCAGGCCGGCCCGCGCGGGCGTTCGCCCACCCGCACCGCCTCGGCCTTGGGGTCGGACTTCAGCCCCAGCCCTTCGCCGGCGATGAAACCGATGGCCACAAGGTGCCGTTCGATCACGCCGCCGATCGCCGCGAGGATCGAAGGGATATAGCGCCCGTCCATCCAGGCGCCGCCGCGCGGGTCGAACACGGCCTTCAGTTCCTCGACGACAAAGGACACATCGCCCCCGCGGCGGAACACGGCCGAGATCATCCGCGTCAGCGCGACGGTCCAGGCGAAATGTTCCATGTTCTTGGAGTTGATGAACACCTCGAACGGCCGGCGGTGGCCGGCGACGACGATATCGTTGATGGTGATGTAAAGCGCGTGTTCGCTGTCGGGCCATTTCAGCTTGTAGGTCGCCCCTTCCAGCGCGGCGGGCCGGTCCAGCGGTTCGGACAGATACACCACCTCGGCCCCTTGCGCGCTGCTGGCGCGGAGCTGATCGGGTGCCTCGGCCGGCACCTTGTCCGAGCTTTCCGAAACGCTCAGCACCGAGCCGGTCACGTCATTGGGCCGATAGGTGGTGCAGCCCTTGCACCCCATGTCCCAGGCCGCGAGGTAGACATCCTTGAAGGCATCGAAGGAAATGTCCTCGGGGCAGTTGATGGTTTTCGAAATGCTGCTGTCCACCCACTTCTGCGCCGCGGCCTGCATGCGCACATGGTCCAGCGGCGGCAAGGTCTGGGCGTTGACGAAATAGTCCGGCAAGGGCGCATCGCCGTGCAGGCGCCGCCACAGCGCCACGGCGTAATCCACCACCTCCTCCTCGCTGCGGCTGCCGTCGGGTTGCAGCACCTTGCGGGTATAGGCATAGGCGAACACCGGCTCGATGCCCGACGACACGTTGCCGGCATAAAGGCTGATGGTGCCCGTGGGCGCGATCGAGGTGAGCAGTGCGTTGCGGATGCCGTGGGTGCGGATCGCCTCGCGCACATCCGCATCCATGTTGCGCATGTTGCCCGAGGCAAGGAACCTTTCGGCATCGAACAGCGGAAACGGCCCCTTTTCGCGCGCCAGATCGACCGAGGCCAGATAGGCCGCGCGGGCAATCGCCTTCATCCAGGCTTCGGTCTGGGCCACCGCGGCATCCGAACCATAGCGCAGCCCCATCATCAGCAGCGCATCGGCCAGCCCGGTCACCCCAAGGCCGATGCGGCGCTTGGCGCGCGCCTCCTCGGCCTGTTGCGGCAGCGGAAAGCGGCTGGCATCGACCACGTTGTCCATCATCCGCACCGACACCCGCACCAGCGCATCCAGAGCGGCCGGGTCCAGCCTGGCCCGGGGGGTGAAGGGCTCGGTCACCAGCCGCGCAAGGTTGACCGACCCCAGCAGGCAGGCGCCATAAGGCGGCAAGGGCTGTTCGCCGCAAGGGTTGGTGGCGGCGATGGTTTCGCAATAGGCCAGGTTGTTGGCCTTGTTGATACGGTCGATGAAGATCACGCCCGGCTCGGCGTAATCGTAGGTCGCGCGCATGATGCGGTTCCACAGGTCGCGCGCCTGCACGGTGCGGTAAACCCTGCCGCCGAACTGCAATTCCCACGGGCCATCGGTCTTGACCGCGTCCATGAAGGCATCGGTCACCAGCACGCTGAGGTTGAACATGCGCAGGCGGGCCGGATCCTGCTTGGCGGTGATGAAGGCGTCGATGTCGGGGTGGTCGCAGCGCAGCGTGGCCATCATCGCGCCGCGGCGGCTGCCGGCCGACATGATGGTGCGGCACATCGCATCCCAGACATCCATGAAGCTCAGTGGCCCGCTGGCATCGGCGGCCACGCCCTTCACCTCGGCCCCGCGCGGGCGGATGGTGGAAAAATCGTAACCGATGCCGCCGCCTTGCTGCATCGTCAGCGCGGCTTCCTTGAGCATGTCGAAGATGCCGGCCATGCTGTCGGGGATGGTGCCCATGACAAAGCAGTTGAACAGCGTCACGCTGCGCCCGGTGCCGGCGCCGGCGGTGATGCGCCCGGCCGGCAGATAGCGGAAATCCTCCAGCGCGGAATAGAATTGCTGTTCCCAATGCGCCGGGTCGGCCTCGACCTCGGCCAGCGCGCGGGCGATGCGGCGCCAGGTGTCTTCGACGGTGCCGTCCACCGGGGTGCCGTCGGCCTCTTTCAGCCGGTATTTCATGTCCCAGATCTGCGCGGCGATGGGGGCGTCGAAACGGCTCATGCATGGTCCTCGGGCGGGGGCGGAAGGGCGAGGATAGTGCGCTGCCCCGGTCGGGTCAACCGCGGGCGGCTTTCTCACCATCGCGTGAGGGCCGATGGCGGCGGGCTGACAGGCGGGCAAACCGCGTTACCCTCGGCAAAAGCCGCCTGCCCTGCCCTGCCTTGCGGAGGACCGATGCGCCTGTCTGCCCTTGCCATGACGATCCCGCTGGCGGCCCTGCCCGCCGCCGCCCAGGTGCCCGGCGCGGTGGGCACGCGCATTCCCAGCCATTGCATCGCGCTGGCCCAGGCGCCGGGGCTGGAGGTGGTGCACCGCGCGGCCTTCGGCCAACCCATCGCGCAGGATCGGGTGCGCATCAGCTTTCTGCACCACGCGATGTTCCTGATCGAAACGCCCGGCGGGCTGACGGCGGTGACCGACTATACCGGGATGCTGGGCTCGGCCGACCACGTGCCCACCGTGGTCACCATGAACAACAGCCACAGCACCCATTGGACCGCAAACCCCGACCCGCGCATTCCGCATGTGCTGGAAGGCTGGGGCACGGCCGACGATCCGCAGAACCACGACCTCGACCTTGGCGAAATGCGGGTGCGCAACGTGCATACCGACACGCGCGGCGGCTGGGAAGGCGGCGGTCGGCGCAACGGCAACTCGGTCTTCGTGTTCGAGGCGGCGGGCCTGTGCATCGGGCATCTTGGTCACCTGCACCACGAACCCGACGAGGCGCAATATGCCGCGCTGGGGCGGCTGGATGTGGTGATGGTGCCGGTGGACGGCGGCTACACCATGGGCCTGCCCGAGATGATGCGGGTCATCAGCCGGCTGAAATCCTCGGTCGTGCTGCCGATGCACTGGTTTTCGGGCACCGCGCTGGAATTGTTCCTGCAAGGCATGAAGGACGAGTTCGACGTGGTGCGGCTGGACCAGAACCACATCGAACTGGGGCTGCGCGACCTGCCGGGGCGCCCCACCATCATCGCGCTGCAACCGCAGATGCTGCGCTGAGCGCGCGCCGCCGTCAGTCGGTGCGGTCGCGGCTGAAGGCATAGGCCAGGCACCCGGCCGCCAGCACCAGCGCGAAAAACCCGAACAGCGTGGCAAAGGCGGCTTCCGGCGGGGCGCCCGGCGCGCGGGCTGCATCGTACACCCGGCCCGACAGCATCTGGAACAGTCCGACCCCGCCGATGGCGAACAGGTTGCACAGCGTCACCCCCCGCCCCACCAGATGCGGCGGAAAGAACGCGCGGCCATGCGCCATCAAGAGCGGGAACGACATGCCGAAGCACCCTACGGCCGCAAGCAGCAGCATCGCGGCCAGATAGCCCGGCGCCGGCCAGACCCACAGCACCGCAAGACAGGCCACCCCGATCAGGTTGCCCCACAGCACGACGCCCTTGCGGGTGCCGAACACCCGGTCCATCGGGCCATAGGCAAAGTTGCCCACCACCATCGCCAGCCCCATCGCCAGCGTCAGCGCACCGATGCCGGCGGCATCCAGCCCCAGCACCTGCGCGCCATAAGGCCCGACCCACAGGCCCCGGATGGCCCCCGAAGGCGCATAGTTGACCAGCAGCATGGCAAACACCGCCCACATCGCCGGCCGCATCAGGATCTCGCGCATGCCGCCCGGGCCTTCGGGCGCCGGGGCGGGCGGCGGATCCTGCACGGTGCGCCACAGCACCAGCGCCACCACCAGCGTCAGCGCGCACAGCGCCCAGACCGTGCCGCGCCAGCCGAAGGCCTCGACCGCCAGCGACAAGGGCAGCGCCGCCCCGAGGTTGCCCATGCTCCCCACCCCGATCAGCACGCCTGCCAGCGTGCCGAACACCGCCGGCGGATAGGTGCGCGCAAAGATGTAGAAGGCCGACATCAGCACCGGCGCGCAGCCGATGCCGATCAGCGCCATCGCCAGGCTGATGGCGCCGGGCGTGGTCGCGCCGGCGAACACCGCCGTGCCCCCCGCCCCGCCGATCGCCAACAGCACGGCCACGGTCCGGCGCGGGCCAACCCGGTCCAGCGCATAGCCGACCGGGATCTGCGCCAGCGCAAAGATCAGGAACCACAGACCCGAGGCATCGGCCAGTTGCACCGGGGTCGCCCCCAGATCGGCCTGCAAGGCCGGCGACAGCACCGCCAGAAACGCCCTGTAGAACTGGCTGAGCACATAGCCCACCACCAGCGCGGCAATGCCGAGCCTCATGTCACGGTCTCCTCCCCGGTTCGCGGCGCGACTGTGCCGGGGTCGTCTGCGGGTTGCAAGGGCCCGCAGGCGCGAGGGCGCGCGTTCAGTGCCCGTGGCGGGCCAGCCAATCCTTCATCCAGGCGATTTCGGCTTCCTGCGCGGCAATCACCGCTTCGGCCAGCTTGCGCACCTCGGGATCCTTGCCGTGCTCCAGCACGATGCGCGCCATGTCCACCGCGCCCTGATGGTGCGGGATCATGCCGCGGATGAAATCCACGTCGGCATCGCCGGTGTATTCGATGGCCATGCCGCCGTGCATGCGGTCGTTGGCGGCCATGAAGGCGCCGGTCGAAGGCGCCTCGGTCATTGCGGCGGCGTGGCTGCCATGCCCGGAATGTCCAGTGCCCTGGGCGGCAACCGGCGCGGCCAGCGCAAGAAGGGCGGCAAAGGCGATGCGGATCATGCGATGTCTCCTGCTGCAAGTCGTTCTGCTGCGTGATGCGGCCTTCCAGTTGCAGGAAGGCAAGTCACGCCCGCGTGAGGCGGCGCGCCTCGGCCAGCGCCTCGGGCAAGGCCGCGGCCAGCGCGGCCAGATCGGCCTCGGTGCCGCAGCTGATGCGGATGCAGCGGTCGTGGGGGGCCACGAAGGGCATGCGCACGAAGACGCCGCGCGCCACCAGCCCGGCCAGCACCGCCCGCGCCAGCGCGCCATCGCCGCCGCAATCCACCGTCACGAAGTTGGTGGCCGAGGCCAGCGGCACCAGACCGTTCGCACGGGCAATGGCGCCGATGCGCGCGCGCGCCGCCACCACCTCGGCCCGCACATGCGCAAGCCAGGCGCGGTCCTGCAAGGCCGCCAGCGCCCCGGCCTGCGCCACGCGCCCGATGCCGAAATGGTTGCGCACCTTGTCGAAGGCGGCGATCAGCCCCGGCGCGGCCAGCGCATAGCCCACCCGCAACCCGGCGAGGCCATGCCCCTTGGAAAAGGTCCGCAACCGGATCACCCGCGGGTCATCGGGGTCGATCTCGGCGGCGGTGCCTTCGGGTGCGAGGTCCACATAAGCCTCGTCCAGCGCCAGCAGGCAGCCATCGGGCACCGCCGCGACCATCGCCGCGATGGTCGCGCCATCGTGCCAGCTGCCCATCGGGTTGTCGGGGTTGGCCAGATAAACCAGTTTGGCCCCCACCTCGGCCGCGCGCGCGACCAGGGCGACGGGGTCTTCGTGATCGCCGCGATAGGGCACCTTGTGCAGCACGCCGCCAAAGCCCGCGACATGGAAGTTGAAGGTCGGATAGGCCCCGTCCGAAGTGACCACCGCATCGCCCGGCGCCACCAGCAGCCGCACCAGATTGCCCAGGATACCGTCGATGCCCTCGCCCACCAGCACATGCGCCGGGCTGACACCATGCTGCGCGGCAATCGCCGCACGCAGGTCGAAGACTTCGGGGTCGCCATACATCCAGGCATCGGCCGCCGCCGCCGCCATCGCCGCCACCGCCGCAGGCGACGGGCCGAAGCGGCTTTCGTTCGCGCCAAGCCGCGCGGCAAAAGGCGCCCCCCGCGCGCGTTCCTGCGCCTCGGGCCCGACAAAGGGCACCGAGGCAGGCAACCCCGCCACCAGATCCGTGTATCGCGGCCCGCGCATCGGCCCCTCCCTTGCCTGACTTCGACGAAAAACTGCCCCCGGCCGCCGCGTCAAGGGGGCGCGAGGGCCCCCCGCGCCCGCCGCCCGCCCCCGCCTTTCCACCGCCGGTGCACCCAGAACCATTGTTCCGGGTGCCGGCGCACCAGCGCCTCGAGCGAATCGTTCAGCGCCTGGGTCATCGCTTCGGGCGTGCTCGGCGGGATCGGCGCCTCGACCACGATGTCGAAGCCCAGGCCATCGGGGCGCCGCACGCCATAGGTGGGCACCAGAAGCGCATCGTATTTCAGCGCCAGTTCCGCCGCCGACAGCGCCGTGCGGGCCTCGACCCCGAAAAACTCCAGCAATGCGCCGTGATCCATGTTGTGATCGACCAGCATCCCCACCATGCCGCCCGACCGCAAGTGCCGCACCAGCGCGCCCAGGCCCTTGGCCCCCCGCGGGAACAAGGGCTGGCCGATGCGCCCGATCGCCGCCTCGTAGATGCGGTTGAAGCTCGCGTTCTTCATCGGCATGTAGAGCGCGCCGACCCGGTAGCCCCGCGCCACCAGCGCGGCGCGCGAGGCATCGTAATTGCCGAAATGGCCGGTCACCAGCACCACCGGCCGCCCGGCGGCATGGGCGGCCTCCAGCGCCGCCACCCCCGGCCCGGTCGGCGGTATGGCGGCCGCGCGGGCAATGAACTCTGGCCCGGAAAAGATCTCGATCACCGTGCGCCCCACGCTGTCGGGCACCTCGCGGCACAGCCGATCCACCTCGGCGGGGGGCAACTCGGGCCAGGCCAGCGCAAGATTGGCCCGGATGCGCGCCGGCCAGCCCGCCAGCGGCGCCACCAGCCGCGCCACCAGCCAGCCGAACAGCGGCACCCGCCAGCGATAGGGCAAGGCCAGCGCCAGGCCGATCAGCCCGCGCACGATCCCCGTCTGCACCCTGTCGCGCCAAACCGATGCCATTTCGCTATCTGCCCCGTCGCGCCCCGCGCGTCTCGCGGTGCCAGACATACAGCCCCGCCGCCACGATCACCAGCGCGCCCAGCACCGTCCAGCCGTCGGGCACCTCGTCGAACAGCGCAACCCCCCAGACCGAGGCGAACAGCAACCCGACATAGCCGAACGGCGCAATCACCGCCGCCTCGGCCAGCGCATAGGCCCGGATCAGGCAGAACTGCGCCGCCGCCCCCAACAGCCCGAGCCCGACGAAGCGGGCCAGATCCCCGGCCGCCACCGGCTCCCAGACAAAGGGCACCAGCGCACTGGTCACCGCCGTGCCCAGAAGCGCGGTGTAGAACAGCGCGGTCATCACCGGCTCGTCCGAACCGACCTTGCGCGTGATGATCGCATAGCCGGCATAGCACACCGCCGCCCCCACCGGCAGCAAGGCCGCCGGCTGAAACACCCCGATCCCCGGCCGGATGATGATGAGCGCCCCGATCAGCGCCACCCCCACCCCCGCCAGGCGCCGCGGCCCCAGGCGTTCGCCCAGAAACGCCCAGGCGCCCAGCGTGATCAGCACCGGCGCGATTTCCATGATCGCCGTCGCCTCGGCCAGCCCGATATGCGCCAGCGCCGAAAAGAACAGCGCCGTCGCCCCGAACTGGAACACCGACCGCGCCGCATGCGCCCCCGGATAGCGCGTGACGAACCCTTGCCGCCCGCGCGGCAACAGCAGCAGGCCCACGATGGCCGTCTGCCCGGCATAGCGCGCCCAGACCAGCTGCACCGCCGGATAGTCGGGCACCAGCGCCTTGGCCAGCGCATCGAGCCCGCTGAACAGCAGCGCCGTCAGCAGCGCCAGCCCGATGCCGGCCGCGGCAGGCGAAAGCCGCGCCACCCCGCCCTAGCCCCGCGCCAGCGGGCGCAGGTCCAGCATGCGGTGAAAGGCAAAGCCGTAGCCCGTCACATCCGCCCGCATTGCCACGTCCAGCGTCGGATGCCACAGCAGGATCAGCGGCAGATCCTGCTTGGCCAGCGCGATCATCCGCGCGACATCGGCCTCGTAGGCGGCACGGTCGGTTTCGTGGCGGGTGCGTTCGACCAGGGTTGCGAATTCGGCATTGCGGTAGCTGCCGAAGTTCCAGCGCGTCTCGCCGTTGTAGAAGATGCGGAAGAAGTAATCCGGGTCGGCCAGAAAGGCGATGGAGCCTTCGAAGAAGAAGGGCACCGTCTTTTCCTGCAACCGCGTGCCCAACTGGCCGGCCGGCACCTTCTCGATTTCCACCGTGATGCCGATCTGCGCCAGCGCCTCCTGCAGCAGAATGGCCACCGGCTCGGCCACCGCCGCCTGCCCCAGATCGAAGGCAAAGGGCACCGTCACCGGCCCCACCCCCGATTCCGCCATCAAGGCACGCGCGCGGTCAAGGTCGGTGACATAGCCCATCGGCTGCGGAAAGCGCAGACCCGCCGCCGGATCGTCGCCCCACAGCGGCTGGCCGCGGCCGTGCAAGGCGGCGGCGAACATCGCGTCATAGGGCAGCGCTGCGGCAATCGCCGCGCGCACCTTGGGGTTGTCGAAAGGCGCGGTCTGCGTGTTCATCCCGATGAACTGGAAGGCCTGGGTCGGCACGCCGGCCACCTTCACACCGTCCAGCGCCGCGATGCGCGCCACATCGCGCGGCGCCACATCCTGCATCACATCGGCCTCGCCGCGCGCCAGCGCCGCGATGCGGGTTTCCGCCTCGGGCACCACCTGCCACAGCACCCGCTCCAGCGCCGGGCGCGGGCCCGACCGCCAGGCGTCGAACCGTTCGAACACCACCCGCTCGCCCAAGGTGGCCTCGGCCACCCGGAACGCGCCGCCCCCCGCCGGATTGGCCTGCAACCACTTCATCGCAAAGGGGTCGTCGGCGGTGGCATGGCGCCTGGCCAGCTCCGAGTTGACGATGATCGGATAGGTCAGCGCCAGGTTGGGCAAGGCAAAACGGTCGGGTTGCGGCAGGTCGATGCGGATGGTCCGCGCATCCAGCACCACGAACTGCGCCGGGTCGGTCATCGACCCGCTGGCGAACTGCGCCTTGCCGATGGGGCTCGACACCACCCGGTCCAGCGACCACTTCACATCCGCCGCCGTGACCGGCGCCCCATCGTGAAAGGTTGCCCCTTCGCGCAGCACCAGGGTAATCGCGCGGCCATCGTCCGAAACGGTCCAGCTTTCGGCCAGCTCGCCTTCCAGCGCGTAGTAATCGAAGGTCGCGGTGCCGTCGCCCCTGTCCTTCCAGCCAAAGCGCAGCAGCCGGTCGTAGACGTTCCAGGAAATCTGGATCGACTGCCGGTTCAGCCCCGGGGAAAAACTGTCGAAACTGTTCGGGCCCGCCTCGGACAGCACACGCAACTGCCCGGCCGGCGTTGCGGCGCGCGCAAAGGGCGCGGGCAGCAACCCGGCAGCAGCGGCGGCGGCAAGAAACTGGCGGCGGTTCATGGGGGTTCCTCCTTGGCAGGGTCCGGTTCGCGCCGCCTTCCTACCTGCGGCAGCGCAGCATGAAAAGCCCCCCGGGGGCCGCCTCAGACCCCGCGCGCCAGCGCCGCAACCCCGGTCCGCGCGATCTCGCGCAGACCCAGGGGGCGCATCAGCTCGGCAAAGGCGTCGATCTTTTCCGGCGCGCCCGTCATCTCGAAGACAAAGCTTTCCAGCGTGCTGTCCACGACATTGGCCCGGAAAATCTCGGCCAGCCGCAACGCCTCGATGCGCAGCTCGCCCTTGCCCGCCACCTTCAGAAGCGCCAGCTCGCGCTGCACGCTGGGGCCTTCGACCGTCAGGTCGTGCACATCGTGCACCGGCACCATCCGCGCCAGCTGCGCCTTGATCTGCTCGATCACCTGCGGCGTGCCGCGGGTGACGATGGTGATGCGGCTGCGGTGCCCGGTATGGTCCACCTCGGCCACGGTCAGGCTGTCGATGTTGTAGCCGCGCCCCGAAAACAGCCCGATCACCCGCGCCAGCACCCCGGATTCGTTGTCCACGATCACGGCCAGCGTGTGGCTTTCGATCACCTCGGCATGCGGGTCGCGCAGGTCATAGGCGGAATGGCTCGTCGAGCCCTGCTTGATATTGAGCGGCGACATCGCCTCTCCCTTCATTTTCTGTCGAAAAATATCCTCGGGGGTTTCTCAAGGGGGTGGAAAACCCCCTTGAGGCGGGGGTGCGGGGGCGGCAGCCCCCGCCGCCCCGCTCAGACCAGCACGGCGCCGCCGGCCTGGATCACCCCTTGCGTTTCCGCCTCGCCCAGCAGCATCTCGTTGTGCGGCTTGCCCGACGGGATCATCGGGAAGCAGTTCTCGTGCTTTTCCACCAGACAGTCGAAGATCACCGGCCCGTCATAGGCCAGCATCTCGCGGATGGCGTCGTCCAGGTCGGCGGGGTCCGACACCTTGATCCCCTTGCACCCGAAGGCCTCGGCCAGCTTCACGAAATCGGGCAGGCTCTCGCTCCACGAATGGCTGTAGCGTTCGCCGTGCAGCAGCTCCTGCCACTGGCGCACCATGCCGAGCCGCTCGTTGTTCAGGATGAACTGCTTGACCGGCGCCCGGAACTGAATCGCGGTGCCCATCTCCTGCATGTTCATCAACCACGAGGCTTCGCCCGCCACGTTGATGACCAGCGCGTCGGGGTGGGCGATCTGCACGCCGATCGAGGCCGGCAGCCCGTAGCCCATCGTCCCCAGCCCGCCCGATGTCAGCCAGCGGTTCGGCTGGTCGAAGCCCAGGAACTGCGCGGCCCACATCTGGTGCTGGCCCACCTCGGTGGCGATGTAGCGCTTGGGGTGGTGCCTGGTCAGCGCTTCCAGCCGCTGCAACGCGTATTGCGGCTTGATGACCTTGTCGGAATTGCGGAACGCCAGACAATCGACCTTGCGCCACTCGTCGATCTGCGCCCACCACTTCGCCAGCGCGGCCTTGTTGGTCTTGCGCCCGCGCGCCTTCCAGATGCGCAGCGCATCTTCCAGCACGTGGCCCACATCGCCCAGGATCGGCACATCGACCCGGATCACCTTGTTGATGCTCGATGCGTCGATGTCGATGTGCACCTTGCGGCTGCCGGGGCTGAAATCCTTGATGCGCCCCGTGATGCGGTCGTCGAACCGCGCGCCGACGTTGATCATCAGGTCGCAGCCGTGCATCGCCAGGTTGGCCTCGTAAAGCCCGTGCATCCCCAGCATGCCGATCCAGTGCTTGCCGCTGGCCGGATAGGCGCCCAGACCCATCAGCGTCGAGGTGATCGGGAACCCCGTCGCCTCGACGAATTCGCGCAACAGCTGGCTGGCGCCCGGCCCCGAGTTGATGACGCCGCCCCCGGTGTAGAAGATCGGGCGTTCGGCGGTTTCCATCATCTCGACCATGCGGGTGATGGCCTCGATATCGCCTTTCAGCTTCGGCTGGTAATGCCCGACGCGGGCCTGCCGCGGTTCGGTATAGACGGCTTCGGCGAACTGCACGTCCTTCGGAATGTCGATCAGCACCGGGCCGGGGCGGCCCGAGGTTGCCACATGGAAGGCCTGATGGATGGTTTCCGACAGTTTCGCGGTATCCTTCACCAGCCAGTTCATCTTGGTGATCGGCCGGGTGATGCCCACGGTATCGGCCTCCTGGAAGCCGTCGGTGCCGATCATGAAGGTGGGCACCTGCCCGGTCAGCACCACCAGCGGGATGCTGTCCATCAGCGCGTCCACGATGCCCGTCACCGCATTGGTCGCGCCCGGGCCCGAGGTCACCAGCACCACGCCCGGCTTGCCGGTAGACCGGGCATAGCCTTCGGCCATGTGCACCGCCCCCTGTTCATGGCGCACGAGCACGTGGCGGATATCGTTCTGCTGGAAGATTTCGTCGTAAATCGGAAGCACGGCGCCGCCGGGATAGCCGAAGACAACCTCGACCCCCTGATCCTTCAGGGCCTGCACCACCATCTTCGCACCCGTCATCATCCGCGACATCTGATCCTCGCTTGTCCCGACCGCGCAACAAAAAGCCCCCGAACTTCGGGGGCGCATGGAAGGTGACCTGGCATCCGTCACCGGCCCATGCGCCACGTCCCCGAAATTACGACAAGAGCAACCACGTTCCTGCCTCCTGTTGCGATGCGGCGGACATTATGCCTGCCGCCGCGTAGCGTCAACCGCGAAAGGCGGGAAAAAAGTGTCGCATAGCCGGAAAAACTTGAAGTTTTGTTGCGCCGGGCGATATTGCGGCGAAATCTTTGCGAAAGTGCCGGGTGCGAAATGGGCAAAGGCGGGGGTGTGCCCCCGCCTTTGCCGATCTTTCGGTCCTGCGTGGCGAAGGGCTCAGAACCATTCCAACGGATCGTAGATCGTGATCGCGTTTTCCACCGCGGCCAGAACGGTGGCGTTCAGCGTCAGCGTGTTGCCGTTGCCGAAGTCGAAGACCACCCTGGTGCCGACCTGGGTCGCCAGGGCAAAGGCATCGGCGGCGGTCGCGGCAAGGTCGCTGCTGAAATACAGCCGGTCGGATTGCTGGGCCTTGAAGTCCTGCACGGTATCGGCGCCCATGAAGGTGCCAAAGACGAACACGTCTGCCCCCGCGCCACCGTTCAGCGTGTCGTTGCCTTCGCCGCCGAACAGCGTGTCGTTGCCGTTGCCGCCGCGCAGGATGTCGTTGCCCAACCCGCCATACATCCGGTCGGCCCCGGCGGCGCCGTCGATCACGTCGTCGCCATCGTCGCCGAACACGAGGTCATCGCCATCGTTGCCGTTCAGCATGTCGTTTTCGCTACCGCCGAACAGCGTGTCGTTGCCCGACCCGCCATTCAGCCGGTCGTTCCCGGCGTCGCCATAAAGCAGGTCGTCTTCGGTGCCGCCGTCCAGCCGGTCGTTGCCGTCGCCGCCGAACAGCGTGTCGTCCTGCGAACCGCCGCTCAGCTTGTCGTCATCACTCCCGCCATACAGCAGGTCGGCACCCCCCGCGCCGATCAACGAGTCGAGGCCGTTGCCACCGAACAGGACGTCGTTGCCGTTGCCCCCGTCCAGCGTGTCGCGGCCGTCGTCGCCGTAAAGATAGTCGAGGCCATCGCCCCCGATCAGCCGGTCGTTGCCACTGCCGCCGAACAGCACGTCGCTGCCGGCCGCGCCGTTCAGCAGGTCGGCGTCGGCGCCACCGTAAAGCGTATCGTTGCCGACCCCGCCATCCAGCGAATCGGCCCCTGCACCGCCGGACAACACGTCATCCCCCTCCTGCCCCAGCAGGGTGTCGTTGCCCCCCAGCCCCTGCAGCAGGTCATTGCCGGTGCCGCCATGCACCCAGTCGGCCCCGCTGGTGCCCACAAGGCTGTCGTTCCCTTGCCCCAGGTCCAGCGGCTGCAGGCTCCAGTCGTCGAGGCCATCGACGCCGACCACGCTGTCGTCCTGCGAGGTGCCGGCAAAGGTCTGCGCCTTGGAGACGTCCAGCAGGGTCTGGGTGAACTGCCCCCGCGGGCCGAACAACGAGGCCGCCGCCCCGATGATCGACGTGGTCGCGGTCACCGTCGCCATGAAGGCGGTGAAATCGGCCGGCGAGGCAATGGTGGGCAGCGCGGCCCCGGCGAGCGCGTAGTAATGCGTCTGGTTCGATGCGGTCTGGATCGCCAGGACCGTGGTCTGCTTGCCGCCGCCCCAGGTCCAGCGGCCGATCGAAGCCACCGAGTCGAGATCGACGCGCAGGGTGTTGTTCAGCACCACCGATTGCAGCTTGGCATCGGGCGGCAGCGACAACGTGATCGAGGAGAAGGCACCCGCAACCGGGGCATCCATCGTGTACTGGAAGCGGAAGTATTCCGAGGTGGTCCACTTCATCGAGCTGGTCTGAAACCCGGTTGCGGCACCCGAAAGGTTCGTGGCGATGCGGAAACCGGAAAAGCTGTGGGTGGTCATGTCCTGTCCCTTATTCCTTTGGTCCCGCGGCCTTGCGGGGGGCAAGCGTGGTGAACGACAGGTTTTTTGCAGGGGGATTATGTCCCGATTAGGGCAGCACGGCGGTATTCTGCAGATCGTCCGGCCCCAAGTAAAAAAGACCGAAACGCAGGCCGGCCGAGGTGGGCGGCGCCCCTGCGGCGCGCAGGCGTGCTAGCGCCCGGTGCCCTGCAACACGCCGTGTTCCAGCGCATAACGGGTCAGCCCCGCAGTCGAGCTGATGCCCAGCTTGCGCTTGATGTTCTTGCGATGGGTTTCGACCGTGCGCACCGAGATGTCGAAGCGCCCTGCCACCTCCTTGTTGGACTGGCCTTGCGCCAGCGCCAGCAGGATTTCCTGTTCGCGGCTGGTCAGCGGCTCGCGCCCGTCGGCGGTGCCGGGGCCGAGGCTGGTGGAGGCGCCGGTGCACAGGTAGCGCTCGCAGCGCATCACCGTGTCGATGGCCAGCTTCACCTCGTCGGTCGGCACGTCCTTCAGAAGATAGCCCATCGCCCCGTGGCGCAGCGCGGTCGAGATGTATTCGGGGCTGTCGTGCATCGACAGGATCAGGATGCGCGTATCGGGCCGCCGTTCCAGGATGATCTCGGTGGCCGACAGCCCCGACAGGCGCGGCATGTTCAGATCCAGCAGGATCACGTCGGGGTCCAGCGCCGCGACGCGGTCCACCGCCTCTTGCCCGTTGCACAGCGTGCCGACGACCTGCAGGTCGTCATAGGTTTCCAGCAGCGCGCGGATGCCTTGCGCCACCATCGGGTGATCGTCCACGATCAGGATGCGGACAGGGTCGTCGGTCATGGTCGGGCCTCGCTGGCGTTGCCGGGGGGCAGCATGTGGGTCAGGGGAACGGTCGCCTCGATCAGGGTGCCGCCGTCGCGGGCGGGCAGGATGCGCAAGGTGCCCTCCAGTTGTTCCATCCGCTCGGCCATGTTGCGCAGACCCAGCCCCTGAGCCTCGGCCGTCTTGCCGCCCTGAGGCATGCCGCGGCCGTTGTCCTCGATCCGCATCAGCGCGCCGTCGCGGGTGCCGCGCACCAGCACGCGCACGCGGCTGGCACCGGAATGGCGTTCGATGTTGGTCAGCGCCTCTTGCGCGATGCGGTAAAGCGCGATCTTGGCATCCTTGTCCAGCCGGTTGCGGAAGGGGTTGGTTTCGAACTCGACCACAATTCCGGTGCGGCGGCCGAAATCCTCGGCCAGCCCTTGCAGCGCGGGGCCAAGGCCCAGGTCGTCCAGCACGCCGGGGCGCAGGTCGCGGCTGATGCGGCGCACCTCCTGGATGGCGCCGTTCAGATGGTCGATGCCCTGGCTCAGCGTTTCGGAGGCGCCCTCGTCGCCGCGGGTCAGGCGGCGCCGCGCCAGCTCCAGCGCATAGCGCACGCCGACCAGCATCTGCGAGATCGAATCGTGCAGCTCGCGCGCCACGCGGCTGCGCTCGGCCTCTTGCGTGTCGAGCACGCGCTGGGTCAGCGCCTTGAGCTTGGCATCCGCCAGCCGGCGTTCGCGCACGTTGATGAACACGCCCGTGCCGAACACCGCCAGCACCGCCGCCAGGGTAATCGCACCGATCAGGGCAAAGGTATCGCGCACGCGGGCCTCGACCTCGGCCCGCGCGGCGGCGACCACGGCCTGCACGTCGTCGATGAAGATGCCGGTGCCCACAACCCAGCGCCAGTCCTGCAGGCCCTGGACATAGGCGACCATCAGCGCCTCCTCTCCGGTGCTGGGCTTGGGCCAGTAATAGGCATGATACCCGCCGCCTTCGCGGGCCAGTTCGATCAGGCGGTCCACCACCGGGGTGCCGCGGCTGTCGGCCAGCCCGCGCCAGTTGCGGTTGATGAGCCAGGTCTGGCGCGGACTGACGATGTTGGTGCCGTCGTAGTCGTAGATGAAGAAGTGCCCGTCGCGGCCATAAACCATGGCCGCCATCGTCTGCGCCACCTCGCGCTTGGCGCGCAGGTCGTCGGGCATGGCATTGCCGTAGACGATGCCGAAGGCCGTGCGTGCCATCGACAGGTAGTTGCGCAGCTCGGCCCGCTTTGCGTCGATCAGCGCGGCTTCCAGTGCCGCGATTTCCCGGTTCGAGGTCTGTTTCGCCTGCCAGGCGACAATGGCCATGATCGCCGCCACCGCAAGGATCAGCGGCACCGTGGCCAGCAGAAACAGCTTCTGCCCGTAGCTGGGCCGAAACCGACCCCAAACGCCTGTCACCTCGCCCCCATCGCATCTGTCGCCTGCGCCGAAAATGGCTTGCCGCGCCGGCAGCGTCAACGCAGCGCCGGGGCGGACTACGTAGTAATGGGGATTTTCAACGCGAGAATCGCCTGGCTAAGGTGCAGCACCTGAAAACTGCGCCAGGGCAAACCGGGCGCATCCTGTGGGAGGACTCCGATGGACCGCCGTTCATTCCTGACCAAAGCTGCCGTGGGCGGTGCAACCGCCGCCGCGGCCACCACGCTGGCCGCGCCGCTTTATGCCCGGGGCAAGCGCACCCTGACCATGGTCACCACCTGGGGCCGGGGTCTGGCCGGCGTGCACGATGCCGCGCAGCGCGTGGCCGACAGCATCACGGCGATGACCGATGGGCAGCTGACCGTGGACCTGAAGGCCGCGGGCGAGCTTGTGGGCGCCTTCGAGGTGTTCGATGCCGTGGCCTCGGGCCAGGCCGACATCTATCACGGCGCCGACTATTACTGGGTCGGCCAGCATCCGGGCTATGCCTTCTTTACCGCGGTGCCGATGGGCATGACGGCGCAGGAACTGGCCAACTGGTATTACCAGGACGGCGGCATGGCGCTGCATGACGAACTGAACGCCATCTTCGGGCTCAAGGGCTTCCTCGGCGGCAACACCGGGGCGCAAGGCGGCGGCTGGTTCCGCAAGGAGATCACCTCGGCGGCCGACTTCAACGGGCTCAAGTTCCGCATGCCGGGCCTGGGCGGCAAGGCCCTGGGCAAGATGGGCGCCTCGGTGCAGAACATCCCGGGCAGCGAGATCTATCAGGCGCTGTCCTCGGGCGCGCTGGACGGCACCGAGTGGATCGGGGCCTGGGCCGACGAAAAGATGGGCTTCCAGGAAATCACCAAGATCTACTACACCGCCGGCTTCCACGAGCCGGGCGCAGGCCTGTCGGTCACCTTCAACCGCGCGCTGTTCGAAAGCTTCACCCCCGCCCAGCAGAAGGTCTGCGAAATCGCCGCGGCCGAATGCCACCAGTGGAACCTGTCGCAGTTCCTCGCCAATAACGGCGCCGCCCTGGCGCGCCTGCAGGCCGCCGGGGTCAAGGTCAACGCCTTCCCGGACGACGTGTGGGATGCCTTCGCCAAGGCGACCAACGAAGTGCATGCCGAGAACATGGGCGACGAGCTCTACAAGAAGATCTACGACAGCGCGATGGCCTCGATGAAGTCGTCTTCGGCCTGGCTGCAACTGACCGACGGCGCCTATGTGGCGCAGCGCAACCGCACGATGGGCTGACCCTGGCCCTGACCGCCTCCGCACGGCGGGCCGACCTGGCGTGCGCGAACCGGACCCCGGGCCGAACCCGGGGCCTCAGTCAGACTGCAAGCGCGCCTGCCCTTTTCGGCAGGCGCGCCATTCATGCGCAAGGCGATCGTCGGGCCTTGCCGGGGGGCACTGATCCATGTTCGATGCCGTTCTTTGGCTGATCGGCCGTTTCGGCCAGGCCTTTGCCGATTTCTTCTCGGCCGTCACGCAACCTTCGCTCTGGCTCGACTGGTCGAACGGCGAGGCGCTGGGGCGCTTCATCTATTACGGCGCCAGCCGCGAATTCCTGTTCGTGTTCCTGACCGCGCTGATCGTGTTGACCGTGGCGGGGCTGGTCTGGAAACCCCTGATGTGGGGCGTGGTGCGCGGGCTGGAAGGGTTTACCAACGCCATCGGGCGCACGGTGGCCTGGGTCGGGCTTCTGATGGTGTTGCAGCAGATGATCATCGTCTTTCTGCAACGCATCTTCCGCGTCTCGAAGATCGAGCTCGGGCCGTTTTCGCCGTTCGGCTACAATTTCGTCGAAGGCACGCAGCTGGTCAGCTTCGATCTGTCCTGGTGGTCGGAAGAACTGAAACTTTACAATGCGATGATCGTCTGCCTTTGCATCGGCTACACCTATGTGCAAGGTGGCCATGTGCGGGTGGACCTGCTGTATGCCAACGTGCGCTTTCGCACCAAGCGGGTGATCGACGCGCTGGGGGCGCTGCTGTTCATGTTGCCGGCGGCCTTCCTGACCTGGCTTTATGCCTGGTTCTTCATGTGGCGCAGTCTGGTGAACCCCAAGGTTTCGGCCTCGGAATCGCTTGAGATGATCCTGCGCAAGGCCAAGCTGATGAAATGGAGCGTGGAGACCATCGGTTTCTCGCCCAACGGCTTCAACGCCTATTTCCTGTTCAAGGTGCTGATGCTGTCGTTCTGCTTTCTCGTCATCCTGCAGGCGGTGGCGGTGCTGTATCGCGCCATCCTGGAATGGCGCGAAGGGCCGGAAAGCGAAAACAAATACCTCGACCGCGACGCCACCGGCGACGCCGTGTCGAGCCACTGAGGGGGCGGGCGCATGCTGTTCGGTCTGGACGGGGTCGAGGTCGGCCTCATCATCGTGTTCCTGTGCCTGTTCGGCGGCATCATCTCGGGCTTTCCGGTGGCCTTCGCCATCGGCGGCGCGGGGATCATCGCCTTCGGCATCATTGCCGCGCTGGACAGTGCCGGCGTGCTGATCCATCAGGCGGTGGATACCGGTTCGCAAGCCTACCGCGACCTGGTGGCTGCCGGCATATCGCAGCTTGACATCACCACCTTCCGATATCCCGACCTGCCGCGCGTGGACCAGCCGCTGTTCCCGCAAGGCTGGGAAGTGGCGATGGACCGCAACCTGTCGTTCATCGTCAACCGGATGAACGAACGCGTCATCGCCGGGCAGAGCATCGAGACGCTGCTGGCGGTGCTGATGTTCGTGATGATGGGCATCACGCTGGAACGGTCGCGCATTGCCAACGACCTGCTGACGACGATGGCGCGGGTGTTCGGCCCCCTGCCCGGCGGTCTGGCGGTGTCGGTGGTGGTGGTGGGGGCGTTCCTGGCAGCCTCGACCGGCATCGTGGGCGCGACGGTGGTGACGATGGGCCTGCTCAGCCTGCCCACCATGCTGCGCGCCGGCTACAGCCCGCAACTGGCAACCGGTGTGATCGCCGCCTCGGGCACGCTGGGGCAGATCATCCCGCCGTCGATCGTGATCGTGCTGTTGGGCACGATGGCGGGCGACCTGTATTCCTCGGGCCAGGAAACCCGGGCGCAGATCGCAGGCTGCACCGATGCGCTGACCTATCTGGGCAAGGCGGCGGTGATTTCGGTCGGCACGCTGTTTCAGGCGGCCATCCTGCCGGGCATCCTGCTGGCGGTGCTGTATGCCGCCTATGCCTTCGGCTATGCGTTGCTCAACCCCGACCGGGCCCCTGCGGTCCAGCTGGGCGCCGGCAAGCCCGGCGAGGTCATCACCCGTTCGGATGCGACGCGCTGGTTTCTTTATGCCCCGGTGGCGCTTATCGGCGGCTTCCTGATCCTGTCGCAGGCCAACCTGATCGGCTCGCAGGCCATCGTCGTGTCGTCGCAGACCGACATGGGGCAGACGGCCGAGCTGCGCACCAACGTGTCCGACCGTTGCCGCGAATCGATGATCGCGCTGCACGGCCAGGAAAAATGGGACCGCGCCGTGGCCCAGCAGGCCGAGATCGACGCCCGGGGCGGTGTCGAACAATCCCACGCCCGCACGCCCGAGGAAATGGCCGCGGCCCGCGCCGCCGCCATTGCCGCGGCCGCCCCCATCGGGTCGGGCATCGGCATCATGGTGCTGATGTTCGCGCTGATGCTGACCACGGCGCGCGGTGTCGGCCCGTCGCAGGATCCGCGGCCGCTGATGATCGGGGGCGGGGCGCTGGCGGCGATGCTGGTGCTGGATATTGCGCTGATCGGGCCGGAAACCACGCCCGGCACCACCTTCCTCGTGATGGCCTTGCCGATGGCGGTGCTGCTGTGGTCGTTGCGCCCGGCGGTGGCGGCGCTGGCGGCGAACGATCTGGTGCGGGTGGTGTTTCCGCCGCTGATCCTGATCGTGGCGGTGCTGGGCTCGATCCTGGGGGGCATCACCAACCCGACCCCGGCGGCGGCGCTGGGGGCGGCGGGGGCGATCCTGCTGGCGGCCTTCCGCAAGCTCAAGGACGACCGCAAGTCGGGCGCGCTGATCCTGGCGACCAGCTTTGCCATCGTCATCATGCTGCTGTTCGGCGTGAACTTCGACCTGCGCGTCAAGGTGGCGGGAGTGACCCCGACCGCGGAGCAGTGGGTCGCCTTTGCCATTGCCCAGGCCGCCTATCACTTTGCCGTGTTCGGCGTGCTTTACGGCTGCTGGGTGCTGTGGCGCGGGCGGGTGCTGACCTCGGTGGTGCGCGAGACGACCAAGGTGACCAGCATGGTGTTCGCCATCCTGATCGGCAGCCAGATCCTGAACCTGGTGCTGATCTCGTTCGGGGGCGAACACTACATCCAGAGCTTCCTGCGCGCCTTCGACAACGAGATGACGGTGTTCCTCATCGTCATGCTGGTGCTGTTCATCCTGGGCTTCGTGCTGGATTTCCTGGAAATCATCTACATCGTGGTGCCGATCGTCGGGCCGGTGATCTATGGCGGCACGATGGACCCGGCCTGGGTCACCATCATGATAACGGTGAACCTGCAAACCAGCTTCCTGACGCCGCCCTTCGGGTTCGCGCTGTTCTACCTGCGCGGCGTGGCCCCCAGGGAAGTGACGACGCGCCACATCTACACCGGCGTCATGCCCTTTGTCGTGATCCAGGTGGCGGGGCTGTTCCTTCTGTGGCTGTTCCCCTGGGTGGTCACCATCGTGCCCCGGCTGCTGGGCTGAGCATCGCCGCGGCAAACGAAAGGCGCCGGACCGCAGGGTCCGGCGCCTTGTTCGTTCCGCAGCCGGGATCAGAGCGCGATGCGACGCGCGGCCCCGCGCAGGCTCGACAGTTCCTCGGCCACCAGGAAGGCCAGTTCCAGCGACTGGCTGGCGTTCAGCCGCGGATCGCAGGCGGTGTGGTAGCGGTCCGACAGATCCTCGTCCGACACCGCGCGCAGGCCGCCGGTGCATTCGGTCACGTCCTTGCCGGTCATCTCGAAATGCACGCCGCCCGGCACGGTGCCTTCGGCCTTGTGCACGGCAAAGAACTCGCGCACCTCGCGCAGCACCGACTCGAAGGGCCGGGTCTTGTAGCCCGACGCCGCCTTGATCGTGTTGCCGTGCATCGGGTCGCAGGACCACACGACCCTGGCCCCCATCTCCTGCACCGCACGGATCAGCCGCGGCAGATGGTCGCCCACCTTGCCTGCGCCGAACCGGGCAATCAGCGTCAGCCGGCCGGCTTCGTTTTCGGGGTTCAGCCGGTCGATCAGCACCTTGAGATCGTCGGTCGAGATCGAGGGCCCGCATTTCAGCCCGATCGGGTTCTGCACGCCGCGGCAGAACTCCACATGCGCGCCGTCGGGCTGGCGGGTGCGGTCGCCGATCCACAGCATGTGGCCCGAGCCGGCCACCGGCAGGCCCGTGGTGCTGTCGATTCGGCACAGCGCCTCCTCGTATTCCAGCAGCAGGGCTTCGTGGCTGGTGTAGAACTCGACCGATTGCAGGGTGTGGGCCGTATCGGCATTCACCCCGGCCGCCGTCATGAAATCGAGCGCATCCGAAATGCGGCTGGACAGTTCGCGGTAGCGTTCGGCCTTGTCCTGGTCGGCAAAACCCAGCGTCCAGGCATGCACCCGGTGGATATCGGCAAAACCGCCCGTGCTGAAGGCGCGCAGCAGGTTCAGGCTGGCCGCGGCCTGGGTATAGGCCTGCAGCATCCGCGAGGGGTCGGGGATGCGCGCCTCGTGCGTGGCCTCGAACCCGTTGATGATGTCGCCGCGGTAGCTGGGGTATTCCACGCCGCCGATCACCTCGGTCGGGGCGGAGCGCGGCTTGGCGAACTGGCCGGCCATGCGCCCGACCTTGATGACCGGCACCTTGGCCCCGAAGGTCAGCACCACCGCCATCTGCAGCAGCACCTTGAAGGTGTCGCGGATGTTGTCGGCGCTGAATTCGGCAAAGCTTTCGGCGCAGTCGCCGCCTTGCAGCAGAAAGGCACGGCCTTCGGACACGGCCGCCAGATGGCGCTTGAGCGTGCGCGCCTCGCCGGCGAAGACCAGCGGCGGGTATTTCGCAAGCTGCGCCTCCACCGCGTGCAGGGCGGCGGCATCAGGATAGTCCGGCATCTGCACGCGCGGCTTTGCGCGCCAGCTCGACTTGCTCCAACCCCTGGCCATGACGTGCCCTCCCGTATCCCGTGGCGGTCTGGCGGCTCTATAGGCCGGCGCGCGGCGCGATGCCACCGGAATTTCCCGCTGCCCCCTTGCGGCGCGACCGGATTCCTGATTGCGTAGTCCGGAAACGACACATTCGGGTCGCAACGGGTCGCAAGATGACACCACCGCGCCAGCGCGCCACAACCGCCGAAACCGCCGCTCCGCCCCGGCACTTCGTCTTCCTTCTGCTCGACCAGTTCACGCTTCTGTCCTTTGCGGGCGCGGTCGAACCGCTGCGCATCGCCAACCGCATGGCCGGGCGCACGCTTTATACCTGGGCACTGGCGGGCGAGGCGGGCAAGGACGGCTTTTCCACCTGTTCGAACGGCGCCACCTTCCGGCTGGACATGGGGCTGGAGGAGGTGGCGCGCGACGACACGCTGCTGGTCTGCGGCGGGATCGACGTGCAGAAGGCCACGACACGCGCCGTGCTGAACTGGCTGCGGCGCGAGGCGCGGCGCGGGGTTACCATCGGCGGGCTTTGCACCGCGTCCTGGTCGCTGGCGCGCGCCGGGCTGCTGGACGGGCGGCGCGCCACGATCCACTGGGAAAACATCGACGGCTTTTCCGAGGAGTTCGAGGAGGTCAACCTGACCAAGTCGGTCTTCGTGATCGACGGCAACCGGCTCAGCACCGCGGGGGGCACCTCCTCCATCGACCTGATGCTGAAGCTGATCGCGGCCGACCACGGCGAGGATCTGGCAAACCTGGTGGCGGACCAGCTGATCTATTCGGCCATCCGCACCGACCGCGACAGCCAGCGGCTTTCGGTGCCGACCCGCATCGGCGTGCGCCACCCCAAGCTGGCGCAGGTGATCCAGATGATGGAAGCCGCCATCGAGGAGCCCGTGAGCCCGGCCGAGCTGGCCGACGACGTCGGGATGAGCACCCGGCAGCTGGAGCGGCTGTTCCGCCGCTATCTCAACCGCAGCCCCAAGCGCTATTACATGGAACTGCGGCTGCAAAAGGCGCGCAACCTGCTGATGCAGACCGACATGAGCGTCATCAACGTGGCGCTGGCCTGCGGCTTTGCCAGCCCGTCGCATTTTTCCAAATGCTACCGGGCGCAGTATAATACCACCCCCTACCGCGAACGCGGCACCCAGGGGGCCCCCGGCCCTGCCCTGCCCCGGCTTTCGGTCTGAGGCTCAGCCGCCGAGGCTGGCGCGCAAGGCCGCCGGAAGGCGCGCGGGCCGCCCATCCGCGGCCAGCGCCACCAGCCGGACCACGGCGGAAAACAGCCGCGCCTCGTCGCGCCAGACCTCCTGCAACAGGTCGATGCGCGCACCACCGGCCGCCTGCAGCGTCGTGCGCACCTCCAGCACATCGTCGAAACGCGCGGGCGACAGGTAATCGGCCTCCACCCGGCGCACGGCGAACACGATGCCGCTTTCGGCCTTCAGCCGCACCTGATCCACCCCCAGCCCGCGCACCCATTCGCTGCGCGCGCGTTCGATGAACTTCAGGTAGTTGGCGTAATAGACGATGCCGGCAAGGTCGGTGTCCTCGTAATAGACGCGCAAGGCAAAGCGGTGCATCACCCCTGCCCCCGGCTTGCGCGGGCGAACAGGCGCAGCGCATGGGCGGCATCGGTGGCGGCGGGCGGCAACACCGGATCATAGGCCGCACGGATCACCGCGGCCAGGTCGGGGCGCAACATCGCGCGCCCCTGCACCTCCACCAGCGCGCCTTGCGCCAGCGCGCCTTCGCCCCACAACAGGATCGCCCGCACCGCCTGATCCAGCGCCAGAACCTCGGCCGGCACATTCGCAAGGTCGGCGTCCATCCGCAAGAACACGAAGGCCGCCCGGATCGCCCCCGCCGCATCGAAGCGGAACATGCGATACTGGTTCGCCCCTTCGGCCTGCAACCGTGCGACCAGGGCCGGCAGGCCCTCGACCAGCCGGTCGAGGTTCGGCACCCCGGCCAGTTCGCCCCAGTCGCGGCAGAAGAACACCATCAGGTTGGCGCCCAGTTCGGGGTCGGTTTCCGCCATGCGGTGCCCGGCCAGCGCCACCACCGCCTCGATCGCCCCCTTGATGGCGCCCAGGCTTTCGGCCTCCACGCCGAAGACGACGGGCACGATGGGCCGGCCCCAGCGGGCAAAGCCATAGCCCGACGGGCGGGCGAACAGGCGGGCGACATCCTCGGGCGTGGCAATGGCGGACATGGGGCTCTCCCTTTTCGCTTCCTTCAACCCCGACCGCGCGCGCGATGCAAGGGTTTGACATGCCGCCCCCCCGACCCCACATTCGCGGCATGGCCGCCTATGCCCCGATCCTGCTTGCCATCGTTTACGCGATGCTGATGTATGCCTTTTCCGCCTGGCGGACGAGGCGCGTGCTCGATGCCCAATCCACGCCGCTGCGCGATCCGGCGCTGCGCCGCCTGACCGACCGGATGGCCCACGCGATGGGCGTGGATCACATTCCCGTGGCCATCTACGAGATCGAGCCGGTGAACGGCCTTGCCGCGCCGGACGGGCGCATCTTCCTCACGCGCGGGTTCCTGAACCGCTATCGCAGCGGCGAGGTGACGGCCGAGGAACTGGCCAGCGTGATCGCGCACGAACTGGGCCACGTGGCGCTTGGCCATACCCGGCGGCGGATGATCGACTTTTCCGGGCAGAACGCGGTGTTCGTGTCGCTGGTGGCGCTGCTGTTGCGCGCCATCCCGGTCATCGGCCCGCTGATCGCGGTGTGGCTGGCCAACCTCATCACCACGGCCCTGGCCGCACGGCTGTCGCGCAACGACGAATACGAGGCCGATGCCTGGGCCAGCGCCTTGCTGCTGAAATCGGGTATCGGCACCGCGCCGCAGAAATCGCTGTTCGCCAAGCTGGAACACCTGACGGGCATGCCGATGGGGGCGGTGCCGGCCTGGCTGCTCAGCCACCCGCGCAGCGCCGAACGCATCGCCGCGATCGAGGCGAACGAAGCCCGCTGGACAACGCCGAACCGCTGAAGCGGGCGGCGCGCGCCGGGCGCGCCCCGGGGGTTTCCCAAGGGGGCGCCGCGCCCCCTTGGGCGCCGGAGCGCGAGGGGCGCGCAGCCCCTCGCACGCCCCTCGCGGCTCAGGCCGCCAGGTGCCGCAACCCTTGGGTCACATCGGTGCGCACCGCCAGCCGCAACCCCGGCTCGTCGCCGGCGCGCAAGGCGGCAAGGATCAGCCGGTGATGTTGCGGCGGCTCGTTGCGGCGCAACCGCGCATAAAGCGCGCGCATGGTGGGGCCCAGCTGCAGCCAGACCGTTTCGCAGATCGCCAGCATCGCCGGGGCCTGCGCCCGCAGGTAAAGCGTGCGGTGAAACTCCAGGTTGGTGCGCACATAGGCCACGGCATCGGCACGAACCACCGCCTCGGCGTTCAGCGCATTGATGGCCGCAAGCCGGTCGATCAGCGCGAAATGCGCCCGCGGCAAGGCGCGGGCGGCCAGTTCGGGCTCCAGCATGGCGCGAATCGCGGCCAGTTCCTCGATGCGTTCGGGGCTCAGCTCCGGGGTGGCCACCCGCCCCGAGGACGACAGCGTCAGCGCCCCTTCGGCCACCAGGCGCTGCAAGGCCTCGCGCACCGGGGTAACCGACATGCCGTATTGCGCCGCAAGGCCGCGCAGGGTCAGCGCCTGCCCGGGCGCCAGCTCCCCGTGCATCACCTGCGACCGCAGGCTGCGATACAGCCGGTCGTGGGCCGACAGGGTGGAATCGGACGGACGCGCGCGCAGAACCATGCCCGCCATGTTGCGCGCGCGGCCTGCGCGGTCAATCGCCGAAGCGCCAGGCATGCAGCCGGCTGCCTTCGGCCTTCAGCCAGCGTCGCGGCGCTTCGTATCCGGGCAGCAAGCCGCGCACCACCGCCCAGTAGCGCGACGAATGGTTCATCTCGGCCAGATGCGCCACCTCGTGCGCGGCCACATAATCCAGCACCTCGGGCGGTGCCATCACCAGCCGCCAGCTGAACATCAGCGCCCCCGCCGCCGTGCAAGAGCCCCAGCGCGAGCGCGTGTCGCGCAAGGTCAGCCCGGCATGCGGGCGGCCCAGCCGCGCCGCGTGGCGGTCGACCGCCGCAACCAGGCGGTCGCGCGCCAGCGCCCGCAGAAAGGCTGCCACGCGCACACCCGCCTGTGCCGGATCGCCGGGCACCACCAGGCCCTCGGGCGTCAACTGCACGGCACCGCGCGCCGGCCCGGGCAGGATCGGCCGCATCACCCCTTCCAGCGGCACCGTGCCGCCCAGGCGCACCACCTGCCCCTGCGGAACCCGCGCCAGCGCTGCCGCAATCCAGCTTGCCCGCGCGCGCGCGAAGGCCAGCCCCTCGGCCGGGGGCACGCGCGGCGGCAGGGTCAGCGTGACCTGCCCGTCCAGCCCGGACACCCGCAGCGACATCCGCCGCGCCTGCGCCGAGCGGCGCAAGGTGATCTCCAGCTCCTCCGGCCCCCCCGGGGGCCCCGGAATGCGCGCCATGCCCATGCCCTTCCTGCCTGCCTTGCAAGAGGATTTGACAGTTGCGAGCGCTTGTGACAAGGGATGCCGACTCTGGCCATCCATACCTTGCAAGGGAAAGACCATGCCCAAGGCAGAATGGGGCACGAAGCGCATTTGCCCGACCACCGGCAAGCGTTTCTACGACCTCAACCGCACCCCGATCGTCAGCCCCTACACGGGCGAGGTTGTCGATATCGAAACCGTGCGCCGCAAGGCCGCCGGGGCGATCATCGCCCAGGAAGCCAAGCAGCCCAGTCTGATCGATGACGATCTGGACGCCGAAGACCTGATCGAGGCGGGCGCCGATGACGCCGATCTGGACGAGGAACTGCTCGAAGACGACGACGAGACCGTCTCGCTCGATGATCTGACCGACGTGCCCGGCGGCGAGGAAGAAGTCTGACAATTCCGCCGGGGGGCTGCGTTTTTCCTCTTGCAGCCCCCCGGCGAAGCGCCTAAACACCCGCTCACGAAGCACGGCACGGCAACGCAACGCGCTTCGGACCTCCGGTGGGGCCATAGCTCAGTTGGGAGAGCGCTTGAATGGCATTCAAGAGGTCAGGGGTTCGACTCCCCTTGGCTCCACCAAATCACTCTCACAAGATCAGAGAGTTACGAACATGCCCCCGCAAGGGGGCTTTCTCGTTCTGGCCGAAATCATCACCGGGTCATCACCATGACGGAAATCGCCTGCCCGGAGCGGTGAACCCGTGGCCCGGGGGGGCGTGGCTGCGCACCTCACAGAAGCGCGGTAAGGGCGGGCAAGCAGGGCGCAACCAGCGTGACGTGGCCGGCTGCCGGTTTCGTGGACAGCAGGTCAAGCTCGCATGGCGCGCGCCTCGGACTCCATGGGGCTGATGTAGCCCGGTTTCGATTGCCGTCTGCGCGGGTTGTGGATGCGTTCGATGTGGTCGAACCGAACCGCCCCGGGTTTGCCGGAGGGCATTGTCCCCGGTGGTGGTGTAGGAGGAGGCCGCGCGCGGAGCCATTGACGTAGCGCAGCGCGGGGCCGGCGGTGCCGCTGGCGGTCATCGTCGATCTTCGAAAAAGGTCCGGGTTGCGACACCCGGAACG
>NZ_JBKBQM010000017.1:0-56840 GCF_046292685.1 Gemmobacter sp.
GCCCATCAGCGTATCCCAGCCGTTGCCGCCATGGACCAGATCGTTGCCGAAGCCGCCGCCGGCGCCGTCGCCCCAGGCGGCGGTGCGCAGGGTATCCTGCCCGTCGCCACCCCAGAGCCGGTTGCGCTGGCCGTCGAGCGCCTCGATCAGGTCGTCGCCGGCGCCGCCGCCCAGCGTGTCGCTGCCGCTGCCGCCCGACAGGGTGTCGTTGCCCGGGCCGGCCCAGACCTCGTTGTTGCCGGCGCGCAAGGTGACCCGGTCGTGGCCGGCGCCGCCCCAGATGGTATCGCGCCCGCCCCAGGCCGCGCCTTCGAACAGGTCGTCGCCGTCGCCGCCGATCAGCAGGTTGTTGCCTTGCAACCCGCGCAGCGTGTCGTTGCCGGCACCGCCGGTCAGCGTATCGTTCAGCGGGCCGCCCAGGATCAGGTCGGCGCCGGCCCCGCCCGCCAGGCTGTTGGCGCTGCCGGTGCCCGGGATGATGTCGTCGCCGGGGCCGGCGGCCAGAACGAAGGTCCAGCCCTGATAGGCCCAGGTCCAGCCGGTCAGGTCGCGGGGCGCGCCGTAAAGGTGTTGCAGGGCCTGCACGTCGAACGGGGAATAGACGCGCAGGTTGCTGCTGGACCAGCTGTAGGACATGAGGGTGTTTTCGGTGCGGTCCAGATCGGGGGCCAGCACAAGGCCGCCGTCGAACGGGTGTTTCAGCCCCACGGCATGGCCCAGTTCGTGCAGCAGCACCTGAAAGCTGGCGCTGCCGGGGGCAAAGCTGTCGGCGCGGTTCATCACCAGCGTGCCGCGGCCCACGCCCCAGTCGCCCACCGACGGATAGTTCGACCAGCCGGCCCAGGTCGAGCCGCTGGCACCGTGGAAGTCGACCATCGCGGTATCGGCCGTGGTTTCGACGAAGACCACCCCCGCGGTGGCCGCCAGCTGCGCCAGCGCGGCCCGGGTGGAATCGCGCTGCGCGGTGCCGAAGGACCAGACCTCGGTCACGGCATAGGCCACCGCGTCCAGCGGCGGCAGCTGGTCGCTTTCCAGAAAGCGGTAGCTGACAAAGACCGGCGCCCCCGGTTGCGGCAGCAAGGCGTTGAAGCGGGTGCCGGGATAGTCGAGATAGGCCAGCAAGGCGGTGTAGTCGCGCACCTCGGTGGCGGCGGCGGGGGCCAGGCCCGGGCCCCGGGCCAGGCCCGGGGCAGAGGCGCACCCCTCGACCCCGACGCAGGACAACTGGAAACAGGACTGGCACATGGGGGCTCTCCGGGGCGCGTTGCCGCGACAGTCGCAGAACGGGGGGGGGGCGATCAAGCGTTTCGCCGGGGGCGGCGCGGCAGTGCCGCGCAGCAGCATGGCTTGGCAGCCCGCGCAATAGTTGCGAAACAATTGCGTGTCACGGCGCAGGCCGAGTCACGCGCCGCAGTGCCGCAAGGGGGACAACCGCATGAGCTACGCATCCGTCTATTCCGCATGGGCCGCCGACCCCGAAGCCTGGTGGATGGACCAGGCCCGGGCGATCGACTGGGTGCGCCCGCCCAGCCGGGCGCTGTTCGCCGAGAACGGCCCTTGCGGCGAATGGTTCGCGGACGGGCTGGTCAACGCCTGCTGGAACGCGGTGGACCGCCATGTGCAGGCGGGGCGCGGCGCGCAGGTGGCGATCATCCACGACAGCCCGGTGACGGGCACCGTGCACAAGATCACCTTTGCCGAATTGCAGGAGCGCGTGGCACGGCTGGCCGGCGCGCTGGCGCGGCAAGGCATCGCCAAGGGCGACCGGGTGATCGTCTACATGCCGATGGTGCCCGAGGCGCTGGAGGCGATGCTGGCCTGCGCGCGGATCGGTGCCATTCACTCGGTGGTGTTCGGCGGCTTTGCCGCGGCGGAGCTGGCAACGCGGATCGACGATGCCAGGCCCCGCGCGATCATCGCCGCCAGCTGCGGGGTCGAGCCCAACCGCGTGGTGCATTACAAGCCCTTGCTGGACGGCGCGATCGAGCTGGCGGCGCACAAGCCCGAGTTCTGCGTGATCTTCCAGCGCGAGCAGGAGGTGGCGAAGCTGGTCGAAGGGCGCGACCATGAATGGCACAGCTTCCAGTATGGCGCCGAGCCTGCCGCCTGCCTGCCGGTCGAAGGCAACCACCCGGCCTATATCCTTTACACCTCGGGCACCACGGGCCAGCCCAAGGGCGTGGTGCGCCACACCGCCGGGCATCTGGTGGCGCTGCACTGGTCGATGAAGAACATCTATGGCGTGAACCCCGGCGAGGTGTTCTGGGCCGCCTCCGACGTGGGCTGGGTCGTGGGGCACAGCTACATCTGCTATGGGCCGCTGGTGCATGGCAACACCACCATCGTGTTCGAAGGCAAGCCGGTGGGCACGCCCGATGCCGGCACCTTCTGGCGGGTGATCCGCGACCACAAGGTGGCCAGCTTCTTTACCGCGCCGACCGCCTTCCGCGCCATCAAGCGCGACGACCCCGAAGGCAAGCTGGTGGGCAACTACGACCTGTCGTCGTTGCGGGCGCTGTTCCTTGCGGGCGAACGGGCCGACCCCGATACCATCGTCTGGGCGCAGACCAGGCTGGGTGTGCCGGTGATCGACCACTGGTGGCAGACCGAAACCGGCTGGGCCATCGCCGCCAACCCCGTGGGGGTGGAACTGCTGCCGGTGAAACTCGGTTCGCCGTCCGTCGCCATGCCGGGCTATGACGTGCAGGTTCTGGACGAAGGCGGCCATCCGGTGCCTGCGGGCACGCTGGGCGCGATTGCGGTGAAGCTGCCCTTGCCCCCCGGCACGCTGCCCACGCTGTGGAACGCCGAGGACCGGTTCCGCAAATCCTACCTCGCGCATTTCCCCGGCTATTACGAAACCGGCGATGCCGGCTACAAGGACGAGGACGGATACCTTTACATCATGGCGCGCACCGACGACGTCATCAACGTCGCCGGGCACCGGCTTTCGACCGGCGCGATGGAGGAGGTGCTGGCCGGCCACCCGGATGTGGCCGAATGCGCGGTGATCGGGGCCGGCGATGCGCTGAAGGGGCAGGTGCCGGTCGGGTTCCTGTGCCTGAACAAGGGCTGCAACCGCCCCCATGCCGAGATCGTCGCCGAAAGCGTCAAGCTGATCCGCGACCGCATCGGCCCGGTGGCCGATTTCAAGAAGGCGGTGGTGGTGGACCGGCTGCCCAAGACGCGCTCGGGCAAGATCCTGCGCGCCACCATGGTCAAGATCGCCGATGGCGAGGCGTTCAAGGTGCCCGCCACCATCGACGACCCGGCGATCCTGGACGAGATCCGCGAGGCGCTGCGCACCATCGGCTACGCCTGCACCTGACCGGCGGCGGTCGGGGCGGGGCGGGGCGCCCCTGCGCGCGCCCTGGCCCGACACAAACCTGTGCGGTTTGCAACCTTGGGGCTTTTCTGCGCCGACGCACTCGCCTAGGCTGAGCGCAAGGCCGGCCCTGCCCCGCCGGCCACCGCCGACCCCAGACCGCGAGGCGCCATGAACACCGAACCGCTGCGCCGCCCCCCGCAAGGCGAAGGCGCCGGCCGCAACCCGCCGCTGGCGCTGGACCAAGACCGCTTCGACCATCTGATGCAGGTGGCCGGTGCCCATGCCGAAGACCTGCTGCGCCAGCTGCTGATCGACCTGGAACAGGTGCATGCCCAGCTGCTGGCGACGGCCGAGGCGCCCGACCCGGGCGTCGTGCGGGCGCAGGCCCATGTGCTGGTGGCGCTGGCCGGGGCGACCGGCGCGGGGAAGGTGCAGGACCTGGCCCAGGCGCTGAACGCCACCGCGCACCACCAGTCGGGGCCGGAGCTGCGCGCGGCCGTGGCGGGGGTGCTGGGGCCGCTCGAAGCGCTGCTGGCCTTTCTGGCGGCGCGGCTGGACGGGATGGGCGGATGACCGATCCGCGCCCGTTGCTGCTGGTCGAGGACACGCCGTCCTTGCAACTGGTCTATCGCGCGGTGCTGGAAGCCGCGGGGCACGCGGTGGAACTGGCCGGCACCGCGGCCGACGGGCTGGCGCTGTTCCGGCGGCTGGAGCCCGATTGCGTGTTGCTGGACATCATGTTGCCCGACCGCGACGGGCTGGCACTGATGCGCGACATGCTGGCCGAACGGCCGGGAACGCGGGTGATCGTCATCACCTCGAACGGGTCGATCAACAAGGCGGTCGAGGCGATGCGCGCCGGCGCGCAGGATTTCCTGGTCAAGCCCTTCGACGAGGCGCGTTTCGTGGCGGCGGTGGAAAACGCCTTGCGCGCCGGCGGCGGGGCCGCGCCGCGCAGCGGGGCCGCGGCAGCGGCGATTCCGGGCCTTGCCGGGCAATCGGAGCCGATGCAGGCGGTGGCGGCGCGCATCCGGTCGGTCGCGCGGTCGATGGCATCGGTGTTCATCACCGGCGAAAGCGGCACCGGCAAGGAACTGGCGGCGCAGGCGGTGCACGACCTGAGCCCGCGCGCCCGGGGGCCGTTCATCGCGCTGAACTGCGGCGCGATTCCGCCCGACCTGCTGGAATCCGAGGTCTTCGGCCATGTGCGCGGGGCGTTCACCGGCGCGGTCAGCGACAAGCCCGGTGCAGCGGTGGCAGCCGATGGCGGCACGCTGTTTCTGGACGAGATCTGCGAGATGGACCTGGGCCTGCAACCCAAGCTGCTGCGGTTTCTGCAGACCTCGAGCGTGACGCCGGTGGGTTCGACCCGGCCGCGCAAGGTGGATGTGCGCATCGTCTGCGCCACAAACCGCGACCCTCTGGAACAGGTGCGCGCCGGGCGGTTCCGCGAGGATCTGTATTACCGCCTGCACGTGGTGCCCATCCACATGCCGCCCTTGCGCGAGCGCGGCGACGACGTGATCGAGATTGCGCAGGCCGCCTTGCGCCGATTTGCCGCCGAGGAGGGCCGCCGCTTTGCCGACCTGTCGCCCGAGGTGCAGGCGCTGTTCCGCCGGCTGCCCTGGCCGGGCAATGTGCGGCAGGTGCTGAACGTGATGCGCAACGTGGTGGTGCTGCACGACGGGCCGGCGGTGACGCTGGACATGCTGCCGCAGGAGGCGCTGCTGCCGCCCGGGCCGGCGCCGGTGCCCCCCCCTGCCCCCTTGCCCGCCGCGGCGCCGCCGGACCTGGGCCAGATGCTGGCCGGGCGCACGCTGGCCGAGATCGAGCGGCTGGCGATCGAGGCGGCGATCGCGCGGCACGGCGGATCGTTGCCGCGGGCGGCGCGCGAGCTGGGGGTGGCGGCCTCGACCCTGTATCGCAAGCGCGAGGCCTGGACGGCCGGTTGAAAGGGGGGCTGTCTGCCCCCCTCTGCGGCTGCGCCGCATTCACCCCCCGAGGATATTTCGGCAAGGTGAAAGGGGGCGGTCACTCGGCCGCGACGCGGCCCTTGCGCAGGAGCGGGCCGAGGTAGCGGCCGGTGTGGCTGCGCGGGTCGGCGGCCACATCCTCGGGCGTGCCGGTGGCCACCACCTCGCCGCCGCCGTCGCCGCCTTCGGGGCCGATGTCGATGACCCAGTCGGCGGTTTTCACCACGTCGAGGTTGTGTTCGATCACCACCACCGTGTTGCCCTGGTCGACCAGTTCGTGCAGCACTTCGAGCAGCTTGCGCACATCCTCGAAATGCAGGCCGGTGGTCGGTTCGTCGAGGATGTAGAGGGTGCGCCCGGTGGCGCGGCGGCTGAGTTCGCGCGACAGTTTCACGCGCTGCGCCTCGCCGCCCGAGAGGGTGGTGGCCTGCTGGCCGACCTTGATGTAGCCCAGGCCCACCTGGCAAAGCGCCTCCATCTTGTCGCGGATGGCGGGCACGGCGGCGAAGAAATCGCGCGCGTCCTCGCAGGTCATTTCGAGCACGTCGGCGATGCTTTTGCCCTTGAAGCGGATTTCCAGGGTTTCGCGGTTGTAGCGCGCGCCCTTGCAGGTTTCGCAGGTGACGTAGACGTCGGGCAGGAAGTGCATCTCGATCTTGATGACGCCGTCGCCCTGGCAGGCCTCGCACCGGCCGCCCTTGACGTTGAAGGAAAAGCGGCCGGGCTTGTAGCCGCGGGCCTGCGCCTCGGGCAGGCCGGAGAACCAGTCGCGGATCGGGTCGAAGGCGCCGGTGTAGGTGGCGGGGTTGGACCGCGGGGTGCGGCCGATGGGGCGCTGGTCGATGTCGATCACCTTGTCGAGGTGTTCGAAGCCCTTGATGGTTTCGCAAGGCGCCGGGGTTTCGCGCGCGCCGTTGAGCCGGACGGCGGCGGTCTTGAACAGGGTTTCGATGGTGAGGGTGGACTTGCCGCCGCCCGAGACGCCGGTGACGCAGACGAACTTGCCCAGCGGAAAATCGACGGTGAGGTTCTTGAGGTTGTTGCCGGTGGCGCCGACCACGGTGAGCTTCTTGCCGCTGCCCTTGCGCCGCGTGGGCGGCACGGCGATTTCGCGCGCGCCCGACAGGTATTGCCCCGTGAGGCTGGCGGGGTCGCGGGCCAGCTGATCGGGCGTGCCCTGGGCCACGACGCGCCCGCCGTGGACCCCGGCACCGGGGCCGATGTCGAAGACGTAGTCGGCGCTGCGGATCGCGTCTTCGTCGTGTTCGACCACCAGCACGGTGTTGCCCTGGTCGCGCAGGGATTTCAGCGTGGTCAGCAGGCGGTCGTTGTCGCGCTGGTGCAGGCCGATGGAGGGTTCGTCGAGCACGTAGAGCACGCCGGTGAGCCCCGATCCGATCTGGCTGGCCAGCCGGATGCGCTGCGATTCGCCGCCCGACAGGGTGCCGGCGTTGCGCGACAGGGTGAGGTATTCCAGCCCGACGTTGTTGAGGAATCCGAGCCGTTCGCGGATTTCCTTGACGATGGCGCGGGCGATTTCCTGGCGCTGGGGGGTGAGCGTTTCCATCACGCCGCCGATCCAGGCATAGGCATCGCGGATCGACTTCTGCACCACCTGGCCCACGTGCAGGCCGGCAATCCTGACCGCCAGCGCCTCGGGCCGCAGCCGGTAGCCGCCGCAGGCGCCGCAGGCGCGGTTGTTCTGGTAACGCTCCATCTCCTCGCGCGACCAGGCGCTGTCGGTTTCCTTGTAGCGGCGTTCGAGGTTGGGGATCACGCCTTCGAAGGTGCGGCTGACCTGATAGACCCGGCCGCCTTCGTCGTAGCGGAACAGGATCTCCTCGCCTTGCGAGCCGTAGAGGAACAGGCGGCGGATCTCCTCGGGCAGATCCTTCCACTTCTTCTTGGGGTCGAACCTGTAGTGATTGGCCAGCGACTCGATGGTCTGCACGAAATAGGGCGTGCGGGATTTGGCCCAGGGCGCGATGGCGCCTTGCAGCAGCGTCAGCGACTGGTCGGGCACGACAAGGCGTTCGTCGAAGAAAAGCTCGACCCCCAGCCCGTCGCAGACCGGGCAGGCCCCGAACGGCGCGTTGAAGGAAAACAGCCGCGGCTCGATCTCGGGGATGGTGAAGCCCGACACCGGGCAGGCGAACTTTTCGCTGAAGACGTAACGCTCTGCGGCGCCTTCCGAAGGTGCCGTCTCGAGAATGGCGATGCCGTCGGCAAGGTTGAGCGCGGTGCGCAAGCTGTCGGCCAGGCGCACCTCCAGCCCTTCGCGCACCACGATGCGGTCCACCACCACGTCGATGTCGTGGCGCAGCTTCTTGTCGAGCTCGGGCGGTTCGTCGAGTTCGTGGAAGGTGCCGTCGACCTTGACGCGCTGGAAGCCCTGCTTGCGCAGGTCGAGCATCTCCTTGCGGTATTCGCCCTTGCGGTCGCGCACGATCGGCGCCAGCAGATAGCCGCGGGTGCCTTGCGGCAGCGCCATGATGCGGTCCACCATGTCCTGCACCTGCATCGCCTCGATCGGCAGGCCGGTGGCGGGCGAATGCGGCACGCCGACGCGGGCGAACAGGAGGCGCAGGTAGTCGTAGATCTCGGTCACCGTGCCGACGGTGGAGCGCGGGTTCTTGCTGGTGGTCTTCTGTTCGATGGAAATGGCCGGCGACAGGCCCGAGATGTGGTCCACATCCGGCTTCTGCATCATGTCCAGAAACTGGCGCGCGTAGGCGCTGAGCGATTCGACATAGCGGCGCTGGCCTTCGGCATAGATGGTGTCGAAGGCGAGGCTGGACTTGCCCGACCCCGACAGCCCGGTGATGACCACCAGCCGGTCGCGCGGGATGTCCACGTCGATGCCCTTGAGGTTGTGTTCGCGCGCGCCGCGCACCTCGATGAACTTCTGTTCCGCCATGACAGCACCCCCGCAGGCCCGAGGCCGAGAGATAGCGGGATTTTCCGGGAAGGCCAATCGGAAAGCGTGAACGATTGGAGAACAGTTGCGCAGGAAACGCAAGGCTCGCATGCAATATTCAATAACGCGAATATTTTCTTGCCAGCGGTCTTGCGCCTGCGGCAGGATCGCCCCAGATCACAGCCAACCCAAACCCCCGAAAGGTTGCTTCAGATGTTCGGATTTGCCCGCAACGCCGGCCCGCGCGTCGGCCGGATTTCCCCGCAAGACTGTGTGGCGCGTCACGCCCGCGGCGAATTGACCGTGGTCGATGTGCGCGACATTTCCGAGCTGCGCGCCAGCGGCACTGCCTCGGGCGGGGTGCATGCGCCGCTGATGCGGCTGGCCGACCTGGCCGACCCGCGCCACCCCGACCACAACCCGGCGCTGGACCCCGATGCCCCGGTGGCGGTGTTCTGCGCCTCGGGCGGGCGGTCGGCGATGGCGGCGGAGATCCTGCTGAACCTGGGCTACCGCGAGGTTTACAACCTGGGCGGCTTCCACGCCTGGACGGCGGGCGGCGGCAAGGTGCACCGCCCGGCCTGAGACCCGCAAGGCGGGCGGCGCGTTACAGCGCCGTCCAGCCGCCATCCACGCTGATCGTGGTGCCGGTGATCTGGGCGGCAGCGTCGGAACACAGGAACACCACGGTGCCGCCGACCTGTTCCACGGTGGCGAATTCGCCCGAGGGCTGGCGGGCGAGCATCACCTTTTTCACCACCTCGTCCCGGCCCATGTTGTGCACCTGCATCTGGCCGGGGATCTGCGCCTCGACCAGCGGGGTCAGCACGTAGCCCGGGCAGATCGCGTTGCAGGTGATGCCTTGCCCGGCACATTCCAGCGCCACGGTCTTGGACAGGCCGACCACCCCGTGCTTGGCGGCGACATAGGCCGACTTGAAGGGGCTGGCGGTCAGCCCGTGCGCCGAGGCGATGTTGACCACCCGGCCCCAGCCGCGCGCGCGCATGCCCGGCAAGGCGGCCGCGGTGGTGTGGAAGGCCGAACTGAGGTTGATGGCGATGATCGCATCCCAACGCTCGGTCGGAAACTCCTCGATCGGGGCGACATGCTGGATGCCGGCGTTGTTGACCAGGATGTCGCAGCCGCCGGCGGTTTCCACCAGCGCGCGGCACTGGGCGGGGCTCGCCATGTCGGCCGCGATGTAGCGCACCGCGACGCCGTGTTCGGCGGCCAGTTGCGCGGCCAGGGCGTGATCCTCGGGCCGGTCGGTGAACGAGTTGATGACGAGGTTGCAGCCCGCCCGCGCCAGTTCCACCGCGATACCCAGACCGATACCCGAGTTCGACCCGGTCACGATCGCGTGTTTGCCCTTCAGTTGCATCGGCGCCTCCCTTGTGTGCAGGCGCAGCATAAGCAATGCGCGGCGCGGCGCCAGAGGGTGCCGCGGGGCGCGATGCGGCGCAGGGCGAAAATCTGCCCGTGTCAGGCCGGCGGGATGCGGGGGGGCCCAGAAACGCCCGCGCAAGACGGGCGTGCGGGGGGGGCCAAAAAAACGCCCGCGCAAGGCGGGCGTTCAGTGTTGAGGCAGGTTTCATACAGGCAAGAAACCTATCGAGCAGTGCTTACCTTATACGCTGCAAGTTGCCGGTTTCCAAGCCGAAAATTTGCATGGTGCACAGTGGGCCGTTATCACGGGGGCCAGCGAAACAAGGGCCGGAGGCAGCGTTTCCACCATGACGACCGATTATTTCCGCAAGCCGGCCCTGGCCTTTGCGCTTGTTGCCGGGGTGCTGGCGGGGGCCGGGGCGGCGGGTGATTCCCGGGCCGAGCCGACCACCATGCATGGTATTGCCATGCACGGAAACCCGGCCCTGCCCCCCGATCTTGTGGCTCAGCCCCAGGTCAACCCCGAGGCACCGAAGGGCGGGCGGATCGTGCTGGGCGAAGTGGGCGGGTTCGATTCGCTCAACCCCTTCTCGACGCTCGGGCGCGCGCCGGGCTGGATCGCGCCCTTGACGGTGGAAACGCTGATGGGGCGGGCCTGGAACGAACCCTTTACCGTTTACGGGTTGCTGGCCGAATCGGTCACCACCGACGACGCGCGCAGCTTTGCCGAATTCACGCTGCGCGAAGGCGCACGATTCGCCAACGGCGACCCGGTGACGGTCGAGGATGTGCTGTGGTCGTTCGAGGCGCTGGCCAAGGCGCATCCGCGCTATGCCGCGGCCCATGCCAAGGTGGCGCGCGCCCATGCCACCGGCCCGCGCAGCGTGCGGTTCGATTTTACCGCCCCCGACCGCGAATTGCCGCTGATCCTGGGGTTGCGCCCGGTGCTGAGCGCGAAAGACTGGCAAGGCCGCGATCCGGCGGCCTCGGGCATGGTGGCGCCGCTGGGCTCGGGGCCCTATCGGGTGGCGGCGGTGGACCCGGGGCGGTCGATCACCTTTGCCCGCCGGGCCGACTGGTGGGCGGCGGACCTGCCGCTGATGCGCGGGATGCACAATTTCGACGAGGTGAAGGTGGAATACTTTGCCGATGGCGCGGTGATGTTCGAGGCGTTCAAGGCCGGCGCGATCCAGGTGTTCCGCGAAGGCCAGGCGGCGCGCTGGGCCTCGGGCTACGATTTTGCGCGGGTGCGTTCGGGCGAGGTGGTGAAATCGGAGATCCCGCACTGGCGGCCGGCAATGATGACGGGGCTGGCGATGAACGGGCGCCGGGCGGTGCTGGCGGACTGGCGCGTGCGGCAGGCGCTGATCGACAGTTTCGGGTTCGAGTTCGTCAATGCCACCGTCAACGGCGGCAGCGAACCGCGGGTGCAGTCGTGGTTCCACAACTCGGATCTGGCGATGGGGCCGGGCCCGGCCTCGGCCGCCGTGGCCGCCTTGCTGGCGCCCTTTGCGGACAGCCTGCCGCCCGATGCGCTGGGCGACCTGAGCCTGCCGGTGTCGGACGGGTCCGAGGCCAACCGCGCCGGCTTGCGCCGCGCCGGGCGCTGGCTGGAGGAGGCCGGCTGGACCGTGGCCGCCGACGGGCGGCGGGTGAATGCCGCGGGCGAGGCGATGGCGCTGGAAATCCTGCTGCCGATCGGCGGGGCGGAGATGCGCTCGGTCGCCACGATCTGGGCGCGGGCGCTGGAGCGGCTGGGGATTTCGGCGCGGATCGTGGCGGTGGACGATGCGCAGCTGAACGCGCGGCTGCGCGACTACGATTTCGACATCACCCCGATCGTGCGCGCCAATTCGCTGAGCCCGGGGTATGAGCAATACCTTTACTGGGGGCGCGACGGGGTGACGACCCCCGGCACGCGCAACATCGCCGGGGTCGACAGCCCGGCGGTGGACGCGATGATCGAAACCATGCTGGCCGCGCGCGACCCGGCCGATTTCCGCACCGCGGTGCAGGCGCTGGACCGCGCGTTGATGGCGGGGCGCCATGTGATACCGCTGTGGTTTGCCGACCGCGCGCGGCTGGCGCACGACCGGCGGCTGCGCTTTGCTGCCGATCGGCTGCCGGTTTACGGCGATGCGGCGGGGTTCCTGCCGGACGTGTGGTGGTGGCAGGACTGAGGCTGTGGCCGGACCGCATCGGTGCGCGGCGCAAGGGGGGCGCTGCCCCCCGTCCGGCTTGGCAGCCGGACTCCCCCCGGGATATTTTGCCAAGGTGAAGGGCACCCCGGGCAACGGGGGCGGAAGCGGCAGAGCAAGAGGCACGAGGCAATGAAGCGGATGATCGGGGCGGCGCTGCTGGCGCTGGCTTTGGCAGGCTGCAACACCGTGGATGGCGTGGGGCGCGACATTTCGGGCGCGGCGCAAAGGGTGGGCAGCTGGTTCTGACCTGACGGCGGCGACGAGGAGGGTCGCAACCGGGCGCGTGCAGCGCGGCCCGACCGGGTGCGTTGGTGCCAGGGCCGCCCGGATCGGCCGGGGGTTCCAGCGACACAAGCTGCGCGCGCAGCGCAAGCTTGCCCGCCCCGTCACGGCCCGAAGCCTCGACCCGGGCGGAGGGGCGGCGCGGGGCCACCTCCTCCCACGTCGTCAGCAGCGCGCGGCGCAAGGCGGCGATGTCGGCGAAATGCCAGTAGAAGCTGCCCTTGGTGGCGCCGAGGTCGGCGGCCATCAGATCGACCCGCAGGCCGGCGGGGCCGTCGGCGGCCAGACGGCGGAAACCGGCGCGGATCCAGTCGGCGGGGGCAAGGCGCGGGCGCGGGGTGGGCATGGGCTGGCCATATGATAGGGTATGGTCGGGCGCAAGCGGCTGTGGGAAACCATACCTGATGGTATGAATTCGGGCGGCACCGGCATGGCATGGACGGCGGCACAGGCGCAACGGCGGGTGGCGGGGGGGGAGGGCTGACGCTGTTTCTGGCCGCGCATCTGGCGCATCATCTGGCCGCGGCGGGGGGCGGCGATCCGGCGGGCGAGGCATGTGGCGGGGGGCGCCGCGGCGCTGGCCATCCTGGCGTTGCTGGCCGGGGTGACGCACCCGTTCGATGCCCCGGCCTTTGCGCTGCTGCCCGGTTGACGGCGCGCGGCCCCTGCCCCACCTTGCCGCCATGCGCCGCACCGACCGCCTGTTCGACCTGATCCAGATCCTGCGCGACGGGCGGTTGCACCGTGCCGGCGAAATGGCGGAACGCCTGGGCGTTTCGGTGCGCACGATCTGGCGCGACATGGCGACGCTGATGGCCAGCGGCCTGCCGGTGGAAGGCGAACGGGGGGTGGGCTACATCCTGCGCGCGCCGATCACGCTGCCGCCGATGATCCTGACCGGGCCCGAGATCGAGGCCTTGCGCCAGGGCGTGCGCCTGGTGGCCGAAGGCGACGACCCGGCGCTGGCGCGGGCGGCGCGGGCGCTGGCGGCCAAGATCGCCTCGGTCACGCCGGCGCCGCCCGAAGGCGACGACCTGTTCGTGTTCACCGGGCAGGAGGCGGCGCGGGCGGCGGCGCATCTGCCGGCGATCCGCAAGGCGATCCGCGCGCGCGAGCGGCTGACGATCAGCTATATCGACAGCCGCGGCCGCGAAAGCCACCGCGACATCCGCCCGCTGGCGCTGGACCTGGCGGGCCGGGTGCAGGTGCTGGTCGCCTGGTGCGAGGCGCGCGGCGACTTTCAGGCGTTCCGGGTCGATCGCATCGTGGCGCTGACCCCGACGGGCGAGATCTTTACCGAGGAACCGGGGCGCAGCCTGGCCGACTGGCGCGCCGCGCAGGCGGGTGGTGCGCCATGACCGGCGGGCTGGAGCGGCGCCTGGCGCGCCTGCTGGCGCGGCTGTCGCTGGGCCCGCCCCAGACCCTGGCCGCGCTGGAAGCCGCCACCGGCGACAGTCGCCAGCGGCTGCGCGCCGACCTCGACCTGCTGATCGCGGCGGGCTACCCCATCGAGGGCAGCGCGGCCGAAGGCTGGCAACTGGTGCGCGAGTTGCTCTTGCCCGAACTGCGCGTGACGGCCGCCGAACGCGAGGTGCTGGCGGCCGCCCTGGCCATCGTGGCGGCGCGCGACCCGGCGGCCGGGGCGCGGCTGCTGGCCTGGATGGCGGCCGGGGTCGAAGGCTACCTGCCGGGCATGGACCTGCCGCATGTGGTGGCGCAGCAAACCTTTCCGCGTCCCTATCGGCTGGCCGTGCGCCACCTGCCGGCCTTGCGCCGGGCGATCCGGCTGCGCCGGCCGGTGGTGCTGGACTATGCCGATGCCGAAGGCCGCCCGACACGGCGCGACGTGCGCCCGCTCGCGCTGGAGCGCTGGGGCGTGGCCTGGGCGCTGATCGGCTGGTGCGCGTTGCGCGGCGATTTCCGCAACTTCCGGCTGGACCGGATCCTGTCGCTCGAGGTGTTGCCGGGCGTGTTCCCGCCGGAGCCCGGGCGGGAATGGGCCGATTTCGCCGCCGTGCATCGCGCCGACCGGGTCTGAGCGCTGCCGAACGTCTTGCGGTTTGCGCCGGTTCCGGCGAATGTCCGCGCGCCATTCGACCGGAGCCTTGCCATGCCAGCCATTACCGTTGCCGCCGGACCCTTTGCCGGGCAGAAGCCCGGAACCTCGGGCCTGCGCAAGAAGACGGCGCAGTTCCGCGCGCCGCATTACCTGGAATGCTTCGTGCAGGCGATGTTCGATGCCGTCGGCGCGGCGGGCAAGGTGCTGGTGCTGGGCGGCGACGGGCGGTTCTTCGGGCGCGAGGCGGCCGGGATCATCCTGCGCATGGCCGCGGCCAACGGGGTGGCGCGGGTGATCGTGGGGCGGGGGGGGCTGCTCTCGACCCCGGCGGCCTCGCACCTGATCCGGCTCAATGGTGCGGATGGCGGGATCATCCTGTCGGCCAGCCACAACCCGGGCGGCGAGGACGGCGATTTCGGGGTGAAATACAACATCGCCAATGGCGGACCGGCGCCCGAGGCGGTGACGGCGGCGATTCACAAGGCCAGCGAAGCGGTGCGCGCCTATCGCATTTCCGATGCCGAGGTGCCCGACCTGGACCGCATCGGCGAAACCCGGCTGGACGGGATGGCGGTCGAGGTGGTGGACCCGGTGACCGATTATGCCGAGCTGATGGAGCGGCTGTTCGATTTCGACGCGATCCGCGCGATGATCGCCGGCGGATTCACGCTGCGCTTCGATGCGATGTGCGCGGTGACCGGGCCCTATGCCGTGGAAATCCTGGAACGCCGGCTGGGGGCGGCGCCCGGTTCGGTGGTGAACGCGACCCCCCTGCCCGATTTCGGCGGCCTGCACCCCGACCCGAACCCGACCTGGGCCTCGGCGCTGCACGACCTGATGCTGTCGGACGATGCCCCCGATTTCGGCGCCGCCTCGGACGGCGACGGCGACCGCAACATGGTGATGGGGCGCGGCATCTATGTGAACCCGTCGGACAGTCTGGCGGTGCTGGCCGAACATGCGCACCGCTGCCCGGGCTATGCCGGCGGGCTGCGCGGCATCGCGCGGTCGATGCCCACCTCGACCGCGGCCGACCGGGTGGCGGCGGCGCTGGGGATCGGTGCGCATGAAACGCCGACGGGCTGGAAGTTCTTCGGCAATCTGCTGGACGCCGGGCAGGCCACGATCTGCGGCGAGGAAAGTTTCGGCACCGGGTCGGACCATGTGCGCGAAAAGGACGGGCTCTGGGCAGTGCTGATGTGGCTGAACATCCAGGCGGCGACCGGCATGGGCGTGGCCGAGCTGGTGGCGGCGCACTGGCGCCGGTTCGGGCGCACCTTCTATTCGCGCCACGATTACGAGGCGCTGCCGGTGCCGCAGGCCGAAGCGGTGATGGCCGGCCTGCGCGCCGCCTTGCCCGGCCTGCCCGGCCGCCTGGTCGAGGGGCGCCGCATCGTGGCGGCCGACGATTTTGCCTATGCCGATCCGGTCGACGGGTCGGTCAGCACCGGCCAGGGGCTGCGCGTGGTGTTCGAGGATGGCGCGCGTCTGGTGCTGCGGTTGTCGGGCACCGGCACCGAAGGCGCCACACTGCGGCTTTACCTCGAAGCACCGTGCGACGACCCGGAACGGTTCGACACCGATCCGCAAACGATGCTGGCGCCGGTGGCGGCGGCGGCCGAGGCGCTGGCCGGCATCGCGCGCACAACCGGGCGGACGGCGCCGGACGTGGTGACCTGAGCCGGCCGCGCTTCGCGCAGACGGGTGCAGTTGTTTGCCGCGCTTCGCGCAGCAAGGCGGTCAGCTCCCGGCGACGCCGCCGTTGGCGAACATCTGCCGTGCGGCCCGCGGCGGGACGGGCTCGGCGGCGGCGGGGGCCGGGCGCGGTTCCTCGGCGGTGGCGGCCGCAGGCGGCAGGCCGGCCCGGCGCGGCACATAGCCGATCGGGGCTTCGGTCAGCAGGCGGCGCAGGGTTGCTTCGTCATCGGCGGCGCAGGCCATGCGCAGCGCCTCCAGCAAGGGCGAAAGGCGCTGCCAGTCCATCGCGGTTTCGGTCGCGGTCAGGATGCGGGGGTGGGCCGTGGGTTCTTGCGCATTGCCGATGAACAGTTCCTCGAACAGCTTTTCGCCCCGGCGCGGGCGGGTAAAGACGATGGGCACCACATCGGCGCCTTCGGCGGCCTTGCGCGTGCCTGGTTCGCCTTCGATCACCGGCACGCAGCCCGACAGGCGGATCATCCGTTCGGCCAGTTCGACGATGCGCACCGGCTCGCCCATGTCGAGCAGAAACACATCGCCCCCCTGCGCCAGCGCCGAAGCCTGGATCACCAGCTGCGCCGCCTCGGTGATGGTCATGAAATAGCGGCTGATCTCGCGGTGGGTGACGGTGACGGGGCCGCCTTGCGCGATCTGGCGGCGGAACAGCGGGATGACCGAACCCGAAGACCCCAGCACATTGCCGAAGCGCACCATCGAGAACCGCGTATGCCCCGGGCCGCGCGGCTGCGCCTGGCACACCAGTTCGGCCAGGCGCTTGGAGGCGCCCATCACGCTGGTCGGCCGCACCGCCTTGTCGGTGGAGACGAGGGTAAAGCTTTCGACCCCGGCGGCGATCGCGGCCTGCGCGCAGGCCAGCGTGCCGAACAGGTTGTTCGACAGGCCCTCGATGGGGTTTTCCTCGACCATCGGCACGTGCTTGTAGGCGGCGGCGTGATAGATGGTCTGCACGCCGTGGGCGCACATCAGCTTTTCCATCCGCGCCCAGTCGCGCACCGAGCCCAGCACCTGCGCGATGCGCACGTTCAGCCCTTCGGCGCGGCGCGCGGCCTCCAGTTCCTCGGCGATTTCGAACAGGGCGTATTCGGACTGGTCGAACAGCACCAGCACCCGCGGCCTTTGCCGCAGGATCTGGCGGCAAAGCTCCGACCCGATCGAGCCACCTGCCCCGGTGACCAGCACCGACTTGCCGGCGATGTTGCGGGCCATCAGTTCGGGCACCGGCGGCACCGGGTCGCGGCCCAGCAGGTCTTCGACCGAAACCTCGGAAATCTCGGCCACGCGGTGCTTGCCGGTAACCAGTTCGGCCATGCCCGGAATGGTCTGCACCCGGATCGGCAGGGTTTCCAGCCGCTTGAGGATCTGCGCGCGCACCGCCCGGCTGGCCGAGGGCATCGCCAGCAACAGCACCTTGGCGTTTTCGCTGCGGATCAGCCGGTCGAGTTCCGACGGCGGCCAGACCCGCAGGCCCAGAATCTGCGTGCCCCACAGGTCGGGGTTGTCGTCCACGAAGGCGGCGGGGGAATGTTCCGTCCCCTGCCACAGCGAATGCGCCGTCTGCCGCCCGGATTGCCCGGCGCCATAGATGATGACGCGCGTCTTGTCGCGCCGGTTCGTGCGCTGATGGATCGCGCGCAGAGCGAAGCGGATGCCGCCGACGGTGCACATCGCCAGCAGCGCATAAAGCGCGGGCACCGCGGCCGGCACCGGCAGATCGAGCCAGATGGTCATCACCGACAAGGCGATCGCGCTGGCCACCACGCCGTTGATGATGGTGATCAGCGCCTTGAAACCCATGTAGCGGATGATCGCGCGGTAGAACCCGAGCTTGACGAACAGGATGAGCGTGAAGGGCAAGGCCGCGACCAGCGCGGCCCAGACCTTGTAGTCGTCCATGAAGTCGAGGCTTTCGGTGCGCAGGAACATCGCAAGGGCAAAGCTGCCTGCCAGCAACAGCGTGTCCGTCGCGACCTGCAGGATGCGCTTTTGCGTCCTGGGCAGATCGAACAGCGATTGCAGCAATGCGATGTTCATTCGGGTTCCTGCGGACGAAATGGGCAACGAGCCCGCTGCCTGTGATCCTCAAACAACTCTCGACTTTAACGCTCGAGGGTTAGCACGCCTTGCAAGCCGCTGTCACACCACTTCTGCGGGGCTTTGCATCAAAAGCGGGCGCGCGGTGCCCCGGTCGGCGAAAATCTGCCCGTTCGGCAAGCTGTGGCGCCTGGTGGCGCCGCGGCGCGGCATGGGTTTGCCGCGCCGCGCGAATCATGGGTCAGCCCGCGCGGTAGTTCGGGCTTTCGCGGGTGATCTGCACGTCGTGGACGTGGCTTTCCTTCAGCCCGGCGTTGGTGATGCGCACGAACTGGCAGCGGCTGCGCATCTGGGCGATGGTGCGGTTGCCGGTATAGCCCATCGCGGCGCGCAGGCCGCCGACCATCTGGTGCACCACCGCGGCGACCGAGCCCTTGTAGGGCACCTGGCCTTCGATGCCTTCGGGCACCAGCTTGTCCGAGGCCGCGTCCTTCTGGAAATAGCGGTCGGCCGAGCCGCGCGCCATCGCGCCAAGGCTGCCCATGCCGCGATAGGACTTGAAGCTGCGCCCTTGCCACAGGATCACCTCGCCGGGGCTTTCGTCGGTGCCGGCAATGGCGCTGCCCACCATCGCGCAGGAGGCGCCGGCCGCGATGGCCTTGGCGAAGTCGCCCGAATACTTGATGCCGCCGTCGGCGATGATCGGGATGTCGCCTGCGGCCTGCGCGGAATCCATGATCGCGGTCAGCTGCGGCACGCCGACCCCGGCGACGATGCGGGTGGTGCAGATGCTGCCCGGGCCGATGCCGACCTTGACCGCATCGGCGCCGGCGTCGATCAGGGCGCGCGTCGCCTCGGCGGTGGCGACGTTGCCGGCCACCACCTGCACGCTGTTCGACAGCGCCTTGATGCGTTCGACCGCGCGGGCCACCCCTTCGGAATGCCCGTGCGCGGTGTCGATCACGATCAGGTCGCAGCCCGCCTCGATCAGCGCCTGGCTGCGCTCGAACCCGGCATCGCCCACGGTGGTGGCCGCCGCCACGCGCAGGCGGCCCAGTTCGTCCTTGCAGGCCTGCGGGTTCAGCACGGCCTTTTCGGTATCCTTGAGCGTGAGCAGCCCGGTCAGCCTGCCGGTGCCGTCGGTGACCAGCAGCTTTTCGATGCGCCGGGCCTTCATCAGGCTGATCGCCTGCTCGCGGTCCACCGGCTCGTGCAGCAGTGCGAGGTTGTCCGAAGTCATCATCACCGAAACCGGGGTGCGGTCGTCGGAGGCAAAGCGCATGTCGCGGTTGGTGACGATGCCCACCACGCGGCCGTCGCCATCCACCACGGGAAAGCCGGTGATGTTGTAGCGTTCCATCAGCGCCTTGGCATCGGCCAGGGTCTGATCGGCGCGCAGGGTGATCGGGGCATAGACCACGCCCGATTCGAACCGCTTGACCCGCCGCACCTCGCGCGCCTGGGCCTCGGGGTCGAGGTTGCGGTGGATCACGCCCATGCCGCCGACCTGCGCCATCGCAATGGCCATGCGCGCCTCGGTTACCGTGTCCATCGCGCTGGACAGCAGCGGGATGTTCAGCCGGATCGCCCGGGTGACATGGGTGGACGTATCGGCATCCGATGGCAGCACGCTGGAGGCGGCCGGAACCAGCAGAACGTCGTCGAAGGTGAGCGCCTCGCGAATCTCCATAAGAGTCTCCTCGGGAGTGTCCGTTTGGCGGTTCCCCCTTTCACGCCCGCGCCGCGAAGGCAAGGGGTCATCGCGCGGTCACGGGGTGCGCGGGGCACCCATCATGCGCGCGTGCACCGATTGCATGCCGCGCGCCGCCATGTCCGAGACTTCGGCGGCATGGGTCTGCAAGGCGGCGACGGTGGCCGCGTCGTCCGACCGCTGGGTCACGCGGACGCCGGTTTCGGTCGGCACGATCCCGGTGCGGATCAGCGCGCGGTTGGCGAACAGGAGGTCGAGCGTAGGGCTCTGGATCGGCACGCGGGGGTCGCGGTTGTCTTCCACGCGGCCGATCATGCCGGCGACGTGGCGCAAGATGGCCTCGGCCAGCGCCGGATCGTCGGATTCGGTCAGGGTTTCGATGCCGTCGGGCAGGTTGACGACGCTGCGGCGGATCGCCGGGTGATCGAGGAACAGGGCGCGCATGTCCTCCACCTCGGTTTCGTCGGTGTCGATGCCTTGCAGCATGTGGGTCATGCCCATGCCGCCGCCCATGCCCATGCCGTGCATGCCCTGCCCCATGCCGCCCATGCCGTGCATGCCCATGCCGTGCATGCCTTGCCCCATTCCGTGCTGCGCCTGGGCCCAGGCAAAGCCGGCGGCAAGGGTCAGGGCGACCGCTCCGGCGGCCAGCAGCGCGTGCGAGGTTTTCATCGGGCTCTCCTTCGGGGGCGGGCCGGTGCAGCGGTTGCATGGGCAAACGCGGGGCCCTTGCGGATTCCGTCGCGGCTTGCATCATCGGCGCCGCAAGAACCGGGGGCCCCATGCGCGTTGCCATCGTCGAGAATACTGCCATCACCCATCACGGGCAGGTCGGCGTCGCCCTGCACGAGGCGGCGGCGCGGATCGGGCTTTACAAGCCCTTTGCCGACGGGCGCCTGCCCGACCCGGCGGCCTATGATGCGCTGGTGGTGTTCGGCGGCGAACAGGCCGCGACCGACGACCACACCCACCCCTACCTGCCGGCGCTGGCGCGGCAGATGATGGGCATGGCGACCGACGGCAAGGCGGTGCTGGGCATTTGCCTCGGCGCGCAGGTGTTTGCGCGCGGGGCGGGGGCGGAAAACCGGCTGGGGGCGGCGCCGGAATTCGGCTGGCGCGGAGTGCGGCTGACCGAAAGCGGCCGCGCCGACCCGGTGCTGGGCGCGGTGGACGCGGAGTTCCGCATCTTTCAGTGGCATTCCGATACCTTCACCCTGCCGCCGGGGGCTGCGCATCTGGCGCAGAACGACGCGACGCCGGCGCAGGCGTTCCGGGTGGGGCGGGCCGGCTACGGCATGCAGTTTCACTTCGAGGCCAGCCGCGCCGTGGTCGAGGACTGGAACCGCAGCTTTCCGGCCGCCATCCTGAACCTTTCGCCCGGCTGGCTGGAAGGCTACGCCGAAGCGCGCACCCGCGACGGTGCTGCGGCCGATGCCGCGGGGCTGGCGCTGGCGCGGGCCTGGGTGGCGCGAATCTGACCGCCGCCGCCCCGGGCGCCCCGGGCGCCGGCAGACCTAGCGCGTGTTGACCGGGCCGAAGCGGTCGCGCAGCGCCTCGTTCACGCGGGGGGGCACGAACTTCGACACATCGCCGCCCAGCCGGGCGATTTCCTTGACCAGCTTCGAGGCGATGGCCTGGCGGCGGGCATCGGCCATGAGGAAAACCGTCTCGATGGAATGGTCCAGCGCGCGGTTCATGCCGACCATCTGGAATTCGTATTCGAAATCCGCCACCGCGCGCAGCCCGCGCACGATCACGCCGGCGCCCACGTCGCGCGCGCAGTCGATCAGCAGGTTTTCGAACGGATGCGCGACGATCTCGGTGCCGGTGCGGGCCGACAGGCCGGCGCATTCGGCCTCGATCATGGCGACGCGCTGTTCCAGGCTGAACAGCGGCCCCTTGTCGCGGTTGATCGCCACCCCGATCACCAGCCGGTCCACCAGCATGGCGGCGCGTTCGATGATGTCCATGTGGCCCAGGGTCACCGGGTCGAAGGTGCCGGGGTAAAGTCCGATGCGCATGGGGCCTCCGTGCTGCCGTGCAGCGGAACCCCCCGCTGCCATGCTGCACACGCAACATTATTGCGCAGATGAATGCAAGCCCGGATTGAATCGCAGGCAGATCGCGGATCAGAAGCCCTTTATCATGCCCTCGAGCGCGTCCTTTTCCATCGCCAGCTCGTCCAGCCGCGCCTTGACCACGTCGCCGATGGAAATGAGGCCGACCATCTGCCCGGCCTCCATCACCGGCATGTGGCGGAATCGGCCGGCGGTCATGCGTTCCAGCACCTGGTCGGCGGTGTCGGACCGGGTGCAACCGACGATGGCGGCGGTCATCACCCGTTCGACCGGATCGTCGAGGCAAGCCGCCCCGCGCTTGCCCAGTTCGCGCACCACGTCGCGTTCCGACAGGATGCCGGCGACTCGCTTGCCGTCGGAGGACACGATCACCGCGCCGATGCGGCGCACGGCCAGCACCTCGACCGCCTCGCGCAAGGTGGTGCCGGGCGGAACGGTGGCGACGCCCTGTTCGGGCTTGGCGTTCAGAATCTGTTGCACCAGCATGGTTTGTCCCTCCCTTTTCAGGCAGGGTCCGCCTGTCGGGCCGATTCTGTCAAGCAAGGCTTTCCAGCCGCGCCACCTCGCGGCGCAGGCCGGCGGCCAGCGCCTCGGCAAGGCGGTTCAGCCGGTCCGACCGGCGGTCGTCGGCGTGGCGGATCAGCCAGAAGCTGCGGGTCAGCACGATCTGGTCGGGCAGCACCCGCACCACCCCCGGGCAGGCGGGAATGGCAAAGTCGTGCACGATGCCAAGCCCTGCCCCGGCCCGGATCATCTGCATCTGCACCGAGACCGAATTGGACGCGAGCGTCACCCCACCGGCCCCGGTTTCGGCCATGTAATCCAGTTCCTTGTCGAAGATCATGTCGGGGATGTAGCCGATCATGCGGTGGCCGGCGAGATCGGCGCGGGTGGCCACGGGCGGGTGGCGCGCGAGGTAATCGGCATGGCCGGCAAGGTGCAGGTGGTAATCGGTCAGCTTCTGCACGGTCAGCCGCCCGGCGGCCGGCGGCGACACGGCGATGGCCATGTCGGCCTCGCGCCGCGACAGGTTGAACACCCGCGGCAAGGCGACGATCTGGATTTCCAGCCCCGGATGGGCGTCGCAGATGGCGGCGCAGACCTGCGGCAGCAGGTAATTGGCGCAACCGTCGGGCGCGCCGATGCGCAGCTGCCCGGTGATGCGCCCGGCAGCCCCGCCCAGATCCTCGGCCGCGGCCGACATCGCCTGTTCGGCCTGTTCGGCATGGGGCACCAGCCGGGCGCCGGCATCGGTCAGCGCATAGCCTTGCGCCGAACGGGCGAACAGCTGTGCGGACACCGCGTCTTCGAGCCGGGCGATGCGGCGGCCGACGGTGGCGGCATCGCATTTCAGAATCTTGCCCGCGGCCGACAGGCTTTCGCTGCGCGCCACGGCCAGAAACACCCGCAGATCGTCCCAGTCCATCACCGACCTTTGCACAAATGCAAAACCGTTTTGCTGGATTTCCCCTTTTGCGGGCAATTCTGCAAGCCTAGGATGCCGCCAGTTTTCGGGAGGACAGCCCATGTATGAAGTCGGACACTGGATCAACGGCAAGCGCGTTGCCGGCAGCTCGGGCCGCACGGCCGATGTCTACAACCCCCACACCGGCGAAGTGCAAGGCCGCGTGGCCCTGGCCAGCAAGGCCGAACTGGATGCCGCCGTGGCCGATGCCGCCCGCGCCCAGGTCGCCTGGGGCGCCACCAACCCGCAAAAGCGCGGCCGGGTGATGATGGCGCTGGTCGGGCTCATCAACCGCGACATGGACAAGATGGCCGAGGTGCTGAGCCGCGAGCACGGCAAGACCATTCCCGACGCCAAGGGCGACATCCAGCGCGGTCTGGAAGTGATCGAATACTGCATCGGCGCGCCGCAGATGCTGAAGGGCGAGTTTACCGACAGCGCCGGCCCCGGCATCGACATGTATTCCATGCGCCAGCCGCTGGGCGTGGTGGCCGGCATCACGCCGTTCAACTTCCCCGCCATGATCCCGCTGTGGAAGATGGGCCCGGCGCTGGCGGCGGGCAACGCCATGATCCTGAAACCCTCCGAGCGCGACCCCTCGGTGCCCTTGATGCTGGCGGAACTGTGCAAGGAAGCCGGCCTGCCCGACGGCGTGCTGCAGGTGGTGAACGGCGACAAGGAATCGGTCGATGCGATTCTCGACAACCCGACCATCCAGGCCGTCGGCTTTGTCGGCTCGACCCCGATCGCGCATTACATCTACTCGCGCGCCGCGGCCAACGGCAAACGCTCGCAGTGCTTCGGCGGTGCGAAGAACCACATGATCATCATGCCCGACGCCGATCTGGACCAGGCGGCGGATGCGCTGGTGGGCGCAGGCTATGGCGCCGCCGGCGAACGCTGCATGGCGATTTCGGTGGCGGTGCCGGTGGGCGACAAGACCGCCGACGCGCTGATCGAAAAGCTGGTGCCGCGCATTGAAAAGCTGAAGGTGGGCCCCTACACCGCCGGCAACGACGTGGACTATGGCCCGGTGGTGACCGCCGCCGCCAAGGCCAACATCCTGCGGCTGGTCAACCGCGGCGTGGAACAGGGCGCCAAGCTGGTGGTGGACGGGCGCAACTTCAGCCTGCAAGGCTATGAGAACGGCTTTTTCGTCGGCCCGCACCTGTTCGACCACGTGACCCCGGACATGGACATCTACCGCACCGAGATCTTCGGGCCGGTGCTGTCCACCGTGCGCGCCAAGACCTATGAAGACGCGCTGAAGCTGGCGATGGACCACGAATACGGCAACGGCACCGCAATCTTTACCCGCGATGGCGACACCGCGCGCGACTTTGCCAACCGGGTGAACGTCGGCATGGTCGGGATCAACGTGCCGATCCCGGTGCCGCTGGCCTACCACACCTTCGGCGGCTGGAAGAAATCGGGCTTCGGCGACCTGAACCAGCATGGCCCCGATGCCTTCCGGTTCTACACCCGGACCAAGACCGTCACCTCGCGCTGGCCCAGCGGCATCAAGGAAGGCTCGGCCTTCAACTTCAAGGCGATGGACTGACCCGAGGCCGCGCGGCCCCCTCGTGCCGGGGGGGGCGCGGGCCGACTGGACCCGGGGCCGGTGCTGCGCTAGCCTCGGGGCCCGCCGCCCTGACACGGGAGTGTCCATGCCTGTCGCCTTCCGCATCCTGCCGCAGCACGACCTGGTGTTCGTGGTGTTCAGCGGATCGGTCGGAATCGCCGAAACGGCGGAAAGCGTGGCCGCCTGCGCACGCCATCCCGACTTTCGCCCCGGCATGAAGCACCTGTTCGACCTGAGCGCGGTGACGGGGGTGGAACGCGACTATGCGGCCTACCTGGCCTTGCAGGCCAAGGCGCTGGAAAACCTGGGCCCGCAAACGGAAGACAGCCTGCTGGTCTATCACGCGCCGACGGCACCGGGGCAAAGCATGGCCGCGCTGATCCGGCGGTCATGGGACGGCTTGCCCGGAACGGTGGTCCGGGTCGTCGAGGACGAGGAAGCCGCCTGCGAGGTGCTGGGCCTGCGCGACCGCCGCTTTGCCGACCTGATGCGCAGCCCTGCCTGACCTGCCCGGCGCCAAGGCCGCCGGGCCCCAAGCCCGAGCCGGAGAGCCCGCCGATGCACCGCTGCACCATCCGTCCCCTGCCAGCTTGCACGAGCCCTGACCGGGGCGACGGGTTGACCTTGCGGCAGGTGTCGCTATGCTTGGTCGCGCGTTCGTCGTGTGTTGTTCCTCATGTCCGTGACCTTCCGGCTGCTTGCGCCGCGCAACCTGATCCTGTTCCGCTACAGCGGGCAGACCCGGCTGCACGAACCCTCCGAGGCGGTGCAGGCCAGCACGCGGGCGCCGGGATACCGGCCGGGGATGCGGCATCTTGTGGATCTGACGCACGTGACAGGGGTAGACCGCGACTGGCCGGCCCTGCTGCGCCAGCAGGCGCAGATCGCCGCCGCGCTGATGCCGGGCGGCCCCGAACAGCTGGTCCTGTTCCTGGCGCCGACGCGGCCCGGGCAGGTGCTGGCGCAGATGGCGCGCCGGTCGTGGGAGGGGCTCGACAGCATCGCCATCCGCGTGATCGAGGACGAGGCCGAGGCGCTGGCGCTGCTGGGCGTGCCCGAACGGTCGGTCGCGGCGCTGCTGGCGCTGGACCAGCACCCCCTGGCCTGACTGCCCGCGCCGGGGTCGAGGCAACATTCTTGCAGCATTCCGGGGTTAGACGCGCGGCAGGTCCGCAGCGAAGGAGGAGCACATGGATTTCGGCTTGAGCGAGGAACAGCAGGCGATCTTCGACATGGCCCATGCCTTCGGGCAGGAACACATCGCCCCCCATGCCCGGGCGTGGGAGGCCGAGGGCACCATCCCCAAGGCGCTGTGGGCCTCGGTGGCCGAGCTGGGCCTGGGCGGCATCTACGTGTCCGAGGAGCATGGCGGATCGGGCCTGACCCGGCTGGACGCCACCCTGGTGTTCGAGGCGCTGGCGATGGCCTGCCCTTCGGTGGGCTCGTTCCTGTCGATCCACAACATGTGCGGCGGCATGATCGACAAGTTCGCCAGCCCCGAGGTCAAGGCAAGGTGGCTGCCCGCCTTGTGCCGCATGGAAAAGGTGTTCAGCTATTGCCTGACCGAGCCGGGGTCGGGGTCGGATGCCGCCGCCTTGCGCACCCGGGCCGAAAAGACCAACGAAGGCTACCGGATGAACGGCACAAAGGCCTTCATTTCGGGCGGCGGGTATTCCGACGTCTATGTCGTGATGTGCCGCACGGGCGAGGATGGCCCCAAGGGCATTTCCACCCTGATCGTCGAAAACGGCACCGCTGGCCTGTCCTTCGGTGCGCTGGAAGACAAGATGGGCTGGCGGTCGCAGCCCACCGCACAGGTGCAGTTCGACGATTGCCTTGTGCCGCTGGAAAACCGCATCGGGGATGAAGGACGCGGTTTTGTCTATGCGATGGCGGGGCTGGATGGCGGGCGGCTGAACATCGCGGCCAGCGCCCTGGGCGGCGCGCAGGCGGCACTGGATGCGACGCTGGCCTACATGGGCGAACGCAAGGCCTTCGGCAAGACCATCGACCAGTTCCAGGGGTTGCAGTTCCGCCTGGCCGAAATGGAGGTCAAGCTGCAATCGGCCCGCACCTTCCTGCGCCAGGCGGCCTGGAAGCTCGATACCGGCGCGGCCGACGCCACCAAGTTCTGCGCCATGGCCAAGATGTATGTCACCGATGCCGCCTTCGACGTGGCCAACCAGTGCCTGCAACTGCACGGCGGCTACGGCTATCTGGCCGATTACGGGATCGAGAAGATCGTGCGCGACCTGCGCGTGCACCAGATTCTCGAAGGCACCAACGAGATCATGCGCGTGATCGTGGCGCGCGCGATGCTGGCGGGGCGGGCATGAGCGACATCGACATCCGCGTGCAGGGGCGTGCGGGGCGCATCACGCTGACGCGGCCGCAGGCGCTGAACGCGCTGACCTACGAGATGTGCAGGACCATCGACGCGGCCTTGCGCGCCTGGGGCCAGGACGACGCCGTTCAGGTGGTGTTGATCGACGCGGAAGGCCCGCGTGCCTTCTGCTCGGGCGGCGACATTGCGGAAATGTACGCCACCGGCACCCGCGGCGACTACAGCTATGGCCGCCGCTTCTGGCGCGACGAATACCGCATGAACGCGCGGTTGTTCGAGTTTCCCAAGCCCACGGTCAGCTTCCTGCAAGGCTTCACCATGGGCGGGGGCGTGGGCGTGGGCTGCCACGCGGGCCTGCGCGTGGTGGGCGAAAGCGCGCAGATCGCCATGCCGGAATGCGGCATCGGCCTGATCCCCGATGTGGGCGGCACCATGATCCTGGCCCGTGCCCCCGGCCGGCTGGGCGAATACCTCGGCTGCACGGGCGCGCGGATGGGGGCGGCCGATGCCATCCTGGCCGGGTTCGCCGATGTCTATCTGCCCGAGGCGGAATGGGAGGCGGCCAAGGCCCGCATCGTGGAAACCGGCCGGGCCGAGCTGGCCGCGCAGACCCCGCCGCCGGGCCGGCTGGCGTCGCTGCGCCCGGCCATCGACCGGCACTTTGCCGGCGAAACGCTGGGCGACATCGTGCGGTCGCTGCAGGCCGAGGACAGCGACTTTGCCCGCGACACGCTGAAGACCCTGCGGCGCAATTCGCCCTTGTCGATGGCCTGCACCGTCGAGGCGCTGCACCGGCTGGGCGATGCGCCCGACATCCGCACGGCGCTGGCCATGGAATACCGCTTTACCTTTCGCGCGATGGAAAAGGCGGATTTCCTCGAAGGCATCCGCGCCGCCATCATCGACAAGGACCGCAACCCGACCTGGCGCCACGCGGCGCCGGACGCGGTGCCCGCGGTCGAGGTTTCCGCCATGCTTCTGCCGCTGGGGGCGGATGCGCTGACATTCGAGGAGAAGAACACATGAAGGTCGGGTTCATCGGGCTGGGCAACATGGGGGCGCCGATGGCGCTCAACCTGGTCAAGGCAGGGCATCAGGTCGCAGGGTTCGACCTCGCCGCCCCCTGCCCCGAAGGCGTCGCCCGCGCGGCCAGCGCGGCCGAGGCGGCGAAGGGCGCCGACGTGGTCATCACCATGTTGCCCAACGGCGCCATCCTGCGCGCGGTCGCGGCCGAGGTGATTCCGGCGATGGCCCCGGGTGCCGTGCTGTGCGACTGCTCCACCGTCGATGTCGACAGCGCCCGCGCCGTGGCCGAACAGGCGGCGGCGGCGGGGCTTGGCGCGCTGGATGCGCCGGTGTCGGGCGGCGTGGGCGGGGCGGCGGCAGGCACGCTGACCTTCATGGCCGGGGGCAGCGACGATGCCTTTGCCAAGGTGAAACCCCTGTTCGACGCGATGGGGCAAAAGGCCGTGCATTGCGGCGCGGCCGGCGCCGGCCAGGCCGCCAAGATCTGCAACAACATGATCCTGGGCGTCACCATGATCGCCACCTGCGAGGCCTTTGCCCTGGCCGACAAGCTTGGGCTGGACCGCCAGAAGATGTTCGACGTGGTCTCGACCTCGTCGGGCTACAGCTGGACGATGAACGCCTACTGCCCGGCGCCCGGCGTCGGGCCCAAGAGCCCCGCCGACAACGGCTACAAGCCCGGTTTCGCGGCCGAGCTGATGCTCAAGGACTTGCGCCTGAGCCAGCAGGCCGCAGCCTCGGCCGATGCCGATACCCCGATGGGGCAGCTGGCGGCGGCGCTCTACGAACAGTTCGTCGAACGCGAAGACGGCCGCGGCATGGATTTTTCCGCCATGCTGCCCCGGTTCGAAAAGCGCGGTCGCGGCTGAATGGGCTGGGCCGGCACCGCCTTGCCCGGGCTGGACGCGGCGACCCGCGCCCGGCTTGACGCCTTGCCGGCCCAGGATCTGCCGCGCGGCACCCGGTTGTTCGCGCCGGGCGACCGCGCACGCGGCTTTGCCATCGTGCTGGCGGGCCGGGTCGAGGTGCATCTGACCGGGCCTTCGGGGCGCGAGATCCTGCTTTACGCCGTGGAGCCGGGCGAAAGCTGCGTGCAGACCACGCTGGGCCTGCTGGGCGATGCGCCCTACACCGCCGAAGCGACCGCGGCGACCGACATCCGCGTGGTGTCGGTGCCGGCCGCGCTGTTCCACGCGCTGATGGACGGCTCGTCCAGTTTCCGTGCCTTCGTCTTTCGCGCCTTTGCCGCGCGCATGGCCGACATGACCGCCCTCTTGGAACGCGTGGCCTTTGCCCGGGTCGAGGCGCGGCTGGCCGCGGCCTTGCTGGAACTGGCGGCGGACGACACCGTGCGCATCACCCAGGCCGAACTGGCCGCCCGCATCGGCACCGCGCGCGAGGTGGTGTCGCGCCGGCTGGAGGCGATGGTCCGTCAGGGCCTGGTCGAAACCGACCGCGGCCGCATCCGCCTGAGCAATCGGGCCGCGCTGCTGCGGCTGGCAGCCGGTGTGTGACGGCGTCACAGACAGCGCGCGCGTGTTGCGCTAGGCTGTGGGCATGGCCGCCCCGCACAGGGGCAAGGCCAGACAAAGGCAAGACCAGACAAAGGGAACCGACATGCTGAAAACCAACGTCGGCGGCATCGACCGCATCCTGCGCATCGTGGTGGGCCTTGCGCTGATCGCCGGCTTCTTCCTCAACACCGAAGCCTCGATGCGCTGGCTCTATCTCATCGGCATCGTGCCGCTGGCCACGGGGCTGTTCAGCACCTGCCCGCTCTATTCGATTTTCGGCATCAACACCTGCCCGATGAAAAAGAGCTGACCCCGCACCGCGCCGGCCCCGGGGTGGTCGCGGAGGGGGCGGCGCCCCCTCCGGCGGCGTGCGGGGCCGGCCCCGCGGCGGCGGCGCCCCCTCGATGGGGGCGACGCCGCCGGCCTGCCCGGGCCGGTCAGACGATGGCGCGTTCCAGGAACGGGCGCCCTTCCACCACCCGCTCCATCCCGAGTTCCGACAGATCGAGGCTGCGATACCCGCCATGCACGATCAGCTCGGCCATGCCGCGTCCCACCGCCGGCGATTGCTGCAACCCGTGCCCCGAAAAGCCGCAGGCCAGAAACAGCCCCTGCCGCCCCGGCACCCTGCCAAGGATCGCGTTCTGATCCAGCGTGTTGTAGTCGTAATGCCCGACCCACAGCCGCTGCACCTTCACCGCGTCGAACCCTTCGGACCGCTGATACAGCATCGGCCAGATCGCCTCCTCGAACAGGTGGGCGTCGGGCTCGAAATCGTCGGCATCGCAGGGGCCGTCGTCCTGCGGCACGGTCGCCGTGATCCATCCGCCTTGCTCGGGGCGCATGTAATAGCCCTGATGGTCGATGATCAGCGGCGCCTCCGGGTGGCGCGCGTTCGGGGCGTCGATCACGAAGACGGTGCGCTTGCGCGGCTCGACCGGCAAGGCGATGCCGGCCCAGGCCAGCACCTCGGCCGATCGCGTGCCGGCGCAGTTCACCACCGCACCGCAACCCAGCACCGCGCCCGAGGCCAGCCGCACGCCGCAGGCCCGGTCGCCTTCCATCACCAGCCCCACGGCGACGTCCTGCACGAACTCCACCCCCGCCTGCCGGGCGGCGGTGCGAAACCCGCCCAGCAGCCCCATGTTGTCGAACCAGCCTTCGTCGCGCGGGCCGAAGCTGCCGGCGGTCAGGTCGGCGGTCTGCATCCAGGGCCAGGCCTGCGCCACTTCGGCCGGGGTCAGCACCTGCGTGGCCGCGCCCAGATCGCGCTGCATGGCCGCGATTTCCGCCATCACCCCCGGCGCCTCGGGCGAACCGCCAAGGAACAGATACCCGTTTTCCTTCAGCCCCAGGTCGCCTTGCCCGGGTGCCAGCCCCAGCTCCGATTCGAAATCGCGCAGGAACTGCACCCCGAATCGCGAAATCTGCACGTTGACCGGGTTCGAGAACTGGCTGCGGATCGAGGCGACCGACAACGCCGTCGCCGCCCGCGCATAGGTCGGATCGCGCTCGATCACGCTGACGCGCAACCCAGGCGCGAGTCTGGTCAGCCACCACGCCACCGAAGCGCCGGTCACGGCGCCGCCTATCACGATCACATCACGGTTCGTCTGCAAGGTCATCTCCATACGGGCCGCCCGCGCCGCGCATGGACAGGGCCGGGTGCGCCCCTGTATTAGGAGAAACGGGATGAGATCGACAAGCCTTGGACTGAAACGTCTGCCTCTGCCGCAACCCGCGGCCGAAGGGCGAGTCGCCGTGCCGGTGGGAGGTTCGAACTTGAGCAACGCCCTGGTCCATCTGCAGCGCATCGGCAATGCGCGCACGCCCGAAGAACTGTGGGGTCTGCTTCTGGCCGCGTTGGCGGATTACGGCTTCGACCGGGTGACCTATGGCGCCACGCGTTCGGGCCGCGACGGTTCGATCGGCGACACGCAGGATGCCGTGTTCCTGTCCAACCACCCGCGCAGCGTGATGAGCGGCTACTTCGACATCGGCTTCTTCATGCGCACGCCGATGTTCCGCTGGGTGCTGCACAACACCGGCGCCTGCTCGTGGTCCTGGGCCGAGCAGGAGCGCCGCGCCGGGCGGCTGTCGGCCGAGGAACTGGCCGCGCAGGACATGGCGCGCAAGGCGGGTCTGGTGGCGGGCTATTCGATCAGCTTTGCCGACCCCTCGCCGCGCAGCCGGGCCGCGATGGGCCTGGCCGCCGCCCCGGGCGCGACGCAGCAAGAGGTCGATGCGCTGTGGGCCGACAAGGGCGGCGAGATCATGGCGATCTGCCAGATGATGCACCTGCGCATGCAGGGCATGCCGTTTCCGGTGCAGCGCCGCCCGCTGAGCCCGCGCCAGCGCGAGGCGCTGGAATGGGTCGCCGAAGGCAAGACCACACAGGATATCGCCATCATCATGGGCATCTCGCCGGCGATGGTGGAAAAGCACCTGCGCCTGGCGCGCGAGGCGCTGGATGTGGAAACCACCGCCCATGCGGTTGCCAAGGCGGCCCTGTTCAACCACCTGTTCGCAGGCGATCCCTCGCGCCTCGGCCGTGGCGGCACCGGAGCCTGACCGGGCGCAAGGTCAGGTTTCCCTGACCGCCTTGCCCTTGCGTCAAGCGGCAGGATGTGCGCGTTCATGGCATGGTGGCGCATGCCAGGAACAGCGTCGCAGCGACCCGACACCGGGCGCAGCGTTGCTTGACCGGGCAACCGGAAGCAGGGTCGGCAGGCAATTTCGGCCTGTCGGCCCGTTGTTTTTCGCGCATATCTTTCATATTCAAAACCTTGGCCGGCAAACTTCATGCGCCGGGTAAGGTTTTCCCGACTGTGCGGCCCCAGACCGGCATGGCACAGTCGAGCCATTGGGAAGCCCCGATTTTCCAGCTTGCCAGATCGAACGCTACAGATTTTCCCCGCGCGGATTTCAGGCGGGGTCCCCGACCGGATCAACCCCGGTCCCCGCCGATGCGCCCCGCTCATCCCCGAACGGGGGCGCAAAAGGAAACGGAGCAGTCCCCAGACTGCTCCGTTTTCGTTTTCGGGTCTTCTGCCAGGGTGCCGGGCGGTTCGGGCCTTGTGCCGTCCGGCAATCAAGGGGAGCCGCAGCCCCCCTTGCCGCCGGATCGCGGGCTCAGCCTTGAACCATCTTCGCCACTTCGGCGGCGAAGTCCTCTTCCTTCTTTTCCACGCCTTCGCCGACCGCGACGCGGGCATAGCCGGTGATCTCGACGCCGGCTTCCTTGGCCGCCTGTTCGACGGTGACATCCGGGTTGATGACGAAGGCCTGACCCAGCAGCGTGTTTTCGGCCAGGAACTTCTTCATCCGGCCCGGGATGATGTTGTTGTGGATCACCTGCTCGGGCTTGGGCTTGGCGGAGGACGCGTTTTCTTCCAGCGCCTTGGCGGTCTGCACGGCGAGTTCGCGTTCCAGCACGGCCGGGTCCAGCGTCGCCTCGGACAGCGACAGCGGGTTGGTGGCGGCGATGTGCATGGCGAACTGCTTGCCGATCGCCTGCGCCTTGTCCTCGGGGCCGTTCAGCGCGACGAGCACGCCGATCTTGCCCATGCCTTCGGCAGCCGCGTTATGGACGTAGGACACCACGGTCGAGCCTTCGAGCACGTGCAGACGGCGGAAGGTCATGTTTTCGCCGATGCGGGCGATGGCCTCCTGCACCACTTCCTCGACGGTCTTGCCGTTCAGGTGCGCGGCCTTCACCACCTCGACCGAATCGCCGGTTTCCAGCGCCACGCGGGTCACGTCGCGGACCAGGGCCTGGAAGTCGGCGTTCTTGGCCACGAAGTCGGTTTCCGAGTTGATCTCGACCGCCACGCCGCGGCCGTCGCGCACGGCCACGCCGATCAGCCCTTCGGCGGCCACGCGGTCGGCCTTTTTCGCGGCCTTGGCCAGGCCCTTGGTGCGCAGCCAGTCCACGGCCGCGTCGAAATCGCCGCCCACTTCGGTCAGCGCCTTCTTGGCGTCCATCATGCCCGCGCCGGTGGCTTCGCGCAGTTCCTTGACCATCTGAGCCGTGATCGTCGTCATGTCGGCTTCTCCTTTGTCGGGTGTGATGTAAAGCGGGCGGGGAATACCCCCGCCCCGCAACAATCCGGTGACGGGTGGGCTCAGCCCTCGACGGCTTCTTCGACCGGGGCTTCGTCCATCGCGCCGATGTCGATGCCGGCAGCGCCCATCTGGGCGGTCATGCCGTCGAGCGCCGCGCGGGCGACCAGATCGCAGTAGAGCGCGATGGCGCGGGCCGCGTCATCGTTGCCCGGGATGATGTGCTGCACACCCTTGGGCGAGCAGTTGGTATCGACCACGGCCACGACCGGGATGCCCAGCTTGTTGGCCTCCAGCACGGCGAGGTCTTCCTTGCCCACGTCGATCACGAACAGCAGGTCCGGCACACCGCCCATTTCGCGGATGCCGCCGAGCGAGGCTTGCAGCTTGGCCTGCTCGCGCTCCATGTTCAGGCGTTCCTTCTTGGTCAGCCCTTCGGCGCCGTGGGCCATCAGCTCGTCGATCTGCTTGAGGCGCTGGATCGACTGCGACACCGTCTTCCAGTTGGTCAGCGTGCCGCCGAGCCAACGGTGGTTCATGTAATACTGCGCGCATTTTTCGGCCGCGTCGGCGACGGCCTTTTGCGCCTGACGCTTGGTGCCGACGAACAGCACGCGCCCGCCGCGGGCGACGGTATCGCGCACGACCTTCAGCGCCTGGTCCAGCAGCGGAACGGTCTGGGTCAGGTCGATGATGTGGATGCCGTTGCGGTCGCCGTAGATGTATTCGCCCATCTTCGGGTTCCAGCGCTGGGTCTGGTGGCCATAGTGCACGCCAGCTTCCAAGAGCTGCCGCATGGTGAATTCGGGAAGCGCCATCGTGGTTCCTTTCCGGTTTGCGCCTTGGCCCGGGATTCAGGGCATGTGCCCCAACCGGTGGACCTGACAGGGATGACTCCCCCGCCAGACCCGCCCGGGCCTGTGAAGTGCGCCGCCCTTAGCCCGGATCGCGGCACCGCGCAAGGGCAGATCGGCGCGGCGCACCACGCGGCGGCGCAGGCGGGGGCTCTGCCCCCACGGCGCGTGCCGCGCCGTTCCCCCGGGATATTTCGGTCAAGGTGAAGGGGCCGCCGGCAGGACCATCCGGGAGAAACAGGAATACGACACATTCTGTCGCAAACGGAAAGGCATTCCGGCGGGCGCAATCGGACTGTCGGCGCAAAGATTCAGGAGTCGTTCCATGAAAACCCATACCCGCGTCGTCGTGATCGGTGGCGGAGTCGTCGGCTGTTCGGTGCTGTATCACCTGACGAAGCTGGGCTGGTCGGATGTGATGCTGATCGAACGGTCCGACCTGACCAGCGGGTCGACCTGGCATGCGGCGGGCGGATTCCACACGCTGAACGGCGACACCAACATGGCGGCGCTGCAAGGCTATACCATCCGGCTTTACAAGGAGCTGGAAGCGATTACCGGCATGTCCTGCGGGTTGCACCATGTCGGCGGCATCACGCTGGCCGACAACCCGGCCCGGTTCGAGATGCTGAAGGCCGAGCGCGCCAAGCACCGCTACATGGGGCTGGATACCGAGATTCTCGGGCCGGAGGAAATCAGGAAGCTGACCGACGGGATGGTCAACCTCGACGGCATCATCGGCGCGCTTTACGACCCGCTGGACGGGCACCTCGACCCTTCGGGCACCACCCATGCCTATGCCAAGGCCGCGCGGATGGGCGGGGCGGAAATCGTGCTGCACAACCGCGTGCTGGAAACGCGCCCGACCCGCGAAGGCTGGGAAGTGGTGACCGAAAAGGGCACGGTGACCTGCGAACATGTGGTCAACGCCGCCGGATTGTGGGCGCGCGAGGTGGGGGCGATGGCCGGCGTCTATCTGCCGCTGTTGCCGATGGCGCACCAGTATCTGGTGACGGATGACATCCCCGAGATCGTGGAGATCCTGAAATCGGGGCGCGAGTTCCCGCATGTGATGGACCCGGGCGGCGAAAGCTACCTTCGCCAGGAAGGGCGCGGGCTGTGCATCGGGTTTTACGAAAAGCCCTGCGAGCCGTGGTCGGTGGACGGCACGCCCTGGGGCTTCGGGCATGAGCTTTTGAACGAACAGTGGGACAAGATCGAGGATTCGGTCGCCTTTGCCTATCGCCGCTTTCCGGTGCTGGAACGCTCGGGCGTCAAGCGGGTGATCCACGGGCCCTTTACCTTTGCGCCCGACGGCAACCCGCTGATCGGCCCCGTTCCCGGCCTGCGCAACTACTGGTCGGCCTGCGCGGTCATGGCCGGCTTCAGCCAGGGCGGCGGCATGGGGCTGGCGCTGGCGCAATGGATGATCCACGGCGAGGTGGAGCGCGACCCGCGCGGTTTCGACGTGGCGCGGTTCGGCAACTGGACCTCGCCCGGCTATACCGTGCCCAAGGTGATCGAGAATTACCAGATGCGGTTCAGCGTTTCCTACCCCAACGAGGAACGCCCCGCCGCCCGCCCGTTCCGCACCACGCCGATGTACGAGGTGTTCGATGGCATGAACGCCGTCTGGGGCCAGCAATACGGGCTGGAGGTGGTGAACTACCACGCGCTCCCCGGCGAGCCGCGCTATGAACAGCCGACCTTCCGCCGCTCGAACGCGTGGGAGGCGACCGCGCAGGAGGTGCGCGCGGTGCGCACCGGCGTGGGCATCAACGAGGTGCAGAACTTCGGCAAGTATCGGGTAACCGGGCCGAAGGCGCGGGAATGGCTGGACCGGATCATGGCCGGGGCGATCCCCAAGCCGGGGCGGCTGTCGCTGACCCCGATGCTGGCGCATTCGGGCAAGATCATCGGGGATTTCACCGTGTCCTGCCTGTCGGACACCGAGTTTCAGCTGACGGCGAGCTACGGCGCGCAAGGCTGGCACGAACGCTGGTTCGAACAGAACGCGCAAGAGGATGTGCGGGTCGAGAACATTTCGGACGCACGCTCGGGTTTTCAGATCGCGGGGCCGAAGGCGCGCGAGCTTCTTTCGCGGGTGACCCGTGCCGATGTGTCGGCCGAGGCGTTCCGCTTCATGGACGTTCGCCGCATGACCGTGGGCATGGCCAACTGCATCGTGCAGCGCGTCAGCTACACCGCCGATCTGGGGTACGAGATTTTCACCGACCACATGTCGGTGCGGCATCTGTGGGATGTGCTGACCGCGGCCGGCAAGGACCTGGGCCTGCGCCCCTTCGGCATGCGGGCGATGATGAGCCTGCGCCTGGACAAGTGGTTCGGGTCCTGGGGGCGCGAGTTCAGCCCCGACTATACACCGGCGGAAACCGGGCTCGACCGCTTCATCCGCTGGACCAAGGGCGATTTCATCGGCAAGGCGGCAGCGCTGGCCGAACGCGAAACCGGACCGAAGCGCAAGCTCGTGTCCTTTGTCGTCGATGCCGACGAGGCCGATGTGGTGGCCTGGGAACCGATCTGGCTGGACGGCGCGGTGGTGGGTTTCTGCACCTCGGGCGGTTTCAGCCACTGGACGGGCAAGTCGGTGGCGATGGGCTTTCTGCCGACCGACCGGGTCGCTGACGGGCTGGCCTGCGAAATCGAGATCCTGGGCGAGCGGCGCCCTGCCCGCGTGCATCTGGCGCCCTTGTGGGACGATGGCGGCCGGATGCGGGCCTGAGGCGGGCCGGTGCTGATCCTGCTGCCGGCGGCCGGGTCGTCCTCGCGCATGCGCGGGGGCGACAAGCTGCTGGAACCCGTAGGAGGCGTGCCGCTGCTGCGCCGGCAGGCGGCGATGGCCGCGGCCTTGGCGCCGGTGCTGGTGACGCTGCCCCCCGACCGGCCCGACCGTGCCGCCGCGCTGGCCGGGCTGGATGTGGCAATCCAGACCTTGCGCAATGCAGGCGAAGGCATGGCCGCGTCCTTGCGGGCCGGGGCGCGGGCGGCAACGGGGCGCGCCTTGCTGGTGCTGCCCGCCGACATGCCGGATCTCGATACCTCCGACCTTGCCACATTGATGGCCGAGGCCGCGCTTGCCCCCGATGCCATCCTGCGCGGTGCCGGCGCCGATGGCACCCCGGGGCATCCGGTGGTGATCCCGCCCGATCTGCTGGCCGAGCTTCGCCGGCTGTCGGGCGATACCGGCGCGCGGCCCTTGCTGGCCCGCCATGCCGATCGGCTGCGCCTGGTGCCCTTGCCGGCGCGCCACGCGCTGACCGATCTGGACACGCCCGAGGACTGGGCGGCCTGGCGCCGCGCCAACCCGGACCATAGCTGAGCGGCGGCGGTCGCCGGCGGGCCGATGCGGCCCGGCGCAACCCGCCCGACAACAACAACGGGGGGCAACCGTGCCGGCCGCCCCCCGTCATCGCTGCATAAGCCTGTCACCTCACCAGCAAAAGCGCCTCGTGCCGCTTCAGCGTCTTGCGCGCGGCGGCATAGCCTTCGACCCCGGCGGGGGTCTTGAGCTCGGGGAAAATCTCGAACAGCTCGGACCGCTGGGCGTTGCCCATGCCTTTCAGGGTCTGGTCGCCCGGCTGGAAGGTCTCGGTCCAGGCGCCGTTCGACAGCACCACCTCGTGCCGGTCGCACATGAAGTGGATGTAGGACGTGCCCGACGAATGGATGGCGCGGATCGCCTCGCCCGCCAGCAGGTGCTTGGCGGCCACCAGAACCTCGTGTTCGTCGAAATAGAGCGCAGTGCGGTCGTTGGCCACCAACAGGCGGTGGTTCGGGCTGACCATCATGTCGCGTTCGGGCAACCCGTTGCCAAGCGCCCCCTTGCGCACCAGCACCGGGCGAAGATGCGGCGCCACGGCGAAATCGCCCGCGGTCATGTCGCGCCGCCCAACCCAGCGGATATCCTGGATGCCGTTGTCGCGGGTGATGACGCGGTCGCCGACCTTCAGGTCTTCCACCGGCACTTCGCCGCGCGGGGTGGCGATCAGCGTGCCGGGGGTAAAGCAGGGCACGACATTCTCGATGTTGACGAAACGGGTGGTGCCGATCACGTTGCGGTCGGCGTCGAGGAAGCTGACGATGCCGTTTTCCGGGTTGTCGCTGTCGTAGGTCACGCGCAGCGGGCCGGAGCCGCGCAGATCCAGCGTGTCGAAGTCGTCGCCGCCTTCGCCGCCGTCGATCAGGTCGCCCACCGTCGCGCCCAGGAACACGTCGCGGTCGTCGCCCCCGGACAGGGTGTTGTTGCCGGTGCTGCCGGTGATGGTGTCGTTGCCGGTGCCGCCGGCAATCACGTCATTGCCGTCGCCGCCGAACAGCAGGTCGTCGCCATTGCCGCCGACCAGGGTATCGTTGCCGGCATCGCCGTTCAGCGTATCGTTGCCGTCAGCGCCGATCAGCGCGTCGTCGCCGGTGCCGCCGAACAGAAGGTCGTCGCCTGCATCGCCATCCAGCAGGTCGTTGTCGGCCCCGCCATAGATCGCATCGTTGCCGTTGCCGCCGAACAGGGCATCGAAGCCGTCGCCGCCGTAAAGCTCGTCGTCGCCATCCTCGCCGAAGACCAGGTCGTTGCCTTGCCCGGCCAGCACGGTGTCGTTGCCGTTACCGGCCAGCACGAAATCGTCGTCGGGCGCGGTGTTGGGCAGGATCGCGTCGCCAGCGTCGATCATGTCGCCGTCGTTGTCGCCGGTATAGGCCACGTCGATCAGGTCGCCCGCCGCCGTGCCGTAGACGATGCCATCGCGCAGCGGGGCGCCCACGGTGACCAGCACCTGGGCGGTATCGGTGCCGCCGTTGCCGTCGGTCACGCCATAGTCGATCACCGCCACGCCGCTGAAGCCGGCGTTCGGGGTAAAGGTGATGGTGCCGTCCGGGTTGACCGTCACGGTGCCGTCAGCACTGGTCGGGGTGCCCAGAACGGCCAGAGCATCGCCATCGACATCGGTGTCGTTGGCCAGCACGGCGATGGTCACCGGCGTGTTGAACGCGGTCGAGGCGGTATCGTCGTTCGCCACCGGCGCGTCGTTGACGGGGTTGACCGTCACCGCAACGGTCGAGGTGGCGGACCCGCCGTTGCCGTCGGTCACGGTGTAGGTGATGGTATCGGGCCCGTTGTAATCGGGGTTGGGCGTATAGATCAGCGTGCCGTCCGGGTTCACCGTGACGGTGCCGTTGGTCGCCGTGGCACCGGTCACGGTCAGCGTGTCGCCGTTCGGGTCGCTGTCGTTGGCCAGCACCGGAATGGTGACGGAGGTATCCTCGTCGGTCACGGCGGTGTCGGGATTGGCGATCGGGTCGGCGTTGCCCTTGTTGTCGATGCTGTCCGAGAAGGACAGGAACTCGGCGGTGCCGTTGAAATGCTGGTCGATCCCGGCCAGGGTGTCGGGCGGGCTGGCCGCCTGGCCGCCGCCGATGATCCAGTTCTGGTTCTGCGACCCCATGTCCATCGTCACCGTGTTCGGCACGTCGGCCGAATAGGTGTTGCCCGTGGTGATGTTCGAGATCACCAGCCGGCCCGGCTCGGACCCGCCGAAATCCCAGGAATAGCTGAAATCGATGGTATCGCCCGGTTGCATGAAGCCGGGTCCGGTGGTCCAGGTGACGGTTTCCGACGCGGTCTCGTGGCTGACGACGATGGCCCCGGTCTTGAGCACCTCGACCCGATAGCCGCCGCCTTCGGCATTGCCCACACTGTCGCGCGACAGGATGGTGTTGGGGTTGTCGCCGACATGCGCGGTCTGGGTGAACTTCATCGCCAGGGTGCCGCGGTCCATCTGGAAGATCGGGCTGGCATAGATCTTGGCGATGTCGTCCACGCCATCCAGCACCGCCTGCCCGCCCGAGGCCACGGCACCGTTCATGTAAAGCCCGTTCTGCGCGCCGTTGCCGAGCGCGGAATCCTGAATGGTGGTGTCCGTGTCATTGAAATTGTACAGCGCGAAGACCGGCATCGCCAAACCCCTTTGTCCGATACGGGCCACCTGCCACGCACCGATCGATTACCCGGCCTGACCCGAACGGGACCAGGCAGCGGCGCGCTTTCCGGGTGGATCGCAACGCCATGCGGGCAGACGCAGGATGATGGGGGATCGTGAGCAGCCGCCGCACAAGCGGCGCCGCCTGCCCTTCAGACAGCACGATACCTGTCGGGCGCAGACCCCGCCCGCATCACCACTACGACCGCCCCCACGGCCCTCGTTTCCGCCCCAGCAAGGCGTGCTTCGTTTTTACCCCCGCCGCGGGCGCCGGCAAAGCGAAAAGCGGCATGAACGCGGCGCGACCGCGGCGATGGAACCGACACCGTGGGCCGGCTGTGGCCGGCGGCTTCCGGGGTGCGTTTCCAAACCGGAAATCCGATCCTGCGGATTTTCACGCAATTTTAGGAAAAACCGGGTCGAAAGCGCGGCGTCCCACAACCCTTGCGCGCAGGACATCAAGGATTTGGAAACAGAGATTGTGGCGCGAGGCTGCGCGCGCCGCTTTACCAGATTTGCACTTTTTTGCCGCAGTGCCAGAAGCACGGTTTCCGAAACCCAACGATATTCCGGTAATCCTGCGGTTTTGTTGCCGATGGCGCCCCGATGCCGGAAACGGGCGCACGAATCAGCCCTGCGCCGCAAGCGTCAGCACGAGAAGGGAAACGTCGCCGATCGGGGAACTGCGCTGGTGCGGGTGGTCGGACTCGAACCGACACTCCTTTCGGAAGCAGAGTTTGAGTCTGCCGCGTCTACCATTCCACCACACCCGCCCACGCCTGCGCCCGATGGTAGCTGGCAACCCCACTGGGCCGCCCGGGCGCGCGCTCTCTATACAGGCGCCTTGCAGGCTTGTTCAAGCCCCGAGACGCGCGGCGTGCCGCACCTTGACCTCGGCCGCAGCATCGGGCAAGCGCGGGGCCTCAGCTGCAGGGAAATCGCCATGTTGCGCCGCCTTTACGACTGGACGCTGTCCCTTGCCGGGCATCGCCATGCCCTGTGGGTGCTGGCAGCGGTGGCCTTCGTGGAAAGCTCGGTCTTTCCGATCCCGCCCGACATCCTGATGATCCCGATGATCCTGGCCGCGCGCCAGCGCGCCTTTCTGATCGCGGCGGTCTGCACGGCGGCTTCGGTGCTGGGCGGGCTGCTGGGCTATGGCATCGGGGCGCTGGCGTTCGAGCAGCTGGGCCGCCCGATCCTCCAATCCCTCGGCAAGGCCGATGCGATGGCCGAATTCGCCACGCGGTTCAACGACTTCGGCTTCTGGTCGGTGCTGGTCGCGGGGGTGACGCCCTTTCCCTACAAGGTCATCACCATCATGTCGGGCTTTACCGCCATGCCGCTCGATACCTTCATGCTCACCTCGCTGCTGGCGCGAGGCCTGCGGTTTTTCGTGGTGGCAGCGTTGCTGTGGCGCTTCGGCGCACCGATCCGTGATCTGGTGGAACAGCGGCTGGGCTTGATGTTCACGCTGTTCGTGGCGATGCTGCTGGGCGGTTTTCTGGTGCTGAGGGCATTTTGACGCGCAACTCCCTGATCCTCGCGGCCGCTGGCGGCTCGGCGGCGCTGCTGCTCGGGGCGCTGACCTTTCAGTATGTCGGGGGCCTGCACCCTTGCGTGCTATGCATCTGGCAGCGCTGGCCGCATCTGGCGGCCCTGGTTGCGGGGGCGCTGGCGCTGGCGCTGCCCGGGCGGGTCTGGCCGCTGCTCGGGGCCCTGGCCGCGCTGACCACCGCCGGGATCGGCGGCTTTCACGTCGGGGTGGAACAAGGCTGGTGGCAAGGGCTGAGCAGCTGCACCGGCCCCGGCCTTGCCGGCATTTCGACCCAGGCGTTGCTGGACCCGACGGCCGATGTCGCCGCCCCGGTGCGCTGCGATGCGGTGGCCTGGTCGTTCCTCGGCCTGTCGATGGCGGGCTGGAACATGGTGCTCAGCCTCGGTCTGGCCGGCCTCTGGCTGGGCGCGGCCGGGATGGCCCGGAAGGGCTAGCCCTTCCGGCGGCGTGCGGGGCCGGCCCCGCGGCGCGGGCCGCCCCCTCGATGGGGGCAACCGCGCCCCCCTTTGCTCACGCGCCCTCTGCGCGCGCGCCCGCGGCGCACGCGCGCCCTGCCCGACCGCTCAGCGGTAAAGCCCGACTTCCGATCCGGGGCGCGCCAGCGTGGACAGCAGGTCGAACACATAGCGCGCGACCGAACGGAAGCAGACCAGCGTGAACGTCTCGTCCTCGCTCATCCACACCGCCGCCGCGACCTGCGCCGCCCGGGTGCGCCGCACCTCGCCGGGTTCGAACACGCCCGGCGCGAAATCCACCGGGCAGGCCTTGGCCAGCACCTCGCGCGCGCCTGTGCCGCGCAAGGTGAACACCGCACGGGCATCGGACACATTGGCCACCAGATGGTGCCGGCCCGCCAGCGCCGCCTCCAACGCGGCCACCGCCTCGGCCACCTCGGCATAGGGCAGCCAGATCAGATACTCGTCGGGGCTCATCCAGGCCACCGCCCGTTCGCCGGCCTGCACGATCCGCCGCTGGCCGGGCACGGGCAGGCCAAGGGCGGCCAGCGCGCCCTCCAGCCCGTCGCCTTTCGAGCGCAGCACGATCATGCCGTGCGGCCCGGTCTCCGCCACCTGCACATAGCCGTCGAACGCAAGGCCCCCCAGGGCCGAAACCGCCTCAGACATTCTGTTTCGCCCCTTCCTTGTCGTAGACCACCGGATCGACGATGCGCGCCTTCACCTCGCCGCCCCCCAGCTTGGGGAAGGTGACGATTTCGCCCATCCGCTCCGGCCCGCGGCGGATCAGGCCCATGGCGATGCCGCGCTTCAGCGTCGGGGACCAATAGGTCGAGGTCACGCGCCCTTCGGTGTTGCGCTGCCCGTTGGCATTCGTGCCCGGCGCCACCGCATAGGCGCCTTCGGGGATGACCGAGCCATCGAGCGATTCCAGCCCCACCAGCTTCCACCGATCGGGGTCGGACAGGTGGCTGCGCTCCATCCCGCGCTTGCCCAGGAAATCGGCCTTTTTCTTCGAAACCGCCCAGCCGAGGTTCAGGTCCAGCGGCGTCACCGTGCCATCGGTTTCGTCGCCGATCATGATGAAGCCCTTTTCGGCCCGCAGCACGTGCAGCGCCTCGGTGCCATAGGGCATGGCGCCCAGGCCTTCGCCGGCGGCGACCAGGGCATCCCACAGGCTGCGCGCCTCGCCTGCCGGCACGGCGATTTCATAGGAAAGCTCGCCCGAAAAGCTGATGCGGAACACGCGCACACGGTGGCCGCCCAAGCTGCCCTCGCGCCATTCCATGAAAGGCAGGCTTTCGCGGCTGACATCCATGCCGCCCACCGCCTCCAGCAGCTTGCGCGCATTGGGGCCGACCACGGCGATCTGGCCGTATTGTTCGGTGACATTGGCGGTGAACACCTGCCAGTCCCACCATTCGCATTGCAGCCAGTCCTCCATCCAGGCATGGATGCGGTCGGCCCCGCCCGAGGTCGTGTGGCACAGCCAGGTGTCCTCGGACAGGCGCGCGACCACGCCATCGTCCGAAAGGAAGCCCTGTTCGTTGCACATCAGCCCGTAGCGGCACTTGCCCACCGGCAGGTTGGACATGACGTTGGTGTAAAGCATGTCGAGAAAGCGGCCGGCATCCGGCCCCTTGACGATGATCTTGCCCAGCGTGCTGGCATCGAGCAGCCCGACATTGCCGCGCGCGTTCAGCACCTCACGCTCCACTGCCTGATGCACGGTTTCGCCCGCGCGCGGGTAAGCATAGGGGCGGCGCCACAGGCCCACGGGTTCCCAATGCGCGCCGTGGGTTTCGTGCCAGTCGTGCATCGGCGTGCGGCGCAGCGGCTGGAAGATTTCGCCCCGCGCCTCGCCCGCCAGCGCGCCGATGGTGACGGGGGTGTAGGGCGGGCGGAAGGTGGTGGTGCCCACCTGCGGGATGGCCGCGTTCAGGCTGTCGGCCAGCACGGCCAGACCGTTGATGTTGCTCAGCTTGCCCTGATCGGTCGCCATGCCCAGCGTGGTGTAGCGCTTGGTATGCTCGACGCTGGTGTAACCTTCGCGCGCGGCCAGCTGCACATCGCTGACCTTCACGTCGTTCTGGAAGTCCAGCCACATCTTGCTGCGCAGCGCAACGCCCGCGCCTTGCGGCATGACCCAGACCGGGGTCAGCGGGGCCTCGTCCTCGGCCGCGCCGACCGGGGCCGCGCCGGTGCCGGCAGCGGCGGCATGGGCATCGGCCAGGCACTCGGCCAGCGTCAGCGCGCCCGAGGCGGCGCCGGCGGTGGCCACCATCGCGGCACCGTCGGCGCCGGTGGGCGGGCGCGCCGGATCGGGGCGGAACATCGCCGCGTCGGCATCCCACAGCAGCTTGCCGCCGCAATGGCTCCACAAATGCACCACAGGCGACCAACCGCCCGACATGGCAACCGCATCGCAGGCGATTTCCTCGACCACGGCGCCTTCGCCGGCCTGCAGGCAGACCTGCACCGCCGTCACGCGCTTGGCCCCCTTGACCGCGGCAATGCCGTGGCCGGGCAGCACCCGGATGCCTTCGGCCCGCGCGGCCTGCGGCAGCGCGCCATCGGCGCGGTCGCGGGCATCGAGGATCGCCGGCACCGCCAGCCCTGCCGCCCGCAGCGCCAGCGCGGTGCGATAGCCGTCGTCGTTGTTGGTGACGAGCACCGTGCGGTCGCCGGGCGACACGGCCCAGTTGACCAGGTAATCGCGCACCGCCGAGGCGAGCATCACGCCCGGAATGTCGTTGCCGGCAAAGGCCAGCGGGCGTTCGATGGCGCCGGTGGCGGCCAGGATGCGCGCCGCACGGATGCGCCAGAGCCGCTTTTTCGGCCGCCCGTCGCCCGGGGTGTGGTCGGCCACGCGTTCTTCGGCCAGGACATAGCCGTGGTCGTAGACCCCGGCGACCACCGTGCGCGCGCGCAGCGTGACATTCTGCATCGCTTCAAGTGCTTGCAGCGCGTCCTTCACCCACTGGTCGGGGTGCTTGCCGTCGATCGTGCCGCCATCCACCGGGGCGCGCCCGCCCCAGTGGGCGGCCTGTTCCAGCACGATCACCCGCTGCCCGGCGCGGGCCGCGGCCAGGGCGGCCGTCAGGCCGGCCACGCCGCCGCCCGCCACCAGCACGTCGCAATGGGCATAAAGCTGTTCGTAACGGTCGGCGTCGCGGTCCTTCGGTGCCGGGCCCAGGCCGGCCGACTGGCGGATCACCGGCTCGAACACGTGCTTCCAGAAGGCGCGCGGCCACATGAAGGTCTTGTAGTAGAACCCCGCCGGCAGAAAGCGGCTGACCAGGTTGTTCACCACGCCGACGTCGAATTCGAGGCTCGGCCAGTGGTTCTGGCTTGCGGCGGAAAGGCCATCGAACAGCTCGGTGGTGGTGACGCGCTGGTTGGGCTCCAGCCGCGCGCCGGTGCCGAGGGCCACCAGCGCGTTCGGCTCCTCGGCGCCCGAGGCGACCAGCCCGCGCGGCCGGTGATACTTGAAGCTGCGCCCCAGCAGCATCTGGCCGTTGGCCAGCAGCGCGGAAGCCAGCGTATCGCCGGCAAAACCCTTGAACCGCTTGCCGTTGAAGCGGAATTCCTGCGCCGCCGACCGGTCGATCAGGCGGCCGCCCTTGGCCAGACGGGTGCTCATTTGTCACCTTCCCAGCCCGGACGCCGGGCCTTGATATGCGCGATCAGATCGGCGGGGGGTTCGGAGGTTTGCGCCGGATAGGTGCCGAACACCTCGAGCGTGGCGGTGCAGCGCGCGGCCAGGAACCACTTGCCGCACCCATAGCTGTGGCGCCAGCGTTCGAAATGCACGCCCTTGGGGTTGGCGCGGGCGAACATGTAGGATTCGAACTCGGCATCCGTGGACCCGGGGCCGAAACGCTTCAGATGCGCTTCGCCGCCGGCGGTCAGCTCGGTTTCCTCGGCACGGACGCCGCAGTAGGGGCAGGTCAGGATCAGCATGGCAGGCCCTTGCGCAACGGGAAAGGCCGGGGGGCGCTGCCCCCCGGACCCCCCGGGATATTTCGGGACAGAAAATGGACGCGGCGGGGCATCAATGCGCCACCCCTGCCGCAACGGATTCATCGATGAACTTGCCTTCGCGGAAGCGGTACATGCTGAATTCCGCCGCCAGCGGCCCCGGTTCGCCCCTGGCCATCAGTTCGGCCATCGCCCAGCCCGAGCCCGGAATGGCCTTGAACCCGCCGGTGCCCCAGCCGCAGTTGATGAAGCAGTTGCCGAGCGGCGTTTTCGAGATGATGGGCGAACGGTCGCCGGTCATGTCCACGATGCCGCCCCACTGGCGCAGCATCTTGAGCCGCGAGATCATCGGAAAGGTTTCGACCAGCGCGCGCAAGGTTTCCTCGATATGGTGGAAGCTGCCGCGCTGGGTGAAGTTGTTGAACCCGTCGGTGCCGCCGCCGATGACCATTTCGCCCTTGTCGGATTGCGACATGTAGCCGTGCACGGTGTTGGCCATCACCACCACGTCCATGCAGGGCTTGATCGGCTCGGACACCAGCGCCTGCAGGCAAAGCGATTCGACCGGCAGGCGGAAACCGGCCATGTCGGCCAGTTGCCCCGAATGGCCGGCCACGACGATCCCGAGCTTGTCGCAGGCGATGTCGCCGCGGGTGGTGGTGACGCCGGTGACCTTGCCGCCCGATTGCGAGACGCCCGTGACCTCGCAGTTCTGGATGATGTCCATGCCCATCGCGCTGCAGGCCCGCGCATAGCCCCAGGCCACCGCATCGTGCCGCCCGGTGCCGCCGCGCGCCTGCCACAGCGCCCCCAGCACCGGATAGCGCGGGCCGTTGATATTGATGATCGGCACCAGTTCCTTGACCCGCTCGGGCCCGATGAATTCGGTGGCGACACCTTGCAGCGCGTTGGCATGGGCGGTGCGGCGATAGCCGCGGACCTCGTGTTCGGTCTGGGCCAGCATCATCACGCCGCGCGGGCTGAACATGACGTTCATGTTCAGATCCAGGCTCATGGTTTCGTAAAGGCTGCGGGCCTTTTCGTAGATCGCCGCCGAAGGATCCTGCAGGTAGTTCGAACGGATGATCGTGGTGTTGCGCCCGGTGTTGCCGCCGCCCAGCCAGCCCTTTTCCAGCACCGCGACATTGGTGATGCCGTGGTTCTTGCCCAGGTAATAGGCGGTGGCGAGGCCATGACCGCCCGCCCCCACGATGATCGCATCGTAGCGCTTCTTCGGTTCGGGGCTGGCCCAGGCGCGTTCCCAGCCCTGGTGCCAGCTCAGCGCCTCGCGGGCGATGGCAAAGACCGAATAGCGTTTCATGGCGGCGACTCCCCGGGGGCGTGGTTCGTTCCGGTGATGGAACAGAAAAAGGGTTCTACCCCGTGCTGCAAACGGCGCAAAGGGGGCGAAAAGCGACATGCGGCGGCAAGTGCGACATCACGGCCTTCGCCGGGGCTTTTGCCGGGGCGCCGAAAGGGCTACATCGGCGACGAGGAAGGGGAACCGATGGGCGATTGGGTGTTCTGGGGGGGTGCGGCCGGCTTGACGCTGGCGGTGGCCGGGCTGATGGCGGCGGCCCTGGCGCGCGGGCGGGCCGCGCCTGCGGCGGCGCAGGATCTGGGTGTCTACCGCGACCAGCTGCGCGAGGTGGAGCGCGACCTCGCGCGCGGGCTGATCGGCGAGGACGAGGCCGCGCGGTTGCGCACCGAAATCGGGCGTCGGGTGCTGGCGGCCGATGCGGCGCTGCGGGCCGAAACGGCCAGGGCCGAACCGGGCCCTGCCCCGGCGCTGGTCGCCGGGCTGATGGCCGCGCTGGTGCTGGGCGTGGGCGGCGGGGTTTACCTCTGGCGCGGGGCACCCGGTCAGGGCGACCTGCCGATGGCCTTTCGCCTGGCCGAATCCGACCGGATGCGCGCGGCACGGCCGACCCAGGCCGAGGCCGAGGCGCAGGCCGCCGCCGCGCTGCCCCCTGCGCCGGCCCCCACCGACCCGCGCCATGCCGAGTTGCTGGAGCGTCTGCGCCAGGTGATGGCAGGGCGCCCGGACGACCTGCAAGGGCAGGAACTGCTGGCCCGCAATGAGGCGCTGGTCGGCAACTTCGCCGCCGCCGCCCGTGCGCAGGCCATGGTGGTGCGGCTGAAGGGCGCCGCGGCCACGGCCGACGATCTGGCGATGCAGGCCGAGCTGATGATCTCGGCCGCCGGCGGGCTGGTCAGCCCCGAAGCCGAGGCGGTGCTGTCGGCCGCGCTGGAAAAGGACCGGACCAACGGCACGGCGCGCTATCTTTCGGGGCTGATGTTCCTGCAGGTCGGGCGGCCGGACCTTGCATTCCGCTTCTGGGCCCCGCTGTGGGAAAGCTCGGCCCCCGACGCGCCCTGGGTGGCCGCGCTGCGCGCCCAGCTGCCCGATGTGGCCTGGCTGGCCGGGCAGCACCGCTATCAGATGCCCGAACCCGGCGGCCGCGCCATGCCCGGCCCGGATGCCGCCGCGATGGCCGCGGCCGAGGACATGACGCCCGAGGCCCGCCAGCAGATGATCCGCGGCATGGTGGACGGGCTGCTGGAACGGCTGGCAACCCAGGGCGGCACGGCGGCGGAATGGGCCCGCGCCATCCGCGCGCTGGGGGTGCTGGGCGAAACCGACCGCGCCCGCGCAATTCTGGCCGAGGCCGAAGGCCGCTTTGCCGGGCGCGAGGCCGACCTTGGCCTGATCGCCGCCGCCGCCGCCGAAGCCGGGTTGAAATGACCCGGGCCGGGCACGACGACATGGCCGGCTTTGCCGCGGCACTGCCGCGCGTCGGGGCGCTGGCCGGGCTCGACCTCGGCGACAAGACCATCGGGGTCGCGGTCTCGGACAGCTTGCGTTCGGTGGCCACGCCGCTGCTGACCATCCGGCGCGTCAAGTTTACCGAGGACGCCGCCCGCCTGCTGGACCTGACGGCCGAGCGCGGCATCGTCGGGCTGGTGCTGGGGCTGCCGCGCAACATGGACGGGTCCGAAGGCCCGCGCTGCCAGTCCACCCGCGCCTTTGCCCGCAACCTGGCGCGGCTTTCGCCCTTGCCGCTGGCCTTCTGGGACGAACGGCTGTCGACCGTTGCGGCCGAAAGGGCACTGCTCGAGGCGGATACGTCACGAAAGCGTCGTTCCCAGGTGATCGACCACGTTGCGGCAGGCTATATCCTGCAAGGCGCGCTGGACCGGCTGGCGCACATCGCAAGGGGCACCCCGTGAAGGACGAAGTCTGGAAGCGCGACGAAATCGAAAGCCCCTGCGTCAAGATCTGCGTGGTGCACCCGGAGGCCCGCGTCTGCGTCGGCTGCCACCGCACCATCGAGGAGATCAGCGCCTGGTCGCGGCTGACCCACGAGGCGCGCCGCGCGATCATGCAGGACCTGCCCGCCCGCAGCGCCTTGCTGACCCGCCGCCGCGGCGGGCGCGCCGCCCGGATGGCGCAGGACTGAGCCGAAACCGCGCTTAAAACCCGCGCGACCAGCGGCGCCGCCCGGCCCGCAGCCGCAAACCCGGCGCCCGCCCGGTGCCCTCAGGCCCCCAGCCCCTCGGCCTGCAACAGCGCGCGGGCCTCGGGGTCGGCCGCCAGAGCCTTGCGCATCGCCGCCAGGGCGCGTTCGCGCAGCTGCCGCACCCGTTCGCGCGAAATCGCGTGGGTGGCGCCCAGATCGGCCAGGGTGCGGCTTTCGTCCTCCATCACCGTGCCGGTCAGGATGTCGCGGTCGCGCGCCGGCAGGTCGGCCAGATGCCGCTGCATCAGGCTGGCCAGCCGCGATTGCGCACGCGCCTCGCCCACGCGCACCTCGGGGTCGGCCTCCGGGTCGGGGTCGGGCAGCAGATCCTGCCACTCCGCCCCCTGCTCGGCATCGCCGACCTGCTGGTTCAGCGACAGATCGCGCGCCGCCAGACGTTCGCGGATCAGCCCGATCTTGTCGACCTCGACCCCGAAATGGGTGGCCAGCGCGGCATCCATGTCTTCGGGGCGCGTGCCTTCGGCGCGCAAGGCGGCCTCGGCCTTGCGCAGCCCGAAAAAGACCCGGCGCAAGGACGACGACCCCGGCAGGCGGATCAGCGACCAGTCGCCATAGGCATAATCCTGAATCTCGGCCCGCACCCACCAGGTCGCATAGGTGGAAAAGCGAAAGCCCATGTCGGGGTCGAAACGGTCGGCTGCCTTCAGCAGGCCCAGGTTTGCCTGCTGCACCAGATCCTCGTCCGGCCGGCCGGCCCCGCGCGACATCCGCGCCGCGGCAGCATAGGCCAGCGCCCGATGCGCCAGCACCAGCCGGTCGCGCGCCCGGGCATCGCCCCGCTCGCGCCAGGCGCGGGCCAGGTCGGCCTCGGTCGCGGCATCCAGAAACTCGGCCCCGAAGCGGTTGCTGCGGGTGCGGGTCCGGGGCGGGCGAAAGGGCTTGTTCATGGCAGCACCGATGATGATTTCGAATCGAAACTATCACGCCGGCAGCGATTGTCAAACAGGTTTCGATTCGCTACTATCCCGCGCATGAGCACGCCTGATGAAATCGCCGAACTGCTGATCCACCTGGCTCGCGCCGCAAGGGCCGAAGATCAGGATGCGCAACTGACCCCGGCGCAATGGACCGCGCTGCGCTTTCTGTCGCGCGCCAACACCGCCAGCCGCACGCCTTCGGCCTTTGCCAGCTTTCACGCCACCACCCGCGGCACGGCAACCCAGACGCTGAAGGCGCTGGAGCTCAAGGGCCTGATCGCGCGCGGCGCAGGCCAGGAGGACGGGCGCAAGGTCTGCTACGACGTGACGGCGCAAGGGCGCGCGCTGCTGGCGCAAGACCCGCTGCGCGACCTGACAGGGGCGGTGGCGGGCCTGCCGCCCGAGCTGTTCGATGCCCTGGCCCGCACGGTTCCGCAACTGGTCGCCGACCTTGCCCGCCGGCGCGAGGCCCCAAGCTTCGGCACCTGCCACGATTGCCGCCATTTCGAAGGGCGCCCGCAACAGGCGTTCTGCGCCTGCATGGCGCGGCTGATCGCCGCGCCCGAGGTCAACCAGCTGTGCATCAACTTCGACAGCGGCGCAGCGGCAGAGCCCCGCCTGCGCGGCTGACGGCCCCCCGCGGCACCATCGGCCGCCTTTCACCTTGTCGAAATATCCTCCGGGGGTCCGGGGGTGGAAAACCCCCGGTCGCTGGGGGCAAGACCGCGCCCGTCGGTTCAGGCGATGGTGACCGAATATTTCTCGATCACGGTATTGGCCAGCAGGCGCTCGCACATCGCGCGCACCTCGGCCTCGGCCGCCGCGCGGTCGGTCGCGGCCAGTTCCAGCTCGATCACCTTGCCTTGCCGCACCGACTGCACGCCGGCAAAGCCCAGCGTTCCCAGCGCATGGCGCACCGCTTCGCCTTGCGGGTCCAGCACCCCATCCTTCAGCATGACATGAACGGTCGCTTTCAAAGCCATGACGGGGCCTTTCAGTTGATGAGCGTGGGCTTGGTGGTGTGGGTCACGTTCGACGGCAGCACGCCCAGTCGCCGCGCCAGTTCGGTATAGACATCGGCCAGCGGCCCGGGCTCGCGCGGCTGGCCTTCGCGGTCGGTGCCTTCGGCACCGCGCAAGTCCCACAGGCGGCAGCTGTCGGGGCTGATCTCGTCGGCCACGATCAGGCGCATGTAATCGCCTTCCCATACCCGGCCGACCTCGATGCGGAAATCGGCCAGGCGAATGCCGGCGCCCAGCATCGCCCCCGACAGGAAGTCGTTGACGCGCAAGGCAAGGGCCACCATGTCGTCCAGGTCCTGCTGGCTGGCCCAGCCGAAGGCGATGATGTGTTCCTCGGTGACCAGCGGGTTGCCCAGCTTGTCGTCCTTGAAATAGAATTCCACGATCGGGCGCGGCAGCGCGGTGCCTTCGGGAATGCCCAGCCGGCGCGACAGCTCGCCTGCGGCATAGTTGCGCACCGTCACGATCAGCGGAATGATCTCGACCATGCGGATCAGCTGTTCGCGCATGTTCAGCCGGCGGATGAAATGCGTCGGCACCCCGATGGCGTTCAGCCCGGCCATGAAGAATTCCGACAGACGGTTGTTCAGCACGCCGCGCCCGTCGGTCGATGCCTGCTTGTGCACCGGCTGGGTTGCCGCATCGTCCTTGAAATACTGGATGAGGGTGCCGGGTTCCGGCCCCTCGTACAGGATCTTCGCCTTGCCTTCGTAGACTTTCTTGCGCCGTGCCATCGGACCTCGCCTGCGGGCCACCCTGCCCGCACAGACTGCCTCTTAGTGCAGATGCTGCCATGCCGCAAGCCGCGCGCCTCTTGCAGGCGCGGCCCGGGGTGGGCATATGGGGTTCAGGCCGAACACAAGCAAGACGGAGCCGCCATGACCACCTTCGACGACCGCGAACGCGCCTACGAATCGAAATACGCCCATGACGAGGAAATGCAGTTCCGTGCCAATGCGCGGCGCAACAAGCTGCTGGGGCTCTGGGCGGCCGGGCTCCTGGGCAAGACGGGCGCCGAGGCCGAGGCCTATGCCGTCGAGGTGGTGAAGTCCGATTTCCAGGAGGCCGGCGACGACGACGTGCTGCGCAAGGTCGCCGCGGACCTGGCCGGCAAGGCGACCGCCGCCGAGGTGCGCGCCCGGATGGATGCGCTGCTGGCCGAGGCCAAGCGCCAGCTCGCCGCCGAAGGCTGACATCTTGCGCCCCAGCGCAAGATCATCCTGCACCGCTTTCATTTGCGCCCCGTCCTGCCGGCATGGCAGGACGGGGCGATATCCTTGAGGGGAGAGACTTGATGTCAGACCTGCTGTCCCGGCTGCTGGCAACGCGCGACTGGCTGATGGCCGATGGCGCCACCGGCACCAACCTGTTCAACATGGGCCTGTCGTCGGGCGACGCGCCCGAGATGTGGAACGTCGAACATCCCGACCGTATCCGCACGCTCTATCGCGGCGCGGTCGAGGCGGGGTCGGACATCTTCCTGACCAACAGCTTCGGCGCCAATGCCGCACGGCTCAAGCTGCACAACGCCCAAAGCCGCACGCGCGAGCTGAACCGCATTGCCGCCGAACTGGGGCGCGAGGTGGCCGATGCCGCCGGGCGCCCGGTGGTGGTGGCCGGTTCGGTCGGCCCGACGGGCGAGATCTTTCAGCCGATGGGCACCATGACCCATGCCGACGCGGTGGCGATCTTTCACGAACAGGCCGAGGGCCTGAAGGAAGGCGGCGCCGACGTGCTGTGGGTGGAAACCATCAGCGCGCCCGAGGAATTCAACGCCGCCGCCGAGGCCTGCGCCCTGGCCGGAATGCCCTGGTGCGGCACCATGAGCTTCGACACAGCGGGGCGCACCATGATGGGCGTCACCTCGGCGCAGATGGTCGAGCTGGTGGAAAGGCTGCCGAACCCGCCCATCGCCTTCGGTGCCAACTGCGGCGTGGGGGCGGCGGACCTGTTGCGCACGGTGCTGGGCTTCATGGCGCAAGGCACCGAACGCCCGGTCATCGCCAAGGGCAATGCCGGCATCCCGAAATATCACGACGGGCACATCCACTATGACGGCACGCCCGAACTGATGGCCGAATATGCCGTGCTGGCCCGCGATGCCGGCGTGCGCATCATCGGCGGCTGCTGCGGCACCATGCCCGAACACCTGCGCGCGATGCGCGCAGCGCTGGAGACCCGGCCCCGGGGCGAGCGTCCGTCGCTCGAAACCATCGCCGCGGTGCTGGGCGGGTTTTCGTCGGCCTCGGACGGCACCGGCGGCGACGATGGCGCGGGGCGCGAACGCCGCCGGCGCCGGGGCTGACCGCCCGGGCGCGAGCCCGCGGGTCGGAAGCGGGGGTTTCACACCCCCGCACCCCCGTGGGATATTTGGGTCAAGGTGAAAGACCGGGGCCGGCTGCGCACCGGGCCCCGTCGCTGGCAGCCGGTGTCAGCCGATCACCACCAGCGCATGCCGCTTGCGCCCGGCGGTCAGCTTCAGCGGTGCGGCCAGATCTTCGGTGCGGATCAGGCGGCCGGCATCGGTGGCCTCGGCATCGTTCACGCGCGCGCCGCCTTCGGCGATCAGGCGCTTGGCATCCTTGCCCGATTTCGCCAGCCCGGCGCGCACGAACAGTTGCGGCAGGCTGATGCCTTCGGCGGCCTCCTCGGCGGTGACGACAACCGTGGGCAGGTCGCCGCCGATGCCGCCTTGCTCGAACACCGCGCGCGCCGTGGCCTCGGCGGCCCGAGCCGCCTCGGGCCCGTGCAGCAGTGCCGTCACCTCGTTGGCCAGGATCACCTTGGCCGCGTTGATCTCGGACCCTTGCAAGCCACCCAGCCGGTCGCATTCGGCGACGGGCAGTTCGGTGAACAGCTTGAGGAACCGGCCCGTATCGGCATCGGTGGTGTTGCGCCAGAACTGCCAGAACTCGTAAGGGCTCAGCATGTCGCCGCGCAGCCAGACCGCGCCCGAGGCCGACTTGCCCATCTTGCGCCCGTCCGAGGTGGTCAGCAGCGGCGTGGTCAGGCCCCAGATTTCCGCATCCAGCACCCGGCGCGTCAGGTCGATGCCGTTGACGATGTTGCCCCACTGGTCCGACCCGCCCATCTGCAACCGGCAGCCGTAGCGACGGTAGAGTTCGAGAAAGTCGTAGGCCTGCAGGATCATGTAGTTGAATTCCAGGAAGGACAGCGATTGTTCGCGGTCCAGCCGGGACTTGACGCTTTCGAACGACAGCATCCGGTTGACGCTGAAGTGCCGCCCGATGTCGCGCAGGAAGTCGAGGTAATTCAGGCTGTCGAGCCATTCGGCGTTGTTGAGCATGATGGCATCGGTCGGCCCGTCGCCATAGGCGAGGTAGCGGGCAAACACCTGCTTCATGCTGTCGATGTTGGCGTCGATCTGCGCGGGCGTCAGCAGCGGCCGTTCCTCGGCGCGAAAGCTCGGGTCGCCCACCTTGGTGGTGCCCCCGCCCATCAGCGTGATCGGCTTGTGCCCGGTTTTTTGCAACCAGCGCAGCACCATGATGTTCATCAGATGGCCCACATGCAGGCTGGCCGCCGTGGCATCGTAGCCGATATAGGCCGGCACCACCCCTGCGATCAGCGCTTCGTCCAGGGCCTGACAATCGGTGCAGTCGGCCAGAAAGCCGCGCTCGATCATCACGCGCAGGAACTCGGATTTGGCATGGTAGGTCATGGCGTCATCGTCCATATCTTCGCAGGTGCGCGGCGGGGTATAGCCGTGCCGGGGCCAAAGGGGAAGCGCATGTTGAAAGCCGGGCCGGTCTGGGCGCTGGGGGCGATGTCGGGCACCTCGCTCGACGGGGTGGATGCCGCGATGGTGCTGACCGACGGCGAGGCGGTGCTGGAGTTCGGGCCTTCGGCCTATCGGCCCTACAGCCGCGCCGAACAGGCGGTGCTGCGCGCGGCCCTGGGCCGCTGGCCCGGAGAGCCAGGCGTGGCCGCCGCCGCCGAGGTGGTGGAAACCGCCCATGCCGAGGTGCTGAGCCGCTTCGACGGGGCCGAGCTGGTGGGGTTTCACGGGCAGACGCTGGCGCATGACCCCGGCGGGCGCGGCACGCATCAGTGCGGCAGCGGTGCGGTGCTGGCCGAGGTGCTGGGCCGGCCGGTGGTGTGGGATTTTCGCAGCGCCGACGTCCGCTTCGGCGGCCAGGGCGCGCCGCTGGCGCCGTTCTATCATTTTGCGCTGGCGCGCCGGCTGGGGCGCGACCCGGTGGTGTTTCTCAACCTTGGCGGCGTGGGCAACCTGACCTGGGCCGACCCGTCCGCAGACGCGCCCGAGGCGCCCGGGGCGCTGTGCGCCTTCGACACCGGGCCGGCCAACGCGCCGGTCAACGACCTGATGCAGGCGCGCTTCGGCCAGGATTGCGACCTGGGCGGGGCGCTGGCGGCGCAAGGCACGGCCGACCCGGGGATCCTCGATGCCTTTCTGCACCACCCCTATTTCTACCGGATGCCGCCCAAGTCGCTGGACCGCGACGCCTGGGGCGGGCTGCTGCAGGCGGTGGCCACGCTGCCCGATGCCGATGCCGCCCGCACGCTGACCGCCGCCGCTGCCGCCGCCGTGGCCGCCGGCTTGCCGCTGTTGCCGCGGCCCCCGGCGCAGGTGCTGGTCGCCGGCGGCGGGCGGCTGAACCCGGTGCTGATGGCCGAACTGGCTGCGCGCCTGCCCTGCCCCGTGCATGCCGTCGAGGCGGCGGGCCTGAATGGCGACATGCTGGAAGCGCAGGCCTTTGCCCATCTTGCGGTGCGCGTCGCGCGCGGGTTGCCGACCTCGTGCCCCGGCACCACCGGCGTCCCCGCAGCCATCGGCGGCGGCGAGATCAGCCGGCCGGCC
>NZ_JBKBQM010000018.1:0-52263 GCF_046292685.1 Gemmobacter sp.
ACACGATGCCGAACCCGCACAGCGCCGGGTTCTCGCCCGTGACCGTCACCACTGGAATGACACCGGCGGCGAAGGGGCTGGGGAAGGTCCAGGTGATGTCGCCGCTGCGGAACATCTGCCCCTCGGCGGTCGAGACGCTGGCGGCCGACAGGTCGGTGCGGATGCATTCCTGCCAGCCCGAGGCGCGCCGCTCGAACGCGCCGTTCGCGTTCGCGCCGAACTGCATCAATGCCCCGGTGGGTTGCCCGCCGGACTGGCTGACGGTGCCCAGCGCGTTGCCGGTGCCATAGGCGGTTTGCCAGGCGCCCCAGGTGCCGGCCTGGCTGGTGCGCCACGCCAGCCGCCCGCCGGCGCTGGAGGTGCGCTCAATGGCAATCTGCTGCGGCGCGCGCGTGCCCGCACCAAGCGCATGCACCACGATCACCGCGCCCTGGCTGAACCCCGGCCCGGTGCCGCTGGTGCCCCCCGTCATGTTGAAGCGGTAAAGCCCCGCCGGGGTCAGGGTATCGTCGAGGTTGGCCAGCAGCGGGGCATAGCTGCCCCCCAGCCCGAAGGCGCCGGTGGTGCCCGCCAGCGCCAGCAACCGGCCCGCCGTGCTGTCGGTCGAATTGGCGATCACCTCGCCCGACCGCAGCGCGCGGCCCTGATCCAGCATGGCGCCCATCACGAAGGTGCGCCAGCGCGCCGCGCTCCAGGTCAGCAGCACGGCCGAACCGGGCGGCAGGCTGCCGGTGGCGACATAGTCGATCAGGTCGCCCCCTTGGGGTTGCAGCGTGATCGTACCGGCGCCCTCGTTGCGGATCAGCACCGACCAGCCGGCATCGAGCGACGACAGCGCCGGCAGTGTCAGCGTCCAGCTGCCGGACAGGGCGTGCACGGTGCGCCCGCGGTCGGCCGCGGTCAACGTCGTCGCCACGCTGCGGAATAGCGCGCCGGCCTGCCCGACGCTGCCCAGCGCGGCCAGCGCGGCGGCCGGCGTGCCGTCGGCGCCCAGCAGGTCGGCGAGGAACGCCCGCAGGTCAGCGAACGTGGTTTTCATCTGCGCATTGGTGCGGGTCGATCCGGTGAAATCGGAACTCGGGGGCAGCGCGGGCATCAGGTTCTCCAGTAGGGGTCGGGGTCGGCGCCCCAGTGGGTTGCGGCTTCGGCCAGCCAGAACAGCCCGACCAGCGCGCCGACCGAGGCGACGGCCCAGGGCCCGGGGGCGAGGCCAAGGCCCCGCACGCGCACCAGCGTGCTGGCCGCATCGCCCACGGTCACCACCTGCTGGCTCGCGGTGGTATCGGCAACGCGGGTCCAGCTGACGGTGGTGTCGGCGAGGTCGAAGCCGTCGGCCAGCTCCACCTGATAGCTGTCGGCCCCCGGGGCCGGGCGCCAGGCCAGAACGGTCAGCCCCGGCCCGTCCGGCAGGCTGCGGGCCATCAGCTGGCCCACCACCGGCTGCACCGGCACGCGCGGCAGCGCCGAATAGCTGACCGGCTCGGCCACCGCGCCGGTTTCGGCGGTGTGCACGGCAGGATCCTCGACCACCGCTTCGATCAGCACGCGGTAATGCGTGCGCGGCGTGACGCTGGCCACCTTGGCCAGCGCGCGCCAGGTCTCGGCCTGCCCGAAGGCAACATGGGTGCGCTCGGCGTCGGGGCCGGTGAACGGGGCCGGGTCCGGCGCCTCGGCGAATTGCAGCACGTCGTCGGCGCCGCCGCGGGTGACGGGGTATGCACCTTGCACGCTGCCGTCGCGGGCGCGCAGGCCGGCAACGTGGCCGGTGCCCGACCAGTCCAGCGGCTCGGTGACGCGCAGGCGCAGGGTGGCGGCGTCCCAGGCGACGGCCTCGGCCTGCTGGCCCCAGCCGGGCATCGAATGCTGCACCGCGATCAGGTCGCCGATGGAGGGGATGAACCCCTCCATCTCGGTCTCGAACCGCACGGTCTCGCGGCGGTAGCGGTTGGCGGCGGCCTGATACAGCCCCTCGCGCAAGGCCTGGGCTGCGCTGGTCACGCCGAACAGGTCCATCGGTGCGGGGCGGGCAGCCGTGCTGCCGGGCAACCGCGCCTTGATCCGGCGCGGCTGCCAGACCTGACCGTCGAAAATCTGCACGTCCACCGCGTCGGCGGTTTCCGGGCCAGGCATCGCGAAATCCAGCGCGAAAGTGCCCTTCAGGATGTTCCGCTCCGAGAACATCTGCACCGGAACGCTGGCCGGGCCGTCGCGGGCGATCCTGAGCTTGCCGCCTTGCATGAAGATCCGCGACCGGCCTGCCATGGCAATCTTGCTGGCCGAGTCCCACCAGGTGCCGGCGCTGTCGAACCGACCGTTGAACGTGTCGCCGCGTTCGGCCCAGATCGCGTCCAGCGCCAGCAGCGCCGGCAGGTCAAGCCGGCTGTCCGGCAGGCGCGCGCCGTAGTCGGCGTTCCGCGCCGCGTCGGCCAGCGCCCAGGCGATGGACCGGGTGGCCTGCGGCGCCGTCCACGTGCTGCCGGTCCAGACCGGCAATTTGCGGGTGGCCAGAACCGCGATTTTTCGGCTGGCCTGCGCGCTGAGGTTGTTCGAGGCGCGCATGCGCAGCGCGATCAGCGTCACCGGGCCGAAATCCGCCGGCTCGGCCAGATAGGCGCGCAGGCCCGCCCAGATCACCTCGTGCCCGTCGGCGTCGACGGTCGATTTCTCGTCCAGCCGCCAGGCGCGCACGCGGTATCGGCCCGGCGTGGCCAGATCGTAGGTGAAGGTGCGCCGCTGCGGCGTGTTGGTGCGGTCGGTGATCGTCTCCTCGCCCAGCAGCACCCACCCCCCGATCGGCAGGCCGATGTCGTCGACCCGCTGCGCCTCGATGCGCACCGACAGGCTGATCGTGGCAAGACCGCCGCCGCTGGATTTGTAGATCCCGCGCGGCATCACCAGATCGATTCCGATGCGGTGCGCCACCGACTCCGGCGCCGATGCGACGAATCCGCTGGCGTTGCCCATCACGCTGGCGACCACAGCCTTGCCGGCCGCGGTCAGGCTGCCCGGGCTGGTGACGGTGTAGCTGTCGGCGCCCGGCACCGTGGCGATCTGGTAGACGCCTGACGGGTGCAGCGCGCTGCGCACCTCCAGCATGCCGCTGCCCGATCCGCTGCTGCCCAGCGTCACCGTCCACGACCCTGCTGCCACCGTCGCAATCGTGCCGGTGGTGTAAGGCAGTTCGCCGTTGGGAAAACTCAGGAACACCGTCTGCCCGGCGGTGCGGGTGTGGCTGGCCTCGGTCACGGTCAGCGTCGTGCCGGATCGCGTGAATGCCGCCTCGACGAACAGGTCGAGATGCACCGCCTGCCCGGTCGCGCGGTTGTGGGCGGTCTCGGTCACGGTGATCGTGGTGGCCGACTGCGCCCAGGTGCCCAGCGCGCGCCCGCGCAGCTCCTGCCCGGACACCTCGACCGAGGTCACGACCGCGGTCGGGAACAGGGTCACCTGCCCACCCGGCCCGACAACCTCGACCGTGATCTCGTCGAAAGCGCTGATCGGGGTGTCCTCGATCCGCAACTGTTCGATCTCGAATTCGCCGGCGCCCAGGCACAGCAGCTGGTAGAGGTATTGTTCGTTGCCGGCATACTCGGCATAGGGCTGTGCGGCGAAATCCGGGTAGCTCAGGACACGGCCGTATTGCACCGGGATCGGCGCATCCAGCCGGCCGACGTTGCCCTGGGCCTGCAGGTTGTAGGTCGGCGACGGGTTCGGCATCACCGCCTGTTTCGGCGGCGGCAACAAAGCGTTGATCAGCGCGTTCCCGGCCATGTAGATGCCAAGCGTTGTAATCTGGCCGAGAAAGGTCTTGCCGACAAGCGCGGTCGTTGTCCCTAGTAGGCCCGCAGCCGCCCAAGGCGCAAAGGCCATCAACGCCAAGCTCAGGACCAGACGCAGCGGGTTCGACCCGCCCTTGCTGCTGCCACCGCCGCGCGGCAGCACGATCACCGCCAGCCGGTCGCCGTCGCGCAGGCGCCGCCGCCAGCCGGCGCGCAGGACGGGGCGGCCGTTCAACACCGCCACGGCCGGGCGCCCCTGCGGCATCAGACGGCGGATGCGCAGCGGCCGGCGCAGGACGGCAACCGCGCGGCTGCCGATCGGGTCGAACGGGTTGCGGATCGCAACGACCTCGGCCCTCACGCTGCCACCCTCCGGTAAATCCCCGCGATCCGGTAGCCAAGGTCGGCCAGCCGCGGCAGCGGCGTCACGATCACGCCCGCCCCCTCCACGCTGTGCAGGCAGGCAGGCCCTTCGGGCAGCAGCACCAGCACGCCGACGTGGCAGGGCCATCGGCCTTTGGCCATCAGCACCGCATCTCCCTCGGCCAGCGGGGCGACGGCAGGTGCCCAGCCGGTGGCCTGATAATCGACAGCGAAGGCCCGGCGCGCGGCGCGCGGGTCGGCGGCATCGACCGGCACCGGCGGCACATCCCAGCCCCACCGCTCGCGCCAGACCGCGCGCGCGAAATTCCAGCAGTCGGAAACCCCGGCCACCCAGGGCCGACCGACCAGCTCTGCCGCCCAGTGACTCACGGCAACAGCCCCTTGAATTTGTCCAGATCGTAGACCAGCCGCGGGAACGCCTCGTTCAGCAGGTCCGGGAAGCCGGCCGTGGCGCGGATGCGCTGCGGCGTGGCGCTGACCGATTTCAGGTGCAGCACCAGCGGGGGGTCGTTTTCCGGCCCCGACAGCGGGTCGGACGACAGGTAGGCGCGATAGATCAGCTGCACGGGGTCGCCGGCCAGAACGGCCGCGCGCACCTGCGCCAGGATTTCCGGCGAGACGTTGTCGATCTCCAGCACGCACTGCGGCGCCCCGGCGCTGGTCTGATCCGGCGGCACCAGGTCGAACGCATAGGCCGCGAACTCGACCACCTGGCCGGCGTCGATCGGCGCCGACGCTTCCAGCCGCGCCGACAGCGACACGCGGTCGCGCACCACGCGCACCGGCACGGCGAATGCCGGGTGGTGCAGCTCGACCGTGTGCAGGATCACCTCGTCCACCGGCGCGCTGGCGTAGGCTTCGGCAATCGCGGCCGACAGGGCGGGGTCAGGCATAGCGCACCTCGACAGGGGCGGTCACGTGCACGTTGAGGCCGGACAGGATTTCCGTTTCGAACATTCCCTCGAATCGCGCTTCGACCGGCGCAATCGCGCCGCCGGTCCACAGCGGGATCAGCGCCCAGGCGCCGCCGCGACCGGCGCCGGTGACCGATCCGTCGGCGCCGGTGGGCAGAAACAGGTTGAAATCATTGGCCAGCGCGGCGTTGACCTCGCAGATTTCCACGCCCTTCGAGATATCGCCGGCGTAGCTCTGGTTGCCGGAATCGTCCAGCGCCAGCACCCGCAGCGCCGCCGCCGCGCCGCCGGCGCCTACGGGCGCGCGCAGGTCGACCCTGTGCCAGCCCGACGCCAGCGGCCGGACCGCGGCCGACACGACCCCGGACTGCCCCAGCACAACGCCCGCGGCGAGGTCGATATTGGCAAACCGGCTGGTTCCGTCACGGCCCACCAGCGCGACCCTGGCCCGGTTGCGCCCCGCTGCGCGCAGCGCGATGGTGACAAAAGCTGTCACCCCGGACACCAGCGCGGGCAGCGACCTGTCGACCCGGTGATCCCCCGTGGTTGCGGTTTCGGCCAGTTTTCCGGTGATCTGGCCGCCGGGGCCGACCCCGGCCGATGGGGCCCAGGAGGCGCCGGTCAGCGCCCAGGCTGACAGGTCGTCGGAATCGCCGGCCAGAGACCAGGGCAAATCCTCGAACCAGGCCCGAAACCCGTGGAACTGCAACGCGGTCATGCGCCAGACCGCCTGCACCCGGTCGCGGCGGGCGCGGGTCAGCACCCGGTTGCGGGATGCGCCGACCTCCATGTCGCTGCGCAGGAACGGATCGGCGGGGCTCAGCTGGTAGCCAGGGCCAATCGGCGACGGCAATGTTTCGGGCCAGTAGCGCGTCATCGGCCGACCCGCGCCAGGCCGTAACGGTCGCCCAGCATTCCGGCCAAAGACCCGACACCGCGGGCGGCGCGCTCGGTGATTGCGGATTCCACCTGTTCGATCATCACGTCCATCGTCATGGTCTGCCCGTCTGCCCGCTCGCGCCGCTCGATCCGGGCGTTCGGGTGGTTGTTGATGATGTTGACGATCTGGCGCGGCGGCGTGCCGGCGGGTTCGGCAGCGAGGGCGGCGTTCTCTGCCACGCGCGGCGCCTCGGCCATGCGGCCGATCACGCCGCCTTGCGCAAAAGCCTGCGGCGGGCGCATCCGCTCGCGCAGGTCGGGCAGCGCCACGCCCAGGGCCCCGCCGGGCGCGCGCTGCAGCGGCAGCACCGTCGCCCCGCCGGGGCCGGTGGCCAGCACGCCGGGCCCCTGCGGACCGGGGCGCAGCGGCAGGATGGCCTCGGGTCCGGCCTCGCCCATCAGCCCGGTGTCGGCGCCGCCGCGGATCGCGAACAGCGTCGGGCGGCCGACCACCTGGTTGCGGTGCGCGGCCAGCGGCGGCAGGTCGGGAACCCCGCCGGTGGCAAAGGGGATCACCCCGCGCGCGCCGACCACGCCGCCTTGCGCGAAGGGGAACAGGCTCATCAACCCGTCGATCAGCGGCGTAATGAACGGCGTCAGGTATTTCCTGGTAAACGCTCGCGTCAGCTCCATCAGCACGTGGTCGGCAAACGCGGTCATCGCGCTTTTGCCGCTGGCGATGCTGCGCGCAAAGTTCTCCTCGAAATTCTCGATCAGCGAGCGGCGTAGCTCCTCGCCCACGGTCTGCGCCTGAACGCCGAGGTCGGCCAGCGCCTGGCGCGCGGTTTCCGCCGCCGCTTTCCCCGCGGGCCCGAGGCGATCGAGCCGCGCAATCAGCTCGGCCAGCTGGTCGGCCGCGCGGGCCTTGGCATCGGCCACCGCATCCGAACCCTCGGCCACCGACAGCAGGCCCGCGCGCACCTTTTCGGCCACGGCCGCCTGCGCCAGCGACAGCTCGCCCAGGATTTCCGTGCCCTGCGCGGCCAAGCCGGCCACGGTGACGCGCGATGCCCCGCCGCCAACGGCGCCGCTGCCAACGGCGCGCCTGGACGGCGGCGGGGCGTTGCGGGTGGCAATCGCCTGCTGCGCCGGCGTCGGCTGCGGCGAGCGGCTGCCGTAGGCCACCATCGCCTGACCGCCCGGGCTGAATTCCACCTTCATCGCGTCCAGCGCGGCCTGAGCCCTGATCTGGACGGCGACGTCCAGGGCCACGCCCAGTTGCCGAGCCAGCCCAACCGCCTCGGCACGGGCGGCGGCGATTCCGGCGGCGATATCGACGTTGCTCAGTTTGACCTTGGCATCGTAGGCGTCGAGGATGGCGCGGGCCAGATCGGCGGAATAGTTGGCGGCCTTGATCTGCTCCTCCAGCGCGGCGCGCTCGTGGGCGGCGCGCAACGCGGCGACCTGGGCGCTGGCTTCGCCGTGGGTTGCGATGGCGCGCCGCAGCTCTGCCTCGCGCTCCAGCTCGCCCAGCAGCTTTTCGCCGCCGGCCTGCGCGCGCGCGGCGGCAATCTGACGCTGCAGATCGAGGATTTCCTGATACCGCGCGACGTTGCCGGGCAAAGACGGGTCCACGCCGGCCTCGCGCGCGCGGTTCAACGCGTCAAGTTCGACCTTGGTCAGGCCGGCCTGCTCGGCCTCGCGCTGCAACGCTGTGATGACGCCCTGATAGCGCTCCTCGGCAATCCGGGCCTGTTCCTCGGCCGAGCGGCGTGCAATCTCCTCCTGCTCGGCCAGACGCCGCGCGCTGATGGCGCGGAGTTCCGCCTCCATCTCCTCGATGTCGCTCAGGATCGTGGCACGCTGGCCCGGCGTCAGGCGGAACGGGTGCCAGGCGGCCCGGGCGTCGTCCTGCGCCAGCTGGTCGCGCGCGTCGTTGATCTGCCGCACCAGATCGGTGACCGCAGCAAAATCAGCGTCCTCTGGCGCCAGCGCCTCGCTGATCCTGCGCGCACCGTTCGCAATCGTGCCGACCACATATTCGAGCCTGGTGAGTTCCGCCACGCGGCTGCCGAGCACCTCGAACAGCCGGCCCGAGTTTTCGGCCAGCGTGTCAAAGGCCCCGGCCAGGCCCCCGCCGGCGGCAGCCCCGGCGCCGCCGACCTGCGCCTCGATCTGCTGCAGGATCAGCCCCTGCGCCTGCGCCGCCTGTCCGGTGGCCATCAGCTGTTTGATGACCTCTTTCTGCGCGGCGCTGAACGAAACTCCGACTTTGGTCAGCGCCGACAACCCCTGCTCGGGGTTTTCCAGCGCCTTGCCCAGCTGCACCGCGGCGCTTTCGATCGTGCCGAATCCGACGGCGGCCAGATCCTGCGCGGCGCGGATCGTGCGGTCGAACGTCTCTCCGGCGATGCTGCGGAACGTCAGCAGTTGCGTCGCGGCGGCGCGCACTCCGGTCGTGCTGGCCAGCGTGTTGCGGCCCAAATCCAGCGCCAGCCGGTTGATATCCTCCCACGTTCGGCCGGCCGCGCCGCCGGTGGCGCGGATCACCTGTTCCGTGGTCAGCATCTGCGTTTCCATCGCGGCAAAAGCCGCGACGGATTTCGCGCCGACCGCGGCCAGCGCCGCGCCAAGCGCCGCGCCTGCCAGCGCGGCGGCCCCCATCAGCGGCGGCAACCCGGCGGTCACGCCGCCGATCTGCTGCAGCTGCTGCGCTGCCCCGCCGATGGCCGGCACCGAACTGGCCAGGTTGGCCCCGAACAGCTGCGCCGCGCGCGCGGCCTGCTGGCCCGCGCTGCCTGTCTGGCTGAGGCCCGCGCCCAGATCGCGCAGGCCGCCGGCACCGCTGCGCCCCGCATTGCCCAGGCCGCGCAGGTCGTCGGCCACGCGCCGGATATCGTCGCGGGCGCGGCCGGTGTCGGCGGTGATGCGGAACGAGAGGTCTTGCGCGGTCATGGAGATTCTTTCAGGCCAAATCCGGCCAGCGCGGCCGCCAGGGCCGCGCCGTCATCGTCGCCGTCGTCGTCGTCTGAAACCGGACGTTCGGCCGGGGCGAGCCAGGCGTCGATCTCCTCGGCCGTGCCGGCCTGCGCCAGCCGGATCGTGGTGATCCGCTGGCGCGCTTCCATCGCATCGACCGCCAATGCCCCGTCGATCAGCGCCGAAACCTGCACCATCGTCAGGTCGAGCACGTCGTTCAGGGCGTAGCCGCGTCGTCCGAGCCAGGCGAAGACGACGCTCCAGCGCTGGAAACCAGCGCCGCCATCGCCGCGCGCGCCGCCTCGATCTGCGGACGCACGCGGGCGACGAAAAAATCCGCATTCACCTCGACCACGGCCCTCGCCAGCTGAATGAACTCGTCGGCCCACAGCTCGGCCAAATCGGCCTCGGGCAGGCCGCTGCCGATCGACACCGCGCGCAGCATCGCCGCCTCGTGGTCGACCGCTGCGGCCAACAGGTCGCCGGCCAGCACCAGCGGCAACGCCGGCTCGATCGCGCGCAGGAACCCGGCGTATTGGCGCAGGCGCAGCGGCAGCAGGTCGACGTGCCGCCCCCCGACCGTCACGCGGCGAGGGGCGGGGGCGAAAATCTCCAGATCCTGCATCACGAGAACGCGATCCTGATTTCGTCGTTGCCAGCGACGGGCAGGAACCGCAGGTCGGGTGCCACCAGGTGCCGGCCCTCGTAATCGACGATCTCGGGCGTGATCCGCTGGACCGCGCCGGCATGGATGGCCACGCGGCTCCCCGCAGCCGATCCGTGTCGGAAAGACATGGAGGTCAGCTCGTTGGCGTTCAGCGCCGTGCGCCATGCCACCTCGTCGTCCGCGGTCAGCGCGCCGGTGAATTTGCCGGTGGTCTCGCGCGCCGTGATGTCGATCGACTCGCCACCCAGCAGCTTGATGTGGCTGACGGTGTTGCCGAGGTCGATCTGCAACCCGCGCGACGGCAGGATCGTGCCGCCGCTGACCCAGCCGCCGGAGTAGGTGCCGCCGATGGAAATATCTCCGCTGTTCTCGTCGCTGATCACGAGCGGGCGCTGCCAGGCCGAGAAGTTCGTGTTGGGCGTGGACTGGGTGAAGGCGTTGGTGTCGAACCCGTGGAACGTGAAGTTCAGCATCGGCCGCTCATAGGCGGTCATGTCGATCTGCACCGTGCCGCGGCATCCGCGCGACACATACATCACGCCGTCGACGAAGTAGCGCAGCGTCACCGACTCCTGCGCCGTGGTGATCGGGTTGTAGCTGACGTTCGCCGGCGGGCCGACCGTGATGGTCTCGGCCATGCCGCAGGCCCGCAGCAATTTTCCGAAAGCGGGCGGCGTGGCAGCCGCGCCGCTGCCGGCCAGTTCCACAGAAAACTCGATCACGGCCTTGCGGCTGGCGATCAGATGTTCCGACCCGCCGAAGTAGTTGCGGATCAGGTCGCGCGGAACGGTATCGCGCTCGATCCGGTGGCGCGGCGTGCCGGCGATCAGGATTGCCGAGGATCCGTTCCAGGTGATGCCGGCGCTCGACCCGTAGGTCGTTTCCAGCTCGGCCTGGATCACGGTGTTGCGGACGTGACGGCTCATTGGTCAGGCTCCTGTGTGGCAGCGCGCAGCGCGCCGGTGGCGGGGTTGAAGACGTAACTGCCGCCCTGCGACGGCAGCGGCGGGTCGACGATCGGCGCCGCCACCGGCGGCTTTTCCGACACGGTTTCGGGCGCCGCGGGCGAGGGCCCGGGCGCAGCTTGGGTCTTGACCATTGGCACCTCTCAGATTTTCAGGATTTCGTGGGTGGTCGAAAAATCCTCGCGCCAGCCGGCGATCCCTGGGCGCCACTGGTCGAGCCTCCCGCCAGCCGCGGCCAGCGCGGTGAACTCTGCCGCCGGCGTCCAGCCGATCAGCGCGGCGCGCAACTCGGCGCGCAGATCGTCCAGGTCGTCGGCGGCGCCGGCATCGGTGTCGCCGTCGCGGCGGCGCTGCAGCAGGATGAACACGCCGAAGGTCAGCACCTCCTCCTGGCTGTGCACCCCCAGCAGCCTGGGCGGCTGCGGCGTGGCCAGAACGGGCGAAACCAGCGCGGCCGGATAATCCAACTCCTCGGCACTGCTCAGCGCGTGATCGACCTGGGCGAACCCCGGGCATTCGCTGCGGACGCGGGAAATCACGTCGCGCAGCCTCACGGCAGTTCCTCCAGTTCGAACGCGACGAACGCATCGGCGGCCGGCGACCCGCTCGGGATCGGCCGCAGCAGCCGGAAAGTGCGGCCCGAAACGGCGCAAAGCGCGCCTTTCCCGACCAGCGCCGCATCGGGCGCCCGCAATCGCAGAACGGGCAGGATCGCCAGCCCCGGCCTGCCGTCGCCAACGGGATCGTCCACCGGGATTTCCCGGAACACGCCCCGAACGGCAACAGGCGCTCCGCCGACCGGGGTCAGCGTGACCGGGCCACCGAACACACCGTTCAGCAGCCCGGTCAGACCGTCGAACGGGCTCGTCACAGCGTGAACGCGCCCGTCAGCAGCACGCGGCCGGTCGTCTCGCCAGCGCCGGAACCGACCACGGCAACCGCCACCCCGATCAGCTTGTTGGTGCTGGCGGTCGTGGTGCAGGCGCTGCCGTCCCAGTAGATGCGCGCGCCGACCGTCCAGGCTTGCGAGCCAACCTTAGGCAGGTCGAACACGCCGTTGGTGGCAATCTCCACGGGCTCGCCGCTCAGCGCGTCGTGCACGGCAACACCGAACAGGCTGCCGACCAGGACGCCGGCGCCGGATGCGACGTTGGCAGGGGCGGCGACCGAGATGCGGTCGCCGGGTTGAACGTAGTTTTTCATCTTGAACTCCCGAGGGGTTGAAACGCGAAGGGGCGCCCGGTGGGCGCCCCTTCGGTCAGGTCACGTTGTCAGGCGAGCGGTCAGGCGCCGGCGTTCTTGAAACCGCCGCGGAAGTCGATCGCGCCGCAGCCGAAATCGTGTTCCAGGCTCAGCTGGGTGCCCTGCACGCCGAACACCTCCTCGATGCGGAACCGCGGCGCGTCGTAGCCCTCCAGCAGACCCCACTCGAAACAGGGTGCATCGTTCGGGCTGGCGAACAGATACCAGGCGTTGCCGGTGATCCAGGGCGTGGACAGCGTGGTCATGATTCCCGAGAACGGGTTGACCTCGGTTGCGGCCGAAGGCGTGGTGCTGGTCGCCAGCTGCTGGGCTTCCAGCCACTTGGCCGGGCCGGTCAGCAGAACGGCCGGGAACAGGCCCAGCTTTTCGCCATCCTTGCTGGTCTTTTCCATCAGCGCCTTGGTGCCGATCCCGACCGAGGCGACGGTGATCGCCGCGTTGGCGCTGGCCTTGGTGCCGTCGGTGGTGTTGAACACCTGCCGCGTGGTTTCCAGCAGCGTCGGCCCGTCGGCGTTCGCGCCGCCCAGCATCATGGCATAGAACACCCGCTCCTCGAACCGCGCCACGGCGGCGGCACGGTCGTTCAGCACCTGCGTGATCGCGTCGAGCGAATCGTTGACCAGCATCTGCCGGCTGATGCCGACGCGGACCCCGTAGGGCTTGACCGAGGTGGTTTCCCTGGCCTCGCCGAACGTGCCGGATTTCAGCTCGCCTCCCTCGGGGCTCACCTCCTGCATCAGCGGGAAATCGCCGGCGCGCACGGTGGTGTGCGGGCGGAAATCGGCATAGGACCGCTGGCGCGCAATCGCGCGATAGGTCGGCGTTGCCATCCGGTAGCGCGCGGCCAGCGAACGGTTCAGCGCGTTCTCGAAAATCGCCGGGAAATCGCTGGTGGAATGGAACGCCATCCGCACCAGCTCCTCGCGGCCGGCGAACGTCGACGGCACCCGGCGCTGCCCGGTCAGGTCGGCGGCCATATCCACCAGACTGTGGCCCATGAACTCGCGCGCCTGATCCTCGGGCGCCACGCGCGACAGCCGGGCGTAAAGCGCGCCGGTCATCCGCTCGCGGCGGGTTTCGGCCTCGTCGCGCACGATCCGCACGCCGCTGCCAACCGGCGGCTCACCGGCTGCCATCAGCGCCAGCATACGCTGCGCGGCGGATTCCGCCGTCGCGCCGCTGGCGATCATTTCGTTGACGGCCGAGGGCGTCAGGCGACCCGACGCGACGAACGGTTGCGCGGCCTCCATGATCGCCGTCACGCGCTGGCGCTCGGCCTGCACGGCGGTGGCCTGCATTTCGGCAGGGGTCTGGGTCGGGGCGGCCGGTTGCTCGGCCGGGGTCGTGGGGGTGGCAGTCATGCTGCTCTCCTCTGCAATGGCCGAACGGGCCGGGGCACCGCGGAACGCGGCAGGTTCGCGCGCCGGAACATGGTTCTGGTCGCGCGGTTCGGGTCTGCGGCTCAGCACACGCCGGGCCGCTGCCGTCATCGCGGCCAGGGCCGCCTGACGGGTATTCGGGCGCGCCATGCGCGCCGCCATTTGCGGATCCTGCTCCTCGGGGTCAGTCACGACCTCGGTCGCGAAACCGGCCGCCAGCGCCTCGGCAGCCGTCAGGAACGTTTCCGCGGCCATCATCTCGCGCACCGCGTCGACGGTCTGGCCGGACGCGCGCGCGTAAACCTGCGCCGCAACCGCGCTGATCTTTTCCAGCACGTCGGCCTCGCGGCGCAGGTCGTCCTGAGTCCCCCAGGCACCGCCGCGCGGGTCGTGGATCATCAGCAGCGAACCTTCCGACATGGCGCGCTCTCGCGCCCCCATCAGGATCAGCGAGGCCGCCGACATGGCGACACCCTCGACCACGATCCGCACCCCGCCCGGGTGCGCGGCAAACTGCGCCCGGATCGCCTCCCCCGCCTCGACGTGCCCGCCGTAGGACGACAGCCGCACCGTCACCCGACCCGGGCCGATCTCGGCCAGCGCCTCGCGCACCATCCGGGGGCAGAAAAACACGTCCTCTGCCCACATATACCCGGCCCAGGTGTCGCTCAGCACCTCGCCGGCCAGAACGATCTCGCCGTTCAGGATCAGTTCCCGCCCGTGCCTCATCGCGTTTTTCCCTTCGCTGTTGCAGGCCGCGCCGCTGCACCAGGGCGCGGCGCCGGCTCGGGCAGCTTCGCTGCCGCATCCTCGTCGATATCCTCGACCCGCTCCTCGCGGATCACGTCCGGGTCGTATCCCAACGCGCGCTGCACCCGCTGGCGGCTGGTCAGGCCGGCGTCGATCTGCGTGATCGCCGCCGAAATTTCGCCCTCCGGGTCGATCAGCGGCCGACGCGGCGGCGTCCATTCGATCACGAAATCCGGGCGCGGGATCGGCAACAGGCCCGGGTTGGCCTGCGCCTGCATCGCCCAGGATTCCGAAATCCAGCGCTCCAGCCCCGCCCCCAGCTGCGCCACCATCAGCGTCTGCTGCCAGGTCTCGACGTTGCGGTCGAATTCCATGCGGCCCATGCGCGCGCTGCTGAAATTCACCCCCGACAGATCGCCCGAAAGCGACTCGTAGGACAGCCCGATTCCCATTGCGCAGGCGCGCAACCCGGCCGCCATGAAATCGGCGTAGCCCTCCACCGCCGGCGGGTGGGTCCAGTTGATTTTCGTGCCCGGCGGCGCCGTGACGATTGCGCCCGGCTCCAGCGCCTCCAGCCCGGTTGGCGCATCTTTCGACGTCTCGACACCCTCCTCGCGCTCGATCACGCCAGCCATCAGCGACGACACGCGCTGTTTCAGGATCTGCGCTTCCTGGTAGTCGGACAGCTCGCCCATCGTCATCAGCACCGGCGCCAGCCAGGGCACGCCGCGCAGCTGCCCGGGCCGGTCGAACCGGCGCAGGTGGATCACGTCTGCCGCCACAACGCGGGTCGAGGTCGGATCGCGCGCCACGCTGACCGCGCCGGGGTGGCGGTCGAACAGGTGATAGGCCACGATGCGGCCCGTGACCTGATCGTATTCCACACCGTCGATCACCTCGTTGCCGTTGAACGACTGGATCGAGTCGTTCAGGTGGTCTGCCTCCAGCACCTCGATCTGCCAGGGCAGCATCAGTCCGGCGCCATAGACCCCGCGGCGAGACCTGCGGCGGATCAGGCATTCGCCGTCGCTGAACACCGCCCGCATCGCCACCGCTTGCACCTGCGGCAGGTCCAGCTCGCCGCGCGTGTCCAGCGCGCGCGTCATCAGATGGCGCCACAGCACCGCTTCGATCCGCTGCCGTATCTCCCTGTCGTCGTGCGTCACCGAAAACTGCACCCCGGTCCCGACGACGTGCGCAACCACCACCTCGCGCGCCCGCACCGCGTAGGGCCGGTTGCGCAGGAAATCCCGGCTCAGCTGGCGCAGCTGGCGCAGGCTGCCATGCGCCGCCGCATCGGCACTGGTGCCTGGCGATTTCCAGCCATAGGTGCGCCGCCCGCGGCTCGCCGCATCGAAATTCATCAGCGCCTGCGCGCGCAGCCGTTCCTGAATCCGGCGCCGCCCCGCGCCAGGTGCCAGCGCGAGGATGATGCGGTCCAGCGCATTCGCCACGTCAGAGGCCCCGGCCCGTCGTCGGATAGATCACGCCGAACTGGTGGCGCGTGGCGGCGGTGCCGCTCAACTCGGCATCCATCAGCGCGAGGATCTGGCGCATCTCGGCCAGGCTGCGGTATTTCACCCGCTCCTGCCCCATCTGCACCTCCAGCGCGCCGCGCGCGATCGCCTCGGCCAAGGCCGTGCGCTGCTCCACGGTGAATGCCATCAGCGTCTCCTCAGCCAGTTGATCTTGGTCTTTTTCGGGGGCTCCGGCGCCGCCCACGTTACCGGCGGTGCTACGGGTTCTGCGCCAACGCCCTGCGTGCTCGGGTCGTCTACCGCCGCCGCAGGTTGCGCCGCTTTCGGTGCCACTGGCGCCGCCGCGAACAGATCGCCTTGCGCATCCTCCGGCGCCCCCCCGCGTTCGGCCTCGATCTCGGCCCACCGCTCGGCGGGCAGCCAGTGCCAATCTTTCAGCCGTGCGGCCGCCTCGGCCATCAGCATGGTGTCCAGCGCCTCGTTGCGCCGGCCGGCCTCGGCAATCCGCCACCGGCTGACCATCACGCCAGACGGGCTGCGCTTCAGCTCGCGCACCTCGGCGGTGATCTGGCGGTAGTATTCGTCGCCCAGGCCGGCTGCGAACCGGATATGCCCGCGCGCCGTGGGGTCGGTGACTGCCAACCGCGTGTAGAACTCGCCTTTCATGCCCGACACGCCGAGTATCCAGCCCTGCCGCATCCGGCGCTTCGCGCGCCGGTCGCTGGCCTTGTCGAACGTCATGCGCTTCATCGGCGGGGCGGTCTGGCTGCCGCTGCCCTTGGTCACGATCACCCGCGTGGGCTGGTGGCGCATCGCCCATTCCCAGACGTCGTCGGTATAGGCGCCGCCGTCGATTGCCAGCGCGTCGATCTGAACCTTGCGTCCGAGCGTGGTCTGGAACCGCGCTGTCAGCAGGCTGTCCAGCGCAGCGCGGGCTTCGTCCGACCGGATGTGATACTGGATCACGATGTTGTCGATCACCCAGCGGGTGAAGTTCGGCCCGAAGGCGACGATCTGGACCTCTGTCCTGTCCTCCTGGCAATCGACCCCGGCCGCCAGAATGAACGCAGCGGCCGGCAGGATGCCGCGCGGCAGGGGCTTCGGCGCGGGCGGCGCCGGCCGCTCGGCCCGGTCGCGCAACTTCTCCCAATCCGGCCCCGCCACGGCCATCTTGAACGGCTCGCCCAGAACGTCGTTCCAGAACGTCTGTTCCGTCTCCTCGCGCGCCGCCGCCCTGGCCTGCTGGCGGTCGGCCTCGTCCGCGTCGTCGGAGGTCGCCGCGGCCCAGCCGACCACGCGGGCATATTCCACCGCGATGGATGCCCAGTCCCGCGTCGGACTGTAGGCGCGCCAGATGTGAAACGACGGATGGTCGCCCCGCGGGTTCTGTGCCACCCAGCGCCCACGCTGCAACATCGCCATCTTGTGGCGATGCTCGATCACGCAACCGCATGCGTCGCAGGTGAAATGCGCCTCGGCCAGCCGGTCTGGGTGCAGGCTGCGCTTGAAATTCTCCCAGGTCAGGGGCGCGAAGTGGTCGCAGTGCGGGCACGGCACATGGAACAGCCGCTGGTCGCCGCGCTCGTAGGCTTTGGTGACCCGGCAGGTGCCGTCGATCTGCGGCGTGCTGTTGCGCACGATCTTCGCATCCTCGAAGGCGCTGGCGCGCGAAACCGCCAGCTGCTCCGGGTCGCCTTTCGGTGTCATCTCGTATTTGGAAACCTCGTCCATCAGGACAAGGCGCCGGGTCGTCGTGGCCAGGTCGTCGGGCGACCCGGCGGATACCACCTTCAGGCTGCCATCCCGCCGCAGGGTTTCCTGATCGGTCAGCGTATCGGTCTGGTCGCCCTGCCCGGTTCCGAAGATGCGCCGCAGGCTCGGCGCCTGGCGGCGCATCGGCATCCACTTCGTCCGCATGAATTCGCGGGCGGTGTTTGCCGTCGGCAGCACCACCAGCGAATCCACCGGCCCGTATTCGTGCCAGGCCGCCACCGTCGGCAACAGCAGCGACACCGTGCCGCCGATCTGCGCCGATTTGCGGATCGTCACCTCGCGCGCCGGGTGTTCCGGGCTCAGCACCTCGTGGATTTCCCGCAGGAACGGGAAGTTGCGGATGTCGAACGGTCCAGGCAGCGGGCTGCGTGCGTCGAACACCACGTTGCGCTCGCACCAGGCGGTGATGTCGGGCGGCGGCGGCGGCGTCAGCGCCAGGGCAACGGCGCGCGCCACCACCCGCTCGGCCGGGGCGATGAACCCCATTTCAGAAATCCGCCTCCTGTTCGGCCGCGGTCAGTTTCGCCGCATCCGCCCGCATCGCAGCCGCTGCGGCGCGCTCGCCCCGGTGCCGGCGCCACGCGGCATTCAGGATCGCCCGCACCTGCTGGCGCTGGGCGCCCAGCGCCTCGGCCAGTTCGACCGAAACCTGCCGCAGGAAACCGTCGATCTGCGCCAGCTCCTGCCCGATCTGCGCCAGCACCTGCGCCTGCACCTCGGAGGCCAGCACCAGTGTTGCCTCGCGCTGGTCGTTGTCGTAGCGCGCGGCCCTTGCCTGCTCCTCGATGCGCATGGCGCGGGCGATGTCGTAACGCCGCTTGATGTCGGCATCCATGCCGGCCGTGTCGTCGGCATCGTCTGCCGGGGGGGGCGGCGCAGAGATCGCCCCGATCCGCTCCAGCGTCTGCCGGCCGTTGCCCAGCGCCTGCGCGACGTCGAGCGAACGGTTCAGCGCGACCTGCACGGCGGCCAGGTCGAACCGCCGCGCCCGCCCGTCGCCCGTGAAGGTGCCCCGCAGTTTACCCTCGGACACCCACTGGCTGACACGCCCCTTGCTCACGCCCAGTTCGGCGGCAAGGTCGGTCGTGCTGAGATGCGGCATCGGACCTCGGTTCAGGCGCTGGGCGGTGTGGTTTAGCCCGCGCCGGTTTAGGCTGGTTTAGTCGTTTATCCCACCAAACACATCGGGGTGCGAATTACCCGCGCGCGGTGGGTGGTCGGGAAGGACCCAAGGGGGTGGTCACCTGGCGGTGGCGATGGCCTGGGCAAAGCGGCGGGCGAAGTGTGCCGGGAACTTCTCTTGCGCTTCGGCCTTGGCAGTTTCGTAGAAGCCGAGGCGCGGCTTGTAGCTGGGCATCGACTCCGTGAACAGCGCAATCTTGTCGATAGAGCCGTCGGTGTTGCGCCGCCAGATGCCAGGCGACAGCTCGCCCTCATCCGGGACAAAAAACGTCGCCCGGTTCCTGTTGCGGCGCGCCGATGCGGCAGTCGTATTCGCGGCGCGGTCGCGCTGGGCGCCGAGGCCGGACAGCGCCTGATTGCGTTCGCCAGACGACCAGTTGCCGAACGCATCGCGCTTGGCCCTGGCGGCGGGGATCACAGCCGCGATGATGCCCGAGTAGGCAAGGCGGGTGGACAGAAGCTTTTCGACGCCGGTCTGCGGGCGCACGCCACCGCGTTCCTGAACCTTGAGGTAATGCCGGGGGCCGACGCTCGGCCTCTCCTTCACCTCTGCAACGAGGGCATCCTTCGTCGCGCGCCAGACGTGGAACGCGTTCTTGGTGAACCGCGTCGGGCGGTCGAACACCACATCCATCTGCCGCTGGATCAGCGCCAGCGCGTCGGCGGCCGTGTCGTTCAGCGCCAGCATGGTCGCATAGGGCAGCTGTCGCGCTTCGATGTTCGACATTTTCCGGCCAATGGCCGCGTCGTCCATCTGGAACCGCAGCATGGTGCCCCCGCCCAAGCAAAAGGCGCCGCAGGTTTCCCCCCGGCGCCTTGCCCGCAGTTTCCTGCGATGATGCATTTCTGCGCGCGTTCGCGGCGCCTGTCAAGGGATTGCGTCCAGACCCTCCCTCAACCGCTGCATGTAGCGTTCGCGCTGGGCGGTGTTGCCGTGCCAGATCGGCTGATCGTCGATCGCCACGCGCTCGACCACGGCGCGCGAGGCGGGCGGAACGGCCGCCCATAGCCGGCGGAACCAGGCGCGCGCGTCCACTCTGGCCGCCTCGGGGTCGGCATGGCCCGTGCGGTCGATCCGCAGCGCGGCCAGCGGGTCGCGCTCGCGCATCCCCTCGGCCGCCATCCTGAGCCGTTCCGCTGCGGCCAGCTGCTGCGCGCTGAGGCGACCCTGGACGTGGTAGACGCGCACCCAGGGCAGGCGACGGCGCCGGCGCACGCCGTTCGGGTTCGGCGTCTCGCGCCCCGTGCGCGGATCGAACTCGGCGGCAGGTTCATCGATCAGCCGGTCCTGGTTGGCCGGGCCGTCCGCGCCTTTGTCCCATGAAGTCGGCGTGGCCGGCAGGGAAACCGGCCGCGGCCGGCGATTGCGCCCCTTGCGGGTGACGGGCTTCATTCTTTCACCTCGTCGAACAGGCCTGCTTCGAGACCCCGGCAGTCCCGGCCCGACGCGGCGCAGGCGCGCAAGCGTTCCGGCGGGCGCCGAGTTTCAGGCTCCGTCATGCGCGGCCCCCTTGCTGACCGGCAGGCGCAGCTGGTGCCAACGCTGCTGGGCCTGGCGAAAGCTCAGCCCGTTCCGATCAGCCCAGGCACACAGATCGGCGTAGCGCCCGCCGGTGCTGGCCAAGCTGGCGGCGCGGTCGTCGATGAAGGCGGTGTCCCGGCCGACCGGCAAGGCGGGGGGTTTCGGCGCATCCTTGCGCGGTTTGGAGTGCAGCCCGGCGCCCGCGCCGGCGGGGCGGCTGACCCGCGGCAGGCCGCGCGCGGTCGGGCTGAGGATCTGCATTTCCCGCATCACCCGGCGCAAGCTGCTTTCGTGCAGGCCAAGGGCCTCGGCCGCGGCCACGGTGCTGCCGTGCAGGTCCAGGGCCGCGACAATGGCGGCACGAGGCGGGCGGGAAACGCGGGGGCGGCTCATCAAAACCTCCGGTCGGGAAACAGGCGGGCGGTGTCGGTCGGGCCAATCATGCGTTCGCCTTGTTTGCTGCAATGAACTTGTCCAGGCAGTCCTGAAGCGCCCGTCTCAGTGCCGTCACCGGGTGATCCTGGGTGATAACCACCCCCGCAGGCAGGACCACATAGAGTTCGACCTGCACCAATCCGAATTCGGTGTGCCGACGAAGATGAATGGCGTAGGTCTTGAGACCTTCGTTCATGCCGCCTCTCCATCGAATTTGCCAGATTCCAGACCGCAGGCATCCCAGCCCGGGCGGAAAACGCGGGAACGGCTCATCGAAACCTCCAGTCGGGAAACAGGCGGGCGCACAGCGATCCGGGGCCGGTGGCAAACACCACCGAGGCGCGGCGCAATTGGTCGGGCGTGCACAGCCCTTCGTGCATCAGCTCGTCGGCCTCGGCGCGGGTGATCGTGGCGGCCAGGGTCGAGCACGACTTGACCCACTCGGCCGATTTCCGCAGGTTCGCCATCCGCAATTCGGCGGCGCGTTCCGGCGTCAGCACCGGCGATTTCCCGGCGCGTCTGGCCAGCCCGTCGGCAAAGCGCTGCATCGCCCGGTCCACCGCCCGCGGCCCATCGGGCGGCGTAGGGTTGCTGTTCCGCGTCTCGGCGGCGCAGGCCACGATCTGATCGTCGCTGAGGCCGAAGTTGCGCCAGCGTTCCAGGTAGGTCAGCGCGCCCTGCCCTTGCCACCAGTGCGGCAGGTCGGGGTTGGCGGGGTCGTGGTTGACCGCGACGAGGACGCGGCGCAGCAGCGACAGCAGGGCCGAGGCGGGCGGTTCGGTGTTGCCCTTCGAACGATCCGAACGCATCGCGCGCGCCTGCGCGCCCTCCTCCTCCTCTGATGGATCCTCTGATGGATCCTCTGATGGTTCCTGCCTTATAGTAACCGGCAAAATCTGCCGGTTGGTCGTGCAGATTTTGCCGGTTGCAGCGGAAAAATCTGCCGGTTGGTCGGTCGGAAAATCCGCGTCTTCAACCGGCAGATTTTGCCGGTTGCTGCTGTCGGAGACGGTCATTTCCGACACATCCTGCGGCGTCAGAATCGGGTGATCGTCGGATTTCAGGATCGGCCTGCGGCCGGAAAACCCGACCAGCAGGATCACGTCCGACCGCCGGCTGCCGTCCTTGCGGCGGCGGCCCAAACGCGCGATCAGGCCGGCCTCCTCCAGCGCGCCCAGCGCGCTGCGGATCGTGCGTTCGGAACAGGCGCAGTCGGCTGCCAGCGTTTCCTGATCGGGCCAGCAGACGCCGCAATCGTCGGCGTAGTTCGCCAGCATCACCAGCGCGAATTTCGGCGCCATCGCCAGCCCCGGAACGCTGCGCGCCCAGTTCATCGCCTGGATGCTCACAGCCGCCCTCCCTCGATCGCGGCCAGCACGTCCAGGATCGCGCCCAGCACGCTGGCCGGCGCGTCCTCTGGCGGCGACAGGCGGCGCGGGGTCTCACCGGCCAGGCAGACACCCAGCCGGCCGTAGGGGTCCGGCTCGCGGGCGTAGGACCGCCCCATGTCCACCACGCGGTGGCCGGCCTGCAGCTGGAGGCTGAACGTCACGCAGGCGTCGGCGACGGTGGCGGCCATGTCGCCGCCCTTGAGCGTGCTGGCGAACACCTCGCGCAGCGCGCCCGTCGACGGGTCGAACCCCGCGCAAAGCACGAAGCGGTGGCCGCGCCATTCAAGGTCGAGGCTCAGGTTCGGTCGCCGGTCCGGCAGGCGCGCGCGGGTCACAGCCAGACCCTCGCGCGCATCGGCACACCGGCGGCCTGCACCGCGGCCAGCGCCTCATCCACGGAGCGGACCACGAAATACCGGTGGCGCATCCCCTCGACCGCGGCGGCAAACCGCTGCTGGCGCTCGGTCGGACGGCCAGTCCCGGATTTCACCTCGAAGAAAAGCACCGCGCCCGGGCGCCCGTCCACCGAGGGCAACAGCGCGATCAGGTCGGAAAACCCCGGGTGCGCGCCCATCGAGGCCGCCATCGCCTGCTGCCGGCGCGCCCAGTCGCTCGACCCGCGAACCTCGTGGTTGCAGGCCTGCACGATCGAGCCGAAGGGCAGCACCGCGCGGAGCAGGTGCACCACCGCGCGCTGGATGTCTGCCTCGGGGTGGCATCTGTGTTCGGTCATGCAACCTCTCTCTCGTCATACAGGCGACTGCGGGCGAACACGGTGCGGAACGCGGCGGTGACAGCCTCCTCGACCTCGCGTTCGGTCACCCCCCGACAGGGCGCGCGCGCGGGGGCGACGAACCCGGCCAAAATCGTCCTAAAAGCGGCTTCGATGGCGTGGTCGATCTGGGCGGCGGTCGGGCCGACGGCGGCATCCACGGCCCGCATCTCAACCCATCCCCAGCGCGGACAGATACATCGCCAGCACCGCCTTCTCCTCGGCGATCTCGTCGGGCTTGCGCTTGCGCAAGGCGATGACCTTGAGCATGATCTTGCCGTCGTAGCCGCGGCCCTTGGCCTCGGCCATCAGTTCCTTCTGCTGCTCGGCGACGTCCTTCTTTTCCGCCTCCAGCTGTTCGTAGCGTTCGATGAACTGGCGCAGCTCGTCGGCGGTGACGGCGTAGGCATCGGGTGTTGCGGTCATGGGAATCCTCGGTCAGTCGAAAAGCCCGGGCTGTGGCGGGGCGGAAATTGTCAGCGCCGCATCGCGCCGCGCTTCGGCGGCGCTGCGGTGAGCGGCACAGGCCCACAGATAGCCGCGCCGACCCGGCGGCAGGGCGGCGCGCGGGCCCGGCAGGCGGTAGCCGAACGGCGCGGGGCCGGCGCCGCAGATCGTGCAGGGGTGTGCGGCGGCCGTCATGCCGCCGCCTTTCCGAACTGCATCAGCCGCGCGACAAAGGCATCGCGCCGCGCCACGGTCAGCGGGATGCGGTGTCCGGCTGCCGCCTTGTCGGCCGACTGGATCACCAGCCATGGCGAATGGCGCCGCAGGAACGCGGCCAGGTCCAGCGCCTGCGCCGCAGGATGCAGGGCCAGCGCGTTCAGCCAGGGCGTCAGGATCATGTCGGTGTAAAGCTCGGTCTTGCGGCCCTCGTCCACCGCGCGGATCGCGCGCAGCCCGGCGGTCAGGGCGCCGGAATGCCCGGCCTCGACCAGCCGCCGCACCAGCCCGATGCAGTAGACCTGGCCCGGCCGTTTGTCGGCGGCCTTGACGTTGTTCCACTCCATCAGCACGCAATCCGCCGCAGCGACGGCGTTGCGCGCGCGGATCGCCCAGGCCTCGCCCGCGACCAGCGCCGCGCGATAAAGGTGGTGGCCGGAGACCTTGATCGCCTTGGAATTGATGTCGATGAATGCCTGCGCCTGCGCCTGCGGCGCGATCAGCGCCACCATCGCCGGCACACGCTCGACCCCGCACAGCGCGGCGGCGTGGACGCGGTGCTGCCCGTCGATCACGGCGAAGCGCCCGCCCTCGACCGGCGCGACGACAACCGGGGTGAAACGCGACCAGTCGAACGCGGCAGCGATGCGGCGGATCGCAGCCCAGTTGATCTCGCACAGCGGGCGCTGATAGCGTTCGTCGATCACCAGCTCGGCCAGCGTCAGCCATTGCAGCACCGGCGCGGGCTGGTCGCGCAGCGGCACGGTGCCGAACGCGGATCGGTCGATTTCACGGTATGTCACGTCACCCTCGCAGAAATGCGGTGGCCGGTCACGCCCGGCCACCAGTCACCAACCGAGTAGGAGGACGGGGCGCCTTCGCAGCACGCAGCCGCGCCCCCGGTAGCCGCCCTGCGCGTTGCCCGCGCCGGATCGTGTGCGAATGGGTTGCCCGCCGCCGGGTTCAGGAATGTGGCGCATTCGGTCAGCGCGGCGGCGGGCCTTGGGTGCGGGACCAGCGCCGAAACGCGCGGTTCCACGGCTGCGCCGGGCACCTGCCGCGGCGGTCGGGCGACATGCCCGGACGGGTCGAACGCGGCTTCGGCTTTCTCCGGCTGGGTCTCGCAGACTTGTGGGGCGAATGCGCGCGCGCCCCCCGCGCCGGAATCCCGCCCGCCGCGCTTTGTGGTCACGGGCTGCCTACACAGGCTCACAGCCGCGCTCGGTGCGCCAGCCCCACCCGCCGCGTTGCCGGTCAGCCTCGCGGGGCTGTGGACGTTTGCTCGCTGCGCGAATTGACCAGTCAAGCATTCCTTGACACCTGCCAGAAAAGCGCCCCCGGCCGAAACCGGGGGCAGTTGCAGGGAGACAGGAACCGCCGCGATTACCCGCGCGGCGCGGGATCGGGGGCGGCGGGGCTGTTTGTCACGCCACCCCGCCGCCGTCCCCGGCTCGACCGCCGGGGCAGGTCCGCGCGCCGACCTGGGGGAAAAACGCGCGGATTTCCGGTGCAGGCGGGCCATCACATGCCCACCCTGTTCAGGTCGATCAGCCACAGCATGCCGCTGCTGCCTTCGGGCACGGTCAACGTGCAGTCCGGGTCGCAGGTGATGCCGGGCGGCGGCAACACCTCGATCCGGTCGTCGTCGCCGTCGGCGTTCCAGCGGAACCGCGCGTCGATCTCCAACCCGCCGTGCGCCAGCAGGTAAAGCCCGTCGTCGCCCGAGCCGTTCGAAGGGTCGTTGACGAACTCCACCTCGGCCAGCGCGCCGGGCCGGTCGGTCGCGCGCAGCGTCACGCTGCTGCCCATGATCCGCGCGGTATCCGCCAGCGCCAGCGCCGGCGCAGCGCCCAGCGCCAGGCACAGCGCCAGCACCGCGACGGCCTCGGATTGCGCCAGTTCGGCCTCGATCCGCTCGAACAGCCGCAGCACGGCCTTGCGCGTGCGCCCGATCCGCGCCGCGATCCTGGCGGCGCTCATCCCCGCATCGCGCAGCGCCAGGGCGCGCAGCATCTCGGCATCGGTCCAGGGCTGGCGCGCGCCGCTCATGCCGCCCTCAGCAGGAACGCCCGCGCCGACGGAATCGCCAGCACCGCGAAAGACGCCGCCCATCCGCGCGGGGCAGTCACCCCCTCGATCCACTGGCGGGCGGTTTTCTCGTCGACCGAGAAGAACACCGCCACCTCCAGCGCGTTGCGGAAATTGGCGCGCAGGAACGCCGCCCAACGGTCGGGGTAAACCCGCTGGAACGCGCGCGGGTCGCAGGGGCGGCCGGACAAAAGCCCGGCCAGATCACCGGGCACAACCCCGGAGGACACGCCATCCGCCGCCGCGGCATTGTCGGCAGGCGCAACAGAGGAGGCGGGACGTGGCATCAGGCAACATCCTTTTCGGAGTCGGTGGCGGAAACGGGCGCGGCAGCGAAATGCGCGGCCACGAGCCCCTGGTCGGGGAAAAAATCCTCCGGCCGCAGCGCAAGACCCAGCCGCAGCGCCAACCGCAAGACCTCGACCTTTTGCGGGTCGGGCATGGCGCCGCGATCCACCCAGGAGCGAACCGTTGATTCAGGATACCCAAGCTGCCGCGCCAGATGACGCGGCCCCCCGAAGCGATCTGCAATTTTCGAAACGTAGCTCATGCGCAAATCATGCGCGCAATGCGCACGACTCGTCAAGCGCAAATTGCGCAATACCCGCGGCGCCGGAAAGCGCGCAAGCTGCGCGAATGCACCAGGATTCGCCGCAGAACAAACCAGCACCGCAGGAAACCGCCGCAGCGCGGCTTCGTGCCTTGCGCGAGGAGGCCGGCCTGTCGTTACAGGCGATGGCTGACCGCATGGGGATCCCGCTCGGCACCTATCGGCACTACGAGGAGCGGTTGAAGGGCCCCTTCATGCCGCAGGATCGCCTGTTGCAGCTGCTGAGGGCGTTCGATGGCACGTCGATCACGCCGGATCGCGTGCGCGCCTTGGGCGATCTGGCCGCCGGAGGTTCGGGTTTCAGCGACACGCCGCCTGGGGCGTCCTACAACCCGCAACCGCATCGCGGCGCCGCATTGTTGCGCGCACTCGACAGCGCCGAGGCACCGGAACAGCAGCAGGCGTTGAAGATCGGCACCGACGGGCGCTATGTGCAGGTGATCGCCACGGTGGACCGCGAGGGGCTCGACCGGCTGATTCGCAGGCTGGAGGCGATGCGCGAGGTTCTGGACTAGCCCTGCGCGTCACCGCGCCGCGCCGCCACGGCCAGCAGGCGGGCGATTTCGGCAGTGTTTTCCGCCGTCGCAACCTGGGCGCGACCGATCTGCGCCACCGCCACCACCAGAAACCCGGCCAGCGCAACACCGCCCACCAGCACCAGCGGGCCGACGATAGCCGCGCGCAGCCCAGCCGTGCCCAGCGCGTAGGCTGCCAGAACGGCGCCCGCCGCGACGGCCGTCCAGCCGACCCCCTCGATCAGCGTCAGTATCGTGTGCGCGATGCCGTAATCTCTCAACGTGCGCCCCTTCTGTTCGTGGCCGAGGAATGATGCTCGCAAACTCAGACAACGTCCAGTCATCCGATCTCGTCCCGAATTAAGCCGACAATTTGCCGGTGCCTGTGCTTTGCGCATTTTGCGCTTGTCTTGATCTGCGCAATATGCGCATACTTCCTCCACACCGCGCCATCCCGGCGCAGCGACCGGAGGACCGCATGACCACCAGACACCCGATCACGAAATCCGACGAGGCGATGCTGACCGAGGCCGTCGCCGCCTACACCCCGCGCCGCGATCGGCTGGTGCAGGTGCTGGCGTGCATCCTGCTCGACCGCTACGGCTACGCGCAGGCGGTGGCGCTGACCGACCAGATGTCGGGCGCCGTCAGCGCGCTGCACGCCGCCCGCAGCGCGGGGCGCCCCGACCCCGGCCTGTCGCGCCGGGCCGAGGTCCGGCCTGCGCCGGCCCCGCCGCGCCCCGACTACGCGCCGCTGCACCACGCGCTGACGACCGAGGGGCCCGACCCCTGGCGCGACGACCTGCCCACCGCGCTGGTGACGGTCGGCCTCGGCGCCGCGCTGGCTTTGGCGCTGGTCGCCGGCCTCGCCGTCGCCGCCTTTGCCGCCGTCGACGGCGTGCAGGCGCAGCTGCTGCGTGGGGCGGTGGAATGGTGATCGCGCCAACCCCCGGCGCAACCGCCCTCGTCCAGGCCGCACAACGCCGCCAGGCAGAGCAGCAGCGCAACTGGCGCTCCCTGCGCGACCTGCGTGCGCTGGCACCCGAGGACTGCCCCACCTGCGGCGGCAAGGGCTGGACGCTGGCGCGCGTGGAATGCGGCGCCTTTACCGGCCACGAGGCGCGCGCCTGCCACTGTGTCGGGGAGGCGCAGCCGTGAGCGATCAGCTCGACCTGTTCTCGTGGGCCGCGCTGCCCCCGCCGCCAGAGTGGCAGCGGTGGCGCAACCATCCCCGCTACGGGTTCCGCCAATACTGGCCCTGCGCCTGCGGGCGCACCCACAGCGGAATCGTTCTGAGTTACCCCTGGTCGCCGCTGGTCAGCCTGCGGCACTGGCGCATCAGCGAGGCGCACGCATGAAAGACCCGGACATTGCCAACCTCCTCCATCGCCTGGACGAAGCGGCGGAGGAAACCCGCCACATCGACCATTCGACCGCCCGCGAAGCGGCAACCCTGATCCGCCGCCTGATGCAGCCGGACCTGTTCTGGGACGACGACGGCGAAACTGGATACGGGGCGCCTGTCGAGGCATGGGACAGCATCGACCCGGACCCTGACGGCGTATTGCAGCTGCGATGCGCCGTGAACTTGCCGGATATCTGGGTCGCGCAGGCTGTGCTGACCGTGGACGAAGCCGGCGACCCCGACGAAACCGAACTGCGGCAGTTCCAGACCAAGGCCGATGCGCTGTCCTGCTGGCCATCCACCCTGGCCGCTGCGCGTGAAGCCGCAAGCAGAAAGGGACAGCCCAATGCAAACCTGTGACGAGGCCATCCGCGACCTTGCGGACCGCGCGGCCGAACAGTGCGAGGCGCTGGCGGACAAGCTGACCGCCGTGATCGACGGCGAAGACGACGACGGCGAAGCCGAGCCAGAACGCCTCTGCGGGATCAGCAAGGACAGCAAAGGCCGCGCCTGCCTGATCTTCGCCGAACACGATCCGCACCAGAGCCCGCGCACCGTGGTCTACGTGGATGCCATCCTCGCGCTGGCCAAATTTCTGCGCGGCGAAGTGCAGGTGCAATATGACTGACCTGTCCCGCCTGCTGGCCGAGGTTTCCGCCGACCGCGAGGCCGGGACGGAAGATGCGTGGTGGCGCGACCGGATCGGCAATTTCGCGCTGGACGAAAGCTATGGCCGGGACGAGGCCATCAACGGGGGACAGGATGCCGCCGACCGTCGCCGCATCCTGCGCGTGCCGAAGCTCGAACGCGCGCTGGCCGAGGCAATCCGCCAGCGCAACGACTTCGCGCAGGACCGCGAACGTCACGCCGCCATGCTCGTCGCCGCGATGAAGCGACTGACCGAAGCCCGCGATGCGTGGGCGGCGTTCAAAGGCGCCACCGTGTCGGACGAGCATTTCGAGGCCGTCGCGCGGATGGACGCGGCACTCATTCCACCCAAGGAGGACACCACATGCTGACGAGCAATACCGACCTGATGCGCGCTGAAATCGCGCGCCACATCGAAGCCGACGCCGTGCGCGGCGGGCACTACTGGAACGGGCGCACCGGCTGCTTCATCGGTTGCCTTGCGCACTCGTCGGACGCGACCGAACTTGGCCGACGCTACGGCCTGCCCTTGCCGCTCGTGAGGATTTGCGAGGACATTTTCAAGCGCCTGCCGCAAGCGGAACGCCCGGTGTTTTTCCGTGAGGTCGGCGAGGCCGTCGGCGGCGACGGGCGCGACCTGACGCGCGTGCACTGGCTTTTCCTTGCGGACACGCTGCGGCACCTGCCCGACACCGCCGCGCGCGATGTCGTCGCGCAGGTGATCGACGGAATGGAAAAGCTGGCGCGCGGCGAAGACTGGATCGAGGCAGAGGCGTGGGCGCATGAGGCGGATGCGGCGGGGGCGGCGGCGGATGCGGCGTGGGCGGCGGCGCGGGCGGCGTGGGCGGCGGCGGATGCGGCGAGGGCGGCGGATGCGGCGTGGGCGGCGGCGTGGGTGGCGGCGCGGGCGGCTTGGGAGGCGGATGCGGAAACTCAGCGCCAGCGCGCTGCGATGCTGCGGATCATCAAGGAGGCATAGGGATGGACGAGGCATCAGACCTGCGGCCGTGCCCGTTTTGCGGAAACGCTGACCTGCGGCACTCGACACTCACCGGCGCCGTGTTCTGTGAGGAATGCGGCTGCGAAGGCCCGTGGTCGCCGGCTTTTCATGGCGACTGGAACACGCGGGCCGATTTGGGGCCTGGTGATGCCGATTTGGGGCCTGGTGATGCCAATCCGCGCTGAAAACCGCACTCGATACCCGGCAGACTGGAAGGATGTCCGCGCGAGGATCGCGGAACGCTCCGGCAACCGCTGCGAGTGGTGCGGTGTTCCGAATGGGGTGCTGATCCGTCGCGGGAACTGGAAGGGGCGGGCGGTATGGTCCGAGTCTGCGTCGGCTTATGGCGATGTGTTCTGTGCCGACACCGGCGAGAGGCTGGCCTATGCCGATCAGGACACATGCAGCCTTGGCCCATCTGTCCTTGTTGTGCTGACGGTCGCACATCTGGACCATCAGCCCGAGAACTGCGCCGATGAAAACCTGCGGCATCTCTGCCAGCGATGCCATAACTGCTACGACGCACCAATGCGCGCAGCAGGGAGAGTTGCGAGGCGCCATGCCTAAGACCTTGGAGATGACTTGGCGTGACGCCATCGAAACTGCGGTGCAGCGACTGGCCGGCGATACAGAGCACCAGCGCCTGTTGCGGGTCTTTGTCGATCACTTCGGCATGGATTCCTACACGCCGCCGCCGCAAGTCGAGGAATCGGTGAGGAACATCGTCCACGGGCTCTTGGCCTGCGCCGCTGCGCTGAACAAGGAAAGTGGGCGGGGATGACGCAGAACACGAGCAGCGCCGTGATGCAGCGCAGGTCTGATCCGCACGACAGCCTGGATGATTTTCCTACGCCGCCTTGGGCCACGCGGGCACTTTGCGAACGGCTGCCGATCTGGAATTTCCCTTGGCGCACGGCGCATCAGGTTGTGCGCGAGCCTGCCGCAAATCGCGGGCACATGGTGCGCCCGCTGTCCGAATATTTCGGACAGGTCGAGGCGGCCGACGTTCACGATTACGGCGCCGGGTTTCCGGTGCGGGACTACCTGTTCGGCGCTGATCCGGCTCCGGCAGACTGGACCATCACCAACCCGCCTTTCCGGCTGGCCGAGCAATTCATCGAGCGGGCCCTTCGCACGTCCCGCGTGGGCGTTGCGGTCATCGTGCGGTCTGCGTTCCTTGAAGGGGTCGGCCGACACAAGCGGCTTTTCGATTTACACCCGCCAGTCGCCATCCTGCAATTCACCGAGCGGGTCGTGATGCACAAAGGCAGGCTGTCGCCGAACGGCAGCACGGCGACAGCCTACTGCTGGATCGTCTGGAAGACCAACCAGGCTTGGCTCGCCACCGGAGAATTTCCGCGTCCAGAGGCAACCATGTTCGACTGGATACCGCCGTCCAGAAAAGCGCTGGAAAAGCCCGGAGACTACCAGTGACCCGCCGCGCCACCTTCACCCAGGCCGAGATTACCCGCCGGACGGCGGAACGTGCGCGCCAGCACCACTGGCCGAGATTCGACGGCCGCAACCGTATCTGACCAGATCAGGAGACACGCATGACCAAATCCGCCACCGAATATCTTACCGTCGAACAGGCGGCGGAGTTTCTCACGGTTCACCGCCAGACGATCCACACCTACGTGCGCAAGGGCCTGTTGCCAGCGTCGAAGCTCGGCCGGCGCACGCTGATCCACCCCGACGATCTGCGCGCTTTGCTGCGCCCGGTGGTCAATCGGGCCACGCCTGGGGGGCTGGCTGGAGGGCTGAAAGCGACCGTTCGAATCGGGCCGTTGATTTGAAACGAAAAACACTTGCCAGATGGTGCGGATGAAAGGACTCGAACCTTCACGGGAGTTACCCCACAGCGACCTCAACGCTGCGCGTCTACCAATTCCGCCACATCCGCCCATTCCGGCAAGTGTGTCGGCGTTCTAGCGAAGCGCTTGGCCGAAGGAAAGGGGGATTTTCGCCCCCCTTGCCGGATTCCCGCCGTCAGTTTCCGAAGACAAGGAACGGCAACCGCGCCGCCAGCGGCAGCGCCTCGACCCCGCTGCGCACCGGGGTCGGGGCGGCCTCGGCCCGGACTTCGGCGGCGGTGCGTTCCGGCGCCGCGGCCGGGGCGGCGGGCACGGCAAAGACCGGCACCGCCGGGGGCGGCGCGGCCTCGGCCTTGTCGGCCTTGCCACCCAGGGTAAAGGCCGCCTTGCGGATCAGCGCCGGGCGATCCGGCATGCCAGGCGCGAACACGCTGGTCGCGCCCGCGGCCTCCAGGCTCATCTCGTACCAGCCCAACGCCAGGTCGGGGCGTTGGCTGGCGCCGAACCCTTGCGACAGGTGGTGTCCGATCAGTTCGGCATAGCCCTTTTCGCCCAGAACGGTCAGCAACAGCGCCGAGCCGATGGCCACATCCATGCTGTCGGTCGTGTAACCCGACCCGAGGCAGATGCGCGCCGTCGCCGACAGTTGCGCCGGCTGCATGCCCGCCGACAACACGAAACCCGACACGCCTTGCAGCACCGTGTCGCGGTCCTGCAACGACAGCGCCGCGACGTGCTCCTGCAAGGCCGGGCCCAGGCCCTTGCACTGTTCGGCGGCCTGCTGCGGCGTCATGCCGGGCACCTTGGCCACCAGATCCTCGCCTTGCGACATGGCATAGGCGCGCGCCAGGCAGAACTGTTCGGACAGCGCAAAGGCCGGGTCGGTCATGCTGGCGGCGGTGACGAAGCCGCCGTTGGTGTTGGTCAGCAGGCTGACCTTGTTGCAATGCGAGGCCAGCGACGCCATCGTCACCGCCCCGCCGAAGAAATTGGGCAAGCCGGGCGCGGCCGGGGCGGCGGGCGCCGGCGTGGCGGCCGGCTGGGTTACCTGCTGCTGCGGGGCGGCGCCAAAGGCCGGCGCCGTCTGCGGCGGCACAAAGCCGCCCGCCATGCTGCCCGCGCCGAAACCGGCACCGGGCAGGCCCGCCATCTCGTCGCGCTGCATCAGCAGCAGCCCGCGCGTGCCCATCGGGTGGCTGGCCGCCACCTGCATCGTCGCGGCACCGCCGACAATGGCACGCTGATAGGCGGTGGTCAGGATCGCCCGTTCGAAATCGGTCAGCTGCCCGGTCGGCGGGTAGCCCATCAGCGCCTGATACTGGCTGATCGCCGCGCGCGACTTCGGCCCAAGCGCGCCGTCCGGGGTGCCCACGGGATAGCCGAAGTAGTTCAGCGCCGTCTGCACCTCGCGGTTGGCCTCGCGCTGGCTGGTGGACACGGTGGACTTGCTGCTCGTGGCACCGGCCGAACTGCGCGCCTTGTTCTTGTGCATCTCGTGCACGATCAGGCCGCCGATCACGGCGCCCACGATGCCGCCGGCCAGCGCGTCGCCCGCGCTGGATTGCACCGGGGCCAGGGCGATGGCGGCGGCAACGGCGGTGGTGGCAATGCGTTTGGCCTTCATGGTGGAATCCTCTGCGATGCTTCAATACAACTGGCCCCAGTCTAGCACGGCTTCGCGCGGCACAAAGCGCCTTGTGCGGCCGAAAGGGGTAAGGAATGCCGATCGACGGGGTGGAATGGCAGGTGCTGCCGGGCCTGGCGCCCTATGCCGAAACGCTGGCCGCGATGGAGGAACGCGCAGCCGCCATTCGCGCCGGCACCGCGCCCGAAGCGGTCTGGCTGCTGGAACACCCCCCGCTTTATACCGCCGGCACCTCGGCCCGGGCCGAGGATCTGATGCAACCCGACCGCTTTCCCGTGCATGCCACGGGGCGCGGCGGGCAATACACCTATCACGGTCCGGGGCAACGCGTGGTCTACACGATGCTGGATGTCGCCGCCCGCGGGCAGGACGTGCGCTGTTTCGTGCGCGCGCTGGAACACTGGGTCATCGCCGCGCTGGCCGAATTCGGCGTGCGGGGCGAAATCCGCCCCGGACGGGTGGGGGTCTGGGTGCTGCGCCCCGACAAGGCCCCCGCGCCCGACGGCACCCCGCGCGAAGACAAGATCGCCGCCATCGGCATCAAGCTGCGCCGCTGGGTCAGCTTTCACGGCATCTCGATCAACGTGGAGCCGGAGCTGGATCACTTCGCCGGGATCGTGCCTTGCGGCATCCGCGATCATGGCGTGACCTCGCTGGTGGACCTCGGCCTGCCGGTGACCATGGCCGACCTGGACGCGGCGCTGATGCGCACCTTTGCGCCGGCGATGGCGCGGCTTGGAAGCTCTTGCGCAGCATCCTGAGCACTTTCTTGTGAATTGACGCAGCGACAACGCTTGCGCCGCCGTGAGCAGGCGCAAGCGCGGCAAAGGCATTGCCTTTGGGCGGCGCCTACCTGCCGTCAAGGCACTCACGAAATTGCGTTTTCCGCACGAGCGCAGAGCGACCAACGCATCAGCGCACAGGTCTTGCGGTTGAACCCGGGGCCCGGGTGGACCATCTCTTGCTCACGATCTTGAACGATCCAGACGCAGGCCACAGGGGCCTGCCCACCAAGGAGAAGACCATGAACCGCATTGCTGCCACCCTCGCCGTTGTCCTGCTGTCGACCGGCGCCGCCGTCGCCCAGGATGTTGGCGTGACCCGCGCCGAACCGGCGGAACTGTTCGTCGCCCCCGCCGACCTCGCGCTGCTGCCGGCCGAAACCGTGACGCTGACCACCAGCGGCAGCATCGACCTGAACGCCGCCGAAGTGCTGACCCCGCGCGACCGCGCGCTGAACGGCATCGAGTCGGGCGAGACCGTCGCCGTGACCGTGTTCCAGGGCACCGGCAGCACCATCTCGGTGCGCTGATCGCACGAAACCGCTGGCGCGCGCCCCACAAGCGGGCGCGCGCCCGACTGACGCGCAAGCCGCAGTTGGAAATCACAGATGCTTGCCCCATGCGGCGGGCAGGCAGATGTGGAATGTCCTTGCGTATGCCGCGCACAGGCCTTGCCGCACTTTGCCTTGCCGCGCCGGCCCTCGGCCAGGGCGACCCTGCCCGGGGCGCGGATGGAACTGCCCACGGTGACCGAAGCGCCGTGGCGGTTGCACGGCGCCCTTGAAGATAGGCCGCCGGAGGGCGCGACAGCCGCCCCGGCCTTGCCACCCGCTGCCCCGCTGCTGGCCTGACCGGCCGGCAGCGATCGCGGCCGCAGGCGCGCGGTCGCGCCGAAGCGCCCCCTGGGTGCCCTTGCCGCCCGTCTGGCGCAGCGCCGCAGCCCCGCGCCGGCGGCGCCGAAGGTGCCGGGACGCCTGGCGCCCGCCCCGCCGGCGCAACCCCTGCGACAGAATGACGCTGCCAACCGCCTGCTTCGGTGTGCAAAATTTGACATGCATCAAAGTCCGGCATTGCCCCGGAAACGGTCACATTCTAGAACCGGATGCGGGAACCGGCGCGCGCGGGGGGGATTCCCCGACGCATCGACACAACGGAACGGGAGCAACCAATGGCCGACGCAGCCATCCACGGTCACGGGGACCATGACACCCGCGGGTTCTTCACCCGCTGGTTCATGTCCACCAACCACAAGGACATCGGGATACTTTATCTGTTCACCGCGGGCCTCGTCGGCCTGATCTCGGTGGCCTTCACCGTCTACATGCGGATGGAGCTGATGCACCCCGGCGTCCAGTACATGTGCGCCGAAGGCGCGCGGCTGACGGCGGCGGCAACGGCCGACTGCACGCCCAACGGGCACATCTGGAACGTGATGATCACCGCGCACGGCATCCTGATGATGTTCTTCGTGGTGATTCCGGCGCTGTTCGGCGGTTTCGGCAACTACTTCATGCCGCTGCAGATCGGCGCGCCGGACATGGCCTTCCCGCGGCTCAACAACCTGTCCTACTGGCTTTACGTCGCCGGCACCTCGCTGGCCGTGGCCTCGGTGCTGGCGCCGGGCGGCAACGGGCAGATGGGTTCGGGCGTGGGCTGGGTGCTCTATCCGCCGCTGTCGACGCGCGAGGACGGGTTCTCGATGGACCTTGCGATTTTTGCGGTGCACGTCTCGGGCGCCTCGTCGATCCTCGGGGCGATCAACATGATCACCACCTTCCTGAACATGCGCGCGCCGGGCATGACCCTGCACAAGGTGCCGCTGTTCGCCTGGTCGATCTTTGTCACCGCCTGGCTGATCCTCTTGTCGCTGCCCGTGCTGGCCGGCGCCATCACCATGCTGCTGACCGACCGCAACTTTGGCACCACCTTCTTCGACCCCTCGGGCGGTGGCGACCCGATCCTGTATCAGCACATCCTGTGGTTCTTCGGCCACCCGGAAGTGTACATCATCATCCTGCCGGGCTTCGGCATCATCAGCCACGTCATCGCCACCTTCAGCCGCAAGCCGGTGTTCGGCTACCTGCCGATGGTCTATGCGATGGTCGCCATCGGGGTGCTGGGCTTTGTCGTGTGGGCGCACCACATGTACACGGTGGGTATGTCGCTGACGCAGCAAAGCTACTTCATGCTGGCCACGATGGTCATCGCGGTGCCGACCGGGGTCAAGGTGTTCAGCTGGATCGCCACCATGTGGAAGGGGTCGGTCAGCTTCGAAACCCCGATGCTGTGGGCCTTCGGCTTTCTGTTCCTGTTCACCGTGGGCGGCGTCACCGGCATCGTGCTCAGCCAGGCCGGCATCGACCGCGCCTACCATGACACCTACTATGTCGTGGCGCACTTCCACTATGTGATGAGCCTGGGCGCGGTGTTTGCGATCTTTGCCGGGGTCTACTACTGGATGGCCAAGATGTCGGGCCGCCAATACCCGGAATGGGCCGGCAAGCTGCACTTCTGGATGATGTTCATCGGGTCCAACCTGACGTTCTTCCCGCAGCACTTCCTCGGCCGTCAGGGCATGCCGCGCCGCTACATCGACTATCCCGAGGCCTTCGCGCACTGGAACTACATCTCGTCGATCGGCGCCTTCATCGCCTTCGCCTCGTTCCTGCTGTTCCTCGGCATCGTGTTCTACACCCTGTTCGCCGGCAAGCGTGAATCCCGGGCGAACTACTGGAACGAACACGCCGACACCCTGGAATGGACCCTGCCGAGCCCGCCGCCCGAGCATACGTTCGAGCAGCTGCCCAAGCAGTCCGACTGGGACAAGAGCCACGCCCACTGAGGCATCGGCACCCGATCGAAGGCCCCGGAGCAATCCGGGGCCTTTTCCCTTTCGTATAGGGTGGAGGAGGGATCGATGCCTTACACCTGGACTGCTGCCACCGCCGATACGCCCGAAACCCTGCGGGCCTGGCCTTATCGTTCCTTGCCGCGCAAGGGGTTCGTCCTGACTATCGGGTTCGCGGCGGCGATGCTGCTGGTGCCCTTGCTGCCGGTGATCGGCTCGCCGGTGCTATGGGGGCTCTTGCCGTTCTTCGTGCTGGCGGTCTGGGGGTTGTGGGTCGGACTGATGCGCAGCTACCGCGATGCCGCCGACCTGACCGAGGAACTGCGCCTGTCGCCCGACAAGCTGGAACTGGTGCACCGCGCACCGCGCAAGCCGCCGCAAAGCTGGCAGGCCAACCCCTATTGGGTGCAGGTCCGCCTGCACCCCGAAGGCGGCCCGGTGCCCGATTATCTGACGCTGAAAGGCGGCCCGCGCGAGGTGGAGCTGGGCGCCTTTCTCAGCCCCGAAGAACGCGTCGCCCTGGCGGCCGAGCTGAGGCAGCGCCTTCAGGCGCTGCGCTGAGCGCGCCGGGGCGGCGCGTCAGGCCAGACGATCCTTGACCATCGGCCCGACCGCGCCGAAATCCATCTGCCCGGTGTGGCGCGCCTTCAACGCCGCCATCACCCGCCCCATGTCGCGGATCGAACCTGCGCCGGTTTCGGCGATGGCGGCATCGATCGCGGCGGCGATTTCGGCCGCCGTCAGTTGCCGGGGCAGGAATTCCTCGATCACGCGCACCTCGGCCAGTTCCTTTTCCGCCAGTTCCAGCCGCCCGCCTTCCTCGTAGATGCGCGCGCTTTCCTGGCGTTGCTTTACCATCTTGCCCAGGATCGCCATGATCTCGGCATCGCCGACACCGTCTTCGGCCCCGCCATCGGCGCTGCGGGCAGCGATGTCGCGGTCCTTGATCGCGGCATTGATCAGCCGCAAGGTCGAGGTGCGCTCGGCCTCGCGCGCCTTCATGGCATCCTTCAAGGCGGCACTCAGGCGGTCGCGCAGGGGCATGGGTCGTCTCCGGTCGGTTGTGCAGGCAGAATAGCCCGTCGCCGCCTTTCCGGCAACCTTGGCAACCCGTTGATCTGCATGGAAAACGCATTTGACGCCAGGGCTTGACCCCAGACGGCGGCAAGCATAGGTTCCGCCCGTTTATCCCGGAGTCGCCCATGCCCAACGCTGCCCCCCGCCCGACCGCCTGCCTGGCGCTTGCCGACGGAACGCTGTTCTTCGGACATGGCTTCGGCGCCACAGGCGAATGCGTGGCAGAACTGGTGTTCAACACCGCGATGACCGGGTATCAGGAAATCATGACCGACCCGAGCTATGCCGGCCAGGTCGTGACCTTCACCTTTCCGCATGTCGGCAACGTCGGCGTCACCCCCGAAGACGACGAAAGCGCCGAAACCCCGGCCGCGGCCGGCCTGGTGGTGAAGTGGGATCCGACCGAGCCGTCGAACTGGCGCAGCACCGGCGACCTGCCCGGCTGGCTGGCGCGCCACGGCCGCATCGGCATCGGCGGCATCGACACCCGCCGCCTGACCCGGGCGATCCGTCAGCAGGGGGCGCCGCATGTGGCGCTGGCGCACGACCCCTCGGGCAATTTCGATATCGAGGCGCTGGTGGCCCGGGCCCGGGCCTGGAAGGGGCTGGTCGGGCTCGACCTGGCCAGGGATGTGACCTGCGGCCAGTCCTATCGCTGGGACGAGATGCGTTGGGCCTGGCCTGCCGGCTACAGCCGCCGCGAGGGCCCCGGCCTGCGGGTGGTGGCGGTGGATTACGGCGCCAAGCGCAACATCCTGCGCTGCCTTGCCAGCGCCGGCTGCGAGGTGACGGTGCTGCCGGCCTCGGCCACGGCGGCCGATGTGCTGGCGCTGAACCCCGAAGGCGTGTTCCTTTCGAACGGGCCCGGCGACCCGGCCGCAACCGGCGCCTATGCCGTGCCGATGATCCGGGGCGTGCTGGCGGCCGACCTGCCGCTGTTCGGCATCTGCCTTGGCCATCAGATGCTGGCGCTGGCGCTGGGGGCGCGCACGGTCAAGATGAACCACGGCCACCACGGCGCCAACCATCCGGTCAAGGACGTCGAAACCGGCAAGGTGGAAATCACCTCGATGAACCACGGCTTCACGGTCGATAGCCAGACCCTTCCCGCCGGCGTGCTGGAAACGCATGTCTCGCTGTTCGACGGGTCGAACTGCGGCATCCGCATGGCCGACCGGCCGGTGTTCAGCGTGCAGTATCACCCCGAGGCCAGCCCCGGCCCGCAGGACAGCTACTACCTGTTCGAACGGTTTGCTGCCGCGATGCGGGCGCGCCGCGCCGCCTGAGCCTTGGCGCGCGCGGCCGTGCCGTTAACGCGCCATTAACCTCGTGCCGCGATGCTGCCCGGAACAGGGGGCAGCATGCTGGCGACGGACTGGCGATCAGTGGTAACACGACGGGCGCCGCCGGTGCGGCCAGAGGGCGACGCAGCGCTTTCGGCCCGCCTGCTGGCCATCGGCGCCTTGCGCCCGCCGGACCTGCACCTGTTGCAGGCCGAGGCCGCCGCGGCGCGCCTGCCGCTGCTCGAGGTGCTGGACCGTTCGCCCCAGGTCGCCCCGGCGGTCCTGGCGCAGGCGGTGGCGCAAGGGGCCGGTTGGCCGGTGGCCGACCCCCTGGCACATCCGCCCGATCCGCGGCTGATCGACCGGCTGGGCGCCCGCCGGTGCCTGGCGCTGGGGGTGGTGCCGTTGCGCCGGGTGGCCGGGGCGGTGCAGGTGGCCGTCGCGCGCCCCGACACCTGGCCGCGCATCGCCGCCGAACTCGAATCCGCCTTCGGCCCGCTGGTCCCGGCCCATGCGCCCCTGGCCGCGGTTCAGGCAGCGTTGGCGCAGGCCCGCAGCCTGCCCTTGCGCCTTGCCGCCGAGGCCTGCGTGCCCCGCCACCTCAGCGCGCGCAGCTGGCCCGACAGCCTCAAGGGGCCGGTCCTGCCGCTGATGCTGGGGGCGGCGGCGGTTCTGGTGGTGGCGGCACCGCAAGCGATGCTGGCGCTGCTGCTGGTCTGGCTGGTGCTGACGCTGCTGGCCACCACGGCGGTGCGCGCGCTGGCGCTGGCCGGGGCCTGGGCCGACCGGCGCCGCCGGGCCGACGCCCCGTCCGCGGCCTTGCCCTTGCGCTTGCCGGTGGTGTCGATCCTGGTGCCGCTTTACGGCGAACCCGGCATCGCGCCGCGGCTGCTGCAGCGGCTTGGTCGGCTCGACTATCCGCGGGCGCTGCTCGATGTGATGATCGTGCTGGAGGCGAAGGATGCCGAAACCCGCGCGGCACTGGCCGAATGCCGCTTGCCCCCCTGGATGCGGGTGGTCACCGTGCCGGACGGGCCGATCACCACCAAACCGCGGGCGATGAACTATGCGCTGGATTTCGCCCGCGGCTCGATCATCGGCATCTACGATGCCGAGGATGCGCCCGACCCCGACCAGATCCGCAAGGTTGTGCAGCGCTTTGCCGAACGCGGCCCGGACGTGGCCTGCCTGCAGGGCTGCCTCGACTATTACAACCCGCGCACCAACCTGATTGCCCGGCTGTTCACTGCCGAATACGCCAGCTGGTTCCGCGTGGTGATGCCCGCCTTGCAGCGCCTGGGCTGGCCCATGCCGCTGGGGGGCACCACGCTGTTCCTGCGGCGCGACGCGATCGAGCGGGTGGGCGCCTGGGATGCCCACAACGTGACCGAGGATGCCGACCTGGGCGTGCGGCTGGCACGCCACGGCTTGCGCACCGAAATGCTGCCCACCACCACGCACGAGGAAGCCAACTGCCGCCTGCGCCCTTGGGTCAGGCAGCGCTCGCGCTGGATCAAGGGCCATATCCTGACCTGGTTCGTCCACATGCGGGCGCCGCGCGCCTTGTGGCGCGATCTGGGGTGGCGCGGGTTCCTCGGCTATCAGGTGGTGTTTCTGGGCGCGCAAAGCCAGGTGCTGCTGGCCCCGGTGATGTGGAGCTTCTGGGCCATTCTGGCCGGCCTGCCGCATCCGGCGCGGGCCGTGCTGCCCGACTGGGCGCTGCCGGCGCTGATCGGGCTGTTCCTGCTGGCAGAGGCGCTGGTGGTGGCCTGCGCCGTGGTCGGGCTGGCCCGCACCCGGCACAAGGGGCTGTGGCTCTGGGCGCCCTTGCTGCACATCTATCATCCGCTGGGCGCCATCGCCGGCTGGCGCGCGATATTTGAGGCGTTCACGAACCCGTTCTACTGGGCCAAGACCAGCCACGGCCATTTCGACCTGGCCGAGGCCGCGGCAGACCCCGCAGACCCTGCGCCGGCCCCCGTCGCACCCGCCATCCCGGCCGAAGCGGCGGGCCCGGCCGCAGCGCCCGTCGCAACCGCAAGCCCCCTGCCGCATTGGCCCTTCCGCGGCGCGCCGCCGGGCGAAACCGCCGCCGCCCGCATCGCCCGGACGCTGGCGCAGACCGACCCTGCGCTGCTGGCCGCCGACGCCGCGCGCGGGCGCGGTCAGCGGGTGCGCACCTCGCCCGCGTCGATCTTCAGGCGCGTCTCGAAGGCGCGCGAAATATGGGTGCGCAACGCCTCGTAGGCCGCATCGCCATCGCGGGCGGCAATCGCGGCGATGATCGCCTCGTGTTCGGCCAGTGCCGCCGAATCGCGCCCTTCCGCCGCCAGCGAGGTCGAGGCCAGAAGCGCCATCGACCGATGCACGAGGTCCAGTTGCTGCACCAGGTAGCGGTTGTGCGACGCAAGGTGGATCTGCTTGTGAAACCGCCGGTTGGCGCGCGACAGCGCGCCCGGGTCGCCCAGCAGCTTGCGGTCCTCCTCGACCATGCTGCGCAGCACGCGGATTTCCTCGGCGCTGGCGTGCTGAGCGGCCAGCCGGGCCGCGAGGCCTTCCAGCTCGGCGCGCACGACATAAAGTTCGGCCAGCTGGTTGTGATCCAGCGAAGCGACGATCAGGCTGCGCCCGTCGCGCGCCAGCATCGACTGGGTTTCCAGCCGCTGCAGCGCCTCGCGCACCGGCGTGCGCGACACGCCGAACCTGTCGGCCAGCTCGGATTCGACCAGGCGGTCGCCGGGCCGATAGGTTCCGCTGTCGATCGCCTCCAGAATCAAGGCGTAGGCATCCTTCTGGGGCGGTGGCGGGGGTTTCTTGTCCTGTGCGCTCATGATCGGGCACGCTAACCGCGCAAGGGGGCCGGTTCAAGCCGCAGCATTGCGTTTCGCGCAGACCGGGCCTATGCCTGCGGCATGACCGCGCAGGATTTTCACCACGTCCGGGCCTGGGTCTTTGACCTGGACAACACGCTTTACCCGCCTTCGGCGCGGCTGTTCGACCATATCGAGCGGCGGATGACCGCCTGGGTCCAGCAGACCCTGGGCGTCGCCCGGGCCGAGGCCGACCGCCTGCGCCGCCACTACTGGCGCACCTACGGCACCACGCTGGCCGGGCTGATGGCCGAACACGGTGCCGACCCGGGGCCCTATCTGGTCGAGGTGCACGACATCCCTATGGATGCGCTGACGCCCGATCCGGTGCTGGCCGCGCGCATCCGGGCCTTGCCGGGCCGGCGGATCGTCTACACCAACGGCAGCGCCCCCTACGCCGAACGGGTGCTTGCCGCGCGCGGCCTTTCGGGGCTGTTCGATGCGGTCTACGGCGTGGAACATGCCGCGTTCCGCCCCAAGCCCGAACGCAGCGCCTTCGAAACGGTGTTCGCGCTTGACGGTCTGGTGCCTGCCGCCGCCGCGATGTTCGAGGACGACCCGCGCAACCTGGCCGTGCCGCATGCCCTGGGCATGCGCACCGTCCATGTGGCGCCCAAGCCCGAGCCTGCGCCGCATATCCACCACCATACCGACGACCTGTCTGGCTTTCTCGGCCGGCTCAGCGCCTGAGCCCTGCGGCGGCCTGCCGCACTGCGGCATCGGGTCCGATGGCGGTTGCGGCGCATAAGCGCCATCTGGGAATCATCTTTTCCAAGGAGGTGCCGATGGCCCTGACCGACATCCCCGCCCGCCCGCCGCTGCTGTTCCGCCTGCCGGTGCTGCGAACGATCTTTACCGACATCCAGCGCGAACCCGACTCGATCTTCTACCTGATCGTCGGCGTGCTCAGCCTGCTCATCATCGCCACGGTGAACTGGGGCCTTGCGGTGCTGTCGATGGCGGCGCTGGCGATGGTGCCGGTGATGTTCGTGCTTCTGATCCTCATCACCCGGGGCTGACCTGCGGCAAGCGGGCCGGTTTTCCTTTTGCCGCGCGTGACCTAGACTGACGCACAGCAAGCAGGAGAGCGACGGATGACCCGGAACGAAACGGATGTGCTGGTATCGGGTGGCGGCGTGGCGGGCCTGACCGCGGCCGCCGCCTTCGGGGCGGCCGGATTCCGGGTGCTGGTGGTGGACCCTGCCCCGCCCGTCACCGACGAAGGCGCCGAGGGCGCCGACTTGCGCACCACGGCCTTCCTGCAACCCTCGGTCGCCGTGCTGCAGGCCGCAGGGTTGTGGGGCAGGCTGTTACCCCATGCCATGCCCTTGCAGGTGATGCGGATCGTCGATGCCGGCGGCCCGGTGCCCGAGCCGCGCGTGGTCAAGGATTTCGACGCCGCCGACATTTCGGACCAGCCCTTCGGCTGGAACCTTCCCAACTGGCTCCTGCGGCGCGAGATGGTGGCACGTCTGGCCGAAATGCCGGGGGTGGAGTTCCGCCCCGGCGTGGGCACCGCCGGTGTCGTCGCGCGCGAGGATGCGGCACTGGTGCGCCTGTCCGATGGCAGCCAGTGGGCCGCGCGCCTGCTGGTGGGGGCCGATGGGCGCAACTCGGCCGTGCGCGCGGCGCTTGGCATCGGGGCGCGCACCACGCGCTACGGGCAGAAGGCGGTGGTCTTTGCCGTCACCCACCCGATCCCGCACGGCAATGTCTCGACCGAGATTCACCGGTCGGGCGGGCCCTTCACGCTGGTGCCGCTGCCCGACCGCGACGGCCGCCCGGCCTCGGCCGTGGTCTGGATGGAACGCGGCCCCGAGGCCGAACGCCTTGCCGCCCTGCCCGTCCCGGATTTCGAGGCGGCCATGTCCGAACGGTCGTGCCACCTGTTCGGGCCGCTGCGGCTGGCCACGCGCCGCACGGTCTGGCCGATCATCAGCCAGGTGGCCGAGCGCGTGACCGCGCCGCATGTGGCGCTGGTGGCCGAGGCCGCGCATGTGGTGCCGCCGATCGGTGCGCAGGGGCTGAACATGAGCCTCGCGGACCTGCGCGTGTTGCTGGACCTGGCGCAGACCCACCGCGACGATCCGGGTGGCGCGGCGATGCTGGCGGCCTATGCCCGGTCGCGGCACTGGGATGTGCTGGCCCGCGTCGCCGGCATCGACTTGTTGAACCGCGCTTCGATGCTGGCGCCGCAACCCTTGCGCGACCTGCGCGCCGGCCTGCTGAACGCGATGTATTCGCTGGCGCCGGTGCGGCGCACGCTGATGAAGGCGGGCCTCGGCCTGCGCTGAGGGCCACCCCGCGGCGCCGGCCCGGGCGCTACAGCTTGCCGGCGTTGGCCGGCGGCGTCAGCCCGGCGCGCTTGATCTGCGCCTCGCGCCAGGTGATGTAGCTGACCGCCCCGATGATCAGCGCCCCCCCCAGCAGCACGAAGGGGTCCACCGCCTCGCCAAAGGCCAGGGCGCCCAGCAGCGTTGCCCACAGCAGCTGCAGAAAGGTCACCGGCTGGGTCACCGCGATGGGCGCACAGGCAAAGGCGCGCGTCATGCAATAATGCCCGGCGGTGGCGAACATCGCCACCAGCCCCAGCCACAGCACCTGTTCCAGCGATACCGGCACCCAGACCGCCAGCGCAAAGGGCGCCAGCCCGAGGGTGACCGTGGCCGACATCAGCGCCACGATGGCCCCGGCCGGCAGCATCTGGCTCAGCCGCTTGGCCAGCAGGTAGCTGCCCGCAAAACAGATTGCCGCCCCGATCTGCGCCAGGTGACCGGGCGATACCTCGCGCAAGCCGGGGCGCAGCACGATCAGCGCCCCCACGATCGCCAGCCCGATCGCCGCCAGCCGCCGCAGCGCCAGCCTTTCGCCAAAGAACAGCGCCGCCCCCAGCGTGACGCCCACCGGATTCAGGTATCCGATGGCCGTTACCTCGGCCACGGGCAACCGGGCCATGGCATAGAACCACAGGATCACCGCCACCGTATGCACCGCGCCGCGCCAGCCGATCAGCGGCAAGGCCCCGCCCGGCAACCCGCCACGCAAGAGCAGCACCAGCGATGGCAGCAGAAACACGAACGACCAGGCAAAGCGCAGAAAGGCCGACTGCGCCGCCGGCAGGTCGGTGCCCAGATAGCGCACGATGCCGGTGACACCCACGAAGCTCAGCCCCGAGGCCAGCATCCACAGCACGCCCGCAACGGGCCGGTTCAAGGCAGATTCGGTCATGCCTTGCACAAGGCCGCAACAGGGTGGCAGGCACAAGAGCGAACCACCGTCATTTTCTGTCTGCAAATATCCACGGGGTTTCTCAAGGGGGGCGTGCCCCCCTTGAGGCGGGGGGTGCCATTGGTTCGCCCTCGGTTCGAGAACCGATGGCAACGGCGGCCGCGGCCCCCCGGTTCCCCTCAGGCGGGAAAGCCGTCTGCCAGCCGCACCAACCCGGTTTCCAAGCCGCGCCAGTTGGTCTGCACCGCGTCCAGCCGCTTGCGCGTGGCGGGGTGGCCGGGGTCCAGCACGCCCAGCCGCACCAGCAAGGCGCAGATTGCCGCCTCGGAGGCGCGCGTGCCGCCATCGGCGATCTTCAGCGCAATGCCCACCCGCCGCTCGGGCACGATGGCGACGAACACCGCCTCGGCCCCGGTCTTGATCGCCACCCGGCCGCCCATCGCGCGCATCAGTTCGGTGCAGGCGCGCCCTTCGCCGGCGACGTATTCGGGGTGTGCCGCCATCGCCTCGCGCAGCGCCACCATCGCGCGGTCGCGCGCGCTGCCCCCGCCCCCCGCCCCGGCAAAGGCGGCCATGGCGCGCGCGAGCCCTGTCACCGAGGTGGCAAAGTTCGGCGCCGAACAGCCGTCGATCCCGTAGCCGGGCGAGGTCTCGCCCGTCACCTCCTCGAAGGCCTGCAGGATCGCGCGCTGCAAGGGGTGGTCGGGCGCCACGTATTCGGCATCGCCTTTCAGGTGGCGGTTCATCGTCAGAAAGCCGGTGTGCTTGCCCGAACAGTTGTTGTGGCACTGGCACGGTGCCTCGTGGGCGCAGATCAGCCGGTCGCGTTCGGCCCGGTCGCCTGGTTCGTGCGCGCCGCAGCGCAGGTCGGATTCGGACATGCCCATGTCGGCCAGCCAGCGCTGCACCGCGCCGACGTGCAGCGCGGCGCCCTGGTGGCTGGCACAGGCCAGCGCCAGCTGTTCGGGGCGCAAGCCCGCGCCCGCGCCGCTTTCCATCAGGGGCAGCGCCTGAATCATCTTGCACGACGAGCGCGGAAAGATCGCCTCGGCCGGGTTGCCCCAGCTTTCCACCAGCCCGGCATCGGCATGCCAGATCACCGCATGGCCCAGATGGCGGCTTTCCATCCGCCCGCCCCGCCACAATTCCACCATCGGCACCGCGTTCATCCGCCCCCTCCTGCCATAACAGATGCGCGATTTTGCGCCCAAAGGGGTTTTCCCGCCCGGCGGTTTCGCGCTAAGACACGGCATATCGGGTTGCAATGTCCCTCGCCAAGCGGAAAAGGTCGTGCCGAGAACGACGTGGCAGGGATCGGCTGGAGGCACTGGGCACATGAAAATCGGGATCACGACTGCGCTGGCGGCGGCGGGGCTGGCCTGGGGCCTGATGGCCGACCCGGCAGCGGCGCAGACCCAACCGCAAACCAAGTGCGTGTCGGCGAAAACGGCCTGGAGCGTCTGCGTCTGGGACAACCCCAAGGAATGCTGGGGCGTTTCGGTGCCGACCGAGTCGGTGAACACCCGCGGCGGTCGCCCGGCGCAGGTGCGGCGCGGCGACACGATGCTGTTCGTCACCTTCCGCCCCGGCACCGGCGCGCGGGGCGAGGTGTCGTTTACCCCCGGCTATGCCTATGCCAAGGGCGCCCAGGTGACGATGGAAATCGGGTCCGACAAGTTCACCCTGTTCACCGATGGCGAATGGGCCTGGCCGGCCAATGCCAACGACGACGCCGCCTTGCTGGCCGCTATGAAACGCGGCGCGACCGCCACGCTGACCGGGTCTTCGGCGCGCGGCACCGACACCAAGGACACGTTCTCGCTGCAAGGCTTCACCGCTGCGATGACCGAGGCGGAAGCCCGCTGCAAGTAACCCCGGCGCGCCCGGCGCCGCGCGCGGGCGCGGCTCAGTCCGGCAAGGCGCCGGCCCAGTCGGCCAGCCCGCGGCGGCCTTCGGGCGTCAGGTCGTAAACCCCGCGCGCCACGCGGACGAACCAGCCGTAATGGTTGTCGGCCAGTATCCGGGTGGCCATCGGCACGCCGGTATCGCGCGCCGCGGCCGCGCCGCTGGCGGCGCCGTATTCGGCCAGAAAGGCCGCGATCCGCAGCGCATCCTGCCGATAGCCGGTGACCAGCCCGTACCGCGTGGCGCCGCCATCGTTCGGGTCGCCGCGCCGGCGAGCGAATTCGGCCTCCAGCCGCTTGCGGCGGGCAGGCTGGCGGCGCGGTGAGGCCGCCCCGGGTTCGCACAGTACCTGCACGAAACCGTCGCGCGCCCGCACCGTCATCAGCCCCAGCCCCAGCCGCCGGCACAAGGCGGCATTGTCGCGCAAGGCGCGGGCCGCGTCGCGGCCTTCGGGGTGCAGCACGGCCAGCCACACCGCCGGCGTCAGCGCCAGCCGCGCGACCGCCTGATGATACAGCGTCAGCGAGAACCGCAGCTTCAATTCCACGATCACCGGGTCGGGCCCGCCCATCGCCACCACATCGGCCGCGCCGATTTCCGCCTTGACGGTCAGCCCCTGGCGTTCGAGATGCGCCTTGACCGCAGGGTAAAGCTCGGCCTCGCGCTGCATCGCACCTCCTGCATCGATCGAATGCCTCAGGCATATCGGCAGAGCGCCAGAGAGGGAACCCGATGCGTGATCGCACCCGTCACCCTGCGGCGCTGTGCAGGGCGCTCGGCATGGCCTTTCATTTCCGCCTCATCCGGCCTATATCCTGCGCTTGCCCTGCCAGGATCCGCCGCCATGACCAACGCCACCGCCCCCATCACGCAAGATGTGCTGACCCTGCCGCGCAAGCTGCCGGACACCGGGCGCATCAACCTGGTCGGCCTGACGCGCGACCAGCTGCGCGATGCGCTGATCGCCGCCGGCACGCCGGAAAAGCAGGCCAGGATGCGCGTGGGCCAGATCTGGCAATGGGTCTATCACTGGGGCGTGCGCGAGTTCGGCGCCATGACCAACCTAGCCAAGGATTACCGCGCCCTGCTGGATCGGCACTTTGCCATCGAACGGCCCGAAGTGGTGACGCGCCAGATTTCCGCCGACGGGACGCGCAAATACCTGCTGCGCATCGCCGGCGGGCACGAGGTCGAGGCCGTCTACATCCCCGAGGAAGGGCGCGGCACGCTGTGCATCTCCTCTCAGGTCGGCTGCACGCTGACGTGTTCCTTCTGCCACACCGGCACGCAGAAACTGGTGCGCAACCTGACGGCGGGCGAAATCGTCGGCCAGGTCATGGTGGCGCGCGACGACCTGGGCGAATGGCCCGAACCGGGCGAGGGGTCGATCCAGGATCGGCTGGTCAGCAACATCGTGCTGATGGGCATGGGCGAGCCGCTTTACAACTTCGAAAACGTGCGCGACGCGATGCGCGTGGTGATGGACGGCGAAGGCATCGCGCTGGGGCGGCGGCGGATCACGCTGTCGACCAGCGGCGTGGTGCCCGAAATCGCCCGCACCGCCGAGGAAATCGGTTGCCAGCTGGCCATCAGCTTTCACGCCACCACCGACGAGGTGCGCGACCGGCTGGTGCCGATCAACAGGAAATGGAACATCGCCACCCTGCTGGCGGCGCTGCGCGATTATCCCAGGCTGTCGAACAGCGAACGCATCACCTTCGAATACGTCATGCTCAAGGGCGTGAACGACAGCGACGCCGATGCACGGCGGCTGGTGAAGCTGATCGCGGGCATTCCGGCCAAGATCAACCTGATCCCGTTCAACGAATGGCCCGGCGCCCCCTACCAGCGCAGCGACTGGGAGCGGATCGAGGCCTTTGCCGACATCGTCTACAAGGCCGGTTACGCCAGCCCCATCCGCACCCCGCGCGGCGAAGACATCATGGCCGCTTGCGGGCAACTGAAATCGGCCACCGAACGCGCACGCAAGAGCCGCGCCGAAATCGCGGCGGAAACCGGGCTCTGAGCGTTCAGCGGCAACGGCCGACCTCGGCAATGGCATAACGGACGGCACCTGAGCCTTGCGCCGGGCTGGCCTTCGGCACGAGATCGGCTTCGCAATCGTTGCTTTCGATCTCCCAGCGCAGGCCGCCATCGGCGCCTGTGCCTTCGAACTCCGGGGATTTCACCGGCGCCTGCCGCAACGCCTCGGCCACCGCGTCCGGGCCGAGGATGACGCCGATCTGCGCCGCGCGGTCGTGAAAGCCCGAAACGGTCGCGCGCGCGCAGCAGCGGGCATCAGGCCGGCGGCCGACAGCGCCAGGGCGCAGACGACCGGGGTGGGAAACGACATCGGGCCACATTCTGGCCAGACGTGGCGGTGGCGCGGCCGTCGGGGCGCATCGGCGCATCGCTGCCGAGAGGGGAAAAGTGCAGGTTTCTGTTGCCAGGCACCTGCGAGCCCCGCCTTAAGCGGCTAAGCCCAAGGACTTGAGGTTTCGGTACCCGAGCTGCTTACGCAGCCAGAGCCACCGGAGCACGGTTGTCGTTGGCAACTGTACTTTTGCACCGATAACGGTGGTAGCTCACCGAGGCAAAGCAAACACCTTTGGACGTCCGTCGATCCTGTTTCGGCCCCAGGCCCCCGCAACGAACGGGTGGTATGGTGGAGCCGCCGGGTACCGCCCCCGGGTCCGATCCGCTTATTCCGTGCGCGTTTATGCCCATAGTCGCCCGGGGTTGCCCCCGACCGACACGCCCAACATAGGCGCCCGGCCGCAGGGTTGCAAGAGGCGGCCCCGCGCGCCCGGGCGGCCTTGGCGCCCCCTCGCGTCTGGACGGCTTTCGCGCCTTGAGCTAGACAGCCGGCATGACCGCCTCCGACCCCCCTTCCCCCGGCAAACGGCCGCCCCCCCTCAGCCGCGATGCGCGGTTGAAGGCGGCGCTCAAGGCCAATCTGGCGCGGCGCAAGGCGCAGGCGCGCGGCCGGGCGGCCGGACTGGACGAGGACGATGGCGAAAGCCGCGCTGCAAACGACACCGACAACGGGCAGGACAAGGGATAACCGGCATGGATGCGATCCTCGTGCGCGGCGGCGCGGAACTGAATGGCGAAATCCCGATTGCCGGGGCCAAGAACGCCTGCCTGACGCTGATGCCGGCCACGCTGCTTTCCGACCAGCCGCTGACGCTGACCAACGCACCGCGACTGAGCGACATCCGCACCATGACGCAGCTGCTGCAATCGCTGGGGGCCGAGGTGCAGGCGCTGCAAGGCGGGCGTGTGCTGGCGCTGTCGTCGCACGATGTGACCAGCCAGCACGCCGACTATGACATCGTGCGCAAGATGCGCGCGTCCATCCTGGTGCTGGGGCCGCTGCTGGCGCGGTTCGGGCGGGCCGAGGTGTCGTTGCCGGGGGGCTGCGCCATCGGCGCGCGGCCCGTGGACCTGCACCTGAAGGCGATGGAGGCGATGGGCGCGGAAATGGACTTGCGCGACGGCTATGTCCACGCCACCGCCCCTGCCGGGGGGCTGCGCAGCGCGGTCATCGACTTTCCCTTCGTGTCGGTGGGGGCCACGGAGAACGCGCTGATGGCGGCCACGCTGGCGCGCGGCACCACCGAAATCCGCAACGCGGCGCGCGAACCCGAAATCGTCGATCTGGCGCAATGCCTGCGCCGCATGGGCGCGCGGATCGAAGGCGAGGGGACATCGACCATCGTCGTCGAAGGCGTGGACAGCCTGTCGGGCGCCACCCACCCCGTGGTGACCGACCGGATCGAGCTGGGCACCTACATGCTCGCGCCGGCGATCTGCGGCGGCAGCGTGGAATGCATCGGCGGGCGGCTGGACCTGGTGGCGGCTTTCGCCGAAAGGCTGGATGCCGCCGGAATCGCAGTCGAGGAAACGGCCCGCGGCCTGCGCGTGAGCCGCCGCAATGGCCGGGTGACGGCGGTGGATGTGGTGACCGAGCCCTTCCCCGGCTTTCCCACCGACCTGCAGGCGCAGTTCATGGCGCTGATGTGCACCGCCGACGGCGTCTCGGTGCTGGAGGAACGAATCTTCGAAAACCGCTTCATGCACGCGCCCGAACTGATGCGGATGGGTGCGCGGATCGACGTGCACGGCGGCACGGCGCGGGTGACCGGGGTGGACCGGCTGCGCGGCGCGCCGGTGATGGCAACCGACCTGCGCGCTTCGGTGTCGCTGATCCTTGCAGGGCTGGCGGCGCAAGGCGAAACGCTGGTCAAGCGCGTCTATCACCTCGACCGCGGCTACGAGCGGGTGGAGGAAAAGCTGCGCGCCTGCGGCGCGGTGATCGAACGGGTGCAGGAATGACCGATGCGCGATTCGAAGACGGGGCCGAGCGGCCCTTGCGGCTGGTGGCGCTGGCGCCCGACGACCTGCCGGTGATTTCGGCGCTGGTGCAGGACGCGGTGTTCACCGCCGCCGATCTGCGCTGGTCGCGCAAGGGGCGCCGGGTGGATGTGCTGCTGAACCGCTTTCGCTGGGAAGACCGCGCCGCCGCCGAACGCGCCGGCCGCCCATACGAGCGCGTCCGCGCCGTGCTGACCGTGCAGGACGTGACCGGCCTGGCCGCGCAAGGCGTCGTCCCCGGCGACAAGGATACCGTGCTGTCGGTGCTGGCGCTGGAGTTCACCCCAGGTGCCGATGGAACCGGGGTGCTGGTCGTGGTGCTGGCCGGCGACGGCGCGCTGCGGATGGAGGTGGAATGCGTCAACCTGATGCTGTCGGACGTGACGCGGCCCTACCGCGCGCCGTCGGGAAAGGCACCGCACCACCCCGAGGGTTGAGGGACTGGTTTCGCGCCCGGCCGCTGCCTATGTTGCGAGGGCCGGAGCGGGGGCTCTGCCCCCGCACCCCCGGGATATTTCGAGACAGAAAATGAGGGCGCCGGCAGGCCGGACGCAACGTGAATGGGCGTGACCGAACTGGCGCAGGATCTGGCGCATGAGGTGGAAACGCGGTTTTCGGCCGTATCGGGGGCGCTGTTCGACCCGGTGATCCGGCTGGGGGTGACGGGGCTGGCGCGGGCGGGCAAGACGGTGTTCATCACCTCGCTGGTGTCGAACCTGCTGGACCGCGACCGCATGGTGCAGATGCGCGCGGCGGCCGAAGGCCGGATCGAGGCAGCCTGGTTGCAGCCGCAGCCCGACGACACCGTGCCGCGCTTCGACTACGAGGGCCACCGCGCGGCGCTGACCGGCCCGGCGCCGCGCTGGCCCGAATCGACCCGGGCGATTTCGGAGCTGCGGCTGTCGTTCCGGTTGCGGCCTTCGGGGTTTCTGGGCCTGACGGGCGCGCGGCGCGTGCATCTGGACATCATCGACTACCCCGGCGAATGGCTGC
>NZ_JBKBQM010000019.1:0-51793 GCF_046292685.1 Gemmobacter sp.
GAGCACGCACCAAAACAAAAACAACCGAACCGACCCAAAACCCATGGGCCAACCCGACCGCCTTCCCCAGATGCAACCGCGCTTCCGCGTCCCGTCCCAGCGGTTTCTTGCGTCCCCGCCGCTTCGGTGAGGGGGTGTTTAGCCACAGCGTTCGGGGGCCGCAAGAGGGAAATTTCATCAGACAGTCATTTTTCTGCAGAAAGCCCGAAAATTGCGCGGCGGTTGGTGCTTCGTGAAATTTCCGAACCTTTCCGGCACCTTGGCGGCAACGATTTGCCAGCCCCCGCTACGGTGCCGGCCCGCTAGCGCCACATGCGGGCGAATCTTGCGCCCAGAAGCCCCAGAACCAGCGCCAGGTAAACCATCGGCTGTAGAGGCCAGGCCTTGACCACCATCATGTAGTGAATCGCCGCCGCCAGAGTTGCCGGCCACGCCAGAAGATGCAGCCTGCGCCAAGCTGCAGCCCCCATGCGGCGCAAGGCGGAATCGGTGCTGGTTGCGGCCAACGGCACCAGCAGCACAAAGGCCAACATCCCGATCATGATGTAAGGGCGCCGGGTCAGATCGCGCAGGATCTCGTCCCAGCGCAACTGCATGTCGAGCAGCAGCCAGACCAGCAGATGCGCCAGCGCATAGGCAAACCCGGTCACCCCCAGCGCGCGGCGAAACCGGAGCAGGTTGAGCCCCGTCGCGCGCAGAATCGGCGTGATACACAGGGCCGCAATCAGGAACTGAAGCCCGTGCAACCCAAGCCCGTGCTCCAGAGGCTTCAACGGGTCGGGCCCAAGCCGCCCCTCGACCAGCTGCCAGACCAGCCAGGCCCCCGGCAGCAGCCCGCCCAGCCACACGACCGCGGTCGGCACACGGCGCAACACCCGGTTCAGGCGCTGTGCCGCCGGCACCATCGCAACAGGCGGCATCAGTAGAACCGCGCGAGGTCCATGCCGCTGTAAAGCTGTGCCACCTCGTCGGCATAGCCGTTGAACATCAGCGTATCGCGGCGCCTGGCAAACAGCCCGTCGCCCACGCGCCGTTCGCTGGCCTGGCTCCAGCGCGGATGATCGACCTGCGGGTTCACATTCGCATAAAACCCGTATTCCGATGGCTGGGCCTGGCTCCAGGTCGTCGGGGGTTCGTCGGCCACAAGGCGGATGGCCACGATCGACTTGATCGACTTGAAGCCGTATTTCCACGGCACGACCAGCCGGATCGGCGCGCCGTTCTGGTTGGGCATCGGGTCGCCGTAGAGCCCGGTTGCCAGAATCGTCAGCGGGTGCATGGCCTCGTCCAGCCGCAGGCCTTCGACATAGGGATAGTTCAGGTTCTGCGCCCGCACCCCCGGCATCACGGCCGGATCCGCCAACGTTTGAAACGCCACATACCGGGCCCCGGATTGCACGCCGACCCGGTCGAGCAGCCCCGAAAGCTCGAACCCGATCCAGGGAACGATCATCGACCAGGCCTCGACGCAGCGCAGCCGGTAGATGCGTTCTTCCAGCGGCTGGTCCTTAATAACGTCGGCCAGATCGTAGGTGCCGGGCCGGTCCACCAGACCATCGATGCGAATCGACCACGGATCGACGGCCATCTTGCCGGCGTGCTTCTTGGGGTCGCCCTTGTCGAAGCCGAATTCGTAGAAGTTGTTGTAGCTCGTCACCGCCTCGCGGTCGGTCGGCGGTTCGGTCACCGAATACCGCGACGGGGCGGCGGCAAAGGCCGGGCCGGCCATCGCCAGTGCCCCTGCGCCCAGCATGAGCGAGCGTCGGTCGAGAAACAGGGACCGAGGCGTGACATCGGACCATTTCGGATCGGTCGGGCTTGGCTGTCGCATGGGCATGTCTCCGCTTTGCATCCGTGCATGTTACGCCAGGATCGTTCCACGAGTTTCCATGCGTTGCACGCTGTCACGCGGACGTGACCCGAAAAATCCGGTCTGGTCATATTCAGAAAAAAGCATATCGTGCAACTCCGTGTCTATGACGGAGGCCCACCATGTTTCGATCCGCCTTGCTGGCCGCTTCGCTTGCCCTCGCGGCCCCCGCCCATGCAGAGTTCATCAGCCGAACCGTCGAGGGGTCCTTTGCCGATGTCGCCTTCGCGCTGGAAAACGCCATCGTGGGGCGCGGACTGGTCATCGACTATGTCAGCCACGTCGGCGACATGCTGGAACGCACCCGGGCCGACGTCGGCGGCAGCGTCACGCTGTTTACAGCTGCCAATGTCTATCAGTTCTGTTCTGCCACCCTGAGCCGCAAGATGATGGAGGCCGACCCGGCCAACATCCGCTTCTGCCCCTATGGCATCGTGGTGATGGAGCAGCCGGATGCCCCCGGCAAGATCACGCTGGGCTTCGATGCCCTGCCCGAAGGCCCGATGCAGGAAGTTCAGGCCCTGCTGGCCGAAATCGTCGCCGAAGCTGCGGGCGATTGATAACGCCCGTTCACAAGCGCTGACAAAACTCTGACTTGACCTGCGGCGCGCGCGCACCAAGCCGCGCCGCACGGTTGGGTCAAGGCCGCCTCACAGGGTTTTGTGCCTGATCTGCCGGCAGAAATCGCCCGTAACCCCACCGTTGCCACCTGATGGCATCGACTGGAAACGGAGATACCCATGTTCCGCAGAACCTTCCTCGCGCTGACCGCCTCGACCTTCCTGGCTGCCCCCGCGCTGGCCGACAACCACGCGAAGGACATCGTGGATACCGCCGTTGGCGCCGGCAGCTTCACCACGCTGGTGGCCGCCGTTCAGGCCGCGGGCCTGGTCGACACCCTGAAGGGCGCGGGCCCGTTCACGGTGTTCGCACCGACCGACGAAGCCTTCGCCGCCCTGCCGGCCGGCACCGTCGAAGACCTGCTGAAGCCCGAGAACAAGGAAAAGCTGGTGGCCGTGCTGACCTATCACGTCGTCCCCGGCAAGGTGATGTCCACCGATCTGAGCAACGGCATGAAGGCGGCAACCGTCCAGGGTGCCGAAGTGACGATCATGACCGAAGGCGGCGTGAAGGTGGATGCCGCCAACGTCGTGACGCCCGATATCGAAGCGAGCAACGGCGTGATCCACGTGATCGACGCGGTGATCCTGCCGCCGATGTGATCCGGCCCGGCGTACGCCATGCTTTCCGGGGGGCTTCGGCCCCCCGGTTCCGTTTCAGCCCATGTGGCGCAGGAATTCGTCCCGCGCCCGCCCCCAGGCGCCGGTCCCGATCCGGTCCAGACCGCGCAACACCGGCAGCAACTGGGCGGCGTAATCTTCGCTGGCCTCCACCGGCAACAGCGATGGCAGGTTGTCGATGGCCATCACGTCCAGCGGCGGGGCATCGTGCACCCGCAAGGCCGGCGCGGCCCAGTCGGTCACGCGGTCATAGACCTTGATCGGGGAAAAGTCGCTGGTCGGGTCGCAGGCGATGTCGCCGATCACCCGCAAGGCGCGCGGTGCGGCGCCGGCATCCGCCGGCACGAACACCGGGCAACCGGGCCGCGCCAGAATGCAGTTGAGAAACACCTCGTGCGCCAGCACCTCGGGGAAGGGGCCGCCATGCGCCGTTTCGGCCATGTCCCATCGCGTCACCGCCAGGCCGACCTGTTCGCACAGGTCTGCCGCCCCGGTCCCCACCCGGCCAAGCGCCCCGATCACGATCGCCCGCGGGCGCGCCCCGGCAAGGTCCGCCGCCACATCCGCCACCATCGCCGCCCGGCCCGCATAGCGCGCCACCGGGCCGCAAATGCCGCCGCGCCGCTGCGCCGCAAGGCACTTCAGCGCAACGGCAGCCCCCGCGAACCCGGCCCAGTAGCCAAAGGCCGCCAGGCGCCGCCCGTTCTCGTCGACCAGCGATTCGAGGTCATAAAGCACCCCCCCGCCGGCCCGGAACCGCTCCAGCAGCACCCGCCCCGCCGGTTGCCCCTTGTAGGCATGACCGAACAGGATGTGACGATGGCGCAGCGGCGTGCCGTCCTCGGGCAGTTCCTTCAACCCGAAGACGATGGCCTCGGCCGGCGCATCGGGCCAGCTGCCCTCGGGCGCCACGGCACAGCCGGCCGCAACATAGCCCGCCAGGGGCACCGCGCGGGAGCGGCTTTCCTCGATGGTGACCCTGAACCCCGCGGCAATCAGCGCCGCGGCGCCATCGGGCATCAGGCCCACGCGCTCTTCGTTGGGGCGCTGTTCGGCCCGAACCCACAGATGCACGCTCATGCCACCTCTCCCTTGACGAAACCGCGCCGCTCGGCGCCCCGGCACCAGCGTTCGGCGGCCACCACCGCATCGCGCAGGTTGGCAAACCACACGACCAACGGCCGCGCCCTGCGCCCCGACCGGCCCCATTCGCGCAGCACCGAATATTCTCCGAACAGGTTCTCGGCCACTTCGACGCGATAGAACCGCCCCGGCCGCACCAGAACCAAGGCCAGCATGCTCACAGCCCCAACACGTCGATCATGTCGTATTCGCCGGGCTTGCGCCCCTGACCCCACAGCGCAGCCCGGATCGCACCGCGCGCAAAGATCGCCCGGTCGGTCGCGATATGGCGCAGCACCACCCTCTCGCCATCGGCGGCAAAGATCACGTCATGCTCGCCCACGATGTCGCCGCCGCGAATGGCGGAAAAGCCGATCATCCCGCGCCCGCGCGCCCCGGTAATTCCGTCGCGCCCGCGGTCCGACACCTCGTCCAGCACCACGCCGCGCCCGTCGGCCGCCGCCTGCCCCAACATCAGCGCCGTTCCCGAAGGGGCATCGACCTTCATCCGGTGATGCGCCTCGACCACCTCGATGTCCCAGTCGGCATCCAGCGCCTGCGCCACCTTGCGCGTCAACTGAACCAGCAGGTTCACGCCCAGGCTCATGTTGCCGGCCCGCACGATCACCGCATGCCGTGCGGCCGCCGAAATCCGCGCCAGATGCGCCGCCTCGAGCCCCGTGGTGCCGATGACATGCACCGCCCGCGCCTGTGCCGCCAGCGCCGCGAATTCGACCGTGGCGGCTGGCACGGTAAAGTCGATCACCGCCTGCGCGCGGGAAAACGCCTCCAGCGCATCGTCGGTCACACGCAGGCCCAGGTCGGCGCCGCCCAGACAGGCGCCGATATCCTGCCCGACCCACGGGTGCCCCGCGCGCTCGACACAGGCGATCAGGCGCGCCTTGTCGGATTGCCGCAACAGGCGGACCAGCATCTGACCCATGCGGCCCGAGGCCCCCGTGACCACCACACCCGGCCGTTCGCTCATGTCCGCTCCTGTGTTCTTACCGCGCGACGCCACCCGCGATCGCGCGGGGTAGCAGGTGCCGGCGGCTGGCGCCGCACGCACACAGAGGTGTCATAGCGTCCAGGGCCGCGACATGCAAAGCGGCCCGTTGCGGCGGGGCGCCGAAACGCCTATCTGGAACGCATGGCACAAAACCGTTTCCCCACAGGCTCCGGCCCTTCGCAACGCCAGCTTCGCGTCGGCGAACTCATCCGCCGCGCGTTGTCCGACGTGCTGAACCGTGCCGAGGTGCATGACCCCGACCTCAACCGCCACTCGATCACGGTCGGCGAGGTGTCGGTCTCGCCCGATCTCAAGGTCGCGACCTGCTATGTCATGCCGCTGGGCGGTGGCGATGCGCAGGCCGCCATCGCCGCGCTGGCGCGCAACAAGGGCGAGTTGCGCCACCACGTCGCCAAGGCGATGACGCTGAAGTTCGCGCCCGACCTGCGCTTTCGCATCGACGAAACCTTCGACCGGCTCGACGAGACCCGCCGCCTGTTCGCCGACGAAAAGGTGCAGCGCGATCTGGCGGCCCCAGACAACCCCGATGACGACGCGCGCTAGGCTGGCGCTGGCGCTGCTGGCGGTGCTGAGTCCCGGCACAGGCCACGCGGCATGTCGCGAGGTCACGCATGACAGGCAAGCCCATATCGTCTGCGAGGTTACGGCCGGCCAGGATGTCCGGCTGTTCCTGAACGGCCCGGATGGCGCGCTGCTGGGCAGTTTCGGCCGGATCGACGCCATGCTGGCCGCCGAAGGCCGCAAGCTGGCCTTTGCGATGAACGCGGGCATGTATCACCGCGACCGCAGGCCGGTTGGCCTGTTCATCGAAAACGGCCAGCAAATCGCGCCTCTGGTCACCGCCGCGGGTCCGGGCAATTTCGGCATGCGTCCGAACGGGGTGTTCTGCATCCGCAACGACGGCCGCTTCACGATTCAGGAATCGCGGGCCTGGGCAGAAGCGGCGCAAGGGTGCCGCTACGCCACGCAATCCGGGCCAATGCTGGTGATCGACGGCGCGCTGCACCCGCGTTTCCTGCCCGATTCGGCCTCGCGCTATGTGCGCAACGGCGTGGGTGTCAGCGCCGACGGAACCCGGGCGATGTTCGCAATGTCGCGCGGTCGCGTCAGCTTTCACGAATTCGCACGGCTGTTCCGCGACGGGCTGGGGCTTGCGCAGGCGCTGTATTTCGATGGCAACATTTCCCGGCTTTACGCGCCGGACCTGGGCCGCAACGATTTCGGCTTTCCGATGGGCCCGGTCGTCGGTCTCGTCACGGAATAGGCGCTCCGGCTCAGGCGCCGGTGTTCAGCGTCCACCAGATCTTGCCGTTCTGCTCCTGGAACAGGCCAAAGCCCATGTCGCGCGCCTCGGGTTGCAACAGGATGGCCCGGGTATCGGGGTTTTCCATCCAGGCGGCCAGGGTTTCCAGCTCGGTTTCGTAGGTTTCCGAAATCAGCTCGCCCAGAAGCTGCCCGGTATACCCGACCCGCTGCGCCCGCTGAATGGGCGACGACCCGTCCGACCCGAAGTGCCAGGGCCGGTTCTGCACCGACATGTCGCGCGCATGCGTGGCCGCGGCCGCGTTCAGGTTGGCATTCAACTGCAAGGGCACCAGCCCGCGCGCCTGCCGCAACGCATTCACCGAGTCGTTCATGCGCAGCTGCAGGCGCCCGACATCGCCCGGACCGATCTTGTAGACCTGCGGCAGCGGCTTGCCATCGGGCCCCAGCCGCCCGCCACCACCCGCGGCACAGGCAGACAGCACGAGGGACGCGCACAGCGCAAGCACCACAGGACGACGCAGCATGGACAACCCACCTTTGAACGGTTCGCGACGCTGGCATACATGAACCTTGCACCGGGGGCAAATGCAGGCGGGCACACGACCCTGTGTGCTGCCGGCTGCGACGCTTACAGGTGTTTGATTTGCTGTTCGGCCCGGGCAGGCGTAAACAGCGGCAAAATCCTGTTCACCTGTAAACCGGAAGGAACGCTGCATGTCGAACGACAGCGCCACCCGCATCAGCCGTCGCCTGTTCCTTGGCACCGCCGCTGCCACGTTGGCCGCCCCCGCCCTGGCCCAGACCTCGGGCACCACGGAAATGGAGGGCATCGCCGGCAGCGCCGTGCGTCGGAACATGTCCAGCTTCCGCACGCTGCAATGGCAACCCTACTTCGACAACCTCAAGAACGGCGCGATTCTGGTGGACCTGACGTCGCGCGCGCTGCACTTCTGGTCCGAAGACCAGACGATCTACCGCCTCTATCCCACCTCGGTTCCGCTGAGCGAGGATCTGACCCGCCGCGGCCGAACCAGCGTGGTGCTGAAGGATCCGCGGCCCAGCTGGCGCCCCACACCCGCCATGAAACAGCGCAACCCCGAATGGCCCGATTTCATCGGACCCGGCCCCGACAACCCGCTGGGCACACGCGCGCTGCACCTGAGCTGGACCTATTACCGAATCCACGGCACGCACGATACGCGCAAGATCGGCCGCCGTTCGTCGAACGGCTGCGTCGGTCTTTTCAATGAACACATCGAGGAACTCTACGAAATGGCCAAGGTCGGGACGCAGGTGTTGCTGATTTGACAACGTTGCCCGAATGCCACAAGCCAAGCGCTTTCCCCCGTTGCGTTTTGCGGTAAGCGATGGTTAGGAATGGGCTCACGAGGCATCTTGTTCGCGCCCGCTGCTGCCCTCATTCAACAGGTGGCGGGTCTATCTGGAGGTTACCATGAAGAAACTCGCTCTCGCTGCTGCCCTGTCGCTGGCCGCTTCGTCCGCTTTCGCTGGCGGTCTGGCTCAGCCCCAGGTCGAGCCGCCGGTCGTTGCCGCTGCGACCTCGTCGTCGTCGGGCATCCTGGTCCCGCTGCTGCTGCTGGTCATCATCGCTGCTGCCGCTGCGAAGTGATCTGACGCAAGTCATGTGAAAAGGGCGCCTTTCGGGCGCCCTTTTTGCATTCCGGCATCTGGCGGTGTGGCCGGGCCGGCTCAGAGCCAGCCCTTGAGGTTGTCCTCGATCACCTGCACCAACGCCGCGACATGTGCGGCATCGTCGTTCAGACAGGGGATATAGGTGAAGGTTTCGCCGCCCGCGTGCTCGAACGCCTCGCAGATCTCGCCCTGGATTTCCTCCAGCGTTTCGATGCAGTCGGCCGAGAACGCCGGCGCGATCACCGCGATGTTCTTCTTGCCCTGTTTCGCCAGTTCGGCGACATGATCCACCGTATAGGGCCGCAACCATTCCTCGCGTCCGAAAACGGACTGGAAGGTGGTCACGATCTCGCCCTTGTCCCAGCCCAGACGCTCGCGCAGCAGGCGCGAGGTTTTCTGGCACTTGCAATGGTAGGGGTCGCCTTCCATCAGATACCGCTTCGGCATGCCGTGATAGCTGGCCACCAGAACATCGGGGCGCCGCTCCAGCCCGGCATAGGCGCGCTCGACCGATTGTGCCAGCGCCTCGATATAGGCGGGATGCTCGAAGTATTCCGGCACGGTACGGGCTGCGGGCTGTGCCTTTTCGGCCATCAGCGCGCGAAAGAACTCGTCGTTCGCGGTTCCGGTCGTGGCCCCGGCGTATTGCGGATACAGCGGAAAGAACACGATCTTTTCGCAGCCGGCTGCCACCATCTGCCGCACCTTGGACCGGGTCGAAGGGTTGCCGTAGCGCATGCAGAAATCGACCATCAGCGTATCGCCGTGCCGCGCGTTCAAGGCTTCGGCGATGCGCGCCGTCTGGGCCTTGGTAATGGTCATCAGCGGGCTTTCGCCCTTGTCGTGGTTCCAGATCTGCTTGTAGTTCGCGCCGCTGGTGAAGGGCCGCTTGGTCAGGATCACCAGTTGCAGCAGCGGCTGCCATTTCCAGGCCGGAAAATCGATCACCCGCTTGTCCGACAGAAACTCGTTCAGATAGCGCCGCATCGACCAGTAATCGTAGTTGTCGGGCGTGCCGAGATTGGCCAGCAACACGCCGATCCGCGCCCGCGGCACGGCGGGATGATCGGCGGGGGCATGGGCAAGGCGGCCCAGGTCGCTGGCCTTGGCATCGAGCATGGCGGATCCTTCTGGCGAACAGGCGGAACGGGCGCCGAACGGCGCGTGACTCGCACGTCAGATAAGGCCATTTGCGCCGGGGTCAATCACCCTGCGGCAGGATGCCTTCGCGTGCGTTCAGCGCATCGGCCAGCCGCGCAGCCGCCGAGCCGGGGCGCAGCGGCTTCTGCTGGCTGTCGTGCGGTTTCCAGCCGGTCAGGAACACGGTCTCGAACGTGGCGCGAATCCGGCCTTCGGGCTCGGGGAAGTGGTCGGCGTAAAGGGCGGCCGCCCGGCCCATAACCGCGCGCCCGGTAAACCGGCGCAGCCGCGCCGAAAGGGCATTGGTTTCGCCCATCGCCCGCAGGTCGCGCATCAGGTGAAAGGCATCGCGGTAGCTGACGCGCTGGGTCTGGCTGTCGGCCACCGGCAGCGCGAGGCCGGCGCGTTGCAACAACCCGCCCAGGTCGCGGATTTCCCCCATCGGCAGCACGCGCGGCGACAGGCCGCCGGTCACGTCCGATTCGGCCTGCGCCAGGGCTGCACGCAACTCGTGCAGGGTCTGGCCGCCGAACAGCGCCGCGATGAACAACCCGTCCGGGCGCAGCGCGCGGGCGCACTGGATGATCTGCCCGACCGGGTCGTTGGCCCAGTGCAGCCCCAGCACATGCAGCACCAGGTCGTGCGATTCGGGCGCCAGATCCAGCACCTCGGCCTCCGCCACCATCCGCACCTGCGGCATCCGACCCTGCCAGACCTGCGGAAAGGCGGTAACGATCGCCGGTTCCGTAAACGTCCTGTTAACCTCGGCAAGGCGATCCTGCAGCTCGTCGGCGATCATCTCGTGCAGGAACAACGCCGGCGCGCGGGCGGCGCGGGCGCGTTGGCGGGCAAGGGCGGCGGTATCGGTCAGCGGCGGTGCGGTCATGCGCCGGACCATAGGGGGGCGACATGCGATTGCAAGACTTGGTTCGGGCGATCTACCCGCCGCGATGCCTGTGCTGCGAAGCGCCGGTCGAACAGGACTTCGCCTTGTGCGGCCCTTGCTGGCGCGACACGCCGTTCGTGGCCGGGCTGGTGTGCGACACCTGCGGCCAACCGCTGCCGGGGCAAGAGGAGTCCGGCCTTGTCCAGTGCGACGATTGCCTGCGCATCGCCCGGCCCTGGGCGCGCGGCCGGGCGGCCCTGGTCTATGGCGGCAACGCCCGGCGGATGATCCTGCAGTTCAAGCATGGCGACCGGCTGGACCTTGCGCGCCCGCTGGGCGATTGGCTGGCCCGCGCCGCCGCGCCGATCCTGCAACCGGGCATGGTGGTGGCGCCGATCCCGCTGCACTGGTTGCGGCTGCTCAAGCGGCGGGCGAATCAGTCGGCGCTGCTGGCGGCGCGGGTAGCCCGGGTGACGGGCTTGCCGCATGTGCCGGATCTGCTGGTCCGCGACCGCGCCACCCCCAGCCAGGAGGGCAGGGGCCGCGACGCCCGCTTTGCCAACCTGGCCGGCGCCCTGCGCCCGCACCCCCGCCGCATCGCGCAGGCCCGGGGCCGGCATGTGCTGCTGGTGGACGATGTGATGACCTCGGGCGCCACGCTGGCCGCTGCGGCCGATGCCTTGCGGGGGGCGGGGGTTGCCGATGTGTCGGTGCTGGTGCTGGCCCGGGTGCCGCACGAGCGCTGGGTCACGCCCGACCGGCCGCTGCCGACAGGGTAAGCGGGTCGATTCGCATCCGCGCCAGCGCGCCCGACCATTTGGCGGCATTGTCCCTGGCAAAGATCAGGTCCGCCGCCGCATCCGAGGTCAGCCAGTCGTTTCGTGCAATCTCGGATTCCAGTTGGCCAGGCCCCCAACCGGCATAGCCCAGCGCCAGCAGCGCCTGCGCGGGCCCTTGCCCCTGCGCCAGGGCTACCAGAACCTCCTGCGTCGCGGTCATCGCCAGCCCGCCGGGCACCTCCATCGTGCCCGCCGCGGCCCGCCAGTCGGCCCCATGCAGCACAAAGCCGCGGCCCGGTTCGACCGGGCCGCCGAAATGCACCGGCACCTCTCGCACCGCGGGGCCCGTCGCAATGCCGATCTGATCCAACAGCGCCGGAAACCCCAGATCGGGCATGGGTTTGTTCACGATCAAGCCCAGCGCGCCCTCGGCCGAATGGCTGCACAGCAGCACCACGCTTTTCTCGAATCGCGGATCGCCCATCCCCGGCATGGCGATCAGGATCTTGCCGCTCAGGTTCATGTCATGGCGCTCCGGCTGCGGGTTGCGTGCAGGGTGGCCCCTCGGGGCGTTGCACGCAAGCCACCCTCGCGCGGGCATCGCCGGAATGTGACTTTGATTCCGCGTCCGCAAGACCCAGAAGCATACTCATGCTGCCCAACATGCTCCGCCCCCTTGCCCTTGCCGCCCTTGCGCTCTGCGCCGCCGTGCCGGCCCGTGCGCAATCGGTCGCCGACATCCTGTCGGCCGAACTGCTGCCCGGCTGGACCACCGCCGAAGGCACCCACATGGCCGCGATCCGGCTTAGCCTGTCGCCCGGTTGGAAAACCTACTGGCGCAGCCCGGGCGAGGCCGGCATACCTCCGGAATTCGACTGGTCGGGTTCGGAAAACATCCGGGCGGTGCGGCTGCATTGGCCGACACCGCAGGTCTTCCAGTTCAACGGCATGCAGACCATCGGCTATGCGCGCGAACTGGTCCTGCCGGTCGAGATCTGGCCCGACCGGCCCGGCCAGCCCGTGCGGCTGGAAACCGAGGTCGATCTGGGCGTGTGCCGCGACATCTGCGTGCCGGCCAGCCTTGCCCTTTCGGGCGACCTGCGCGCGGCGGCCCGGCCGGACGATGCCGCCATCCGCGGCGCACTCAAGGCCCGCCCGGCCACCGCGCGCGAAGCCGGGGTGCGGTCGCACCGCTGCACGGTGGCGCCTTCGGCCGACGGCTTGCGTCTGCGCGCGGAACTGGACATGCCGCCGCTTGGCCCCGACGAGGTGGTGGTGATCGAAACCGCCGACCCTGCCGTCTGGGTCTCCGAGGCGACGAGCCACCGCGAAGGCCGCCGCCTGGTGGCGGAAACCGATCTGGTCGGGCCGGCGCGGCAACCCTTCGCGCTGGATCGTGGCGGGCTGACGATTTCGGTTCTGGCCCAGGGCCGCGCGGTGGAAATCAGCGGTTGCCCTTCACCCTGAGCCGGACGGCTGCTACCAGCAAACCTGCCGCCAGCAGCAGCGCGACGCCGCCCAGGAACAGCGCCGCGGCCACCTGCATCGGGGGCCATGCGGGCAGCGCACCCTGCAAGCCGCGCGGCAAGCCGCCGGTGGCCAGAACCCACCCCATCGTCGCGGCAAACAGCCCAAGCACGCCCACCGTCAGGCCGCTTGCCAGCCCGCCCAGCCGTCGCCCCGCGCGCAACCCCCGGCGCCACGACCGGAACGCCCGGCCCGCATCGGCCTGCACCGCCATCAGCGCCGGCACCACCAGCAGCACCAGAACCATGCCGAACCCCAGGCCATAGGCCAGGGTGATGACCGTGGGTTTCAGGAACTGCGCCTGCGACGACGTTTCATAAAGCAGCGGCGCCAACCCCAGCACCGTGGTCAGCGTGGTCAGGGTCACGGCACGCAGGCGATCCGACGCGCCCTCGACGATCGCCCGGTGCAACGGCCGCGTCCGGGCATGTTCGTCCACCGCCGAAACCAGCACGATGGAATCGTTGATGATGATTCCCGCCATGCCGATCAGGCCCACCACCGAAAACATGCTCAGCGGCACGTCCCACAGGTAATGCCCCCAGATCGCACCCACCAACCCGAAGGGGATGACCGACATCACCACCAACGGCCGCGACCAGCTGGCAAAGATCCAGGCGAGGCACAGGTAAATGCCGGTCAGGCACAGCATCAGCCCCAGCGCCGCATCCGACAGGAAATTGCCCTCCTGCTCTGCCAGGCCGGTCAACCGCCAGCCGACGCCGTGTTCCTCGGCGATGCGGGGCAGGATTTCGGCGGTCAGCAACCGCTGCACCTCGGCGGCGGCGGCCGGGTCGTCTTCGCTCAGGTCGCCGGTCACGGTGACCAGCCGCAACCCGTTCGCGCGGCGAACGGTCGAAAACCCGGCGCGCGCCTCGACCGAGACCACATCGGCCAGCGGCACCCAGCCGCCGCCCGGGGCGCGCAGATGACTACGCTCCAGAAAGTCTGCCGCGCGTTCGGCATCGGGCAGTTCCACCCGGATCGCGGCAGACCGCGCGCCGTCGGGGTAGGTTGCAGCCTCGATCCCGTTCAGCCGTTCGCGCAACGCTCGCCCCAGGGCATCGGCGCTGAACCCCAGCGCTTCGCCTTGCGGGGTCAGACGCAGCACAAGGTCCGACTTGTCGTAGCTCAGGTTGTCTTCCAGCGCCGAAACGATGGGGTAAACCGCAAGCGCCGTCTTCAGCGCCTCGGCCGCGGCCTTCAGCGCCGGCGCCTCGGCCCCGGTCAGCTGCACCGACAGCGCATCGCCTGCCGGCCCGAACCGGGCGCCGCGAAAGCTCAGCTCCTCCAGCCCCGGCAATCGCTGCACCTCGGCTTCGACTGCCGCGATGAACTCGAAGCTGCTGAAGGGGCGCAGGTCGGGGTCGACCAGCTCGATCGAGATCGACCCGAGCAGGTCTTCGTCCTTGACCTCGGCCCCGGGCAAGCCGCGCCCCGCGTTGCCGCCGGTCTGGGCGATGACGTGGCGCAACGGCCAGACGCCGTGCTCGGCCTCCAGCTGCGCGGCGGCCGCCTCGGTCGCGCGCTGCAACTCGCGCATCATTGCCAGCGTGTCGCTGCGCGAGGCGCCATGCACCATCGTGAAATTGCCGGTGACCGAGCCCTGTTCAGGCGCGTTGAAGAACCGCCATTTCACCTCGCCCGAAACGAACAGCGCCACCTGAGAGGCCAGCGCCAGCACGGCCAGCGCCAGCACCGGGTAGCGCGCCCGCACCACCAGCGCGATCAGCGGCCGGAACAGCGCGGCGCGCACCCGCTCGAACCCGCGGTTGAACACCCGCGACGGCCAGTCGTACCACCGCGCGCGCGCCTGCGCGGCCAGCGCATGCGCCATGTGATTGGGCAGGATCAGAAAACACTCGACCAACGAGGCCAGCAGCACCGCAATCACCGTGAACGGAATCGCCGCAACCAGGCTGCCGAAGTTGCCCGACACCGCCAGCAACCCGGCAAAGGCGATCACCGTGGTCAGGGTCGAGGCAAAGACCGGCGCCGCCATGCGGATCGCGGCGTTTTCCGCCGCCGCGACGGCGGGTTCGCCCAGGGTGCGGGCGCGGAAATCGGCATGTTCGCCCACCACGATGGCATCGTCGACCACCACTCCCAGCATGATGATGAGTGCGAACAGCGACATCATGTTGATGGTCTGGCCGCCCGCATACATGATCGCCACCGCGGCAGCCATAGCCACCGGAATGCCCGCCGCCACCCAGAACGCGGTGCGCGCGTTCAGAAACAGGAACAGCAACACCAGCACCAGCGCCAGGCCGATCAGGCCATTGTCCAGCAACAGCTTCAGGCGGTCGGAAATCGCCTCGGCCCGGGTGCGGACAAGCTGGACCTGCACGCCTTGCGGCACGGTCAGCTGCATCGCATCGGCCACCGCCTGCACCTGCGCCTGCATCGCGATCGCATCGCCGGAATCGGCCCGGTCGACCCGCACGGTGATCGCCGGGTCGTCGCCGACGAAAAACGCCACCCGCCGATCCGGCCCCAGCACCTCGATGCCGGCAACATCGCCGATGGTCAGGGTGCTGCCATCCGGGCCGCGGCGCAGCACGATGGCCGCGATCTGGTCGGGGCTGCGGCGTTCGGCCCCGCTGCGCACCCGGGCGGCACCGCCGGTCACGTCGCCGGCGGGATTGGCGCGCACCTCGGCGGCGATGGCATCGGCGATCTGGCGCAGCGTCACGTCGTGGCGCATCAGCGCCGTCGTCGGCACCGTCACCACGGTCTGCGGCGCGGCGATGCCACGGATGGTGGTGCGGGTAACGCCGGCGGCAAAGAGCCGCGCGGTGAACTCGTCGGTCAGTTGCGCCAGCTGGGCGGGCGGCAACGGGCCGCTGATGACCACATCCGTCACCTGGTCGCGCCAGACGCTGCGCCGGACCTCGGGCCGTTCGGCCTCGGCCGGCAGGGTCCGCACGGCATCGACCGCGGCCTGCACATCGTCGGTGGCGCGGGCCATGTCCCACCCCGGTTCGAAGCTGACGGTGACCACCGCCTGCCCCTCGCGCGAGCGTGAGGCCGTTTCGGTGACGCCTTCCACGGTCAGAAAGGTCGGCTCCAGCACCTGCACGATGGCGCGGTCCACCTCCTCGGGGCCGGCACCGGGCCAGGCCACCGTGACCACGACATCGCCCACCACCGTATCGGGAAAGAACTGCGCCCGTATCCGCGTGCCGGCAGCGAGGCCAGCCACCACCATCAGCACCAGCAGCAGGTTCGCCAGGGTCCGGTGCCGCACGAAATGCGACAACACGCCTCGCGCCTGCGGCAGGCTGCGCATCGCCACCGCCTAGCCCCCCATCCGCGCTTCGATCCGCGCGATCAGCTGCGCCGGCACGCGGTCTTGCGCCAGTTGTTCCAGCAGACGGGTCCGCGCCTCGGGCGGCATCCGCGTGTTGCGCTCGACCAGGGAAATCAGCGCGGCCCGCCGTTCCGGCGTCAGGTCGACCAGATCGGGCACGGCCGCAGCAGGCGCCGCCGCCTCGGGCCGCACCGGGCGCACCCGGATGCCCGCCCCCAGCAGGGGCGAGCGTTCGGCCACCACCTCGCGCCCGGCCAACCCATCGGCGCGCAAGATCACCCGGTCGCCTTGCCGGCGTTCCAGCACGACGGGCACGGCCTGCAACCTGTCCTCGGGCCCCAGCACCAGCACCGTGCCATCCGCGCCAAGCGCCGAGGCCGGCAGGCCGACCACGCCGTCCAGCGGCGGTTCGGCCACGCGCAGCGTCACGAAATCGCCCGGGCGCAGGCCGGGGGCGCTGTCCAGCGTGGCATAGATCATGCGGCCCGATTGCCCTTCGCCCACCGTGGCCGCGCTACGCGACAACCGGCCGGTCCCGGAGATCTCAGCGCCTGCCACCTCGAGCGACACGGTCACCGCCTCGGGGCGCAAGTTGCCCGTGGTGTCCAGCAACCGCGCGTATTGCGCCGTCGAGACCCGCGCCGCCACCTCGAGCTGCGCCGGGTCGATGATCTGGCCCAACCGCTCGTTCTGCCCGACAAGGCCGCCCGCAACCGCCGCCACCCCGGACAGCCGCCCGGCAAAGCCGGCCACGACCTCGGTTTCGGCCAAGGCGCGTTCCGCCTCGGCCAGGGTGATCGCCAGCCGCTGCAAGGCCACGGCGGCCTGATCCACCCGCGATTCGGCGGCCGCCACCGCCTGCCGGCGGGTCAGCACGGCCTGCTCGGCCTGCTGCAACGCCAGTTCGGCGGTTTCCAGCGCCGCATCCGACCCAACGCCGCGGTCGCGCAAGGTGCGCTGGCGGGCCACGGCGGCGCGGCGCAGGTCGGCCTGCGTTGCGGCCAGCGCCTGTTCGGCGCGCGCCAGGTCCAGCGCCCGGGCGGCATCGCGGGCATCGGCCTCGGCCCGGGCGCGGTCGGCCAGCGCCAGATCGCGGGCGGCCAGCGCATCGGCCGGGTCGAGCCGCAACAGGGGCTGGCCGGCGGCCACCTCGGCCCCGTCCTCGAACCCGTCGGCCAGCCAGACGATGCGCCCGGCGCGCGGGGCACGAAGATCCAGCGTCCGGCGCGACCGGACCTGGCCATAGACCTGCATCTCGGGCGTCACGCGGCCGGGCTGCACCGGCAGCACGGTGGCCGCATACACCCTTTCGCGCGCCGCGCGCGGTGCGGCCTTTTCGGCCTGACGGGCCTGCAAGGCCGTCAGCACCGTATGCCCGGCCAGCGCCAGCACCGCCAGCGTCACGGCCAGCAGACCGATGGCCACCACCGAACGCATCACGAACCGCATGCCTGCCTTGCTCCTGCGCCACCCGTCGCACCGGGCAGCCTTGCCATCGAACGCCGCGGCCCGCCGCTTCCGTCGCTATTTGCGCCGGCGATGTTCTTCCAGCCGCGGGAAAATCTCGACGAAGTTGCACGGGCGGTGCCGGTAATCCAGTTGCCAGCGCAGGATCTCGTCCCAGGCGTCGCGGCAGGCGCCGGGGCTGCCGGGCAGCGCAAACAGATAGGTGCCGCCCGCCACCCCGCCGGTGGCCCGGCTTTGCACAGCGCTGGTGCCGATCTTTTGCATCGAAACCATCGTGAACACCGTGGCAAAGGCTTCGATTTCCTTTTCGTAGACGTCGCGGTGCGCCTCGACGCTGACATCGCGCCCGGTCAGCCCGGTGCCCCCGGTCGAAAGGATCACGTCGATGCCCGGGTCGGCCACCCAGGCACGCAACTGCGCCGCAATCGCGGCCCGGTCGTCGCGCACGATGTCGCGCGCGGCCAGCACATGCCCGGCGGCGGTCAGCCGCTCGACCAGCGTATCGCCCGAACGGTCGTCGGCCGGGCTGCGCGTGTCGGATACCGTCAGCACGGCAATCCGCACCGGAATGAAGTCGCGCGTTTCGTCGATGCGGCTCATGTTGCCTCCAGTCTTTCCTGCAACTCCAGCAAGTCGGCCCAGGCGTCGCGCTTGGCATAGGGGTTGCGCAACAGATAGGCCGGATGCAGCATCGGCAAGACCGGCAGCCCCATCGCCTCGGACCATTGCCCGCGCAGCCGCGTGATGCCGCGCTGGCCCAGAATCGCCTGGCAGGCGTGGTTGCCCATCAGCACCAGCACCCGCGGCCCGACCAATTCGATATGCCGGCGCACGAAGGGCAGCATCATCGCCACCTCGGCGGGCTCGGGGTCGCGGTTGCCAGGCGGCCGCCAGGGCAGGACATTGGCGATGTAGACGGCGCGGGCCGGGTCGGGGGCGGCCCTGTCCAGCCCGATCGCGGCCAGCATCCGGTCCAGCAGCTGCCCGGCGGGGCCGACAAAGGGCTTGCCTTGCCGGTCCTCGTTGTCGCCCGGCGCCTCGCCCAGCAGCATCACCCGGGCCGCCGGATTGCCGTCGGAAAACACGAAGTTGCGCGCCCCCTTGCGCAATTCGCAATGCGGATACGCGGCCTGCAACGCTGCAAGCTCGGCCAGCGTGCCCGCGCGCGCGGCCAGCGCCTGCGCTTCGGCCACCGGGTCTGCCGCCGCCATCGGGGCAACCGGGGCGGCCGCTTGCGCCAACGGCGCCACGGCCGCCGGGGCCGGGGGGGCGCTGGCGGCAAAACGGTCCACGCCAGCGTCGCCGATACACTCGTCGGCGCCGAGTTCGGCTTGCCATTCCAGCAAGGCGGCAATCAGGCGGGGGTCCAGGGCCAGGGTCATGCCGCCAGCCTAAGCCAAAGCCGCGGCCGGGGGAATGGGGCGTTTTGGCCGGTTGCCCGGCGCCCCCCTGCCCCCTATAAGCACCGCAATCCCCAGTCAGGAGGCCCGCCGATGCCCTTCCGCCAACGCCACCTTCTGGGCATCGAGCATCTGTCGCCCGCCGAAATCGTCACCATTCTCGATCTGGCCGACCGCTACGTCGATCTCAACCGCCGCATGGTCAAGCAGTCCGACGCGCTGGCCGGGCTGACGCAGATCAACATGTTCTTCGAGGCATCGACCCGCACCCAGGCCAGTTTCGAGCTGGCCGGCAAGCGGCTGGGCGCCGATGTGATGAACATGGCCGTGGCGCAATCCTCGGTGAAAAAGGGCGAAACCCTGATCGACACCGCGCTGACGCTGAACGCCATGCACCCCGACCTGCTGGTGGTGCGCCACCCGAGTTCCGGCGCGGTCAACCTTCTGGCCTCCAAGGTCAACTGCGCGGTGCTGAACGCCGGCGACGGGCGGCACGAACACCCGACGCAAGCCTTGCTCGATGCGCTGACCATCCGCCGCGCCAAGGGCCGCATCCAGCGGCTGACCGTCGCCATCTGCGGCGACATCGCCCACAGCCGCGTGGCGCGCAGCAACCTGATCCTGCTGGGCAAGATGGAAAACCGCATCCGCCTTATCGCACCGCCCACCTTGATGCCCGCCGGCGTGCAGGACTTCGGCTGCGAGCTTTACGACGACATGCGCAAGGGGCTTGCCGGCGCCGATGTGGTGATGATGCTGCGCCTGCAGAAAGAACGCATGGACGGCGGCTTCATCCCGTCGGAACGCGAATACTACCACCGCTACGGGCTCGATGCCGAAAAGCTGGCCCATGCCCGCCCCGACGCCATCGTCATGCACCCCGGCCCGATGAACCGCGGCGTGGAGATCGACGGCGAAATCGCCGACGACATCAACCGCTCGGTCATCCAGGAACAGGTGGAAATGGGCGTCGCGGTGCGCATGGCCTGCATGGACCTGCTGGCGCGCAACCTGCGGTCGGAACGCGGGCGGCAGATCGTGGGGGAAACCCATGCCTGAATTCGTGCCCCAGGGCGGGCTGGACAGGCTGCCGGGCGAAAGGCTGCTGGCCGAATTCCGCGCCGACCGCGCCACCTACTGGCGCGGGCATCTGGTGATGGCGGTGGTGCTGGGGTTCGGCGCCGGGGCGGTGCTGTGGTTCATCGGCAACCCGGCGCCCTGGGCCGGCCCGGTGGGGGCTGCGCTGGCCGTGGGGCTGCGCGGCTGGTATCTTGCGTCCGAGGTTCTGGCGCTGCGCTGGCAACTGACCGACCGGCGCCTGATCCTGCCCGGCGGGCGCGCCTTTGCCTTGCCCGATCTCGTCACGGTGCAGCCGTTCTTCGGCGATGTGCAGCTCGTCACCCGGCAAGGCGACAAGCACCTGGTGAAATACCCCGCCGACCCCACCGCGACCGTTGCCGCCATAGACCGTGCCCGAGGCGCCCGCGCATGACCCCCGACCCTGACCGCAAGCCCTCGAAATCGGACATGCGCGCCGGCGGCATGGTGGCGCTGGCGGTGCTGGTGTTCATCGCCCTGTTCACCGTGGCCTTCGTGCTGATGGCGGGCTGAGCGGCCCCAAGGATCCCAACCCATGACCACCCACTTCGCCAACGCCCGCCTGATCTGCCCCGAAACCGGCACCGACGAACCCGGCAGCCTCACGGTCGCCGCCGGCCGCATCGTCGCGCGCGATGCCGCCCCGCCCGACGGCGCCGAGGTGATCGACTGCGGCGGCCGCTGCCTGGCGCCCGGGATCGTCGACTGGGGCGTCAAGATCGGCGAACCCGGCGAACGCCACCGCGAATCGTTCCGCTCGGCCGGCCTTGCCGCGGCTGCCGGCGGCGTCACCACCCTCATCGCGCGCCCCGATACCCTGCCCGCCATCGACACGCCCGAACTGCTGGAGTTCGTCACCCGCCGCGCCGCCGAGGCCGCCCCCGTGCGCATCCGCCACATGGCCGCGCTGACCAAGGGCCGCCAGGGCCGCGAGATGACCGAGATCGGCTTTCTCATGGATGCCGGCGCCGTCGCGTTTTCGGATGCCGACCACGTCACCACCGACACCAAGGTCCTGTCGCGCGCCCTGACCTATGCCCGCAGCCTCGGCGCGCTGGTGGTGGGCCACCCGCAGGAACCGGGCCTGTCGCGCGGCGCCGCCGCCACCTCGGGCAAGTTCGCCTCGCTCCGCGGCTTGCCCGGCGTGCCGCCCCTGGCCGAACGCATGGGCCTCGACCGCGACATCGCCCTGGTGGAAATGACCGGCGCCCGCTACCACGCCGACCAGATCACCTCGGCCCGCAGCCTGCCGGCCCTGGAACGCGCCAAGGCCAACGGCTTCGACGTGACCGCGGGCGTCTCCATCCACCACGTCACGCTGAACGAATACGACGTCGGCGATTACCGCACCTTCTTCAAGCTCACCCCGCCGTTGCGCTCCGAAGACGACCGCAACGCGGTGGTTCAGGCGCTGGCCTCGGGCCTGATCGACGTGCTCTGCTCCATGCACACCCCCGCCGACGAGGAATCCAAGCGCCTCCCGTTCGAGGAAGCCGCCCCCGGTGCCGTGGCGCTGGAAACCTTCCTGCCGGCGGCGCTGCGGCTTTACCACGCCGGCGCGATGGACCTGCCGGGCCTCTGGCGGGCCATGTCGCTCAATCCGGCCCGGCGCCTCGGCCTGCCGGGCGGCACCCTGGCGGCGGGCGCCCCGGCCGACCTGGTGCTGTTCGATCCCGACACGCCCTTCGTGCTCGACCGTTTCAAGCTGCGCTCGAAATCCAAGAACACGCCGTTCGACGGCGCCCGCCTGCAAGGCCGCGTGCTGGGCACCTGGGTCGGCGGCACGCGCGTTTTCCGACACGAGGGTTCCCATGCCTGACATCACCTCCTCCCTGCCGCTTCTGGCGGCGGCCGCCGTGTTCGGCTACCTGCTCGGCTCGGTGCCCTTCGGCATCGTCATGGCCCGACTGTTCGGTCTTGGCGATCTGCGCAAGATCGGCTCGGGCAACATCGGCGCCACCAACGTGCTGCGCACCGGCAACAAGCCGGCCGCCTTCCTTACCCTCGTGCTCGACGCCGGCAAGGGCGGCATCGCCGTGTTGCTGGCGCGCTGGCTGGCGGCCGAGGATGCGGCCCAGATCGCCGGTGCCGCGGCGTTCTTCGGCCACCTGTTCCCGATCTGGCTGGGGTTCAAGGGCGGCAAGGGCGTTGCGACCTGCCTCGGCACGCTGCTCGCGCTGTTCTGGCCGGTCGGGCTTGCCGCCTGCGCGCTCTGGCTCATGACCGCAGCCCTCACCCGCATCTCCTCGCTGTCGGCGCTGGTTGCCGCGGCACTGTCGCCCGTGGCCGCGGTCCTTCTGGGCCGCCCGGACCTTTCGGCGCTGACCATCCTGCTCGCCGCCCTCATCTTCGTGCGCCACGACGCCAACATCCGCCGCCTGCTGCGCGGCGAAGAACCAAGGATCAGCCGCAAGAAAGGCTGATCTTCACCTTGACCGAAATATCCTCGGGTGGGGTCCGGGGAGGGCAGACAGCCCTCCCCGGGGCCTCCGCCCCGCGCCATCAGCCAAAGGCCGCCTCCAGCGCCAGTTCCACCATCGCACCGAACCCGGTTTCCCGCTCGGCCGAGGTCATGGCCTCGCCGGTCAGGATGTGGTCCGACATCGTCAGCACCGCCAGCGCGCGCCGCCCGTGGCGCGCCGCCAGGGTGTAAAGCTCGGCCGCCTCCATTTCCACGCACAGGCAGCCGTGGCGCTGCAACTGCTCCCACAGATCCTTGCGTTCGTCATAGAACGTGTCCGAGGAATAGATCCCCCCCACATGCACCGCCGCCCCGCGCCGCAGCGCTGCGGCATGGGCCGCCGCCAGCAAGCCGAAATCCGCCATCGGGGCAAAGCTCAACTCGCGCAAGATGCTGCGCGACGGGCTGCCCAGCGTGCTGCACCCCTGCGCCAGCACGATGTCGCGCAGGCCGACATGCGGCTGCATCGCCCCGGCGCTGCCGATGCGGATCAGCGTCTGCGCGCCGTAATCGCGGATCAACTCGTTGGCATAGATCGAAACCGAGGGCATCCCCATGCCATGCGCCTGGATCGTCACCCGGTGCCCGCGCCAGGTGCCGGTATAGCCCAGCATCCCGCGCACCTCGTTCACGCATTCCGCGCCTTGCAGGAACGTCTGCGCCGCCCAGCGCGCCCGATAGGGGTCGCCCGGCATCAGCACGGTTTCCGCGATCTGGCCCGGACTTGCCCCGATATGAATGGTCATCGCACCTCTCCCTTCACGATTGGCGCAGGTTAGGCGGTTGGCCGGGCGCTGCAAGCCCCTGCCCCCTTGCAGCCGCCGCCCGACAAGGCCACCCTGCCACCGGCTCCGATCACAACAGGACAAGCGATTTGGACAGCTGGGATGAAGTGCGCACCGCATGGCAGGTCGCAAGGCTGGGCACGGTTTCCGGGGCGGCCGAGGTGCTGGGCGTTCACCACGCCACCGTGATTCGCCACATCGACGCGCTGGAACGCCGCCTCGGCGCAAAACTGTTCCAGCGCCATTCGCGCGGCTACACCCCGACCGAGGCCGGGCGCGACCTGCTCAAGGTCGCCGAAAGCGCCGCCGACCAGTTCGGCCAGCTGGCCGGGCGCATCCGCGGCCAGGGCTCGGACGTGGCCGGCGACCTCGTGGTCACCTCGATCACCGGCATGTCGCCGCTGCTGGTGCCGGTGCTGGCCGGCTTTCAGGCCCGCCATCCGCAGGTGACCGTGCGTTTCCTCACCGATTCGCGGCTGTTCCGGCTGGAATACGGCGAAGCGCATGTCGCCTTGCGCGCCGGCAGCGTGCCCGAAGACCCCGACAACGTCGTGCAACCCTTCGGCGTCATCCAGACCGCGCTTTACGCCTCGCGGGCCTATGCCGAATCGCAAGGGTTGCCCCAGGGCCCCGAAGGCTTTGCCCGCCACCGCTTCGTCGGCACCGAAGGCGACCATGCCCGCGCGCCCTTCAACCGCTGGCTGGCGCAACACGTGCCGCAAGACCTGATCGTGTTTCGCGCGACCGAGGCCGCGGCCCTGACGGCGGCCATCCGCAGCGGCGTCGGCATCGGCTTCGTCTCGTTGCACGAGGCGGCCACCTGCCCTGATCTGGTCCAGGCGATGCCCCCACAACCCGAATGGGAGGCGCCGCTGTGGCTCGTCACCCACGTGGACCTGCACCGCACCCCCAAGGTCCAGGCCTTCCTCGCGCATCTGAAGTCCGAGGCGAAGTCCTGGGTGGGGGCCGGCCCCTCGGCCGGGGTTGCGGCATGAAATCGCTGTCGCTGCCGGCGCAGGGTCACCTTGCGATGCTGGCCTTTTCGGCGCTGGTTGCCGGGTCGTTCTCGCTCGGGGCAAGGGTGGCCAACCAGATCGACCCCGCCGCGCTGACGCTGGTGCGCTTTGCGCTGGCGGTGGCGGGCATGGCGGCGGTGGCGCAGATCGGCCCCGGCTTTCGCCGCGCGCATCTGGCCGCGCCCTGGCGCTGGGGGCTGCTGGGCGGCATCTACGCCATCTACTTCGTGCTGATGTTCGAAGGGCTCAAGACCGCCTCGTCGGTCTCCACCGCGGCGGTTTTCACGCTTTCGCCGCTGCTCTCGGCCGGTTTCGGCTGGCTGCTGCTGCGCCAGGTCACCACGCCGCGCATGGCGCTGGCGCTGGCAGTGGGGGCCGCGGGGGCGCTCTGGGTCATCTTCCGCGCCGATCTGACCGCATTCCTGCGGTTCGAGGTCGGCCGGGGCGAGGCGATCTATTTCCTCGGATGCATCGTGCACGCCGCACTGCCGGCCGCGATGAAGCTGACCAACCGGGGCGAGCCGCAGCTGGTCGCCACCACGCTGCTGCTGGCGGGGGGGTTCGTCACGCTCTTGCCCTGGGGTCTCGGGCCGGCCCTGCACACCGACTGGTCGGCGCTTGGCCCGCTGGTCTGGGTCACCATCCTCTACGTCGCCTTCATTGCCTCGGGGGCCACGGCCTTTCTGCTGGCCTTCGCCAGCCAGCGGTTGCCGGGCGCCAAGGTCATGGCCTATACCTACCTGGTGCCCAGCTGGGTGATCGGCTGGGAACTGGCGCTGGGGGGCAACCCGCCGCCGGCGATGGTGCTGGGGGGCATCGGGCTGACGATCCTTGCCTTGCTGATGCTGCTCAAGGACGAAAGCATCAGGCCAGCGCCTGCGCAAAAAGCCCCGCCGGAGACAGGGTAAAGATCTCCACCCCGTCTTCGGTCACCCCGACCGAATGTTCGTATTGCGCCGAAAGCTTGCCGTCGCGGGTCACGGCCGTCCAGCCGTCGGACAGTTCCCGGGTTTCGGGACGGCCGAGGTTGACCATCGGTTCGATGGTAAAGAACATTCCCGGTTCCAGCACGGCGCCCGTGCCGGGGCGGCCATAGTGCAGCACGTTCGGCGGCGCATGGAACACCCGCCCCAGGCCGTGCCCGCAAAAGTCGCGCACGACGCTCATCCGCGCCAGCTCCACATAGGCCTGGATTGCCGCGCCGATGTCGCCGAAGGTGTTGCCCGGCTTGACCGCCGCGATGCCGCGCATCAGCCCGTCATGCGTCACCTGGATCAGCCGGCGGGCATAGGGCTTGGCCGTGCCGGCGACATACATCCGGCTGGTATCGCCGAACCAGCCGTCCAGAATCACCGTCACGTCGATGTTCAGGATGTCGCCGTCCAGCAGCACGTTGTCCTTGCGGCGCGGAATCTTGCCGCCGGGCACGCCGTGGCACACCACATCGTTCACCGAAATGCACGAGGCATGCTTGTAGGGGTCGCGTCCGGGCGGGGTATAGCCCACCGTCGCGCTGATCGCGCCTTTCGCCGTCACCCGTTCGGCGATGAAGGCATCCAGCTCGGCGGTCGTCACCCCGGGGCGCACCAGCGGCCCGACCTCGTCCAGGATTTCGGCGGCAATGCGCCCTGCGGCGCGCATGCCTGCGAAATCTGCCGGTTCGTAGATGCGGATGCCGTCTTTCGTCACCCGGCCGCGCGCCTCGTTCATCCGTCGGTCCTGTCCTGGTCGAATGGCCCTTGATAATCGGCTTTGCCGGGCTTGGCCAGACCCGGGCCGCGCCGATGCTGCTGCGCAGAAATACACGCATAGCGCGAATCGGTTGATTTATCTGCAATTCAGGGAAATGCTGTTCGGGATTTACACTGCCAACAGGCGCATCGTGAACCAATCCTTTTCTGCCTTGCCCGAAGGTCTGCGGCAAACCACCCCCGGTTCCGGCACCGGGTTGCTGAACTTCCGGTCGCTGGCCGGCTTGCCGGGCGATGGTGGCCGCCGCCTGCGTCCGGGCCGGCTGTTCCGGGCCGGCCACTCACCCGGCCTTGCGCCCGACACCGCCGAAACCCTGCGCCTGCTGGGCCTTGTTTCGGTCTGCGACCTGCGCAGCGCCGAGGAACAGGCGCGCGAGCCTTCGGCCCTTGTGGCGGCCGGCTTTGCCCCGGCCCTGCCCGCGCCCGAAGGCGACCCGACGCTGGCCTTGCGCGTGGTGGGCGATCCGGCCGCGCGGCCGCAGGATGTGCGCGCCGCGATGCTGTCGACCTATGCGGCCATGCCCGAAAGCTTTGCGCCGGCGCTCAGCGGGGTGTTTCAGGCCGCGCTGGCCTGCCGCGGCGGGCTGATGGTGCAATGCGCCATCGGCAAGGACCGCACCGGGGTCGCCGTCGCGCTGCTGCTGGCCGCCCTTGGGGTGCCGCGGGCGGCGATCCAGGCAGATTATGTCGCCTCGAACGCGGCGCGACCGGCGATCTTTGCCGCGCTGGCGGCGCGCAACGCCGACCGGAAGCCCCCGCCCGAACCGATGCTGGCGCCCTTGCTGGCGGCCGACCCGGGCTATCTGGGCGCGTTCTGGGACCGGCTCGACACCGACTGGGGCGGGCCGGAAGGCTACATGCTGGGTGCGCTCGGGCTGGGCGCCGACGCCATCGGCAGCTTGCGCGCGCGTTTGCTGGACTGATCGGTCAGGCCTTTGCCCCGCCGCCGCGCCGGGCGCCGGTCTGGTCGGGTTGCCAGACAAGGCGGGGGTGCGCCTTGTGGGCCGCCAGCCACTCCAGCGTCGCCGCAAACGGCATCGGCCGCCCGATGCCGAAGCCTTGCACATGCCCGCAGCCCAGTTGCGCCAGCGTGGCAAGCTCCGGGCCGGTTTCCACGCCTTCGGCAAGTGTATCCAGATCCAGTCGCTCGGCCATCGAAAGGATGGCCGCGATCATGCGCTGCTGGTCGCGGTCCTGGTCCACGCGGGTCACGAACGAACGGTCGATCTTCAGTCGGTGCACGGCAAAGCGCCGGATGTTGGTGATCGAGGTGTGGCCGGTGCCGAAGTCGTCGAGGTCGATCCGGCATCCCAGCCGGGCCAGCGCGGTGATGTTGCGCTCGATCACGGCGTGGTCGTCGGTGGCCATCACGGTTTCCAGCACCTCGACCGACAACCGCTCGGGCGAAAGGTCGAAGCGGTCGAGCTCCCACTTCAGCTTGTCGGCCAGCCGAGGGTTGCGCAGCTCGTCGCTGCTGAAGTTGACGCCGACGGTCGGCACCCGGAACCCGGCCTTGTCCCAGCGGGTCAGCGCCACCAGCGCGTTCGACAGCATCACCTCGGACAACCGTTCGGAAAGCCCGGCCTCGGCGATGTGCGGCAGGAACTCGGCCGGCGCCACCAGCCCGCGCGACGGGTGGTTCCACCGCGCCAGCGCTTCGAACCCGGTCACCTCGCCGGTGTCGGCGGAAACCTGGGGCTGGAACCAGGCGCAGATCTGGCCGGTGTCCAGCGCCAGTTCCAGCGCGGCGCGGCGGGCATCGCGGTCGGCCCGCTTGCGCGCCATGTCGGGGGCAAAGGCGCGCAAGCCACCGGGGCCTTGGCGCAATGCCTCGTCCGCCGCGATCTGCGCGGCATCGAGCAGCGCGGCGCCGCCCTGACCCGCGGCCGGCACGCCCAGGCTGACACCGGCGGAACAGGTGACGAAGTAGCGGGCGCCGCCCGCCGTCACGGGTTCGGCGACCGTGGCCTGCAGGCGAGCGGCCAGTTGCGTGATGCGGGCGAGGTCGAGCCGCAAGGTCGGCGCCAGTGCCACCGCAAACCCGCCGCCTTCCAGCCGCAACAGACGGTCGCCGGGCCGCAGGTGAGCAACCAGACGGTCGCCGATGCCGCGGATCACCTCGGTCTGCACGGCGCGGCCGTGGCGATCCAGCAGGGTGGCGGCGTTGTCGAACTGCAGCACGATGCAGCCTGTGCCGGTTTCGTCGCCGTCGACCCGCGCCAGCGCATGGTCGAGATCGGCCAGAAACTGCCGGCGTGCGCCCGGGTCGGCGGGGCCGGCGGCACGATCCGGCAGGCGGCGCAGGCAGGCGGCAGCGAGGGAGAGCAGCGATACCCCCAGCACGGCGGCGACCAGCGCCCGTTCGCCCCAGACCCAGTAGGCCGCAAGACAAAGCAGCGGCCCCGCCAGCAGCAGCTGCGGCGCAACGGCCTGCGCCAGCAGGGGCAGGCGTCGGGCAAGGGCAAGCGGGGCATGCAGCATCGGAACCTGTCCTGTCGGCACCGGCACACCCGGCACGGGAAAGGTTAGGCGAGCCTGCTGACCGATTCCTTAATCCGCGCTGCGCAAATCGGGAACATTTTCATCAACCGCGCCGCGACGGGGGGCCAGCGTCAGCCCGGCGAAGTCGAACAACGACGGGTCCGGCAGGTGCGAGGGGCGCACGTTGAGCAGGGCCTTGAACATCACGTTGCGCCGGCCGGGGGTGCGGCGTTCCCATTCGTCGAGCAGCGCCTTGACCTGGGCGCGCTGCAGCCCCTCCTGGCTGCCGCAGAGGTCGCACGGGATGATGGGATAGCCCATCGCGCGGGCAAAACGGTCGCAGTCGGCCTCGGCCACCAGGGCCAGCGGGCGCGCCACGAACAGGTCGCCTTCCTCGTTCAGCAGGCGGGGCGGCATGGTGGCCAGACGGCCGCCGTGAAACAGGTTCATGAAGAAGGTTTCGAGGATGTCGTCCCGGTGATGGCCCAGCACCACGGTCGAGCAGCCTTCCTCGCGGGCGATGCGATAGAGGTTGCCGCGGCGCAGGCGGGAACAGAGGCTGCACATCGTGCCGCCCGGCTTGATCCTGGAGGTGACCACCGAATAGGTGTCCTGATATTCGATCCGGTGCGGCACGCCCATGCGGGTCAGGAACTCGGGCAGCACGGTGGCGGGAAAGCCGGGCTGGCCCTGATCGAGGTTGCAGGCCAGCAGGTCCACCGGCAGCAGGCCGCGCCACTTCAACTCGGTCAGCACGGCCAGCAGGGTGTAGCTGTCTTTCCCGCCCGAAAGGCAGACCAGCCAGCGGTCGCCGGGGCGGATCATGCCCCATGTTTCCACCGCCTCGCGCACCTGCTGGACCAGCCGCTTGCGCAGCTTGCGGAACTCGGTCGTCCTGGGGGCGCCGTGGAACAGGGGGTGGATGTCTTCGGCTTCGTCCAGCATGGGGGGCCCTCGGGGCGGCAGGGGGGCGGATTGGCGGCGGGGATCGGGGGCGGGTATGCCAGAAACCGGCGCCGCTGGCCAGCCCCGGCCCGTGTCCCTGCGAGGGACACCCGACCACGCCAGCAATTTCAAGCACTTGCGATTCCATTTTAACGAATCGTCAACACTTTGCCCGGCCGGGCAGCCGGTGCCGTTTCAAAGCCGGCCGGACAGGGTGTTGATGCAGAAGGCCAGCACCATCAGGTTGAACACGAAGCCGAACAGCCCGTGCAGCGTGGCCGCCCGGCGCAGGCGGCGCGAGGTGATGACGAGGTCGGCGGTTTGCGCCGTCATGCCGATGACGAAGGAAAAATAGACGAAATCGGCAAAGACCGGCGGTTCGGGCCCCGGAAAGGCGATGCCGCCCTGATCCTGGCCTTCGAACTGGTCGTAGTAGACATGGGCGTAGTGAAAGGCCAGCACGGTGTTGGCAAACAGCCAGGCCAGCAGCAGCGTGCCCAGATCGGCCAGCACCAGCAGCGCCGAAGGGGCCGCCCGCGCCGCCGACACCCGCCAGAGCGCCAGCACGATGGCCGCCAGCACCAGCACCATCACCAGAAGCAGCAGCACCCGCCCGCCATCGTCGCGCAGCGACCGGGCCCGGGCACGGTCGGCCCGATCGGCCACCCAGAGCGGCAGCGAGGCCACCAGAAACGCCGCCGCCGCCAGGTCGAACCCGAGGATCGCGGCCGATTCGGGCGCCAGCCACGGCCAGCCCGCCGCGGCGCCGAGGGCGAACAGCGCAAGAAACCCGAGAAAGCGCGGATGCGGCAGGCGAATCATCGGGCCTCTGGAACTGCTTTTCGTTCAGGCTGCGGTGCGGGCGCGCCGCAGGCAAGGGCCGCGGGCGGCTCAGTGCGCGCCGAAGCCGTGCGCCACGATCACATCCCAGGCCTCGGGCGTCAGCAGAAAGGCCAGAAAGGCGCGGGCCACCGGGTCGGCCAGGCCGGGGCGGAGCAGCACGGCATCGCGCGGGCCGGCCGCCACCGGGTCGGTGGCATAGGTCATCAGCGTGTCGGCGGCCGCGAGGCCGGTTTCGGCCAGTTGCGCGGGCAGGTCGGCATCGGCGGCCAGAAGCACAGCGGCCGGCAGGGTGGCCAGCGCCGCCGGCGGCGCCACGGCCAGCACCACATCGGCGTGGCCGGTGCGGTCGGCGAACAGCCCCAGCAGCGCCCGGGCCACCGGGGCAAAGCCCGGATCCACCGCCACCACGGTGGAGGCCTGCGCCGGGCCGGCCAGCGCCAGCCCCAGCGCAAGGATGCCTTCGCGCAAACCTGCCATGCCTGTTCCCCGAGTCGTTCCGGCGCCGGCTTGCCCCAGCGGCGGCTTTGGGTCAAGACAGGCGCAGACCCCCGGAGGATCGGGACATGCGCATCACCACCATCGGCTTCGATGCCGACGACACGCTTTGGCACAACGAAAGCTTCTTTCGCCTGACCCAGGCGCGGTTTCTGGACCTGCTGGCCGACCATGCCGCCCCCGACCACCTGGAAGACCGGCTGCTGGCGGCCGAGCGGCGCAACTTGGGCCATTACGGTTACGGGGTAAAGGGATTCACGCTGTCGATGATCGAAACCGCGATCGAGGTGACCGAAGGCCGGGTGCCGGCGGCGGTGATCGCCGAGATCGTGGCTGCGGGGCGCGAGTTGCTGGCGCATCCGCTGGACCTGCTGCCCCATGCGCGCGAGGCGGTGGAGGCGCTGTCGGCCAGCCACCGGCTGGTGCTGATTACCAAGGGCGACCTGCTGCACCAGGAACGCAAGCTGGCGCAATCGGGCCTGGGCGCGTGGTTTCACGGCGTGGAGATCGTATCGGAAAAGACGCCCGAAACCTATGCCCGCGCCTTTGGCCGCCACGGCAACGGCGCCGACCGCGCGCTGATGGTGGGCAATTCGATGAAATCCGACGTGCTGCCCGCGATTGCCGCCGGCGGCTGGGGCGTGCATGTGCCGCACGGGCTGGAGTGGGAGCTGGAGCGCGCCGAGCCACCGGCCGGCCACCCGCGGTTCCGCGCCTTGCCCGACCTGGGGCAGTTGCCCGGACTGGTCGCCGATCTGGGCTGATTGCGGCAAGATTGTGGCAGCCCTGCGGCGCCGGCGTGGCGGCGGCGCAGGGGTTGTGGCCCGCGCGCCCAAAGCCACAAGACCTGCGGTGCGCCTGTGGATGGATTTTCCTGAAACGCATTGATCTTTGAGGGTTTTCCCGTTGAAAGCCTTGTGTTAGCCTGACGGTGTCATCCGGCGAAAAGACCGGGGTCGAGGCAGAAACAAGGACAAGAACCGTGATCGGGTCAGGGACAATGCGCCCGGGCGGCAGTGCCCGCAGGCTTGCGCTTTCGGCTTTGTGCATGGCGTTGCTTTTGCTGGCCCCGGTGCTGGCCAAGGCGGCCCCTTTTGCCGGAATCGTGATGGATGCGCGCACCGGCAAGGTGCTGTGGGAACACAACGCGGATACCCGGTTGCACCCGGCCTCGTTGACCAAGATGCTGACGCTTTACATCGCCTTCGACGCGGTGAAGCGCGGCGAGGTGTCGCTGGACGACATGGTGACGGTTTCGGCCAAGGCGGCGTCCGAGCCGCCGTCGCGGCTGGGGCTGCGCAAGGGGCAGCGCATCAGCCTGCGCCATCTGATCCGGGCGGCGGCGATCAAGTCGGCCAACGATGCGGCCACGGCGATCGGCGAACACCTGAGCGGGTCCGAGGCGGCCTTTGCCCAGCGGATGAACCGCACCGCCAAGGCGCTGGGGATGACGCGGTCGACCTTTCGCAACGCGCATGGGCTGACGGCCGAGGGGCACCTTTCCACCGCGCGCGACATGACGCTGCTGGGGCGGCGGCTGTTCTACGATTTCCCGGAATATTACGGGCTGTTTTCCCGGCTGACCGAAGATGCCGGCGTGGCCAAGGTGGCCAATACCAACCGCCGCTTCCTGGAAAGCTATCGCGGCGCGGATGGCATCAAGACGGGTTACACCAACCCGGCGGGGTTCAACCTGACCGCCTCGGCCGAGCGGGGCAACAAGCGGCTGGTGGCCACGGTGTTCGGCGGCACCTCGACCGCGCAGCGCAACGCGCGGATGACCGAGATCCTGGACATCGGTTTCGGCAATGCGCCGGCCAGCGTGCGGCTGGCCCCGCCGCCGCCCGTGGCGCTGGACGAGGTGGCGCAGGCCCCGCAGGCGGCGACGCCGGGCGGTGCGGGCAAGACGATCAGGCTGGTGACGGCGCGGGAAACCAGCCCGCGGCCGATGCGCCGGCCCGACCTGGCCGCACCGCCGCCCGAAGCGGTGGCGCAGGTGACCTCGGGCGTGGCCGATGTGCTGGCGGCGCTGCAGGCGCCCGAAGCGGCGCCGGTTGCGCCGGCCCCTGCCGCACCGGCCGCGGTGGCCGCGGTGGCCCCGCCGCCGCCCCGGCCCGAGTCGGCCGCGGCGCTGCCCGCCCCGGCGGCACCTGCGGCACCCGAACCGGCCCCGGCCGAGGCGGTCGCGCCGGCGCCGGTGCCGTTCCAGGTGGTCGATGCGGCCGGCCAGACGCTGGCCGAACCGGGCGACCCGATGCCCGATGCGCTGGCCGAAGCCGACCTGCCCGACGACCTGCCGGTGCCGGTGGCCGACGATGCCGACGCGCTGCCGGGCACGGTGCGCGCCTCGGCGGCGCTGGTGGTGCCGGCGCTGGTGCAGGTGCAGCCGCACGAGACGCGCCGCCCGCGCGCCCGTCCGGGCGAGATCGTGATGACCGTGGCCAGCGCCGCCGCCCCCCCCGCCGCCAACACCGACGCCCGGCCGCAGCGGGTGGAACGCACCGCCGCCCTGGCCACCGAGGAAGCCACTGCGACGGGGGAGGTGGTGTCGCGGGTGTCCACCTCGGGCGGGCGGCACTGGGCGGTGACGCTGGGCAGGTTTTCCAGCCGCGGCACGGCGGAGCGGGCGCTGTTGCAGACCGCCTTGTCGGAAACCCGGGCGCTGGAAGGCGCCTTGCGCAAGGTCGTGCAGCGCGGCAGCGCCTGGGAGGCAACCTTTGCCGGGCTGACGCAGGACCAGGCCGACCTGGCCTGCCGCCGCCTGCAGGCGCGGGCGATCGGATGCTTTACCCTCGGGCCGTGACGGCCGCCAAACGCGAAAGGGCGTGATGCCATGCCGTATGTCCTCGATCCGCCGCCGGTGGTGGCCTTGCCCGTGCAGGGCAGCGATGCGCGCTTTCCGGTGCGCCGCATCTTTTGCGTCGGGCGCAACTACGAGGAACACGCCCGCGAAATGGGCGCCGACACGCGCGAACCGCCCTTTTTCTTCACCAAGCCAGCCGATGCGCTGGTGACGGGCAATGCCGCGATTCCCTTTCCCCCCGCGACGCACGACCTGCACCACGAGGCCGAGCTGGTGGTGGCGCTGGGCGCGGGCGGCAGCGACATCGCGCCCGAGGACGCGCGGGCGCTGGTCTGGGGCTATGCGCCGGGCAACGACCTGACGCGGCGCGACCTGCAGGCCGCGGCCAAGGCGGCGCGGCGCCCCTGGGACATGGGCAAGGCCTTCGACCACTCGGCGCCTTGCGGGGCGCTGGTGCCGGTGGCGGCCTGCGGGCACCCGGCGCGGGCGCGCATCACCTGCACGGTGGACGGCAAGGTGACGCAGGATGCCGACATCGCCGACATGATCTGGGACGTGCCGCACATCATCGCGCATCTGTCGCGGCTGGTGCGGCTGGCGCCGGGCGACCTGATCTTTACCGGCACGCCGGCGGGCGTGGGGCCGGTGGCGCGCGGCCAGACCGTGCGGGTGGAAATTGCGGGCCTGGGCGCGGTGGAAACCCGCATCGGCTGAGGCGGGTGCCGGCGCCGACACCGGCGCCCGGGCCAGGTTGGGCCGCGACCGGCCATTGCCGAATCGACCGGGCTGCGGCCACTGTGGGTGCGGATGCCCCGAAGCGAGGAGCCGATGCGCGCGACGATTGCCGTGATGCTTGCCCTGGGCCTGGGCCTGGCCGCAGCGCCCGCCTTGCGCGCCGCCGAGGTGACGAGCACGCCGCTGGCCACCGGCACGCTGGTGCGGGTGACGGGCGAGTTTCACAAGGACGATGCCCGCAAGCTGAAGCGCGCGCTGCTGGAGGCCGAGGGCAGCGTGACGGTGCTGTTCGACAGCCCCGGCGGCAGCCTGATTGCCGGGCTGGAAATGGGCCGGGCGTTGCGCACCATCGGCGCCACCACGGCGGTGGCGGACGGGGCCACCTGCGCCTCGGCCTGCGGGCTGGCCTGGCTGGGCGGCGAACGGCGCATGATGGGCGAACGCGCCCGGGTGGGCTTTCATGCCGCCTATTACGTCGATGACAGCGGCCGCAAGCTGGAAACCGGGCAAGGCAACGCGCTGATCGGCGCCTACCTGAATCAGCTGGGCCTGTCGGACCGGGCGGTGTTATACATCACCGGGGCGGCGCCGGCCGACATGGCCTGGCTGAACCCCGACGATGCCGAGGATGTGGGCATTGCCGTGCGCCGGATGGCGGCGGCCGCGCCCCAGCCGCAACGCCAACCCGCCCCCCCGCCGCAGCCCGCGCCGCAGACCGCCCCGCCTGTGCCCCCTGTCCGGCCACCGGCGACTGACCCCGCCAGCGGGCCGGGGGCCGAGCCTGCCGGCGACGGATGGCAGGTGGTGCACCATGCCCCGGCCGGCTACATGAACGTGCGCGCCGGGCCGGGCACGCAGCATCCGGTGCTGTTCACCCTGTTGCCGTCGCAGCCGGTCAGGGTGACGGGTTGCCGGCAGGCCGACCCCGGCGGCGGCACCGGGCGGTGGTGCCTGATCCTGGCCGGAAGCAGCGGTTCGGGCTGGATTTCGCGGGTGGGGCTGGAGCCGTTGGGCACCACGCAGGTGCCCGAGATGCTGCCCGGCAGCTGGCAGGTGATTCACAACGCGCAGGTCGGCTACATGAATGTGCGCGCGGGCGCCGGGGTGAACCACCCGGTGCGGTTCACCGTGAATGCCGGGGTGCCGGTGGCGGTGATGAATTGCCGCCTGGGCGACCAGACCGGCGGCGGGGTGTGGTGCCGCATCCTGTCGGACGGGCGCGAAGGCTGGGTGTTGCGCAGCGGGCTGGAGCCCGAAGGCACCGGCGCCGCGTCGGGCGCGGCCCCGAGGTTCTTTCGGCCCTGAGCGGGCCGGGGCGCGGTCAGTCCATGCGGATGGCGGCCTTGTCGATGGCCAGCATGTAGCCCTTGCGGGCGATGGTCTTGATGAGCAGTTCGCTGACCAGCTGGTTGCCCAGCGCGTCGCGCAGCCGCTTGATGCGGGTGGCGCCGGCGGCCTCCTCGCAATCGGCGGGGTTGCGGCCGGAGATCATCGCCTCGATCTGGCTGCCGTTCAGCACCTCGTCGTCCATCCGCGCCTCGGCCAGCACGGCGAGGGTTTCGATGGCGGCCGCGGTCAGCGGGAACTCCATGCTGTTGAGCGTGACGGTGTTTTCTGCCCGGCTGATCGTCAGCGAAGCCACCTGGATGCCGGCCTGGCGCATTTCGCGGATGCGGCGGTTCAGCGCCATGATGGTGACAAGGAACACCAGCGCCGCCACCAGCAGCGCGGCCGAAAACACCAGCAGCACGAAGATGACCATGCGGTAGCTGACCAGCACCTCGGAAAAGGCGGTGCCGGACTGGGCGAGGATTTCGAGCAGCTTGATTTCGGTGGCGCCGCGCAGCTGGTCGTTCTCGATGAACAGTCGCTCGATGCGGGCGTTGAAGGCGTTGGCATCGGGCAGGTTCAGGAACAGGAACACCGCCGCCGCCAGCAGGATGACGACAACGGCGCCCACGCCGAGCGTGACGGTGCGCGACCCGCGGCGCAGCGCCTCAGTAGCGGAGGAAATGGGCGCCGGCATTGGCCTTCCTTCCCTCCAGTCCTTCGGGGCCGAACACCGACACGATGTTCAAGAGCGTCCAGCCCTGGGCGGCAAGGCGGCGGGCGGCCTCGGCCTGGGCGGCGGCGGGGGTGCAGGCGGTGTCGGGCAGTTCGATCACGCCATAGGCAAGGCGCAGGGGGTTGTCCTGCTTGGCCTTGTAATCGGCGTAGCAGGCCGCCTGTGCCGGCAGGGCCAGCAAGGCGAGCGTGGCGGCAAGGGCCAGGATGCGGGGCATGGGGGGCCTCTCTTGACAGCGGGTCACCGGGGTGCGGTTCGCGCCGAGGATGGGGCGGGCGGCGGCGATATGCAATGACCGGGCCGGGGGCAGGCGTGTTATCGGATGACAAGCGGGGCCGCAGGGGGCGGTTATCGCCTGACGGGGCGGTGTTTTTGCCTGACGGGGCAGGCCGGGGCAGGTTGGCGGCATGGCTGGCGGGACCGCCCCGCCGCTGCGACCAAGGAAGGGAAACCCATGTTCAACCTGTCGCCTGCCGCCCGCAAGATCACCGCCGCCCTGGGCGCGGCTGCCCTGGCGCTGGGGGCGATGACCGCCACCGCGCTGCCCGCCCGCGCCAATGGCGACGATCTGGCACGGGTGCTGATCGGCACCGCGGCCATCGTGGCCATCGGCTCGGCCCTGAACAACGCCAACCGGGGGTATGGCCCCGACGTGTCGCGCGAACGGCCCTGGGAGCCGGCGCATGGCTGGCACCACGACCGGCGCGGCGGCTGGCACCAGCCGCAGCCCCGGCCGCGCTGGACCCCGCCCCCGCCGCCGCCGCCGCAGACCTGCGCGGTCTGGATCAACGGGCAGCGCTATGTGCGGTCGAGCCGCGATTGCCGGGGCGGGCCGGAATACCGCCCGCCGCACCCGCACGACCCGCGTTACGGCTGGCAGGCGCCCTATCATCCGTCGCGCTGAACGGGTGCCGGGGCGCACGCGCCCGGGGGGCATTGCCCCGGGCGCGGAAAACCGGCATCACGGCTCGCATGACCAGACCCGTGCCCGACTTTTCCCGCGAAGCCCGCGCGCAGGCGCAGGGTCTGGCTTGCGTGGCCGGGGTGGACGAGGTCGGCCGCGGGCCCTTGTGCGGGCCGGTGACGGCGGCGGCGGTGGTGCTGGACCCGGCCCGCATTCCGCCGGGGCTGGCCGACAGCAAGGCCCTGGGCCCTGCCCGCCGCGCCGCGCTGGCCGCGGCGATACACGCCGCCGCCACGGTCAGCATCGCCCATGCCAGCGTCGAGGAGATCGACCGGCTGAACATCCTGAACGCCAGCCACCTGGCCATGCGCCGCGCGCTGGAGGGGCTGCCGCGCCGCCCGGATTTCGCGCTGATCGACGGCAACCGCCTGCCGCGCGACCTGTGCTGCCCGGCCGAAGCGGTGGTCAAGGGCGATGCGCAGGTGCTGTCGATCGCGGCGGCCTCGATCGTGGCCAAGGTGGCGCGCGATGCGATCATGGTGGATCTGGCGCAACAGTTCCCCGGCTATGGCTGGGAACGCAACGCCGGTTACCCCACAAGGGACCACCTGCAGGCGCTTCTAGATTTGGGGGTGACCCCTTGGCATAGGCGTTCCTTCGCGCCCGTCCACAAGATATTGTATCAAGAATTTTCTGTAACCCCTTGATTCAAAAAGAGTTTGACGGCGATTCGCGTTTGAATCAGACTCTGGCCCACAACAGCGCGGAATAGCGCGGGACAGAGGCAGAACATGGCTGTGAAAACCAGGATACCGGAGGCGCCGACGCTTCCGCTGAACCAGATATTGCCGGGCGATTGCATCGAGGTGATGCGATCCTTGCCCGAAGCGTCGATCGACCTGATCTTTGCCGACCCCCCTTACAACCTGCAACTGAAAGGCGAGCTGCACCGCCCCGACAACAGCCGCGTCGATGCAGTGGACGACCATTGGGACCAGTTTTCCAGCTTTGCCGCCTACGACCGCTTTACCCGCGACTGGCTGGCGGCGGCGCGAAGGCTGCTGAAGCCCAATGGCGCGATCTGGGTGATCGGCAGCTATCACAACATCTTTCGCGTCGGCGCGGCCTTGCAGGATGCGGGCTACTGGATTCTGAACGATGTGGTCTGGCGCAAGTCGAACCCGATGCCCAATTTCCGCGGCAAGCGGCTGACCAATGCGCACGAGACGCTGATCTGGGCCTCGAAATCGGAAGCGGCGAAATACACCTTCAACTACGATGCCTTGAAGGCGCTGAACGAAGGGGTGCAGATGCGGTCGGACTGGGTGCTGCCGATCTGCACCGGGCACGAGCGGCTGAAGGACGCGCAGGGCGACAAGGCCCACCCGACGCAGAAGCCCGAAGGCTTGCTGCACCGGGTGCTGGTGGGCACGACCAACCCCGGCGATGTGGTGCTGGACCCGTTTTTCGGCACCGGCACCACCGGCGCGGTGGCCAAGATGCTGGGCCGCCAGTTCATCGGGATCGAGCGCGAGGAGGCCTATCGCACCGCCGCGGCCGAGCGGATCGCGCGGGTGCGGGCCTATGATGCCTCGGCGCTGGAAACCACCGGGTCGAAGCGGGCCGAACCGCGGGTGCCCTTCGGGCAGCTGGTGGAGCGCGGGTTGCTGCGGCCCGGCGAGATGCTGGTATCCCCGCGCGGCAAGGCCGCCAAGGTGCGCGCCGACGGCACGCTGGCCGGCGACAGCCTGACCGGATCCATCCATCAGGTGGGGGCGCATTACGAAGGTGCGCCGAGCTGCAACGGCTGGACCTACTGGCATTTCCGCCGCGATGGCCAGATGGTGCCCATCGACCTGTTGCGCCAGCAGATCCGCGCCGAGCTGGGTGCGGGCTGAGGCGCCGCCGAAACGGCTTCCGCCGGTGCCCGGGCTTCAGCCGCCACGGGCACACTTGCCGCGCCTTGACCGGGCGCGGCCTTTTTGCCTTGGCCAAAACCGGCAGTATAGGTCGGATCTGCACGGATGACCGCAGATGACGGGTGTAATGTCGCGCCAGCCGTGCCGGCGGAGCGGGGGCCAGCCCCCGCACCCCCGGGATATTTGGGCAAGGTGAAAGAGGCGGGGGGCAGCATGGACGGCGAGGTCGATTACATCATCGTGGGGTCCGGCTCGGCCGGGTCGGTGCTGGCCGACCGGCTGTCGGCAGATGGCAGGGCGAAGGTGGTGGTGCTGGAGGCCGGGGGAAGCGACCGGCGGTTCTATGTGACCCTGCCCTCGGGCTATGGCAAGCTGTTCTACGACCCGGCGGTGAACTGGTGTTACCGGACCGAGCCGGACCCGGGGCTGGCCGGGCAATCGGACTACTGGCCGCGCGGCAAGGTGGTGGGGGGGTCGTCGTCGATCAACGCAATGGTGTGGATCCGCGGGCATCGCAGCGATTACGACGACTGGCAGGCGGCGGCGGGCCCGGCCTGGGGCTGGGAGGCGGCGCTGGCGGGCTACCGGGAGCTGGAGGACAACGAAGCGGGGGGCGATGCCTGGCGCGGCACCGGCGGGCCGCTGTTCATTTCCGCCAACCGCGAGCAGCACCCACTGGTGCAGCCCTTTGTCGCGGCCTGTGCGGCGGCGGGCATTCCGTTCAACCCCGATTTCAACGGGGCCGAGCAGGAAGGCGCGGGCAGCTATCAGCTGACGATCAAGGGGGGGCGGCGCAATTCGGCGGCGCGGGCGTTCCTGCGGCCGGCGCTGAAGCGGGGGAATGTGGCGTTGCACACCGGCGCCCATGTGACGCGGGTGCTGTTCGAGGGGCGCCGCGCGGTGGGGGTGGAATACCGGCAAGCCGGCGCGTTCAAGGTGCTGAAGGCGCGCGAGGTGATTCTGGCGGGGGGGGCGATCAACACGCCGCAACTGCTGATGCTGTCGGGGGTGGGGCCGGCGGCGGCCTTGCAGGCGATGGGGATTGCGGTGGTGCTGGACCAGCCCAATGTGGGGGCGAACCTGAACGACCATCAGGGCATCAACTACACCTGGCGGATGACGGTGCCGACGCTGAACGACGTGCTGCGCCCCTGGTGGGGCAAGGTGCTGGTCGGAGCGAAGTGGCTGTTGCAGGGCAAGGGGCCCTTGGCGGTGTCGATCAACCACGGGGGCGGGTTCTTTCGCACCGCGCCCGACCTGCCGCGGCCGAACATGCAGCTCTACATGCAGGCGTTTTCCACGCTGATCCCGCGCGAGGGGGAGCGCCCCGTGCTGTCGCCCGACCCGTTTTCGGGCATGTCGCTGGGCCTGTCGAACTGCCGGCCGACCAGCCGGGGGCGGGTGGAGCTGGCCAGCCCCGACCCGTTCGCGTCGCCGCGGATCATCGCCAACGCCTTTTCGACCGAGCAGGACGTGGCCGAGATGCTGGCGGCGGTGAAGATGCTGCGCACCATTGCCGCGCAGCCCCCGCTGGCCCGGCTGATCGCCGAGGAGTTGCGCCCGGGGCCTGCCGTGCAGACCGACGAAGACCTGATCGCCGATTTCCGCGCCCGGTCGGGCACGGTGTTCCACCCCTCCTGCACGGCCCGGATGGGGACGGACCCGGCGACCTCGGTCGTGGACCCGGCCTTGCGGGTGCACGGGCTGGATGGCTTGCGCGTGTGCGATGCCGCGGCCTTTCCCACGCTGATCGGCGGCAACACCAATGCGCCGGCGATCCTGATGGGCTGGATCGGCGGGCGGATCATCCGCGGGAACCGGGCCGCCTAGCCGCGCGCCAGCACCAGCCGGGCGCAGAGGCCCTGGGGGCGCGGCTCGAACTCCAGCGCACCGCCGTGCTGGGCGGCGATGGTGGTGACGATGGTCAGCCCGAGGCCGACGCCGGGTGCCAGCCCGGCATTGGCACCGCGGGTGAAGGGATCGGTCAGGCGGGCCAGATCCTCGGGTGTCAGGGCATGGCCTTCGTCCTGCACCTCGATCACCGCCCGGTCCGAGGTGGCCAGCACCCGGACGGTGGCGCGGCGCCCGTATTTCAGCGCGTTGTCGATGAGGTTGGACAAGGCGCGCTGCAAGGCCATCGGGCGGCCGCGGATCAGCACCCGGCGCGCCGCCTCGACGGGCACGCGCGAGGGCCCGCCGGCGCCGAACAGGCCGGGGCGGGTTTCGAGCTGCGGCGGGGCGGGGGGCTCGAAGGCCACGGGGCGGCCCATGTCCTGCCAGTCGGCCACCACCGATTCGACCAGCGCGGTCAAGGACAGCTCGCGCACCGGCTCGGCGCCGATCTCGGCGCGGGTATAGGTCAGCACCTGTTCGATCATCCCGGTCATGGCGCCGATGTCGGCCTCGAACCGGGCGCGCAAGGAGTCGTCGCCGATCAGCGCGGTGCGCAGGCGCAGCCTGGTGGCCGGCGTGCCCAGATCGTGGCTGACGCCGGAAAGCACCAGGGCGCGGGTTTCGAGGCGCGCGCGTTCCTCGGCCAGATAGTCGTTGACGGCAGCGACCAGCCCGCGCAACTCGTCCGGGCCTTCCAGCGGAAAGGCACCGCTGCCCGGGCGGCGCGCGGCGAGGGTGGCGGCAAAGCCGGAGAAGGCCGCCGACACCTCGACCACCTGGCTGAGCAGCACCGCCAGCACCAGCGCCAGCCCCAGCGCCGCCCACACGCGCAGGTCGCGCGGTTGCGCGGCACAAGACCAGACGGCCGGCGCCTCGACCCGCACCCAGGGCCCGGGCCCGGCGCGTACGAACACCTGCGGTTCGCTGCAATAGCCGGCCAGCAGGCGGGCCACATTGCCGAAGGCGGCTTCGGGCCCCTCGGCGCCGGCGACATCGGCCACGGGATAGGCCAGATCGGGCGAATGCACCCGCACCAGCACCGCCGCGCGGCCCGGCCCGCCCCCCGGCACGGGGTCGAGCAGCGAAACCTGGGTGACGAACACGCCGGCCGCGGCCTCGGGCACGCCGCCGGGGCGGTTGGCCGGGTCATCGGGGGGCAAGGGGTGCAGGCTGATGCCATCGGGCGGCGCCTGCCCCCGCACCACCGCCCCGTGCAGGCGAAAGCCGGCCAGCCAGGCGGCATCCAGATGCGCGCGCCAGGCGGCCCGGCTCCAGGCCCAGGCGGCCACCGCCAGCCCGGCGGCCAGCGCCGCCCCCACCACCCAGACCACGCCTTGCGTGCGCAGGCGCATCAGCCCTCCACCGTCACCGGCACGGCCAGCACATAGCCCACCCCGCGCGCGGTGCGGATCAGGGCCGGGGCCTTGGGATCTTCCTCGATCTTGGCGCGCAGCCGCCCCACCAGCACGTCGATGGCGCGCCCGTCGGCCACCTCGGCGCCGCCTTCGCCGGTCACGTCCAGCCCCTCGGCAATCTCCTCGCGCGTCAGCGGGATTTCCGGGTTGGCCAGGAACACCTGCAACAGCAGCCCCTCGCGCGCCGACAGCGCCACCTGATAGCCCCCCGGCGCCCGCACCTCGCCCGAGCGCCCGTCATAGACCCAGCCGGCAAAGCGCCACACCGCACGGCGCCGCCGATAGGCCAGCGACGCCGCCCGCCGCGTGCGCCGCAGCACCGCGCGCACCCGCTCCACCAGCAGGTCGGGGTTGAAGGGCTTGGCCACATAATCGTCCGCGCCCGCCCGGTAGCCTTCCATCCGCTGATGATCGGCCGACAGGGCGGACACCATGACGATGGGCACCTCCTGCTCGGCCCGCAACCGGCGACAGATCTCCACCCCGCTTTCGTCGCCCAGCATCACATCCAGCAGGATCAGGTCCACCCGGCCCGCGCCCATCTGCGCCGCAACCTCGGCACCGGTCGCCGCCCCGACGGCGGCAAACCCGTTGCGCTGCATCCAGGCCACCATCATGCCCCGCATCTCGGGATCGTCGTCCACCACCAACACCCGCGGTATCGCCATGCCGCCTGCACCCTCCCCGACCCAGCCCCCATTTTCTGTCCGAAAATATCCCGGGGGTCCGGGGGCAGCGCCCCCGGCCCTGCCCTTAGCACAGGCGCGCCGCCCAAGGTAACAGCCTGTAACAGACCGCCCCGGAATCGCGCGCCCGCGCCCGCCATGCCTGTTGCCCGATGCCCCCTGCCTGCCGCTAGAATGCGCCAGTCAGGCGGACCGCACCGCCGACCCTTGGGAGGATACCATGCGTCTGAAATCCGTTCTCGCGGCCGGTGTGGCCGCGCTTGCCTTTGCACCGCTTGCTCATGCCGAACCGCAGGCCGAAGTCATGCACTGGTGGACCAGCGGCGGCGAGGCGAAATCCGTCGCCGTGCTGCAGCAGGAATTCGCCGGCCGCGGCGGCAAGTGGACCGACATGCCGGTGGCCGGCGGCGGCGGCGATGCCGCGATGACCGCGCTGCGCGCCCGCGTGCTGGCCGGCAACGCCCCCACCGCGGTGCAGCTGAAAGGCCCCGCCATCCAGGAATGGTTCGAGGAAGGCGTTCTGGCCGACATCTCGGCCGTGGCCGATGCGCAAGGCTGGGCCAAGGTGCTGCCCGCCTCGATCGCAAACCACATGAAATGCGGCGACATCTGGTGCGCCGCGCCGGTGAACGTGCACCGCGTGGACTGGATCTGGGCCAACAAGGCGCTGCTGGACAAGCACGGCATCGCCATGCCGACCACCTGGGACGAGTTCAACGCCGCCGCCGACAAGCTGAAGGCCGCGGGCGTCACCCCGCTGGCGCATGGCGGGCAGGCCTGGCAGGATGCCACCGTGTTCGAAACCGTGGTGCTTGGCCTGGGCGGCCCGGCCTTCTACCACAAGGCGCTGGTCGAGCTGGACAAGGACGCGCTGACCTCGGACACGATGGTCAAGGTCTTCGACCAGATGCGCAAGCTGCGCGGCTATGTCGATGCCAACTTCTCGGGCCGCGACTGGAACCTGGCCACGGCGATGGTGATGAACGGCGAGGCCGCCTTCCAGATCATGGGCGACTGGGCCAAGGGCGAATTCCTGGCCGCCGGCAAGAAGCCGGGCGAGGATTTCCTCTGCGCCTCGACCCCCGGCGACGGCTACCTTTACAACGTGGACAGCTTTGCCATGTTCAAGGTGGCGGGCGACGACAAGGTGGCGGGCCAGAACCTGCTGGCCGAACTGATCGTCGGGCCGAACTTCCAGAAGGTGTTCAACATGAACAAGGGGTCGATCCCGGCGCGCACCGATGTGGCGCTGGACGACTTCGACATGTGCGCCAAGCTGTCGGCCGCCGACATGAACGCCTCGTCCGCCGGCGGGTCGCTGTTGCCCAGCTATGCGCATGGCATGGCGCTGCGCGGGGCGCAGGCGGGGGCCGTCACCGATGTGGTGACGGCGCATTTCAACTCGGACATGTCCTCGGCGGAGGCCGTCAGGATGCTGGCCGACGCGGTCGCCAACTCGATGTGATCCGCTCCGGCCCGGGCTGGTCCTCGGCCTGCCCGGGCCACCTTGCCGTTTTCCGGGCGACGCCGCCCCCTGCCGCGGAAGGAAACCCGCCATGCAATGGCTCGAACGCCATGTGCCCAAGCTCGTGCTTGCCCCCAGCTTTGCCGCCGTGCTGATCTTCGTCTATGCCTTCATCGGCTGGACGGCCTGGGTTTCGTTCACCCGTTCGCGGCTGATGCCGAACTACGAGATCGTCGGCCCGATCCAATACGAACGCCTGTTCGCCAGCCCGCGCTGGGACACCGCGATGAGCAACCTGTTCGTCTTCGGCACGCTGTTCATCCTGATTTCCATGGTGCTGGGGCTGTTGCTGGCGATCTTTCTGGACCAGAAGATCCGCACCGAAGGGGTGCTGCGCACCATCTACCTTTACCCGATGGCGCTGTCGCTGATCGTGACCGGCACGGCGTGGAAATGGATCCTCAACCCCGGTCTGGGGATCGAGGCGATGGTCCGCGGCTGGGGGTTCGAATCGTTCACCTTCGGCTGGCTGATCGACCCGGACATGGCGATCTACACCGTGGTCATCGCGGGGGTCTGGCAGGCATCGGGTTTCGTGATGGCGCTGTTCCTGGCCGGCCTGCGCTCGGTCGATGGCGAAATCATCAAGGCCGCGCAGGTCGATGGCATCCCCACCCACCGCATCTATTCGGCGATCATCATTCCCAGCATGGCGCCGATCTTCCTGTCGGCCTTCATCGTGCTGGCGCATCTGGCGATCAAGTCCTTCGACCTGGTGATCGCGCTCACCGGGGGCGGCCCCGGATACGCCACCGACCTGCCGGCGACCTACATGTATGCCATGGCCTTTTCGCGCGGCGACATCGGGCAGGCGGCCTCCAGTGCAATGGTGATGATGGCTGTCGTGTTCGCCATCGTGGTTCCCTACCTCTATTCCGAACTGAGGGCGAAGCATGACTGACGTTTCCGCGCCCGCGCGCCCGCGCGCCCCGCTTTCGCGGCTGGCCCTGCGCTGGGGGCTTTACGCGATGCTGGCCCTGTTTGCGGCCTGGTATCTGATGCCGCTGTTCGTGATGCTGACCACCAGCCTGAAAAGCCTGGAGGAAATCCGCACCGGCAGCCTGGTCGCCTTGCCGCGCGAGGTGACGTTCCAGCCCTGGATCACCGCCTGGTCATCCGCCTGCACCGGCATCCAGTGCGAAGGGCTGCGGCCGTTCTTCTGGAACTCGGTCACGATGGCGGTGCCGGCGGTGCTGCTTTCGACGCTGATCGGGGCGATGAACGGCTATGTCATCGCGCAATGGCGGTTCCGGGGGGCGAACCTGATCTTTTCGCTGATGCTGTTCGGCTGCTTCATCCCGTTTCAGGTGGTGCTGCTGCCGATGGCGCGGATGCTGGGCATCCTGAACATGGCCGGCACCATTCCGGGGCTGATCTTCGTGCATGTGGTCTATGGCATCGGCTTCACCACGCTGTTCTTCCGCAACTACTATGTCACCATCCCGGCCGAGCTGGTGAAGGCCGCCAAGATCGACGGCGCGGGGTTCTTCCGCATCTTCTGGTCGATCTTCCTGCCGCTGAGCCTGCCCATCGTGGTGGTCACGGTGATCTGGCAGTTCACCCAGATCTGGAACGACTTCCTGTTCGGGGTGTCGTTCAGCCAGGCCGGCACCCAGCCTGTCACCGTGGCGCTGAACAACATCGTCAACTCCACCACCGGCGTGAAGGAATACAACGTCGACATGGCCGCCGCGATCATCGCCGCCGCACCGACGCTGCTGGTCTATGTCGTTGCCGGAAAATACTTCATCCGCGGCCTGACCGCGGGTTCCGTGAAAGGATAGTCCCATGGCCCGCATTCTGGAAATCGACGGCCTGTTCAAGAACTACGGCAGCACCGAGATCCTCAAGGACATCAACGTCAGTATCGACAAGGGCGACTTCCTGGTGCTGGTCGGGCCTTCGGGCTGCGGCAAATCCACGCTCTTGAACTGCATCGCGGGGCTGGAGCCCATTTCGGGCGGCACCATCCGCATCGCCGGCCAGGACATGACCCATGTCAGCCCCAAGGACCGCAACATCGCCATGGTGTTCCAGAGCTACGCGCTCTACCCCACGATGACGGTGGCCAGGAACATCACCTTCGGCATGCAGGTCCGCGGGGTCGACAAGGCCACGCAAGCCGCCAAGCTGGCCGAAGTGGCGAAACAGCTGCAGATCGACCATCTGCTGAACCGCCGCCCCGGGCAACTGTCGGGCGGCCAGCGTCAGCGGGTGGCAATGGGCCGCGCACTGGTGCGCGACCCGGCGCTGTTCCTGTTCGACGAACCGCTGTCGAACCTCGATGCCAAGCTGCGGGTGGAAATGCGCACCGAAATCAAGCGCCTGCATCAGGATCTGGGCGCCAGCATGGTCTATGTCACCCACGACCAGATCGAGGCGATGACGCTGGCCACCAAGATCGTGGTGATGAAGGGCGGCGTGATCCAGCAGGTCGGCACCCCGGCCGAAATCTATTCCCGCCCCGCCAACACCTTCGTCGCCGATTTCATGGGCAGCCCGGCGATGAACCTCATCCCCGCCCGCGCCAGCAGCGGCCGGATCGAGATCGACCGCGCGGGCGATGCCCCGCTGGTGCTGACCGACCCGCGCGTGTCGCTGCAAGGCGACATCCTGCTGGGCCTGCGCCCCGAAGACATCACCGAGGCCGGCACCCGCACCGGCCCGCATGTCCAGACCGGCGAGGCGCGGGTGGACGTGGTGGAACCGGCCGGCGCGGATACCTTCGTGGTGGCGAAACTGGGCGGCAAGGCGGTGACCGCGCGCCTTGCGGCGGATACCCGCGCGCGCGCCGGCCAGCCGCTGGCCTTCGGCTTCGATCTGGCCAAGGTCAGCTACTTCCGCCCCGACACCGGCGAACGGCTGAACTGAGCCGAAGACCCGCCTGCCCCGAGGAGGCCCCGGCGCAAGGCCGGGGCGGGTTTCCGGCTTCGCCGGCCTCTCGCCAAGGCTGCATTTTCTGTCCATAAGTATCCCGGGGTCCGGGGCAGCGCCCCGGGGCCTGCCCGATGCGCCCCGGCCGGGCCATGACGCAAGGGACGAAACCATGACCATCCTCGTCGCCGATGTCGGCGGCACCAACTGCCGCTTTGCCCTGGGCGAGAGGGGTCGGGGCCTCCGGGCGCTGGCCCGGCTGGCGAACGATGCGCATGCCGATTTCGCCGCGGCGCTCGGCAGCTACCTTGCCGCCCAGGGCCACCCGGCGCTGTCGGCCGCCTGCTTTGCCGTGGCCGGGCCGGTGACGCAAGGCAAGGCGGCGCTGACCAACCGCGGCTGGCATTTCGACACCGCAACACTGTCGGCGCAGCTTGGCGCACCCGTGCGGCTCATCAACGATCTGGCAGCGCTGGGCCATGCGCTGCCGCAGCTTGGCCCTTCGGCCAGCCTTGCGGTCTGGACCCCGCCTGCCGCCATCGCCAACCCCAACGGGCAGAGGCTGGTGCTGGGGCTCGGCACCGGGGTCAACGCCAGTCTCGTCGCCACCACCGGCAGCACCCCCGTGGTGCTGGAAGCCGAGGCCGGGCACCAGAGCCTGCCCCTGTCGGTCGCGCGGCTGCTCGCCCCGCATGTCCCCGATCCGGGCGCCCCCTTCCCCTCGACCGAGGAACTGTTCGCCGGCCGCGGCCTGGCCCGGTTGCACGGCCTCCTGCACGGCACCCCGCAGGACGGCGCCACGATCATCGCCGCCCATGCCGCCGGCAACCCGCAGGCCACCGCCACGCTCGATCTGTTCGCCCGGCTCATGGGCGCCTGGGTCAAGGACGTGGCCTTGCAATATCTGCCGCGCGACGGGCTGTTCCTCGCGGGGTCCGTCGCCCGCGGCGTGATCGAGGCGGGCTTCGCCCCTGCCTTTCTCGGCACCTTCACCAGCCCGCACCGCTTTCCCGACCTGGTGCAAAGCGTGCCGGTGCGCCTCTTGACCGACGACATGGCGGCACTTTCGGGCTGCCTTGCCGCGGCCTGATCCCCTTTCACCTTGGCGAAATATCCTCGGGGGGCGGGGCCGGCACGGCCCCGGCGGGGGGCAGACAGCCCCCCGGCGCGGCGCGGCCCCTCGATGGGGCCAAGCCGCGCGCCCCTATTGCAGGTCGGAAAACGCCGCCTGCAACCGCTCCACCGCCTGGGCCACCCGCGCCCGCGGCGTGGCAAGGTTGAACCGCAGGAAGCTCTCGCCGTTCAGCCCGAAGCTCGACCCGTGGTTGGCGGCGATGCCCGCGCCCTTTTCCACCCGGGCGATGAACTCGGCCGGCGCCATCCCGGTGCCGGCAAAATCCACCCAGGCCAGATAGGTGGATTCCAGCCGCATCGAGGCCACGCCCGGAATGGCATTCACCCCGGCGTCGAACACCTGCCGGTTGCCGTCCAGATAGGCCACCAGCGCATCCACCCACTCCGCCCCCTCGGGCGAATAGGCCGCCGTCGCCATGATGAGCCCGAAGGAATTGCCCGAAATCCCCAGGCCAAAGGCGTAATCGCCCACGCGCTTGCGCAAGGCGGCATCGGGGATGATGATGTTGCCGGTATGCCCGCCGGCGATGTTGAAGGTCTTGGTCGTCGCCGTCAGCAGGATCATCCGGTCCAGCGCCTCGGGCGCGGCCTTGGCCATGACCGTGTGGGTCGCGCCGGGGAACACCAGATCGTGGTGGATCTCGTCCGACAGCAGGATCAGGTCGTGGCGGCGGCAGAAATCGGCGACCTGGCGCAACTCCTCCACCGTCCACACCCGCCCGCCGGGATTGTGCGGCGAACACAGGATCAGCATCTTCGTGCCGGGGTCGATCATGCTGTCCCAGGCGGCGAAATCCATCTCCAGCCGCCCGGCGGCGTTCTTCAGCGGTAGTTCCACCAACCGGCGGCCCGAGCCGCGCACCACCTTTCCGAACGCATGATAGACCGGCGCCATCACCGCCACGCCATCGCCGGGGGCCGTCAGCGCCTGCACGCAGATCGCGGTGCCGTTCACCAGGCCATGCGCGGTCAGCACCCAGTCGGGGGCCACCTCCCAGCCGTGGCGGTTGGCCATCCACCAGCGGATCGAGTCGAGATAGGCGCGGTCATCGCCGAAATAGCCGTAGATGCCGTGATCGAGCATGCCTTGCAGCGCGCGCTGCACGCAGGCCGGCGGGCGAAAGTCCATGTCGGCCACCCACATCGACAGGCCGGTGTCGGCCGGCACGCCATAGAGCTTTTCCATCATGTCCCATTTCACCGAATGGGTGCCGCGGCGGTCGATGATCTCGTCGAAGTTCATGGGCTGCATCCTGCCTGTCGCGTTGCGCTGGTTTGTTCCGATTAATGCAAACAATGCGGGAAATCATCCTGAAAACATGCCGCATGAGATAACGTTGTCCCGATATAACTTGGCATTACGGAAAATCAACCTCTCCTCTGCCGGGTTGATGCCCGAAACCCATGCCATTGCGCGAAGGCCCGGGTTCTTCTAGATCATCGCCATGACCCTGCGCCCCATCCTGATCCATCCCGACCCGAGGCTCAAGAAGCCCTGCACCCCGGTGGACGCCATCACCGACGAGGTGCGCGCCCTGGCCGACGACATGCTGGCCACCATGTACGACGCGCCGGGCATCGGGCTGGCGGCGCCGCAGGTCGGCGTACTCAAGCGCATCCTGACGATGGACTGCATGAAGGCGCCCGAGCCGCCGCGCCCGATGGTGCTGATCAACCCGGAAATCGTCTGGAAATCGGCCGAAACCAGCGTCTACGAGGAAGGCTGCCTGTCGATTCCCGACCAGTATGCCGAAGTCACCCGGCCGGCCGAGGTGCGCGTGCGCTGGCTGGCGCTGGACGGATCGGTGCAGGAGGAACACTTCACCGGCCTGTGGGCGACCTGCGTGCAGCACGAGATCGACCACCTCGACGGCCGGCTGTTCATCGACTATCTCGGCCCGATCAAGCGCCAGCTCATCACCCGCAAGATGGAAAAGCTCAAACGCGACCGGGCGCGGAGCGCCTGATGGCCCTGCTGCCGATCCTGCGCTTTCCCGACCCGCGGTTGCGCCGCCCCTGCCTGCCCGTCACCCGGATCGACGACGACCTGCGCCAACTGGCCGCCGACATGCTGGAAACCATGTATGCCGCGCCGGGCCGGGGCCTGGCCGGGCCGCAGGTCGGCGCGCTGTTGGGGCTGTTCGTGATGGACCCGACCTGGAAGGAGGGCACGCCCAGCCCCCGGGTCTGCCTGAACCCCGAGATCGTCGCGGCCAGCGACGAAACCGCAACGCGCGAGGAAGGCTGCCTGTCGATACCCGGCGTGCCCTGCCTGGTGACGCGGCCTGCCGAAATCGCCCTGCGCTGGACCGACCTTTCGGGCGTGGTGCTGGAAGAGCGCCTGACCGGCTTTGCCGCCACCTGCGCCCAGCACGAGCTGGACCACCTGCACGGCCGGCTGTGCATCGACCTGATCGACGAACCAGCCCGGGTCGCCGCCTCGGCCGCGCTGCGCGTTATGGCGGCCGGCCCCGGCTGACCGCCCCCGCGCCCCGGGGGGCCGGCCGGCACCGGACCCCGGCGGACCCCTGCCCCTTTCCCCCGGCACCGGAGGCCCCATGATCCGCCCCTTCGTTCCCTGGCCCGACAAGCGCCTGCGCAGCCCCGCCGCGCCGGTGGAGGCCATCACCGACGACATCCGCCGCCTTTGGGACGACATGATCGAAACGATGGACGCCATGCCGGGCTATGGCCTGGCGGCGCCGCAGATCGGGGTGATGCTGCGGGTGGCGGTGGTGGACTGTTCCGAGACGCGCGGGCAGGCGGTGCGGATGGCCAACCCCGAAATCCTGCACGCCTCGGGCCAGATGCGCCAGCACGAGGAGGCCAGCCCCAACCTGCCCGGCGTCTCGGCGGTGGTGTCGCGGCCCCGGGCGGTCACGGTGCGGTTCCTCAATGCCGATGGGGTGACGGAGGAGCGGGATTTCGTGCATCTCTGGGCCACCTCGGTGCAGCACCAGGTCGACCATCTGGACGGCCGGATGTATTTCGACCGGCTGTCGAAGCTCAAGCGCGACATGCTGTTGCGGCGGGCGGCCAAGCTGGGGGCGGCGTGATGCGCGTGGTATTCATGGGCACGCCCGAGTTTTCGGTGCCCGCCTTGCAGGCGCTGGTCGCGGCCGGGCACGAGGTGGCGGCGGTCTATACCCAGCCGCCGCGGCCGGCGGGGCGCGGCCAGCAGCTGCGCCCGTCGCCGGTGCAGGCCGAGGCCGAACGGCTGGGCCTGCCGGTGCGCCACCCGGTGCGGCTGCGCGAGGCGGCCGAGCAGGCG
>NZ_JBKBQM010000020.1:0-48190 GCF_046292685.1 Gemmobacter sp.
CCGCCGGCCAGGCGAACCCGATGTCGATGCCCAGCAGCGTGCGACCGGGCAAGGCCAGCAGCGCCTGCAGCGCGCCCTGCGCCGCAGCGCGGGTCGGCAGGTTGACCGGCGGGCGCGCGCCATCGCCGGCCAGCCCCAGCCAGATGGAATCCTTGCCGCGTTTCGGGCCGCGGGCCGAAGACCAGTCGAGCATGGCGACGCGATCGACCTTCATGGGCGGGCCGCGGCCAGCAGCGCCTCGGCGCGGGCGAGGTCTTCGGGGGTGTTGATGTTGAAGAACGGGTCCACCCCGGCTGCATCGCGCGGGAACGCCACCACCGCCGCGCCGTGGCCTGCCGCCCAGGCCTGCACCCGGCGCAACCCGGCGCCCAGGTGCGCGCGCAGGTCGTTGCGAAAGGCCACCGGCCAGAGCGCGCAGACCGGGTGCACCTGCAACGGGTCGCCCGAGGCCGCCATCGCCAGCCCGCCCGCCTTGGCCAGGCGCGCGACCAGATCGGCCGGCAGGAACGGCGTGTCGGCTGCCACCGTGACCAGCCGGTCCGCCCCGAGCGTCGCCGCCCAGTCCATGCCGGCCAGCACCCCCGCCAGAGGCCCGGGTTGCCCCGGCACGTTGTCGGCCAGCACCGGCAGCCCGAGGCTGGCCAGCTCCGCGCCCCCGTTCACCGCCAGCGCCGCCACCTGCGGTGCCAGCCGGCCGATGGCATGGGCGATCAGCGGTTGCCCGGCCAGCCGCCGCAATCCCTTGTCGCCGCCGCCCATGCGGGTCGCGCGGCCGCCGTTCAGCACCAGCCCGACGATCATCCGGCCTCCTTGCGGCCGTGCCGCGTATTGCACCCTCGACTTGTGTTCTTGCGCAGGGGCGGGCTTGCCGCAACCCCTCTGTCCCCCTTCCGGCGCGCAAGGCGGCGGTCTATACCCGGCAGGTGCTGCGAGGGAGGGCGGGATGCTGGGCGTATTGGCGGCGACGGCCCGCGGGGCGGGCGAGCCGATCCTGTCGGAGGTGACCCGGGCCTTGCAGGCGCGCGGCTTGCGCGTGGTGGGGGCGCTGCAGGAACCCGCCGATCCTTCGGGCGAGATGCGGCTGCGGCTTTTGCCGGCGGGCGAGGTGGTGGGGATCAGTCAGCGGCTGGGGGCAGGGGCCAGCAGGTGCCGGCTGGACCCCGACGGGCTCGAAAGGGCCGTGGCCGCCGGGCTGGCGCGGCTGGCGGCCGAGGGCGCCGATGTGGTGATCGTCAACAAGTTCGGCAAGCAGGAGGCCGAAGGCCGCGGCTTTCGCACCCTGATCGCCGAGGCGCTGGCGGCGGGCATCCCGGTGCTGACCTCGGTTGCCCCGGAACAGTCCGATGCCTTTGCGCGGTTTGCCGAAGGTCTGGCCGAACCCGTGCCATCGCAAACCGAGGCGGCCCTGGCCTGGTGCCTGAACGCGGCCACCTGAGCGGCCGGCGCATCGCGGCCCGGGGCGCAGGGCCGAGCCCGGGGCGGCCGTCACGGCTGCACGAGGGCGGCGTTCCACTCCTCCAGGAACTGGCGGCGCATCATGCGGTCCTGCGGTGCCAGCAGGCCCGGGTCCAGCCGGATCGGGCGCAGGTGCGTGGCGCGGGCAAAGGCCGACGGGTCCACCGGCGGCAGGCGGGCGGCCTGGGCAAACAGCTGCCGCCCCTCGGCCGACAGCAGAAAGCGCAGGAACTCGGCCCCCAGTGCCGGGGCGGGCGCCTGCACCGGCACCAGCGCGCTGCGCAGCAGCATCAGCGTGAAATCCTCGGGCTCCACCGTCAGCAAGGCTTCGCTGCCGGCCAGACCGCCGGCGGCGTAGCTGCCCAGCACGTTGTGCGCAACCAGCAGCCTCCCGGCGACCAGATCGGCCAGCATGTCCGAAGTGCAGCAATAAAGCCGCGCATCCAGCCGGCCCATCACCTCGGCCAGGCGCCAGAAGGCATCGGACTGCCGCGCCTCCTGCGTGGCGAACAGGAACCCCGCGCCCGAGGTTTTCGGATCGTAGGTGCCGATCCGGCCGCGGAAACGGTCGGGATGTTCGCGCAGCAATGTCACCAGATCGCGCCGGGTGCGCGGCAAGGGCAGGCCGCCGGCCAGCGCATCGCGGTGCAGCACCAGCACCACGGGTTCCTGCGCCACCGCGAACACCTGATCGCGCCAGAAGGCCCAGGGCGGCAGGCCGGCCGCCGCACCCGCGCCGGGCACGGCCCGGGCCAGCCCGTCGTTGGCCAGCTTCATCTGCAGATCCATCGCCGAGGAGATCACGAGGTCGTAAGGCGCGGCTTCCTCGGCCACGGCACGGTAGACCTCGTTGCTGGACGTCACGGTATAGCGCAGCGCCAGACCGGGGCTGCGGGCCAGGAACCCTTCGATCAGCGGGCGGAACACGGCTGTGTCGGTGGTGGACAGCACCGATACGACCCGGGCCGTGCCCGCGGGGCCGAAGCGGTGGTCCTCCTCGATGTCGAAGGCGGCGGCGGGCAACGCCGCCAGCAGCATCATCCCCAGGGCAACAAGAGCGTGGCGCATGCGCCGCCTCCTTCGCGGTCGGTCAGGTGAAAGGCGCCGCCGGTGGCCGCTGCGACCTCGGCCACGATGGTCAGCCCGAGGCCCGAGCCGACGATACCGGCCACCCCCGGCCCGCGCTGGAACCGGGCGATCAGCGCGGCGGGATCGGCGCCTTGCAGCCCCGGGCCGCGGTCCAGCACGGCGATGCTGGCCATCGGGCCGGCGGCCGACAGCCGCACCGTCACGCGGCTGTCGCCGGGCGAATACTTCAGCGCGTTGTCCAGCAGGTTGCGCAGCGCCGCCTCGATCAGCACGGCATCGCCGCGGGTGGCAAAGGGCGCGGGCGCCCGGTCCTCGAGCGCAAGCGCGATGTCGCGCAGGTCGGCCGTGGGGCGAAACCGCTCGACCTGCGCCTGCACCAGCGCGCGCAGGTCCACCGGCGTGGCCGCCTGCTGATCGGCGCGGTAGAGCACCGTGGCATGGTCCAGCAGCTGCCCGGCCGAACGCGCGCTTTCGTCTACGGCGCGGATCATGCCGTGCAGCCGGCCGCGCAAGGCATCGTCCGGCGCAAGGCGCATGGCCACGTCGGCCTCTGACCGCAAGGTGGCCAGCGGGGTGCGGATGTGATGCGCGGCTTCGGCCAGAAAGGTCTCGGTCTGGTCCAGCGTGAACTTGAGCCGGGCGATCAGGCCGTTCAGCGCCTCCATCAGCGGCGCAAGCTCTTGCGGGGCGGGGTGGCGTACCGGGCGCAGGTCGCGCGGGCCCCGCGCGGCGACGGCGCCGGCCAATGCCTCGATCGGGCGCAGCACCCGGCCGGCCGCCAGCAGCGACAAGGGCACCGCCACCAGAAAGATCGCAAGCCCCACCGCCGCGGCCCGGTTGGCAAGCGCCGAGGCGATGGCCGCCTGCCCGTCGCGCGTCTGGCCCAGCACGACCAGAACCGGCGTGGCGCGGCCTTCGATCATCAGGCTGCGCCCCACGGCGGCCAGGCGCAGGCGCGCATCGCGGTAAGGTGCCGCGTAAAAGGCCGGGGTCGGTTCCGACCGCAACGCCGGCGGCAAGGGCAGATCGTCGTATCCCGTGACCGTCTGGCCCCCGATCAGCACGCGGTAGAACAGCCGTTCGTCCCCCGTGGCCGCCAGCATGGAAAAGGTGCCCGGGTCGATATTGGCCTCGGCCCCGCCTTCGACGGGGCGCAGGCCCTCGGCCATGGCCAGCGTGGCGGCCCCGAGGATGGCGTCCAGCGTGGCCTCGGAGGCGCGTTCGGAACTGGTGCGCACCGCCACATACAGCGCCAGCGCCGCCACGGCCGCCAGCGCCAGCAGCTGCATCACCAGCCGGCGGCGCAGCGAAGGGGCAGGGCGGCGCGGCCTTTTCATCCGCCGGTCAGCCGGTAGCCGAGGCCATGCACGGTTTCGATCCGCGCCGCCGACCCGGCCAGCTTCTTGCGCAGCCGCGCCACATAGACCTCGATCGCGTTATCGCTGACCGGCTCGGCATAGGAAAACAGCCGGTCGTTCAACTGATCCTTGCTAAGCACCCGTCCGGGCGCGGACAGGAACACCTCGAACAGGCGCAACTCGCGGCTGCGCAACTCGCGCAGCTCGCCGGCCACGGTCACCGCGGCGGCCTGGGGGTCGAACACAAGGTCGGCATAGCGGCGCAGGTTGGCCGCCGCCCCGCCGCGGCGGCGCAGCACCGCACGCACCCGGGCCTCGAGTTCGGCAAAATCGAAAGGCTTGGTCACATAGTCGTCCGCGCCCATGTCCAGCGTGCCGACTCGGTCCGACACCGCCGAACGCGCCGTCATCACGATCACCGGGGTATCGGCGCCAAGCGCGCGCTGGCGCGCCAGGAACGCGCGCCCGTCGCCATCGGGCAGGGTGATGTCGAGCAGGATGAGGTCGTAGGCCGCCCCTGCCAGGCAATCGGCCGCGCTGGCAAGGCTGGCGGCATGATCGACTGCATGGCCATCGAGCGCCAGCCGGTCGAGCACCGACCGGGCCAGATCCGCATTGTCTTCGATCAGCAGGATGCGCACGTGCCGCTTTTCCGGGCTGTGACAGGTTTGTGTCAGGTTTCCCCCCGAATCCTGCCGCTTGCAAGGGGAACGCAGGTCGAATCGCGGCCCCGGCGAATGGAAACGGGAGGAAACCCATGAAAAAGCTTGCCCTGTCGCTGGTTGCGACGTTCCTGATGTCCGGTTCGGTGATGGCCGCCGAATGCATCGCCCCCGCCAACCCCGGCGGCGGCTGGGATTTCACCTGCCGCCAGATCGGCCGCATCCTGCAGGAAATCGGGGTCGAGAAAGACCTGGTGCAGGTGACCAACATGGCCGGCGCCGGCGGCGGCGTGGCCTTTACCCATGTCGTCAGCGAACGCGGCAAGGATGAAAACCTGATCGTTGCCGCCTCGTCGGCGACCACCACCCGGCTTGCGCAAAACGCCTATGCTGGCATGACGGCGGATCAGGTGCGCTGGCTGGGCACCATCGGCGGCGATCCGGGCGTGATCGTGGTGGCCAAGGACAGCCCGTTCAAGACCATCAACGACCTGATCGACGCCGTGAAGGCCGACCCGGGCAAGGTGGTGTTCGCCGGCGGCTCGGCGGTGGGCGGCTTCGACCACCTGAAGGTGCTGATGCTGCTGTCGCGCGCGGGCTTTAACGATGCGCGCAAGGTCAAGTATATCGGCCTCGACGGCGGCGCCGATGCGATCACCCAGACGGTGGGCGGCTTTGCCCAGGCGATGACCGGCGACATTTCCGAAATCCAGGGCTTCCTGCGGTCGGGCGATGTGCGCGCGCTGGCGGTGCTGTCGGAAAACCGGGTCGCCGGCTTCGACGACATCCCGACCGCGAAGGAACAGGGCGTCGACCTGGTGGCGATGAACTGGCGCGGGCTTTACGTGCCCAAGGGCATTTCCGACGCGGCCTTCGACCGCTGGGCCGAGGCGCTGAAGAAGGTGGCCGAATCCGACCAGTGGAAACAGGTTATGGCCGACAACGGCCTTGCCCCCTATACCCTGATCGGCGCCGAGTTCGAGGCCTGGGTGGCGGCCAACATCGCCGAAATCCAGGCGATCTCCAAAGAGATCGGCATCATCCAATGATCCGGGGGGACCGCATTCTGGGCGCGGTCCTGATGGTGCTGGCGCTGGGGTATCTCCTCAGCGCCGCGACCATCCAGACCAGCTTCATTTCCGACCCCGTGGGGCCGAGGATCTTTCCCTACATCATCGGGTCCGTGGTGCTGCTGTGTGCGCTGTTTCTGGTGGTGAAGCCCGATCCCGAGGTCGAATGGCCCGGGCCGGGTATGGCGCTGAAGATGCTGCTCGCGCTGGTGGTGCTGGTGGCCTATGCCCAGACGGTCCGCCCGCTGGGCTTCATCCTGCCCACGATCGTCGCCTCGGGTGTGCTGAGCTACCTCATCTCGCCCCGGGCGGTGCCGGCGGCGCTGGCCGGGCTGGGGCTGGGCCTGGGGCTTTATGGCCTGTTCAAGCTGGTGCTGGGGCTGGGGCTGCATCCCTGGCCGAACGCCTTCGGCGGTTGAGGAGACGGTGATGGACGTGCTTTCCAACCTGGCGCTGGGTTTTTCGGTGGCGCTGTCGCCCTGGACCCTGTTCCTTGCGGTCGTCGGCTGCTTTGTCGGCACCATCATCGGCGCGCTGCCGGGCCTGGGCCCGTCGAACGGGGTGGCGCTGCTGATTCCGATTTCGTTTTCGATGGGGCTCGATGCCATGTCGGCGCTGGTGCTGCTGACATCGGTTTACTACGGCGCCATGTATGGCGGGCGGATCAGCTCGATCCTGCTCAACATCCCGGGCGACGAGCCGGCCATGATGACCACGCTGGACGGCTACCCGATGGCGCGGCAAGGCAAGGCGGTGGATGCGCTGGTGATTTCGGGCTTTGCGTCGTTCTGTGGCGCGCTGCTGGCCACCATCGGGCTGATGTTCCTGGCGCCGCTGCTGGCGCGGGTGGCGTTCCACTTCGGCCCGGCCGAATACTTTGCGCTGTACATGCTGGCTTTCTGCACCCTGGGCGGTGTCGGCAGCAAGAACCAGGCCAAGGCGGCGCTGGCCGCGGCCATCGGGCTGGCGATTGCCATGGTCGGGCTGGACAAGACCACCGGCATGCCGCGCTTTACCTTTGGCGAATTGCACCTGATGGACGGGGTCGATTTCCTGGTGGCCATCGTCGGGCTGTTCGCGGTGTCGGAAATCTTCCTGTTCCTCGAATCGCACGGCAAGGACAGCGCCATCGGCGTGAGGCTGGGCCGGATCGCGGTGAACTGGAAAATGCTGTGGTCCACCCGCTGGGCGATGGCGCGCGGCACGGGCATCGGCTTTGTGGCCGGGATCCTGCCGGGGGCGGGGGCATCGCTGGGCAGCTTCCTGGCCTACATGGCCGAAAAGGCCGGTTCGCGCGACAAGGACACCTTCGGCAAGGGCAATCCGCGCGGCGTGGCCGCACCCGAGGCGGGCAACAACGCCGCCGCCGGGGGGGCGCTGATCCCGATGCTGACGCTGGGCGTGCCCGGTTCGGGGACCACGGCCGTTCTGCTGGCGCTGCTGCTGACGCTGAACATCACGCCGGGGCCGCTGCTGTTTGCCGAAAAGCCCGATATCGTCTGGGGGCTGATCGCATCGCTGCTGATCGCCAACATCGTGCTGCTGGTGATGAACGTGCCGCTGGTCAAGGTGTTCGTGCGCATCCTGTCGGTGCCGTCCTGGGTGCTGTTGCCGGGGGTAACGATGGTGGCCTTCGTCGGCATCTTCTCTCTCACCGGGTCCAGCTTCGACATGCTGATGATGGTGGGCTTCGGGGTGATGGGCTATGTCTTCCGCAAGCTCGACATCCCGACGGTGCCGGTGATCCTGGGCATCCTGCTGGGCAACGCGATGGAAGACAACCTGCGCCGCGCGATGGTGATTTCGGACGGCGACTGGACCTTCCTGTTTTCGTCGCCGATCTCGGTGGGGCTGTGGATCTTTGCGGTGGCGGGCTTCGTTGCACCGCTGTTCCTGCGCCGGTTCCTGAAAAAGCCGCCGCTGCCTGCCGCCGACCCGATTGCCGAAAGGGACTGACATGCCGACCCGCGTTCTGGTGCCCTCGGGCGTTCTGGGCCTTGGCTTCGACCGGGCGGCCCTGGCGCGCGGGGTGGCGCTGCGCCCCGACATCATTGCCATCGACGGAGGGTCCACCGACAGTGGGCCCTTCAGCCTGGGGGCGGGGGTGTCGAAATATTCCCGCGCCGCGACCAGATCGGAATGGCGCGCCCTGATGCTGGCGCGGGCCGAGGCCGGCGTGCCGCTGGTGATCGGCACCGCCGGCACCTGCGGCACCGATTCCACCGTGGACTGGATGTTCCAGATCACCGCCGAGCTTGCCGCCGAACTGGGGCAGCGCCTGCGCGTGGCACGGCTTTATTCCAGCCAGCCGGCCGAACGGGTGGCGGCGGCGCTGGCGGCAGGCCGGGTGCATCCGCTGGTGCCGGCGCCCGAAATCTCGGCCGACCGGCTGCGCGGCCTGTCCAACATCGTGGCACTGGCCGGGGCAGAACAGATGCAGGCCGCGCTGGCCACCGGCGCCGATATCGTCATTGCCGGGCGCACCACCGATACCGCCACCATCGCGGCCTTGCCGCTGGCGCGCGGCGACCACGCCGGCGCGGCCTGGCATGGCGCCAAGATTGCCGAATGCGGGGCCCTGTGTTCGACCAACCCCACCTCGGGCGTGATCGTCGTGGATTTCGACTCCACCGGCTTTACGGTCGAGGCGATGGCCGAAACCGCGCTGTGCACGCCCCATTCGGTGTCGGCGCACATGCTTTACGAAAACTCCGATCCGTTCCAGCTTTATGAACCCGGCGGATACCTGGACGTGCGCGGCGCGCGCTATACCGCGCTGGATGCCCGGCGCGTGCGGGTCGAAGGCTCGGTCTGGGTGCCCGGGCGCTACACGGTCAAGCTGGAAGGCGCGGCGGTGGCGGGATATCAGACCACGATCCTCGCGGTGCTGCGAAACGCGCATTATGTCCAAAACGCAAGGGCTTGGGTTCAGAAGTTGACCCGTTTTCTCAAGTCCGAGATCGCGCGGCGCATGGGGCTGGACGAGGCGGCCTACAGCCTCGATTTCCGCCTGATCGGGGTGGATGCGGCGCTGGGCCCGCTGGAAAACAAGTCGGGCCACCCCGCAGAGGTCGGCGTCCTGGGCATCGTGACCGCGGCCGATCAGGCGACGGCGGCGGAAATCGGCAAGCTCATCAACCCCTTCGTGCTGCACTATCCTCTGACCGAGGGCGAGGAGCTGCCGACCTTTGCCTTCCCCTATTCGCCGGCCACCACCGACCGCGGCGCGCTTTACGAATTCGCGCTGAACCACGTGATGGAGTTGGACGACCCGATGTCGGCCTTTCGCATCGAGGTGACGGAGGTGGGCGCATGAGACCCTTGGGCGAACAGGTGGTCAAGGTGCGGTCCAAGAATGCCGGGCCGTTCTGGGTGACCATCGACATCTTCTGCGGCGATGCGCAAACCTTTGCCCGCGTTGCGCAGGCGCTGGACACCGGCCGGGTGGCGCAGCTTTACGACACGCCGGTTCAGGTCGTGAAAAGGTTCGATATCCCGGACCTTTGCGTCATCAAGTTCAGCCTGCCGCGCCCGGTGGTGCAAGGCAGCCGCGAAGACCGCGACATGCACGGCGCGCAATGGGCCGCGCTGCTGGAGGAGCTGCCGGTCTGATCCGGCGCTGTCGGCTCTTGACACGCGCGCCGACTGCCCTATGCAGAAGGCACTTCGGTTCCGCGCAGGGGGAAACCCCGGCCGGATGAAAAGGGAACGCGGTTGAAATCCGCGGCTGCCCCCGCAACTGTGTGCGGCGAGCGACGGCCACAAGACGCCACTGGTGCCCCGGCACCGGGAAGGCCGGCCTGAGCAACGACCCGCAAGCCAGGAGACCTGCCGAGGTGATCACCTGTCCACCGCGCGAGGGGCGCGGAGGGCGGCGGACTTTCCGCTCATGGTGACGCAAAGCACCGTCGGCGGGGGGCCATGGCTTCTCCCGTGACATGTCGTCAACTGCTGCCGGGGCGCCTCGCCCTGCGCGGCCGCTTCAGGATGGGGCCCATGCGGCTTTCTGGTATTTCGCTTCTTGCACTTGCGCTTGCAGCGCTTCCTGCACGTGCCGAGGTCATCGACCTCGAAGACATCGTGGTTTCGGCCAACCGGCTGGAAACCGAGGCCCGGCGCACCGGCGCCTCGGTCTCGGTGGTGACGGCCGAGGATCTGGCCGCGACCGGCGCGACCACCCTGGTCGAGGCGCTGGACCGCCTGCCGGGCGTCAGCTTCAGCCAGCAGGGGCCGGTGGGCAACGGCGCCAACCTACGCATCCGCGGCGCCGACCGGCGCTATATCGCCGTGTTCGTGGACGGCATCCGCGTGACCGACCCCACGCAGACCGAAACCGCCTTCGATTTCGGCGCCTTGCTGACAGCCGATATCGGGCGGGTTGAAATCCTGCGCGGGTCGCAATCGGCGCTGTGGGGCGGCTCGGCGGTGGGCGGGGTGGTCAACATCACCACCCGCGCCGCGATGCGCGACGGTTTCGCCCAGGAGGTGGAGCTGGAGGCCGGAACCTGGGGCACCGTCAAGGGGCGCTATACCCTGACGCATCGCACCGCGCGCAGCGAAACCGCGCTGAGCTTTGCGCATCTGAAGACCGACGGGTTTTCCGCCGCCGCCGCCGGCACCGAACGCGACGGGGCCGAAATCAGCCGGCTGAGCTTTTCCACCCGCCATCAGGTGACCGACACGCTGGCCATCGGCGCCTCGGCCTTTCATCAGAAGACGCGGCAGGATTACGACGGTTTCGTCGGCTGGGCGGTGGGCGATGCGGCCAACACCCAGCGACGGACCGAAACCGGCGCCCGCCTGTTTGCCGAATGGCAGGCGGGGCGCACCACGCATGTCTTCGATGCAACGCGTTATCGCGTGAACCGGTTGATGGACGAAGCCGGCACGCTGAGCCGCTTTACCGGGCTGCGCAGCACCTTCGGCTGGCAGGCCACGACCGAGGTGTCCGAACGCTTCACCCTGGTTTACGGCGCCGATACCATGCTGGAAACCGCGCGCTACACCGCCTTGCCGACCGGGCAGGAGAAAACGCGCATCTCCGGCGTCTTCGCGCAAGGTCTGTGGCGCCCCTCTGACCGGCTGGATGTGTCGGGCACCCTGCGGCGCGACCGAAATTCGCAGTTCGGCGGCTTTACCACCGGGCGGCTGGCGGTGGCCTTCCAGCTGGACGGCTCGACCACCTTGCGCGCGGCGGCGGCGACCGGGTTCCGCGCGCCTTCGATCGACGAGCGGTTCGGGAACTACCCCGGGTCGTTCTTCGTGGGCAACCCGGCGCTGACGCCCGAGAAAAGCCGCAGTCTGGAACTGGGGCTCGAGCGGCGCTTCGACGGCGGCGCCATGGTGGGCGTGACGCTGTTTGCGCTGGATATCGACAACCTCATCACCTATCTGCCGTGCCCGGGCTGGCCGTGTCCGGCCGGCACGGTCAACACCATGACCAACCTGCCCGGCGCCTCGAAGCGCCGCGGGGTGGAGCTGGAGGCGCAGGTGCCGCTGTCGGACCGGCTGACCCTGGCGGCCGCCTATACCTATACCGAGGCGCGCCGCCCGAACGGCGCCCGGCTGGGGCTGGTGCCGCGGCATGACCTGGGCCTGACGCTGGATGCCCGGCTGGGCGAGGCGACGCGGCTTTCGGTCGGGCTCAAGCATGCTGCGGGCCGGCTGAACGACTTTGCCTTTGCAGCCATGCCCGATTATACGGTGGTGAATGCCGGCCTGACGCAGGATCTGGGGTCGGGGACCGAAGCCTGGGTGAAGGTGAACAACATCTTCGACCGTCGCTATCAGCTTTCCGATGGCTATGCCGCGCCGGGCAGGTCGGTGATGGTCGGCCTGCGCAAGAGCTTCTGACATGCGGGGCCGGCGCGGCAGGGCACAAGTCCGGGGGGCGGCGCTGGCGGCCTGCCTGGCGCTGGGCACCTGGACTGCGGCGCCGGCCGCCCCGGCGCGGGTGGTCAGCGTGAACCTGTGCACCGATCAGCTGGCGATGCTGCTGGCAGCGCCTGGGCAGCTGGTTTCGGTGTCGCATCTGGCCACGGACCCGCGGTCTTCGGTGATGGTCGATCAGGCGGGCGCCTACCCGGCCAACCGCGGCGGCGCCGAGGAGGTGTTCCTGATGCGCCCCGATCTGGTGCTGGCCGGCACCTACACCGCGCGCGCCACGGTGGACCTGTTGCGGCGGCTGGGTGTGCCGGTGGTCGAGCTGCCGCCGGCCAGTCGTCTCGCCGATGTGGGCGCGCAGCTGCGCATCGTCGGCGCCGCCCTGGGCCGGGACGCGCAGGCCGAGGCGATGGCGACCGGGTTCGAGGCCGCTTTGGCCGCCTTGCGGATCGAAAGCGATGTGCCGGTCAGCGCCGCGCTGTATTACCCCAACGGCTATACCACCGGCGCGGGCACGCTGGCCGACGACATCCTGTCGGCCACGGGCTTTGTCAATGTCGGCGCTGCGGCGGGGGTCACCGGCGGGGGCATCCTGCCGCTGGAGCGGCTGGTGATGGCAGCGCCGGATCTGGTGGTCACCTCGGCGCCCTATCCGGGGGCCTCGCGGTCGGAGGAGCTGCTGGTGCATCCGGCGCTGGCGGCCGTGCGGGGGGCGGCGGCGGTGGCGCGGGTGTCGGATGCCGAGTGGGTGTGCGGCCTGCCGCAGGTGCTGCGCGCGGTGGCCGGCATGGCCGAGGCGCAACAGGCGATCCGGGCGGCCGTGGACGTGACGCGCGGGGCGGGCCCATGAGGCTGCTGGTCGCGCTGGCGGTGCTGGTGGCGGTGCTGTTCGCGGCCTCGCTGCTGGTCGGGCCGGCCGCGCTGGGCTTGGGCGAATCGCTGCGGGCGCTGGTGACCGGGCAAGGCGATGCCGTGGTGCTGGTGATGCGCGAAATCCGTCTGCCCCGCGCGCTGCTGGGGCTGATGGTGGGGGCGGCGCTGGGCCTGGCCGGGGCGGCGCTGCAAGGCTATTTGCGCAACCCGCTGGCCGAGCCGGGGTTGATCGGCGTGTCGCCGGCTGCGGCGCTGGGGGCGGTGCTGGCCTTGCAGACCGGGGCGGCGGCGGCCTTTGCGCTGGCGCTGCCGCTGGCGGCCCTGGCCGGGGCGGGGCTGGCGGTGGCGCTGCTGTTCCTGCTGGCCGGCCCGCGGGGCGGGGCGCTGGCGCTGATCCTGGCCGGGGTGGCGTTGTCGGCGCTGGCGGGGGCGCTGGTGTCGCTGGTGCTGAACCTGTCGCCCAACCCCTTTGCCGCGATGGAGATCGTGTTCTGGATGATGGGGTCGCTGGCCGACCGTTCGATGCAGCATGTGGCGCTGGCCGCGCCGTTCCTCGTGGCCGGGGCGCTGGCGCTGTCGGGGGCGGGCCGCGGGCTCGATGCGCTGACGCTGGGCGAGGATGCGGCCGCGGCGCTGGGGGTGTCGTTGCCGCGGCTGCGCGCGCAGGTGGTGCTGGGGGTGGCGGCGCTGGTCGGGGCGTCCACCGCGGTGGCGGGTGCCGTGGGCTTTGTCGGGTTGGTGGTGCCGCATCTGTTGCGTCCGCTGGTGGGGGCGCGGCCTTCGGCGCTGTTGCCGGCGGCGGCGCTGGGCGGGGCGGCGGTGGTGCTGGCGGCCGATATCGCCACCCGGGTCATTGCGCCCGACCGCGACCTGAAGCTGGGCGTTCTGACCGCCATCGTCGGGGCGCCGTTCTTTTTCCGGCTGATCTGGTCGATGCGGCGGGGGCTGGAATGACGCTGCTTGCGCTCGATGCGCTGACGGTGCGCCGCGGGGCCTGCCCGGTGGTCGATGGCGTGTCGCTATCGGTCGCGGCGGGCGAGTTCGTGGGGCTGATCGGCCCGAACGGGGCAGGCAAGACCACGCTCATGCGCGCGGCGCTGGGCCTGTTGCCGCACGAGGGGCGCTCCAGCCTGTCGGCCTTGCCGGCGGCGCAGCGGGCGCGGGCGGCGGCCTTTCTGCCGCAATCGCGCGAGGTGGCCTGGCCGGTTTCGGTGGAAACGCTGGTGGCGCTGGGCCGGGTGCCGCATGGCGCCCGCCTGCGCGACGGCGACCGGGCCGCGGTGGACCGGGCGTTGGCGCACATGGGCCTGCAGGCGCACCGGGCGCGCGATGCCCTGGGCCTGTCGGGGGGCGAACTCGCGCGGGTGCTGATCGCGCGGGTTCTGGCGCAGGAGACCCCGCTGGTGCTGGCCGACGAGCCGGTGGCCGGCCTCGACCCCGAAAGCCAGATCCGCACGATGCAGCTCTTTGCCGATCTGGCGCGCGCGGGGCGGGGGGTGGTGGCCTCGGTGCACGATCTGGGCCTTGCGGCCCGGTCCTGCACGCGCCTTGTGCTGATGGCGGGTGGCCGGGTGGTGGCCGACGGTCCGCCGATGGCGGTGCTGACGCCGGCGAACCTGCGCGAGGTTTTCGGCATCCGGGCCCATGTCGCCGAAGCGGAAGGCGGCCCCGTGGTGGTGCCGCTGGCGGTAACGCGATGATTGCCGTGACGCTGGATCACCCCTGGCTGGACGTGCGCCTGCCGCGGCCGATGCGCGCGCTCGGCTGGGCGCCCTATGGCGCCGGGCTGACCATGACCGACCGCGTGCTGTGGCGCGAGGTGCGCAACGCCGACCTGAGCCTCGATTTCGACGTGGACGCCTGGTTTGCCGCCGAAATGGCGCAGCGGGCGCCGGGCGGGGTGGGGCTCTTGACCTCGCGCGATGTGCGCGGCTGGCGCCATGCCGCGGCCGAGGTCGAGGGCCTGCGGGCCGAGGCGGTGGCGACCGTGGGCCTGAGCAATGCCGAGACGGTCGGCCGCCGGCTGCCCTGGCATCCGGCCGATTACGGCACCATCAACCTGCTGGTCGTCGTGGACGCCGGCTTGACCGAGGCCGCACAGCTGGAGGCGATGACCATCGCCGTGCAGGCGCGCACTGCCGCGGTGATGGCCGCCGGGATGGCGCTGGCCACCGGCACCGCCACCGGCACCGGCACCGATTGCGTGGTGCTGGCCTGCGATGCCGGCCCCTTGCGCCATGCCGGCCTGCACACCGCCCTGGGCGAGGCCGTGGGTGCTGCCGCACGCGCCGCCGTGGCCGCCGGTGTCGCCGACTGGCAGGCCTGGGCCGCGGCCGAGCGCGCGCGAAGGGCGGCGCCCGATGGCTGACCGCATCGTCTGCCTGACCGAGGAAACGGTCGAAACCCTGTATCTGCTGGGGCAGCAGGCGCGAATCGTCGGTGTGACCGGCTATGCCGTGCGCCCGGCGCGGGTGCGGCGCGAAAAGCCGCGGGTCGGCGCCTTTACCAGTGCCGATGTGCCGAAGATCCTGAGCCTCTCGCCCGATCTGGTGCTGACCTTCAGCGACCTGCAGGCCGACATCGCGGCCGAGCTGATCCGCGCCGGCGTGGCCGTGCATGCCTTCAACCAGCGCGATGTGGCCGGGATATTGCGCATGATCCGCACCCTTGGCGCGCTGACCGGCGCCCTGCCGCGTGCAGAGGCGCTGGCGGCGGGCTATGAGGCGCGCATCGCCGCCTTGCGCGCCAGCGCCCCCGCGCACCGCCCCCGGGTCTGGATCGAGGAATGGGACGATCCGCTGATTTCCGGCATCGGCTGGGTGTCGGAACTGGTGGGCATCGCCGGCGGGCAGGATGTGTTTGCCGATCTTGCCGCCGCCCCGGCCGCGCGCGACCGGATCGTCGCGCCCGAGGCGGTGCTGGCGCGGGCGCCCGAGGTGATCGTGGCCTCCTGGTGCGGCAAGAAGGTGGTGCCTGCGCGCATTGCCGCGCGCCCCGGATGGGAGGACATGCCGGCGGTGCGCGCAGGGCGGATTCACGAGGTGAAGTCGCCGCTGATTCTGGCCCCCGGTCCTGCGGCGCTGACCGAAGGGCTGGATGCGCTGGTGGCGATCCTGCGGCCGGGCTGGCAGGACGCGGCCGGATCGGCTATGCCCCCGGCGTGGTGACGGCGGCAAGGGCCGGGGGACGCCCCCCGGACCCCCGGCGTCACCGTCACGACCGGCAACAGGCGGAGGCGCAAGGTGACACCGGGGGCACGGGTGGCGGCGGCGATCGGGGTGCTCGACCGGGTGCTGGCCGGCGAGGCGGCAGAAAAGGCGCTGGTCAACTGGGCGCGGGGCAACCGCTATGCCGGGTCGGGCGACCGGGCCGCGGTGCGCGACCATGTGTTCGATGCCTTGCGGCGGTTGCGGTCTTGCGCAGCGCTGGGCGGGGGCATGACGGGGCGCGGGCTGATGCTGGGCCTGATCCGCGCGCAAGGCGGCGATGTTGCGGCGCTGTTTTCCGGGGCAGGGCACGCGCCGCCCCCTGTCGGGCCGGAGGAGACCCCGCGCCCGATGACGCCCGCCGAGGCGCTGGATTGCCCCGACTGGCTGGAGGCGCCCTTGCGTGCGGCGCTGGGCCCCGATTTCGCGCAGGTGATGCAGTCGATGCAGACCCGTGCCCCGGTGTTCCTGCGCGTCAATCTGCTGCGCAGTGATGTGGCGGCGGCGCAGGCGGCGCTGGCCGCCGAAGGCATCGTCGCCCGGCCGCATCCTCTGGCCACGACCGCGCTGGAGGTGACCGACGGGGCACGCAAGGTTGCCAGCAGCGCGCCTTACCGTGACGGCCGGGTGGAGTTGCAGGATGCCGCTTCGCAGGCGGTGGTCGAGGCCTTGCCGCTGACCGATGGCATGCAGGTGCTGGATGCCTGCGCCGGCGGCGGCGGCAAGACGCTGGCGATGGCGGCGCGTGCCAGGGTGACCCTGACGGCCGCCGATGCCGACCCGCGACGGATGGCCGACCTGCCTGCGCGGGCGGCGCGTGCGGGGGTGCGGGTCCGGCTGGCGGGGGCCGGCGCGACCGGGCATTTCGATCTGGTGCTGGCGGACGCGCCCTGTTCCGGTTCGGGGGCCTGGCGCCGCCAGCCCGAAGCGCGCTGGCGTCTGGATGCGGCGCGGCTGGCCGACCTGACGGCGTTGCAGGACGCGGTGCTGGATGCCGCGGCCGGCCGCGTGGCCCCGGGCGGCTGGCTGGCCTATGCGACCTGTTCGCTGTTGCCGGCGGAAAACGCCGACCGCGTCGCGGCCTTTCTGGCCCGAAACGACGGGTTCCGTCTGGTGCGGCAGCTTCGGCTGACGCCCCTGGACGGGGGCGACGGGTTTTTTCTGGCCTTGATGCAATCGAAGGCTGAAGGCACCATGCCCTTAATCCGCGGTTAAGGGTTTGTGCTGCCAATAGGGGCAGGCGATTCCGTGGAATGGAGGTTGCGTGTCCCTGGTTGCGCCCTTGTCCGGCTCTTTCGGTGCCGGCCTTGCCCGTGTGCAGGCCCGGCGCCTTCCGGTTTTGGGGTTGGCGGTGCTCCTGGCGGGGGCGGGGGTGCTTGTGCCGGCAGGTTGGGCGCGGCTGCTCGTGTGGTCGGTGGCCGCTACGTTGGCCTTTTCGCTGGTTTTCCTGGCCCTGACGGCGCGCCTGCAGGATCTGCGCCGCCGCCACGCCGCCGCGCGCCTGCACCTTGTGGTGGCCGAGGATGCGGCACCCTGCTTTGCCTCGGACGAAGCAGGTCAGGTGCTTTACCGCAACAAGGCGGCCGACCAGCGTTTCGGCCGCGGGCCGGGGCAAACGCTGGCCGCCACGTTGGGCGACATGTTCGCACATCCCTCGGCGGTTCTTTACCGGCTGCAAAGCCGCGCCGCCAATCTGGGCTTCGCGCGCGAGGATGTGGCGACCCGGCGCGGGCAGGTGCGCCTGTCGGTGCATCGCAGCGCGCCGGGGCATTTCCTGTGGCGGCTCGAGGAGTTCGCCGAGCGTGGCAGCCAGGGGCGCGGCGCCGACGGGGTGAGCCTGCCGATGCTGGTGGCCGGGCGGACGGGGGCGGTGCTGTTCGCCAACGAGGCGATGCGCCGCCTGCTGGGCCACCGCCCGCGCGCACTGGACCGGGTGTTTACCGACCTGCCGTTGCGCTCGGGGGCCACCGTCACGCTGGCAGGGGCCGACGGCCCGGTGCAGGCCGTGGTGGTCGAGATCGACAGCGCCGCCGAGCGGCGCGAAATCTATCTTTTGACCGAGAGGGGTACGAGATTGTCGGCATCCTGTTGATCGTTATGGCCGCGTCTCTCTGGATCGAAGAGTACATAAGGAACAAGGGTAAGTGAATGACAGTCCGTGAGCTATGGAATTGGTACATCGACCTGCCAATCGGCTGGTGGTTTCTGCTCAACGCGGTGGTCTTACTGACCATCGCCTTCCTGATCCCGAGGAGGTAACCGATGAACGACGAGCTTTGGGAAGGGGTACGGAAGGAGCTGGAAGCCTACGAGATGCGCTGTAAGGAAGCAGCTGAGAAACGCAACGCAGCACTGGTTTACATCGGTGTGGCCGCGTTCTTTCTGACCTGCTACCTGCTTGCGTGGGGCTGAGAGTTGCCTTAGTAGGTCCGCAAGGTACGCGGGTGTGGCGGAATTGGCAGACGCACTTGGTTTAGGTCCAAGCGCCGCAAGGCGTGGGGGTTCAAGTCCCTCCACCCGCACCAGATCAGGTTCTACCTGAGGAAGATAGGGGATTTTTGTTGCGGGAGTTGTTGCGGAAGGTGCCGATGTTGCGGCAACAGAAGCAGACAACCTCAATGAAAACAAAGGGTTAGAAACGGGCGGTCAGATTTAGGTTCCACCGCGAAACCCTTGCCTCCCCGCATAGATACACACCGACACTGAAAAAGCTGGCGTTTCTGCGTTGGCTTTTTCTTTTCCCCACACCTATGCCAACTGGCATCAGATACTGCTGCGCCGCAACAGTTGTTGCGGGAGCTGTTGCGGGAGGGGCTGGGGAAAAAGGTTCCACCATCACTGACGCGGCAACTGCCGCAACAAAATCGAGAGGATATGCGCTATGGAAATCACCCTTCGTCGTGACCGTGAGGAGCTGGTCGCAACCTATGGCGAGGAGCTGCTGGCTCTGGAGCTGGAGATGGAAGACCGCATGGTCACCCTTGGCCGGGATCAAATCCGCCGCCAGATCGCCCGCGCCCGTGAGCTGGGCAACGAGAGCGGCACCAGCTACGGCAAGGCACTGGTCGCCCGGTCTATCGACGAGCTGTCGCAGGCCATCATCCGGTTCATCGACAAGGCCAAGAACGGTGGGGCAGGGCGGCGTCACATCGCAGTCAAGTACCTCGAGCAGGTTGACCCTGACGTGGCGGCGTTCATCGCCCTGCGTATGGTGGTTGACAGCCTGACCGGGAAGAAGCTGATGATGCAGTCCGTGGCTGTGGTGATCGGCAAGCGTCTCGAGGACGAGGCCCGGTTCGCTGAATTCAAGGACACCGATGCCCGCATGTACAACCGTGCGCTGGACAAGGCGAAGAAGGGGACCACCTACCACCGCAAGAAGGCCACCATGTCTGGCTACCAGCGCCGCTTCGGTGAAGACTGGCAGAGCTGGCCCGAGCAGGACATGCTGCACGTGGGCATGTGCCTGATCGACATGATCGTGCAGACCGGACTGGTCGAGGTGGGTGAGCAGATCAACACCCGGGCAGCGCCTTGCCGGGGGCCTCGTCCCTCGACGGGGTGGAGGATCTGCCGGTCGCGCTGGCACGGCTTTCGCCGCAAGGCGCGGTGCTGGGCGCGAACCGTGCCGCGCGCGAGCTGCTGCGCCTCGCCCCCGATGAAACGGTCAATGCTTCCGATCTGGTCGAGGGCCTGGGCCGCTCGGTCCGCGACTGGATCGGCGATGTGGCGGCGGGGCGCCTTCCCGGCAAGCCCGAGGTGTTGCGGCTGAGCCGCGCCGAGGAGGAAGCCTTCGTCCAGATCAGCCTGCGCAGCCTCGGCCCCTCGCCGCAGGACGGGTTGATTGCGGTGATCTCGGACGCGACAGCGATGAAGACGCTGGAAGCCCAGTTCGTGCAAAGCCAGAAGATGCACGCGATCGGTCAGCTTGCCGGTGGCGTCGCCCATGATTTCAACAACCTGCTCACCGCGATTTCGGGCCATTGCGACCTGCTGCTGCTGCGCCACGATACCACCGACCCCGATTACGGCGACCTTGCGCAGATCCATCAGAACGCCAACCGCGCCGCCGCACTGGTCGGGCAATTGCTGGCCTTCTCGCGCAAGCAGACGCTGAAACCCGAGCAGGTGCAGGTGGCCGAGGTGCTGGCCGACGTCACACATCTGCTCAAGCGTCTGGTCGGCGAACGGATCCGCCTTGCGATGCACGCCGCCGACGGGATCGGCCCGATCCGGGCCGACAAGCGGCAACTGGAACAGGTGCTGATGAACCTTGTGGTGAACGCCCGCGATGCCATGCCCGGCGGCGGCACCATCCGCATCGAGGCGGTGCCCTGCCGGCTGGATCAGCCCCTCAGCCGCAACCGCGCCACCGTGCCGGCCGGCGATTACGTCTTGATTCGCGTGGCCGACGACGGCACCGGGATTGCGCCCGAAGTGCTGGACAAGGTGTTCGAGCCCTTCTTCACCACCAAGCGGCCGGGCGAAGGCACCGGCCTTGGGCTGTCTACCGCCTATGGCATCGTCAAGCAGTCGGGCGGGTTCATCTTTGTCGACAGCGTGCCGGGGCAGGGCACCGAGTTCCTGCTCTACTTCCCGGTGCATCAGGGCGACGAGGCGCCGCCGCCTGCGCGCCGCCCGCCGCGACCCGCCACGCGGGCCGGGCATGGCGTCGTGCTGCTGGTGGAGGACGAGGCTCCGGTGCGTGCCTTTGCCGCCCGCGCCTTGCGCCTGCGTGGCTATACCGTGATCGAGGCCGACAGCGCCGAGGCCGCGCTCGACCTTCTGGCCGATCCCGGGGTGGCGGTGGATGTCTTCGTGACGGATGTCATCATGCCGGGGCTCGACGGGCCGACCTGGGTGCGCGAGGCGTTGAAGGGGCGACCGGGCGTGCGTGTCGTTTTCGTTTCGGGCTATGCCGAAGACAGCTTTGCCGATGTTCAGGCCGCCATCCCGAACTCGGTGTTCCTGCCCAAGCCCTTCTCGCTCGACGATCTGACCCGGACGGTGCAGGATCAGCTGCACTGACCCCTGGGGTCAGGCCAGCGAGGCGTAAAGTTCCAGATCCCGGGCCATCGCCTTGCGCAAGCGCTTTTTCGTGGCCTGGGACAAGGCGAGGTCGGCCAGAGGCGAGACGTTGACCCTCGGCAGATGGATCTCGCAGCCCAACCGGTCCTCCAGAAACTCCACGAAGCCTTCGATCCGTTCGTAGCAGAAGATCCGGTCCACCGGCGGCCGCCCTTCGGGGGCCAGAAACCGCGCCTGAGAGCCGACTTCGGCAAAGGTCGGTTTCGGATCGTCGCAATAGGCGTTGGCGAATTCGTCAAAGCTCATGCTACGCGTCGAGGCGCGTTCGTCCAATACATCCTCGCGCTGGCGAAAGCGGTACCAGCTGCCCAGCCAGTCGAAAGGTTCGCGCATCAGCGCCACGGTGGTGAATTCGTGCCCCGAGGCGACCCGCAGATAGGGACCGAGAAAGCGGTGGTACCGTTGGATCGTGGTGTGTTTCAGCACCGGCGGCCGCTGGATCGAGACCGAGGCAAGGGATTCCAGCGCGGTGGCAATGGCGGTGGAGCCGGTCTTGGGGGTGGCCAGAAACACCAGACGCTGATCCCAGAACACGAGCATGACGACCCCCTTGTCAATGGCGCCGGTTTAGCAACCTGTCCGGGCGCCGTAAACCTTCGGTTAAGCAATTTTTGCCAAGCTCGGAACCAGCGAGAAAGCGGTTGAAATGTTCTTGCTTTGATCGCATAAAGTCATGAACGATACGTGAACAAACCCGCGATTGCCGCGCCCCTGCGGCTGTGGAATAAGGAGAGGCAAGATGGCAGGGTCAACCCTACTGGACTTCGGCGGAAAGCGGGACATGGACAAGAACAAGGCGCTGGAAAGCGCGCTGGCACAGATCGAACGGCAATTCGGCAAGGGCTCGATCATGCGGCTCGGGGCCAACAACCCGATCGCGGAAATCGAGGCGACCTCGACCGGCTCGCTCGGCCTCGACATCGCGCTGGGAATCGGCGGCCTGCCCAAGGGCCGCATCATCGAGATCTACGGGCCGGAATCCTCGGGCAAGACGACGCTGACGCTGCATGTGGTGGCCGAAGAACAGAAAAAGGGCGGCGTCTGCGCCTTTGTCGATGCCGAACATGCCCTGGACCCCGGCTATGCCAGGAAGCTGGGCGTCAACCTGGACGAGCTGCTGATAAGCCAGCCCGACACCGGCGAACAAGCGCTGGAAATCGTGGACACGCTGGTGCGTTCGGGCGCGGTGAGCCTCGTGGTCGTCGATTCGGTGGCGGCTCTGGTGCCGAAATCGGAAATCGAAGGCGACATGGGCGACATGCAGATGGGCAGCCAGGCCCGCCTGATGAGCCAGGCCATGCGCAAGCTGACCGCCAGCATCGGCCGCAGCAACTGCATGGTGATCTTCATCAACCAGATCCGCATGAAGATCGGCGTCATGTTCGGCAGCCCCGAAACCACCACCGGGGGCAACGCGCTGAAGTTCTATGCCAGCGTGCGGCTCGACATCCGCCGCACCGGCGCGATCAAGGACCGCGACGAGGTGGTGGGCAACTCCACCCGCGTGAAGGTGGTGAAGAACAAGGTAGCCCCCCCCTTCCGCGAGGTGGAATTCGACATCATGTATGGCGAAGGCATCTCCAAGACCGGCGAGCTGATCGACCTCGGCGTCAAGGCCGGCGTGATCGAGAAGTCGGGCAGCTGGTATTCCTGGGGCGACGAACGCATCGGCCAGGGGCGCGAAAACGCCAAGGCCTTCCTCAAGGCCAATCCGACCGTCGCCGCCGAGATCGAAGGCAGGATCCGCAACGCCAACGGGCTGGATTTTTCGGTGCCGCCGACGGCCGAAGACCTGATGGAATGAGGGTGCGCGGCGCGGGGCCCGGTGGACAGCCCCCGCGCCGCCCGCTAAACGGGGGGGCAACAGAACGCCCGGAGGCCCGCCCGCAATGCCCTCGCTGAACGATATCCGCTCGACCTTCCTCGATTTCTTTGCCCGCAACGGGCACCGGGTTGTGCCCTCCAGCCCGCTGGTGCCGCGCAACGACCCGACGCTGATGTTCACCAACTCGGGCATGGTGCAGTTCAAGAACTGCTTTACCGGGGCCGAGCGGCGCGATTACGTGCGGGCGACCACGGCGCAGAAATGCGTGCGCGCGGGCGGCAAGCACAACGACCTCGACAACGTGGGGTATACGGCGCGGCACCATACGTTCTTTGAAATGCTGGGCAATTTCAGCTTTGGCGACTATTTCAAGGAACAGGCCATCGCCTATGCCTGGGAACTCTTGACCCGCGATTTCGCGCTGAACCCGGAAAAGCTTTGCGTCACTGTCTATCATACCGACGACGAGGCGGCGGGAATCTGGAAAAAGGTCACCGGCTTTCCCGACCACAAGATCATCCGCATCGCCAGCGACGACAACTTCTGGCGCATGGGGCCGACCGGGCCCTGCGGGCCTTGCACCGAGATCTTCTATGACCACGGCGACCATATCTGGGGCGGCCCGCCCGGCAGCGCCGAGGCCGATGGCGACCGGTTCATCGAGATCTGGAACAACGTCTTCATGCAGAACGAGCAGTTCGAGGACGGCCGCCTGGTGCCGCTGGAAATGCAAAGCATCGATACCGGCATGGGGCTGGAACGCATCGGCGCGCTGCTGCAAGGCAAGCACGACAACTACGACACCGACCTGATGCGCAGCCTGATCGAGGCAAGCGCCCATGCCACCAGCACCGACCCCGACGGCAAGGGCAAGATCCACCACCGCGTGATCGCCGACCACCTGCGGTCCACCAGCTTTCTGATTGCCGATGGCGTGACCCCCAGCAACGAAGGCCGCGGCTATGTGCTGCGCCGCATCATGCGCCGGGCCATGCGCCACGCGCACATGCTGGGCGCGCAAGACCCGCTGATGCATCGTCTGGTGCCGGCGCTGGTGCGCCAGATGGGCGCGGCCTACCCGGAACTGACCCGCGCCCAGGCCTTGATCGAGGAGACGCTGAAGCTGGAGGAAACCCGCTTCCGCCAGACGCTGGACCGCGGGTTGAAGCTGCTGGACGCCGAAATCGAAGGCCTGCCCGAAGGCGCGCCCTTGCCCGGGGCTGCGGCCTTCAAGCTTTACGATACCTACGGCTTTCCGCTGGACCTGACGCAGGATGCGCTGCGCGAAAAGGGGCGCGAGGTGGAAACCGCCGGGTTCGATGCCGCGATGGCCGAACAGAAGGCCAAGGCCCGGGCAAGCTGGGCCGGTTCGGGCGAGGCCAAGGACGCCGCGATCTGGTTCGAGCTGGCCGAAACCCGCGGCACCACCGAATTCCTCGGCTACGAGACCGAATCCGCCGAAGGCCAGATCCTCGCCCTGGTGCAGGACGGCGCCGCAACAGACCGGGCGACCGGCACGGTGCAGATCGTGGTGAACCAGACGCCGTTCTATGCCGAAAGCGGCGGGCAGGTCGGCGATCAGGGCTTCATCCGCACCGAAACCGGCCTGGCCGAGGTGCGCGACACGAAGAAGGCCGCGGGCGTGTTCATTCACATCGCCGAGGTGACCGAAGGCCACCTGGAGCGCGGCCAGCCGGCCAAGCTGGAGGTCGCGCATGCACGCCGCGCCGCGATCCGGGCCAACCATTCGGCCACCCACCTGCTGCACGAGGCGCTGCGCCGCGCACTTGGCGACCATGTGGCGCAAAAGGGCAGCCTGAACGCCGAGGACCGGCTGCGCTTCGACTTTTCCCACGCCAAGGCGCTGAGTGCCGCGGAGCTTGCCGGGGTCGAGGCCGAGGTCAATGCCTTCATCCGCCAGAACGCCCCGGTGGAAACCCGCATCATGACGCCCGACGATGCGCGCGCCCTGGGGGCGCAGGCGCTGTTCGGGGAAAAGTATGGCGATGAGGTGCGCGTGGTCTCGATGGGTCACCTGGCCGGGTCGGGCAAGGGGGCCGACGGCGCGACCTACAGCCTGGAGCTGTGCGGCGGCACACATGTGGCGCGCACTGGCGACATCGGTGCCTTCGTGCTGCTGGGCGACAGTGCCTCCTCGGCCGGGGTGCGCCGGATCGAGGCGCTGACGGGGGCTGCCGCGCTGGCGCATCTGCGGGCGCAGGAAGCCCGGCTGCTGGAGGTGGCGGCGCTGCTCAAGGCCCCCGCCGCCGATGTTGTGGACCGTGTCCGCGCCCTGGCCGAGGAACGCAAGGCCCTGGCCAACGAGGTGGCGACCCTGCGGCGCGAGCTGGCGATGGGGGGCAAGGCCGCTGGCCCCGAGGCGGAAACCGTGAATGGAATCAAGTTTCTGGCGCAGGTTCTGCAAGGGGTTTCCGGCAAGGATCTGCCCGCCCTGATCGACGAGGCGAAGGGCCGCATCGGCTCGGGCGCGGTGCTGTTCATTGCCGATGCCGGCGGCAAGGCGGCGGTGGCGGCCGGGGTCACGCCCGACCTGACGGACCGGCTGTCGGCGGTGGCGCTGGTCAAGGCCGCGGCCGAGGTGCTGGGGGGCAAGGGCGGCGGCGGCCGGCCCGATCTGGCGCAGGCCGGCGGCGCCAGCGTGGACAATGCGGCGGACGCCATCGCGGCGGCCCGCGCCATCATCGGGGGGAACTGACATGCCGACCGCACTCTGGATTGCCCATGTGCAGGTGATCGACGCCGAGGCCTATGGCAAATACGCCCAGCTCGCCGGCCCGGCGATTGCGGCCCACGGCGGCAAGTTCCTGGCCCGGGGCGGCCGCTATCATCAGCTGGAAGGCAACGACCGCGCCCGCAACGTGGTCGCACGGTTCCCCAGCCTCGAGGCGGCGGTGGCCTGCTATCGCTCGCCCGAATATCAGGCGGCGCTGGACCATGCGCGCGGCGCCTCGGTCCGCGATCTGGTCGTGGTCGAGGAGGCGGAGTAACAGCATGAAGGCCTTCATCTTTCCCGGGCAAGGGTCGCAAGCCGTCGGCATGGGCCGCGCGCTGGCCGAGGCCTATCCGACCGCCCGCGCGGTGTTCGACGAGGTGGACGAGGCGCTTGGCGAGCGGTTGAGCGACCTGATCTGGAACGGCCCGATCGAGGCCTTGACGCTGACAGCCAACGCCCAGCCGGCAATCATGGCCACTTCGCTGGCCGCACTCCGCGCGCTGGAAAGCGCGGGCGTGCAGGTCGGCGATGCGGCCTTCGTGGCCGGGCATTCGCTGGGCGAATATTCCGCGCTGGCCGCGGCCGGCAGCCTGAGCATCGGCGATACCGCGCGGCTGCTGCGCATTCGCGGGCAGGCGATGCAGGCCGCGGTGCCGGTGGGCGTGGGGGCGATGGCGGCCCTGCTGGGGCTGGATTTCGCCGCTGCCTCGGAAGTGGCGGCAGAAGCCGCACAAGGCGAGGTGTGCCAGGCCGCCAACGACAACGACCCCGCGCAGGTGGTGGTTTCCGGCCACAAGGCCGCGGTCGAACGGGCGGTGGAGATTGCCAAGGCGCGCGGCGCCAAGCGGGCGCTGCTGCTGCCGGTTTCGGCGCCGTTCCATTGCGCGCTGATGCAGCCGGCCGCCGATGCGATGGCCGAGGCGCTGGCCGGTGTGGCCCTGCATGCGCCCCGCGTGCCGCTGGTGGCCAATGTCCGCGCCGAAGCGGTGACCGACCCCGAGACCATTCGCGCGCTGCTGGTGGAACAGGTGACCGGCTCGGTCCGCTGGCGGGAATCGGTCGGCTGGATGGCGGCGCGAGGCGTGACCGAGTTCTGGGAGATCGGGGCCGGAAAGGCGCTGTCGGGCATGGTCAAGCGCATCGCCCGCGATGCCGCCACCCGCGCCTTCGGCACGCCCGAGGATCTGGCGGCGCTGACCGCCTGAGCCTGCTGGACTGAATCGTCGCCAGAAAGGGATTTCCATGCTAGGCTCGCAGCGTTTTTGACGCTTTGATTGACCGGCATACGGAGATTTCCAGATGGCTCTGAGAGAAGGCACCCCCGACGCCGACGACCTTGTCGGGACCGAATTCAACGATACGATTTACGGCTTCGACGGCGATGACACGCTGTCGGGGCTGGCCGGCGCCGACCGGATCTATGGCGGCAACGGCAATGACCTGATCCTGACCGGCAATGGCCGCGACCGCGCCTGGGGGGATGCCGGCAACGACACGCTGCGCGGCGGCACCGGGAACCACACGCTTTACGGGGGCGCGGGGGATGACTGGATCCTGCTCGGTTTCGACGACAGTTACTGGAGCAGTTACGACCCGCCGCAGCACCGGGTCGGCGTCGGCGGCAGCGGCAACGATTTTCTGCAGACGACCGGGCATCACAACGCCGACCTTTACGGCGGGTTCGGCGTGGATACCGCGCGGCTGATCCATTATTCGACCAACCACAGCTGGATGCGCGTGCAGCTGAACGGGCCGGGGGCCGGCATGACCAGCGGCCACGGCCAGACCATGATCTTCGACAGCCTGGAGCGGCTGGAGTTCTTTGCCGATTTTGGCGACCACACCGTGATCGGCGGCGATCTGGACGATGTGATCCATGTCGGGGTCGGAGCCGACAGCGTCGAGGCCGGTGCCGGCGACGATCTCGTGCAGATGCGGGCATCCGGGGCGCACACGCTGTATGGCGGGGCAGGCAACGACCTGCTGGAGGTCGAAGGGATCTGGCGGCAATCGGTCTATTTCGTCGTCGGGGCCGATGGCTCGGTGGATGACGGCAACCTGTCGGTGATCGAGGGGTTCGAGCGGTATTTCGTCTTTGGTCAAGGTCGCAGCAACGACATCATCTCCTTGGGCGCGGGCAACGATACCGCCAAGGGTTATGCCGGGTCGGATACGCTGATCGGGCAGGCGGGGGACGACCGGCTGTTCGGCGGGTTCGGCAATGATTCGCTTTACGGCGGCGATGGGCGTGACTGGCTTGGTGGCGGTGCAAGCGACGACGTTTTATCCGGTGGCGTCGGGCGCGATACGCTGGTCGGTGGCGCAGGGGCCGATACCTTCCTGTTCGATACGTTCGATGACGGGCCCGACCGGATTGTCGATTTCGTTTCGGGTCAGGACCGGATCGCCGTTGCCAGCGCGCTTGTGGGGGGCCTGATCGGCCCCGGCGTGCTGGAAACCGGCGATCTGACCCATGGCAGCCCGGGCGATTCCCGGCCGCAGTTCGTGGTGCAATCGACAGGCCCCGATGGCCCGGCGCGGCTGTTCTGGGATGCCGACGGGGCGGGCAGCGGCAAGGCGGTGCTGTTTGCGGTGCTGCTCGGCGCGCCTGGACTGGTGGCCGAAGACATCGTCATCGTCTGAAAGCGAAAGGGCCGCCCCCTTGCGGGGCGGCCCCTGTGCAAGCCCTGGGGCCGCAGGTCAGAGGTTGTCCAGCGCCTCGACGGCCTTGGTCAGCTCGTCCTTGCCGACTTCCTTTTCGGTCACGGTGGCACCGGCCACGATGTGATCCACGACCTTGTCCTCGAAGATCGGCGCGCGCAGCTGCTGCTGCGCCTGGGCGTTCTTCTGGATGTATTCGAAGAACTGGCGTTCCTGGCCCGGATACTGCCGCGCCTGGGCCAGCACGGCCTGGGTCAGCTCGGCATCGGTGACCTGCACTTCGGCCTTGCGGCCGATTTCGGCCAGCAGCAGGCCCAGACGCACGCGGCGCTCGGCCAGGGTCTTGTGTTCTTCGGTCGGTTCCACGGCGCCGTGGTTGTGGTCGTGGACGTGGGGGTTTTCCTCGTGCCACAGCTGGTGGGCGATCTGGGCGGCCTCGGCCTCGACCAGGCTCGGCGGCAGGTCGAACTTGACCAGCGCGTCCAGCTGATCCAGCAGCGCGCGCTTGAGCACCGCGCGGGCGGCGCCCTTGTATTCGGCCTCCAGCCGCTCGCTGATCTGGCCCTTCAGCGCGTCGAGCGATTCGGCGCCGAACTTCTTGGCCAGCTCGTCATCCAGCTCGGCCGCCTTCGGGGCCTTCACTTCCTTGACGGTGCAGGCGAAGACCGCGGCCTTGCCGGCCAGATGCGCGGCGCCGTAATTTTCCGGGAAGGTCACGTTGACCGACACTTCGTCGCCGGCCTTGGCGCCGACCAGCTGTTCCTCGAACCCGGGGATGAAGCTGCCCGAACCCAGCACCAGCGGATAATCCTCGCCGGCGCCGCCTTCGAACTCCACGCCGTCGACCGACCCCTTGAAGTCGATCACGACCTGGTCGCCTTCCTTGGCCTTGGAGCCTTTCTTGCGATCTTCGAAGGTCTGGCCGGCCTTGGCCAGGTTTTCCAGCGCCTCGGCCACGGCCGCTTCGTCGGCCTTGACGACCAGGCGTTCCAGCACGATGCCCGACAGGTCGACCTCGGGGATCTCGGGCAGCGCCTCGTAGGTCATTTCCACGACCAGATCGTCGCCTTCCTTCCAGCCTTCGCCGTTCTTCATGGCGATTTTCGGCTGCAGGGCCGGGCGGTCGCCGCTGGACCTGAAGTGATCGTCCATCGCGCTGTCGATCGCATCCTGCATGGCGTCGCCCAGCAGGCGCTGGCCATACTGCTTGCGCAGGATCGCCATCGGCACCTTGCCCTTGCGGAAGCCCTTGATCTCGATTTCCGGCTGCGCCTCGACGAGCTTCGCCTCGACCTTGGCGTCCAGTTCGGCGGCGGTGACCGTGATGGTGTAGCCGCGCTTCAGGCCTTCGTTCAGGGTCTGGGTGACCTGCATGGTGGTTCCTTCTTCCTTACATGGTGCGGGCGAAGGGACTTGAACCCCCACGCCTTGCGGCGCCGGAACCTAAATCCGGTGCGTCTGCCAGTTCCGCCACGCCCGCGTTATTGCATAAAGGCGGGGCAGCCCCCGTCGCCGGAAAGGCCGCCCCGCGTTCCGCGCCGTTCTAGCAAAGGCCCTGCGCGGATGCGAGAGGAAAAAGCGCCTTGTCCGGTTCGCGGAAATACCCCGGCGTGAACCCAATCTTGCCACAATCGGGCGCAATCTGGACAAGGACGAAACGCCTCGCCACCGGAGAACCCGATGACCGACCCGATGCTTGCTGCCGCACCGCACACGGACGTCGCCACCGGCGTGGCAATGGGCACCCGGGTGCTGACGCTGCAAGGCGCACTGGCGGTCGAGTATCTGGAACCCGGCGACCGGGTCATCACCCGCTCGGGCGCGCGGGCCTTGCGCGCGGTGGAGGCTGTCGTGCTGCACGATGCCGCCGTGGTCACGGTGGCTGCGGGCGCACTGGGGCACGACCGGCCCGAGGCGCCCTTGTGCCTGCCGGCCGGTCAGCCGGTGATGCTGCGCGACTGGCGGGCACAGGCGCTTTATGGTTGCCGCGCGGCCGCGGTGCCTGCGGCCCGGCTGGTCGATGGCGAATTCCTGCGGGCCGAAAGCCGGGCGGAACTGCGGCTGTTCCGGCTGGTGTTTGATGCGCCCGAAGTGATCTATGCCGACGGCGTGGAACTGACCTGCGCTGCGGCAGCCGTGGCGCAACCGGCCTGAGCGGCCGAACCCTTCCGATCAGCCAAGGCGGAGACCATAACTTTCGCACATCGGCTATGCGGCCCGCCGCGTTCGCCCGGCGTGGGGCCTGCGCTATTTTCCAGCGAAATCGCAGGAGACACGTCGATGCACCGGACCAATACCCCCAAAGGTTTCGGGCGCATCGACGGTGGCCTGCACTGGCTGACCGCGGGGTTGATCCTGCAGTCGCTGCCGCTGGGACTTTATGCCGAAGGGCTTCCCTACGGCACCTCGGCCGAACTGGCGTGGTAGGCGCAGGTGTGTTCGCTGCACAAGACCTTCGGCGTCGCCGCGCTCTTCGTCGGGGGGCGCGCATCCTGTGGGCGCTAACGCAGCCGCACCCCGCGCCGGTGGCGCATCGCAAGGCCGAAGTCTGGATGGCCGGCCTGATGCACGAGTGCTTTATGAGGCGCGGATGCTGCGCGGCGTGGCTGCCGGCGTCACCGGCCAGCGCGCCGCCGGGGCAGGGGGGCCGCACTGGTCGCCTGGGGGGCGCGGTGGCTGCGGTCGCGTTGCAGGCGCCGGCCGTTGCCCCGACGATGGCAGAGGCGCCGGGGACGGTGGTGGCCGCCCGGCCGGGCGCATGGACAGTCGAGCAGCCCACGCTAGCCATCGGCGTGCGGCAGATGGGCCGCACCGTGACCGCCGCTTTGCCGGCTGGGCCGCCGATATCGCCTTCGACCCTGCGCAGGACGCCGGCAACCGCGTGACCGTGACCGTCGATCTGGCCAGCATGTCGCTCGGGTCGGTTTCCGCCCGGGCGCAGCGGCCCGATTTCCTGAACGCAGCCGCGCATCTGCAGGCAGTCTTTGCCGTTTCGGTCGAAGTCGCGCTGACGGCGCGGCGCCAGCCCTGACAAGGCGTCCAACGGCAAGACATGGGCCGCCGGACGCTGCCGGCGGCCCATGTCGTTGCGCAGGTCCAACCGCGGGCCGCACAGCAAGACGCCGCCGGGGCCAACCCGGCGGTGCGCAGGTTGCAACGGTGATTGCAGCTGAACACGATCTGGCTGTGGCCGGCATCCAGCACATAGGCTTCGAGGGCGGCCAGCGCCGGGGTAGCGGCCAGCACTGCAAGGGCAAGGGCGGAACGACGGATCGTCGGGATCTCGTCAGGGGCTGGATGCCTGCGATGTGCCCCGGCACGGCTCTTGCGCCAATCCGGGATTGTCGAACACGCCCTGTGAGCAGATCAACAATCGCGCCGGACGGCCATTGTTGCCTCTTGCCAGCGCAGGGCGCGGCTTGTATGCACCGCCATCCTTTCCGCTGGTCTCAGGAACCGGCGCTGCCTCTCGTGGACGGGGTGCGGAAAGGGGAACGGCCCGTCCTATGAAGCCGCCACGCAAAAGGACTCGCACATGCCGCTTTACGAGCATGTCCTGATTGCGCGCCAGGATCTGTCCAGCGCGCAGGCCGAAGGCCTGATCGAACATTTCTCCGCAGTGCTTTCCGACAACGGCGGCAAGGTCGTCGGCACGGAATACTGGGGCGTCAAGACGATGGCCTACAAGATCAACAAGAACCGCAAGGGGCATTACGCCTTCTTCCGCACCGACGCGCCCTCGGCCGCCGTGCTGGAGATGGAGCGTCTGGCCCGCCTGCATGACGACGTGATGCGCGTGCTGTCGGTCAAGGTCGACAAGCACGAAGACGGCCCCTCGGTGCAGATGCAGAAGCGCGACGAACGCGATGGCCGCGACGGCCCGCGCGACACCCGCGACGGCGCCCCCCGCGAACCGCGTGGCGACCGCCCGGACCGTGCCGACCGTGGCGGGTTCGACCGCCGCGAACGCCGCTGAGCTGAAGGAGACGCCTCATGGCCAGCAAACCGTTTTTCCGCCGCCGCAAGGTCTGCCCCTTCTCGGGCGACAATGCCCCCGCCATCGACTACAAGGACGTGAAGCTGCTACAGCGCTACATTTCCGAGCGCGGCAAGATCGTTCCTGCCCGCATCACCGCCGTCTCGGCCAAGAAGCAGCGTGAGCTGGCCCGCGCCATCAAGCGCGCCCGCTTCCTCGCCCTGCTGCCCTATGCCGTGAAGTAAGGAGAAAGACCGATGCAAGTCATCCTGCTTCAGCGCGTGGCCAAGCTTGGCCAGATGGGCGATGTCGTGAAGGTGAAGGACGGCTACGCCCGCAACTACCTGCTGCCGCAAGGCAAGGCGCTGCGCGCGAACGACGCCAACATCAAGAGCTTCGAGCAGCGCAAGGCGCAGCTCGAGGCGCAGAACCTTGAAACCCGCAAGGAAGCCCAGGCCGTGGCCGAAAAGCTCGACGGTCAGGTCTTTGTGGTGATCCGTTCGGCCGCCGATTCGGGCGCGCTCTACGGGTCGGTCACGGCGCGCGATGCGGCCGAGGCTGCGGCCGCGGCCGGCTTCACCGTCAACCGGGGCCAGATCGTGCTGGACAAGCCGATCAAGGATCTGGGCATGCACGGCGTGACCGTGGTGCTGCACCCCGAAGTCAGCGCCAAGATCTCGCTGAACGTCGCGCGTTCGGTCGAGGAAGCCGAACTGCAGGCCACCGGCAAGTCGATCCAGCAGCTTGCGGCCGAGGCCGAGGCTGCGGCCGACATGGATATCGCCAACCTGTTCGACGATCTGGGCGGCGCCGCTGCCGAAGAATGAGCGACGGCGCCACCGGCGCGCCGCCTTGCCCCCGCGCCGCAGCCCGGCGCGGGGGTTTTCTTTTCCCGCGCCCGGCGGTTGAGCCTGCGCGCCCGACAGGCTAAAGGGCAGGAAACCCCAAGGGAGGACCCCATGTTCGATCTGACCGGCAGGACCGCGCTGATTACCGGCGCCTCGGGCGGCATCGGTGCGGCCGTGGCCCGCGCGCTGCACGCCGCCGGCGCCACCGTGGCGCTGTCGGGCACCCGTCAGGCCCCGCTCGACGATCTGGCCGCCAGCCTCGGCGCCCGCGCCCATGTGCTGCCCTGCAACCTGTCCGATGCCGCCGCGGTCGAGGCCTTGCCCAAACAGGCCGCCGAAGCGATGGGGCGGGTGGACATCCTCGTCAACAACGCCGGCATCACCCGCGACAACCTGTTCATGCGCATGTCCGACGAGGAGTTCCAGTCGGTGCTGGACGTGAACCTGACCGCCAGCTTCCGCCTGATGCGCGGCGTCCTGCGCGGCATGATGAAGGCGCGCTGGGGCCGCATCGTTTCGGTCACCTCGATCGTGGGGGCCACGGGCAACCCCGGGCAAGGCAACTATGCCGCGTCCAAGGCCGGGCTGGTGGGCATGTCGAAGTCGCTGGCACAAGAGGTCGCCAGCCGCGGCATCACCGTGAACTGCGTGGCCCCCGGCTTCATAGCCACACCGATGACCGACAAGCTGACCGACGATCAGAAGACCCGGATCAACGCCCAGATCCCCGCCGGCCGCATGGGAACGCCGGCCGAAATCGCCGCAGCTGTGCTGTATCTTTCCAGCGACGAAGCCGCCTATGTCACCGGCGCCACCTTGCACGTCAACGGCGGCATGGCCATGATCTGAGAACGGGGCCGCGGGCAAAAGCATTTGCCACGCCCGGGGAACATGCTATAGCCCCGCCCGACGCAAGGTGCACCGGTCCGCGACGGCCCGGCACCCTGTGGAAGACCGGGGACAGACCGCGGGCGCGGCCCGCATGACAAGAGGAACTACCATGAGCGACATCGCGGACCGCGTGAAGAAGATCGTCGTCGAGCATCTGGGCGTCGAGGAGGACAAGGTGACCGAGAACGCCTCGTTCATCGACGATCTCGGCGCCGACAGCCTCGACACGGTCGAGCTGGTCATGGCCTTCGAAGAAGAATTCGGGATCGAGATCCCCGACGATGCGGCCGAAACCATCCAGACCTTCGGCGACGCGGTGAAGTTCATCACCGAGGCTCAGGCCTGATCCGCCGCAGCGGCGCAACTTGTGCGCAAAGGGCGCCCCGAGGGGCGCCCTTCTTGCATCCGGCGTCCGGCATGGTGGCTACCGGGTGCCACACGACGCTGCCCGCTTTCACCTTGCCCAAATATCCCCCCCGGAGGGCGGGGGTCCGGGGGCAGCGCCCCCGGCCCGGCCGGCGCCGCCAGGCGCCTAGAACCCGCCGCCGCCTTGCCAGTCGCGCGCCAGGTTGCCAAAGCGGGTAAAGCGGCCTTCGAAGCTCAGCTCCACCGTGCCGATCGGCCCGTGACGCTGCTTGCCGATGATGACTTCGGCTTTGCCGTGCACCTGTTCCATGATCTGCTGCCACTTGGCCATCGCTTCCAGATCGTGATCGCCGGGCTTTTCGCGTTCGCGGTAGTATTCCTCGCGGAACACGAACATCACCACGTCGGCATCCTGCTCGATCGAGCCCGATTCCCGCAGGTCGGACAGTTGCGGCCGCTTGTCGTCGCGCGATTCCACCGCGCGGCTCAGCTGCGACAGGGCGATCACCGGGATGTTCAGCTCCTTGGCGATGGCCTTGAGCCCCTGGGTGATCTCGGACACTTCCTGCACCCGGTTGTCCTTGGACGAGCCTTTCAGCAGTTGCAGGTAGTCCACCATCAGCACGTCCAGCCCGTGCGTGCGCTTCAGCCGCCGCGCGCGGGCCGCCACCTGGCTGATCGGCAGCGCCGGCGTATCGTCGATGTAGAGCGGGCAGGATTCCAGCGCCTTGGCCGCCTCGACAAAGCGGCGGAACTCCTGTTCCGTCATGTCGCCGCGGCGGATCTGTTCGCTGGGCACCTCGGCCGCTTCCGAAAGGATGCGGGCCGCCAGCTGCTCGGCGCTCATTTCCAGGCTGAAGAACCCGACCACCCCGCCTTCGACCGCGCCTTCGGTGCCGTCGGGCTTGCGGCCGCGCTTGTAGGCCTTGGCGATGTTGAAGGCGATGTTGGTGGCCAGCGAGGTCTTGCCCATCGAAGGACGCCCGGCCAGGATCAGCAGGTCCGAAGGGTGCAGGCCGCCCAGCTTCTTGTCCAGGTCGATCAGCCCGGTCGGAATCCCCGACAACCCGCCCCCGCGCTGGTAGGCGGCGTTCGCCACATCCACCGCCGAGGTGACCGCGCGCAGAAAGCTCTGGAAGCCGCGTTCGGCAACACCCTGTTCGCCCAGCTTGTAAAGCCGCTGTTCGGCCTCGGTGATCTGCTCGCGCGGTTCGGCCCCGATCTCGAACTTTGCGGCCCGGTCGGCGATGTCGCGCCCCAGCGCGATCAACTCGCGCCGCACGGCAAGGTCGTAGACCATCTGCGCATAATCGCGCGCCGCAAAGGCCGAGATCGCCGCCCCCGCCAGCCGCACCAGATAGGCCGGCCCGCCCAGTTCCTTCAGGCCGGGGTCGTCTTCCAGAAACGCCTTCAGTGTCACCGGGCTGGCCAGCTGGTTGCGGGTGATGCGGGCGGTGGCGATTTCGAAGATGCGCTGGTGCACCGGGTCGTAGAAATGCTCGGCCTTCACCAGTGCGGCGATGCGGTCGTAGATGTCGTTGTTGGTCAGGATCGCGCCCAGCAACTGCTGCTCGGCCTCGATGTTGTGAGGCAGCGGTTCGGGGTCTGCCGCCGCGGGAACTGCGGGCGCGAAGCGGGTGATTTCGGTCATGCCTGCCTGCCGGTTCTTGATGAAGCCTGTGCCCTAGCGCACCTGGGCCGGGGCTGTCCATAAGCCGGGTCTGGGGACAAGTCGTGTATAACCGGCAGGATAACCCCGGCCGCGATTCGGTGCCACCAGCTTCTGTGGCGGTGCCTGGCCTATCCACAAGATATCCGATTCCCGGCACCGGGCGGGCGCGGTGACCCGCGCCTTGCCCACAGGTTTATCCCCGGGTTTTTCAGGGGTTGGCCGCGCGCCAGGCCGCCGGATCGGTCAGGAACGCCTCGACATTGGCCAAGGTGCGATCGTCGAAGGCCTGGCGCCGGCGCGCTTCGGCCAGCACATCCCACCATGTGGCCAGCCAGTGCAGCTCGACCCCGTGTGCGCGCAGGCGCGGCACGGTGTCGGCAAAGATGCCGTAGTAGAAGATCACCGCCGCATGCCCGCAGCTTGCCCCGGTTTCGCGGATGGCATCCACGAAGGAAAGCTTGCTGCCGCCGTCGGTCGTCAGATCCTCGACCAGCAGCACGCGCTGGCCGGGGGTCATGGCGCCTTCGATACGGGCGTTGCGGCCATAGCCCTTGGGTTTCTTGCGCACATAGGTCATGGGTAGCGCCATGCGCTCGGCCACCAGCGCGGCAAAGGGGATACCGGCGGTTTCGCCGCCGGCGATGTTGTCGAAGGCCTCCGGTCCGGCGTTGCGCATCACCGTGAGGGTCAGAAAATCCATCAGCACCGAGCGGATCCGCGGATAGGAGATCAGCTTGCGGCAGTCGATGTAGGTCGGCCCCTTCAGCCCCGAGGCATAGACATAAGGCGTATCGGCGTTGAAATGCACCGCGCCGATGTCCAGCAGCATGCCGGCGGTCAGGCGGGCGATTTCCTCGGGGGCGGGAAAGCTGGACGGGATCATGCGCGCACTCCTTCAGGTTGCCGCGGCTTTAGGGCCAAAACCCGCGGGGCGCAACGGGCGCCCGCGCAGCAGGATGGTCCAGGCGATGACCAGGTTCAGCAGGTTCCAGCCGATGCCATGCACGAAGGCCAGCGTGTAGCTGCCGGTCATGTCGTAGATCACCCCCGAAAGCCAGCCCCCCAGCGCCATGCCCACGATGGTGGCCATCATCACCAGCCCGACGCGGGCGCCGGCCTCGGCCGCGGGCATGTAGTCGCGCACGATCACCGCATAGGCCGGCACGATGCCGCCTTGGCTCAGGCCGAAGATCAGGCTGACGATGTAAAGCGGAACCAGCCCGTCGAACGGCAGATACAGGAACAGCGCCAGCATCTGCAGGGTCGATCCGATCAGCAGCGTGGCCATGCCCCCCAGACGGTCGGCCAGCAACCCCGAGATCAGCCGCGAGGCCACGCCCCCCAGCAGCATCAGCGACAGCATTTCCGCCCCCACCGCCGGCCCGAAGCCCAGGTCGATGCAATAGGCCACGATGTGAACCTGCGGCATCGACATGGCAACGCAGCAGGCAACCCCGGCCAGCACCAGCAGCCCTTGCAGCGCCCGCGGCGAAAGCCGGGTGGCATGGGCGCGGGCGCGGGCGGCGGCATCGGCGCGGGCGCGCGCCTCGGCCGGAACGGGGGTGCGCAGCGTCAGCGTCAACGGCAGAACGATCAGCGCCAGCGCGATGCCGGTGGCGGCATAGGCCGGGCGCCAGCCCCAGCCGTCGATCCCCGCGGTCAGCGCCAGCGGCCAGACCACGCCCGACAGGTAATTGCCGCTGGCCGCGATCGACACCGCGATGCCGCGCCGCTTGAGGAACCAGTGCGAGACATCGGCCATCAGCGGCCCGAAGCTGGCCGCAGTGCCAAGGCCGATCATCAGTTGCGCCAGCGCGATCGGCCAGATCGACGGCGCCAGCGCCACCAGCACATGTCCAAGGCCCACCGCCGCGACCGAAACCGCCAGCGTGGGCGCGATGCCGTGCCGGTCCACCAGCCGCCCGGCCAGCACGTTGCCGGCGGCAAAGCCCAGCATGGTGGCGGCATAGGTCAGGCTGGAGGTGCCGCGGTCCAGCCCGAATTCGGCCTGGATCGAAGGCAAGGCCACGATCACCGTCCACATGCCGGCATTGCCGGTCGTGGCGATGGCCAGCGTCAGCGCCAGCCGCGCCCAGGAACGGCGGCTGTCCAGAACGGATGCGGTCATGGCGTGGCTCCCCTCTGCCGGGCAGGGTGGCACGGCGGCGCGGCAGCTACAAGCGCCGGGTGACCCAGACCAGAACGGCCAGCAAGGCCATGCCGCAGGCGGCGGCGATGGCCACGGTTGGCGCCGCCCCGGCCGCCTTGACCGCGATGCCGAAGAACCCCCAGCCGGCCGCCACCGCATAGGCCGGCCCGGTGCGCAGCCGCACCAGCCCCAGCGCCGCCACCGCCGAGGCAAGCGCCAGCATCGCCAGCGCCGCCGCCGGGCCGGGCAGCAGGCCCCAGCCTTCGGCCACCACGCCCAGCGACACCGCCGAGGCCGCCGTCAGCCACCCGGCATAAAGCCCCAGCGGCACCCGCGCCAACCAGGCATCGCGCTGCGGGGCCCGGGCCAGCGCCAGCAACGCCGTGCCCAGCATGGCCCAGATCAGCACCGTGGCCGCGACGGGCGCCACATGCGCCAGCGGCAGCCAGCCCGCCCCCATGACCAGCGAGGCGATCAGCGGCCCCCGCGTCGCGTCCCAGTCCTCGGCCTCGGCCCGCTTCCACAGGCCGTAGCCGGCGTGGGCCACGAACCACAGGTAGATCGGCCCCCAGATCGCAAAGGCAAAGCCGGCCGGCTGGACCAGCGGGTTCGCCACCGGCACCGGCATCAGCGCAGGATCATAGCCGCGAAACGGCGGCGTCAGAAAGGCCGAGGCGACGAACCCCGCCCCGGCCAGCGCCACCAGCCCGGCCCGGACCCGCGCCGCCGTCATTCCAGCCGGCCGTCGGCGGCGATGCGCGTGGCGCCGCCCATATAGGGTGCCAGCACCGCCGGCAGGTCCACCGACCCATCCGCCTGCTGGCCGTTTTCCAGCACCGCAATCAGGCAGCGCCCGACCGCCAGCCCCGATCCGTTCAGCGTGGCGATGAACTCGGGCTTGCCCCCGGCCGGGCGATAGCGGGCGTTCATGCGCCGCGCCTGGAACTGGCCGCAGGTCGAGACGCTGGAGATTTCGCGATAACGGTTCTGGCCGGGCAACCAGACCTCCAGGTCATGGGTCTTTTGCGCGCCAAAGCCCATGTCGCCGGTGCACAGCACGATGGTGCGGTAAGGCAGGCCCAGCTTTTGCAGGATGGCCTCGGCGCAGGCGGTCATGCGTTCGTGTTCGGCCAGCGCCTGATCGGGGGCGCACAGCGTGACCATCTCGACCTTTTCGAACTGGTGCTGGCGCAACATGCCGGTGGTGTCCTTGCCGGCCGACCCGGCTTCGGAGCGGAAGCACTGGGTATGCGCGGTCATCCGCACCGGCAAGGCGGCTTCGTCCAGGATTTCGCCGGCCGCCATGTTGGTCAGCGTGACTTCCGAGGTGGGAATCAGCCACCAGCCATTGGTGGTCTGATAGCTGTCTTCGGCGAACTTGGGCAACTGGTTGGTACCATACATCGCCTCGGGCTTGACCAGGACGGGCGTCCAGACCTCTTGCAAGCCATGCTCGGAAATGTGGGTGTCCAGCATGAACTGGGCCAGCGCCCGGTGCAGGCGGATCGCGGCACCCTTCAGCACCACAAAGCGGCTGCCCGACAGTTTCGCCGCGGTGGCAAAGTCCAGCAGGCCGGACATGGCCGGAATGTCGAAATGTTCGCGCGGCGCAAAGTCGAAAGCGCGCGGGCTGCCCCAGCGGCGGATTTCGACGTTGCCGTCCTCGTCGGCGCCGTCGGGCACCTCGTCCAGCGGCAGGTTGGGAATGCGCATGAGGGCATCGCGCAGCTGGTCGTCCAACGTCGCGGCCTCGGCCTGCAAGCGGGCGATCTCGGCCTTCTTTTCGGCCACAAGGGCGCGCAGACGCTCGAACTCGGCCTCGTCGCCGCGGGCCTTGGCGGCGCCCACATCCTTGCTGGCCTTGTTCTGGTCGGCCTGGGCCGTTTCTGCCGCGAGGATACGCGCCCGGCGGTCGGCATCGAGCGCGAGGATCTGCGACGACATCGGCGCCAGCCCGCGGCGGGACAGGGCGCGGTCGAAGGCGTCGGGCGCCTCGCGGATGAAGCGGATGTCGTGCATGGGATGCTCCTTGACGTCGCGGGCGGATGCCCTCGGCCGGAATACAGGGCGCGCGAGCAGGCGGCAAGGGCGGCGGGACGCAAGCCGCGGCGTGGAACATACTGCGCACAGCGAAACAGGGGCCAATGGCACCGTCATTCGGCGGATCGACATGCAACCGGATTGTGTCCTGCGCAGTGCCGCGGGATGGCCGCGGTCAAACCCGGGGGGGGCGAGGTGCGGGTGGCGCGGGTGGCGGACAGGGTGGGTGCGGCCCGGAGGTTCTAGGCCAGCAACCGCGCCAGCCGCTGCACCGCCAGTTCGTACCCCTGCACGCCGCATCCCGCGATCACGCCTTCGGCGCGCAGCGACACATAGGAATGGTGGCGGAACGGTTCCCGCTTGTGGATGTTCGAGATATGCACCTCGATCACCGGGCCTTCGAAGGCGTTCAGCGCATCGAGGATGGCGACCGAGGTATGGGTGAAGGCCCCGGGGTTGATGAGGATGCCCGCCACCCGGCCGCGCGCGGCGTGGATCGCCTCGATCAACTCGTATTCCCGGTTGGATTGCAGCGCCTCCAGCCCGAACCCCAGCGAGGCCGCCAGCGCACGGCAGGCGGCCTCGACGTCGGCCAGCGTCTCGCGGCCGTAGATTTCGGGCTGGCGCTGGCCCAGCAGGTTCAGGTTCGGGCCGTTCAGCAGCAGGATCGTTCGCATGGTCGGGCCTTTCAGGCGCGGGGAATGTCGAAGCCGGGCGGGGCCAGGGTGAACCCGGCAAAGCGGAACCCCGGCGAGACGGTGCAGGACACCAGCGTCCATTCGCCGGTGCTGCGCGCCGCCTGCCAGTGATCGGGCGGCACGATCAGCTGCGGGTGCTGGCCGGCCAGCACGTCGGGGCCCAGGGTGCGATCCTGCGCCGGCCCCGCCGCGGTTTCGGCGGTGGACAGGATCAGCGGCACCCCGGCGTGGAACAGCCAGATTTCGGCGGCATCGACCCTGTGCCAGTGGCTGACCTCGCCGGCCTGCAACAGGAACAGGATGGCGGTGCCGCTGGGCCGGTCGTCGCCGGGGCCGGCCCAGGTTTCGCGGTACCAGCCGCCTTCGGGGTGGGGGGCCAGCCCCAACCGCGCGATCAGCTCCTTGGCGCTCACTGGTTCAGCGCCTCGACCCCCGGCAGGGCCTTGCCTTCCATCCATTCCAGGAAGGCGCCCCCGGCGGTGGAAATGTAGCTGAACCCGGAGGCCGCCCCGGCCTTGTTCAGCGCCGCCACCGTGTCGCCGCCGCCGGCCACCGACACGAGCTTGCCCGCGGCCGTCAGCTCCGCCGCCTTGCGCGCGGCGGCGTTGGTGGCGGCATCGAAGGGCTCCAGCTCGAAGGCGCCCAGGGGGCCGTTCCAGATCAGCGTGCGGCAGGTTTCGAACACGCGGGCGATGTTGGCCACGGCCTGCGGCCCGGCGTCGAGGATCATGGCATCGGGCGGGCAGGCCGTGGCGGCCACCACCTCGTTCGCGGCCTGGGCCTTGAATTCGCGCGCGATCACCACATCGGCCGGCAGGTGGATGGTGCAGCCCGCCGCCCGGGCCTTGGCCAGGATGCCGCGCGCGGTTTCGGCCATGTCGCGTTCGGCCAGGCTGCGCCCGACCTCCAGCCCCTGGGCCACGAGGAAGGTGTTGGCCATGCCGCCACCGATCACCAGATGTTCGACCTTGCCCACGAGATTGCCCAGCAGGTCGAGCTTGGTCGAGACCTTGGCCCCGCCGACCACCGCCACCACCGGGCGCACCGGCTTGCCCAGGGCGGCCTCCAGCGCCTTCAGCTCGGCCTGCATCAGGCGGCCGGCGCAGGCGGGCAGCAGCCGCGCGATGCCTTCGGTGCTGGCATGCGCGCGGTGCGCGGCCGAAAAGGCATCGTTCACATAGATGTCGCCCAGGGCTGCAAGGCTGGCCGCCATCATCGGGTCGTTCTTTTCCTCGCCCGGGTGAAAGCGGGTGTTCTCCAGCAGCAGCACATCGCCCCGTTCCATCGCCGCCACCGCCTGCTTGGCCGGGGCACCGATGCAGTCGTCGGCGAACAGCACACGGCGGCCGGCCAGCGCCGATTTCAGCGCCGGCAGCACCTGGCGCAGCGACATTTCCGGCACGACCTTGCCCTTGGGCCGGTCTAAATGCGCCAGCAACACCGGCTTGCCGCCGCGGCTGACCACATCGGCCACGGTCGGCACGATCTTTTCGATCCGCGTGGCATCGGTGACGCGGCCATTTTCCACCGGAACGTTGATGTCGACCCGGATCAGCACCACCTTGCCTTTCAGGTCCATGTCGTCGAGCGTCTTCCACGCCATCGGGAATCCTCCGTCGCTTGCGCCTTCGGTTTCCCAAGGGATCACGGCGGCGTCAACCGCTTTGGCCTTTTCTTGCGGCCGGCTTGCCCCTAAGTTCGCGCGACGTCAGACAAGGAGGCAGTCATGGCCGAAATCACCGATCCCGAAAACACCATCATCGTCACGCTCAAGGATGGCGACGTGGTGATTGCGCTGCTGCCCGACGTGGCGCCCAGGCATTCCGAGCGGATGAAGGCGCTGGCGCGCGCCGGGGCCTATGACGGGGTGGTGTTCCACCGCGTGATCGAAGGCTTCATGGCCCAGACCGGCGATGTGGAAAACGGCAACGCGAACAGCCCGGCCTTCAACATCCGCCGCGCGGGCACCGGCGGCAGCGACCTGCCCGACCTGCCGGCCGAGTTTTCCAAGCTGCCGCACGACCGCGGCACGCTGGGGGCGGCGCGGTCGTCGAACCCCAACAGCGCGAACAGCCAGTTCTTCATCAACTTCAAGGACAACCATTTCCTGAACGGGCAGTATACCGTTTACGGGCGGGTGATTTCCGGCATGGAGCATGTGGACCGGATCGTGCGCGGCGAGCCGCCGGCGAACCCGGACCGGATGCTGAAGGTGCGGGTGGCGGCCGATGCGTAAGCTGCTGGCAACCCTGGCCATCCTGGCACTCGGTGCCGGGGCGGCGGTGGCGGGCCCGAGGATCGCCATCGAGGTGGCGGGCGAGGCCAACGGCACCGTGGTGATCGAGCTGCGCGACGATCTGGCCCCCCGTCACGTCGAGCGCATCGTGACCCTGGCCGAGCAGGGTGCCTATGACGGCGTGGTGTTCCACCGCGTGATCGAAGGCTTCATGGCCCAGACCGGCGATGTGGAGTTCGGCAAGGGCAGCGACCTGTCGCGTGCCGGCATGGGAGGGTCGGCCTTGCCCGACCTCAAGGCCGAGTTTTCCGCCGCGCCCTTCGACCGGGGCGTGGTCGGCATGGCGCGGGCGCAAAACCCCGACAGCGCCAACAGCCAGTTCTTCATCATGTTCGCGCCGGGGCATTTCCTGAACGGCGACTATACCGTGGTGGGGCAGGTCGTTTCGGGCATGGATGTGGTGGACCGCATCAAGCGCGGTGCCGGCCAGTCGGGGGCGGTGCGCAACCCCGACCGCATGGTCAAGGTGACCGTGCAGCGCTGAGCGGCGCGCGGGGGCTGCCGCCCCCGCACCCCCGCTTCAAGGGGGCGGCAAGGCCCCCTTGAAAAACCCCCGGCGCCGACGCTGCGGGCACGCATTTGCCGGCCGGCAAGGCATTTACAGGGCGCCGGTCGCGGGCGATAACCACGGGCAGAGCGGACGAAGCCGGAGGGCGCCTTGGCACTGGAAGATGCGAAATCGCAGGTCGATCTGGCGTTCACCCGCGACGATCTGCGCGGTCTGGCCTTCGAGAATGCCTTCGGCGGTGCCCCGAGCTTTCTGCGCCGCCGCTACACCAAGGACTTGCGCGGTGTGGACCTGGCGATCACCGGCGTGCCCTTCGACCAGGCGGTGACGCACCGCACCGGCCCGCGCTTCGGCCCGCGCGCGATCCGCGAGGCCAGTGCGCTGCAAGCCTTCGATCCACCTTATGGCTGGGGCTATTCGCCGCTCGAGGAGCTGGCGATCGCCGATTGCGGCGACCTGGCCTTTGACTATGCAAGGGTGGCGGAGTTTCCGGCGGCGCTGACCGCGCATGTCCGCGGGATCCTCGGGCAAGGTGCGGGCACCATCGCGCTGGGGGGGGACCATTTCGTAAGCCTGCCGATCCTGCGCGCCTATGCCGAACGGTTCGGGCCCCTGGCCCTGGTGCAGTTCGACGCGCATTCCGACCTGTGGCGCGACGACGACCCCGGGCGGATCGATCATGGCACCTGGACCTACAAGGCGGTGAAGGAAGGGTTGATCGACCCCGGCCGCAGCATTCAGGTGGGAATCCGCACCGAATGCGACGACTATTGCGGTGTGGCCTTCATCGATGCGCGGACGGCGCATGAGCGGGGCGCCGCCTGGGTGGCCGCGCAGATCAAGGCGCGGGTGGGCGACGCGCGCTGCTACATCAGCTTCGACATCGACGCGCTGGACCCGGCCTTTGCCCCGGGCACGGGCACGCCGGTCTGGGGCGGGCTGGCCAGCTGGCAGGCGGCGGCGATCCTGCGCGATCTGGCGGGAATCGACCTTGCGGGTGCCGACGTGGTCGAGGTTTCGCCGCCCTTCGACCACGGCAACATCACCGCCGTCGCCGCGGCGCATGTCGCCACCGAACTGATCTGCCTTTACGGCTGGACGCGGAGAAAAGGGTGAAGAAGGTGCTGAACCTGCTGGTGGCGCTGGCGATATTGCTGGCGGGGATCCTGGTCTGGGTGCGGGTGGCGCCATCGGACCCGGCGGTCTGGCACGTGGACCCGGTGACGGCGCCCGACCCTGTTACGCCCAACTGGGCCCGCATCGCCCCGGGCGAGATCGTGGCCCCGGCAGGCAGCCTTGCGCCGAAGGTCGCGGCCTTTCTGGCCGCCGAGCCGCGGGTGCGGGTGCTGGCCGGTGCGCCGGCCGAAGGCTGGGTGACCTGGGTGCAACGCTCGCGGCTGATGGGATACCCCGACTATGTCTCGTTGCGCATCCTGCCGGATGGCGCGGGGCAGGAAACGGTGGCCGTCTTCTCGCGCGCCCGGTTCGGGCAAGGCGACTGGGGGGTCAACGCGGAACGGCTCGCGCGGTTGCGCGCGGCCCTGGCTGGAGGTTGACATGAGCGATCTGAACCGCCGCATCCGGCAAGGGCGGGGCACCGAACCGGCCGATCTGGTGCTGAAGGGCGGCACGGTGTTCTGCGTGGTGACCGGTGCCCTGATCCCGGGCGATGTGGCGATTTGCGGCGATACCATCGTGGGTATAGGGCATACCTATCAGGGCCTGCGCGAGATCGACGTGGCGGGCAAGGTGCTGGTGCCGGGTTTCATCGACACGCATCTGCACATCGAATCCTCGCTGGTCACCCCGTTCGAGTTCGACCGCTGCGTGGCGCCGCGCGGGGTGACCACCGCCATCTGCGACCCGCACGAGATCGCCAACGTCGCCGGCGTGCCGGGCATCCGCTATTTCCTCGATGCCGCAGGCCATACGGTGATGGACATCCGGGTCAACCTGTCGTCCTGCGTGCCGTCCAGCCCGATGGAAACCGCCGGTGCGCGGATCGAGGCGGCGGACCTTGTGCCGCTGATGGACCACCCGAAGGTGATCGGGCTGGCCGAGTTCATGAATTACCCCGGCGTGATCCACGAAGACCCCGGCTGCATGGCCAAGCTGGAGGCGTTCCGCGGCCGGCATATCGACGGGCACGCGCCCTTGCTGTCGGGGCGCGATCTGAACGCCTATGTCTCCGCCGGCATCCGCACCGAGCACGAGGCGACGGGTGCTGCCGAGGCGACGGAAAAGTTGCAGCGGGGCCTGCGGGTGCTGATCCGCGAAGGCTCGGTCAGCAAGGACATGGTGGCGCTGGCGCCGGTGCTGGATGTGGCGACCAGCCCCTACATGTGCCTGTGCACCGATGACCGCAACCCGTTGGACATTGCCGAACACGGGCATCTGGACCACATGATCCGGTCGCTGATCGCGCTGGGGCGCCCGGTGCTGGCGGTGTATCGCGCGGCCAGCCTGTCGGCGGCCGAGGCCTTCGGGTTGAAGGACCGCGGCCAGATCGCCCCCGGCAAGCGGGCCGACATCGTGGCGATGGACCGGCTGGAGGATTGCCGCGCCGATCTGGTGCTGTGCGGCGGCGTGGTGGTGGCGGATGCGGCCTTTGCCGCGCGCGGCAGCGTGGCCCCGGTGGCGCGCCAGTCGGTGAAGGCGCGCGCGGTGACGGCGCAGGATTTCCGCCACACCGGCAACCGCGACGAGGTGCCGGTGATCGGCATCTGGCCCGGCAAGATCCTGACCGAACATCTGCGCGAGCGGGTGCCGGCCGTCGATGGCGACCGCCGCCCGGACCCCGCGCGCGACCTGATGCGGATCGCGGTGATCGAGCGGCACGGGGTCAACGGCAACATCGCCAACGGTTTCGTGCGCGGCTTCGGGATGCAGGCCGGGGCGATTGCCTCGACCGTGTGCCACGACCATCACAACATCGCGGTGGTGGGGGCGGATTACGCCGACATGGCGCTGGCGGCGAACCGGCTGGGCCAGATCGAAGGCGGGTTCGTGGTGGTGAAGGACGGGGCGGTGCTTGCGGAACTGGCGCTGCCGGTGGCGGGGTTGATGAGCCTGGAACCCTTCGAGCGGGTGCACCAGAGCCTGGTCGCCTTGCGCGCGGCCGCACGGTCGCTGGGGGTGGTGCTGGAGGAGCCGTTCCTGCAGCTGGCCTTTCTGGCGCTGCCGGTGATTCCGCACCTGAAGATCACCGATCGCGGCATGGTGGATGTGGACCGCTTTGCCTTGATCGAAGGGTAGCGGCTGGCGGGGCAGGGGGGCTGTCTGCCCCCCTCTGGCCCGTGCCGGGCCATTCACCCCCCGAGGATATTTCGGTCAAGGTGAAAGGGGCGGTCAGCCGCGCTTGCCGCCTTTGCCGCCCTTGCCGCGGGGGGGTGCGCTGTCGGCGATGCGGCGCGCGGCCTCGGCGGCGGCGCGCAGTTCCTCGGCGATTTCCTCGGCCTCTTCGGGGTCGAAATCGAGCGGCAGGTCGATGCCTTCGGCCTCGACATAGATGCGGACCATGCCTTCGGTGGTCGGGCCGATCTGAAGATTGGCGGCGATGTCGCTTGGTGTGTCGATGCCCATGGGATCCTCCTGCAACCGGGTCCGGGTTAGCCTTCCTGCGGGTGCTGTGCAAGTGCGGCTGGACAAGCGGCGGGCGGCATGGCTGGATGCCGGGCATGTGGCCCGAGTTCCGCCTGTTCATCCCGGAAGATGCCGACTGGCTGGTCGAGCGGCACGGTGTGCGTTATGCGCGCGACGAGGGGGGCGACGACAGCTTTCCGGTGCTGGTGCGCGAGATCGTGGGGGGGGGCTGGCCGGGCACGATGCCGAGCGCGAGCGCGGCCGGATACCGGCGGATGCGGCTTTGGACGCATGAAAGCCACCGGGCGGCGGGGCGGCTTTATGCGCGCAACGGTTTTCGGCTTGACTCGGCGCAGGCGTGCCGATCCTTCGGGCAGCAGGTCGTGTCGCAGATCTGGGTACGCGAACTTTAGCCGCCAAACCTGCTTGCAATCGGAATTGGGCGGCGCTAAACCGCCGCCAGTGCCGCCTTAGCTCAGTTGGTTAGAGCACCAGATTGTGGATCTGGGGGTCCCCCGTTCGAGCCGGGGAGGCGGTACCACCTCAGCCAGCATCCGGCGATTGCAGCGTGGCCTCGATGGCGCGCGCAGGGCTCCTTGTTCCTTCTTCCAGCCGGTCCGGCGGGTTGCGGGTGAAGTTGATGCGGATCGAGTGCCGGTCCTGGCCTGCGGGGTCGAAGACCGAGCCGGGCGTGATGCAGACCCTGTGATCCAGCGCAGTTTGCAACAGCCGGTCGGTGTTCAGCGCATCGTCCCGCGCCGTGGCCCAGACGAACATGCCGCCCGACGGCACCTCCCAGGTCAGGCGGTGCGACAGGCGGCGGTCCATCGCCGCGAGCAGCGCATCGCGCCGGGCGCGGTACAGCGAGAGGATTTCGGGCAGAATCGCGTCGGCCAGGCCCGATTGCAGCGCAAGCAGCGCGATCTGCTGCGACAGGCCCGAGGTGCACATGTCGGAGCCCTGCTTGGCCGTGGTCAGCGCCGCAATCAGTCTGGGCGCGGCGATCACCCAGCCGATGCGCAGCCCGGGAGCCAATTCCTTGGATAGCGTGCCGATGTAGACCACCGGCCCGCCATAGACAGCGGCGCCCCCGCCGGCCAGCGACAGGATGCGCGGCAGCGGTGCGCCGTCGTAGTAGAGCGTTTCCCGATCATTGTGGTTCATAGGCTGCTGCGGTGAAGAAGTTGGCGCTCTCCCCGGGGGTGATGAGATCGACGAGCCGTCCGATGGCGTCCCAGAGGGCCGCAACGGTTCGCTCGG
>NZ_JBKBQM010000021.1:0-37551 GCF_046292685.1 Gemmobacter sp.
CACCATGATCGACACCCGCGTGCTCGTGCCGCGCCGGGCCAGCCTGCCCGCATCGCGGCTCAGCCTGCTGATGGGGCTGACCTTGCTGCTGGTGCTCTACGGCAGTTGAGAGGCGCGCGCCTGTTGCCAGTCGCGCGCGGCCGGATAGACGCCCAGGATTTCCAGCTTGTCGGTGAAATAGCGCAATTCCTCCAGCGCGCGCTGCACCGGCGGGTCGTCGGGGTGGCCCTCGATATCGGCATAGAACTCGGTCGCGGTGAAATTGCCCGCCACCATGTAGCTTTCCAGCTTGGTCATGTTCACGCCGTTGGTGGCAAAGCCGCCCAGCGCCTTGTAAAGCGCCGCCGGAATGTTGCGCACCCGAAAGACAAAGGTGGTGACCATGCGCGCCGCGCGCCGGCTGTGGTCGGGGGTCGGCGACATCACCAGAAACCGCGTGCGGTTGTTGTCGTGGTCCTCGATATGGCGGGCCAGAACGTCGAGCCCGTAGATTTCGGCCGCCAGCTCGCTGGCCAGGGCGGCGCGGGTCGGGTCGCCCGCTTCGGCACATTCGCGCGCGGCCTTGGCGTTGTCGGAACTCACCCGCCCCTTGATGCCGTGCCGCGCGAGGAACCCGGCGCATTGCGGCAGGATCACCACATGGCCATAGGCCTCGCGCACCTGGTCCAGCCGCGCGCCGCGCACGCCCAGCAGGTTCACATGCACGCGCACGAAGGCCTCGTCCACGATGTGCAGCCCGGAATTGGGCAGCAGGCTGTGCACGTCGGCCACCCGGCCGTAGGTGGAGTTTTCCACCGCCAGCATCCCCAGGTCGGCCGCGCCGGTGCGCACCGCCTCCACCACATCCTCGAAGGTGGGGCAGGGCAGCACCTCCATCCCCGGGCGGGCCTGCCGGCAAGCCTCGTGCGAATAGGCGCCGCGTTCCCCCTGAAAGGCGATCAGACCTGCCATGTGCGCGTTCCTTCCCGTGATTTTGTCCGCCAGGGGCGTTTCGTCGCGCGTCTACACCTTGAAACGTTGCGGGGGAAGCGGGTATAGCCGCCCGGACAGACAGACAATCGGAGCCTCAAGATGTTCGACACGATGACGGTGACCAAGGCCGGCGGCGCACTGTGCGGGTCGTTGCTGGTGTTCCTGCTGGGCGGCTGGGCGGCCGATGCGCTGTATTCCACCGGCGGCGGCGGCCACGGCGAGGTCAAGCAGGCTTACGTCATCGACACAGGCGCCGCCGAAACCGACACCGCGGCGGCGGATGAAGGCCCCGACTTCGCCACGCTGTTCGCGGCCGCCGATCCGGCCGCCGGCGAAAAGGCCTTCGGCAAGTGCCGCGCCTGCCACAAGATCGACGGCACCGATGCCACCGGCCCGCACCTGAACGGCGTGGTCGACCGGCCCAAGGCCTCGGCCGCCGGCTTCGGCTATTCCGACGCGCTCAAGGCGATGGCCGACACCGCCTGGACGCCCGAGAACCTGAACGCCTTCCTCACCAACCCGCGCGCCTATGCGCCGGGCAACAAGATGTCCTTCGCGGGCCTGCCGCGGGCCGAGGAACGCGCCAACCTGATCGCCTACCTGGCCACGCTGAACTGACCTGCGGCACAGCCGCAGACCCAGACGCCGCCCCTTGTCGGGCGGCGCCTTTGCTTTTTCCCGCCTTTTGCCGGTGCAGGCGGCCCTTTCACGCATTCGCAACTTGAGACGCGGCGGTGCGCCCGCTACGTTCTGGCACGAACAGCGGGGCGCACCCGCGACAGGCCGGGGAGAACGGGCAATGCGGGCATGGCGGCGGAACGGAATGGCGGCCCTTGCGGCGCTGGTGCTGGCGACCTTGCCCGCCCGGGCCGAGGTGCTGGTCAGCCACGGCATTTCCCCCTTCGGCGACCTGAAATACCCTGCCGACTTCCCGCACCTCGATTACGTCAACCCCGACGCCCCCAAGGGGGGCGAGATTTCCATCTGGGCCTTCGGCGGGTTCGATTCGATGAACCCCTATTCCATCAAGGGCCGGGCCGGGGCGCTGTCCTCGATCTTCTACGAATCCCTGATGACCGCCACCGCCGACGAGATGGGCGCGGCCTATTGCCTGATCTGCGAAACCATCGAATACCCGCCGGGCCGCGAATGGGTCATCTTCAACCTGCGCGACAACGTGCGCTTTTCCGACGGATCGCCCCTGACGGCCGAGGACGTGGCCTTTTCCTACCGCACCTTCCTGGAAAAGGGCCTGTCGGATTACCGCGTCGTGCTGGCCCAGCAGGTCGAAAGCGCCGAGGTTCTGGGCCCCTACCGCATCCGCTTCACCTTCAAGCCCGGCTTTCCCACCCGCGACCTGATCCAGGAGGTGGGCGGCCTGCCGATCCTGTCGAAAACCCATTACGAGGCGAACAACCGCAACCTCGAAGAAGGCGGGATGGAGCCCTTCCTCGGCTCGGGGCAATACGTGCTCGACCGGGTGAACGTCGGCCAGACCCTCGTCTACCGCCGCAACCCCGACTACTGGGGCGCGGGCCTGCCGATCAACCGCGGGCGCGGCAATTTCGACCGCATCCGCGTCGAATACTACGCCGATTACGCCGCCGCCTTCGAAGGCTTCAAGGGCGGCAGCTACACCTTCCGCGACGAGGCTTCGTCGATCTCCTGGGCCACGGGCTATGACTTTCCGGCCGTCGCCAACGGCCATGTGAAAAAGGTCGAGCTGCCTTCGGGCACCAAGGCCTCGGGCCAGGCCTTCCTGTTCAACCTGCGGCGCGAGAAGTTCGCCGACCCCCGCGTGCGCGAGGCGATCGGCCTGATGTTCAACTTCGAATGGGCCAATGCCACTTTGTTCTACGGGCTTTACGCCCGCATCAACTCGGTGTGGGAAAACACCCCCCTGGCCGCCACCGGCGTGCCCGGCCCCGACGAAATCGCCCTGCTGCAACCGCTGGTCGATCAGGGCCTGCTGCCGGCCTCGATCCTGACCGAACCCGCCGTCATGGCCCCCGTGTCGGGCGACCGGCAGACCGACCGCAACAACCTGCGCCGCGCGGGCGAGTTGCTCGAGGCCGCCGGCTGGACGATGGGCAACGACGGCCTGCGCCGCAACGCCGCCGGCCAGACGCTGCGGGTCGAGTTCCTGAACGACAGCCAGTCCTTCGACCGCATCATCCTGCCCTTCGTCGAAAACCTGCGCCGCGCCGGGGTGGATGCCGTGCACACCCGCATCGACAATGCCCAGATGGAGGCGCGCGAACGCCCCCCCGCCTACGATTTCGACATCGTCACCGGCAATGCCCGCGCCGCGGAAATACCGGGGCCGGAACTCAAGCAGTTCTACGGTTCCGCCACCGCCGATGTCAGCAGCTTCAACCTGATGGGCCTCAAAAGCCCGGCGGTGGATGCCCTGATCGAAACCGTGATCGCCGCGAAAACCCGCGAGGAAATGACCACCGCCACCCGCGCGCTGGACCGCGTGCTGCGCGCCGAACGTTTCTGGGTGCCGCAGTGGTTCAAGGACAAGCACACGGTCGCCTATTACGACCAGTACGACCACCCCGAAACCCTGCCGCCCTATGCCCGGGGCGAGCTGGATTTCTGGTGGTTCAACGCCGAAAAGGCCGCGGCCCTGCGCGCCGCCGGCGCGCTGCGCTGACCGCGGGACAAGGGGCATGGGCGCCTATATCCTTCGCCGCCTGGCGCTGGTGATCCCGACCCTGGTCGGGATCATGGTCATCAACTTCGTCCTGACCCAGCTTGTGCCCGGCGGCCCGATCGACCAGATCACCGCCCGGCTGCAAGGCGGCGGCGACGTGTTCCAGAACATCGCCGGCGGGCAGGAAACCACCCCGGCCCCGGCCGACGGCGGCTATCAGGGCGCCCGCGGCCTGCCGCCCGAGTTTCTCGACAGTCTCGAAGTGCAGTTCGGCTTTGCCCGCTTCGTCTGCGCCGAAGGCTTTGCCGGCACGCCCTCGTCGAAGGCACCCGAATGCGTCAAGGAACCGATCCCCCTGTGGGAACGCTTCGCCATCATGATGGGCAACTACCTGACCTTCGATTTCGGGCAAAGCTACTTCCGCAGCATCTCCGTGGTGGATCTGGTGCTGGAAAAGATGCCGGTGTCCATCTCGCTCGGGCTGTGGTCCACGCTCGTCGCCTATCTGGTTTCCATCCCGCTCGGCATCCGCAAGGCGGTGCGCGACGGGTCGTCCTTCGACACCTGGACCAGCGGCGTCATCATCGTGGCCTATGCCATCCCCGGCTTCCTGTTCGCCATCCTGCTCCTGGTGGTGTTCGCCGGCGGGTCTTACGTGCAGTGGTTTCCCTTGCGCGGCCTCACCTCCGACAACTGGGACCAGCTTTCGCCGCTGGGCAAGGTGGCCGATTACCTCTGGCACATCGCGCTGCCCGTCACCGCCTCGCTGATCTCCAGCTTTGCCACGCTGACGCTGCTGACCAAGAACAGCTTTCTGGACGAGCTGCGCAAGCAGTATGTGATGACCGCGCGCGCCAAGGGCCTGACCGAAGCCCGCGTGCTGTATGGCCACGTGTTCCGCAACGCCATGCTCATCGTCATTGCCGGGTTTCCCGGCCTGTTCCTGTCGGTGTTCTTCGGCTCCTCGCTCATCATCGAGACGATCTTTTCGCTCGACGGTCTCGGCCGCATGGGGTTCGAGGCCGCGGTGGCGCGCGACTATCCGGTGATCTTCGGCACGCTGTTCGTGTTCGGGCTGATCGGCCTTGTGGTCGGCATCCTGTCCGACCTGATGTATGTCTGGGTCGATCCGCGCATCGACTTCGAAAGCCGGGGGTAAGGCATGGCGCTGTCGCCGCTCAACGCCCGCCGCTGGCGCAATTTCAAGGCCAACCGCCGGGCCTACTGGTCGCTCTGGGTGTTTGCCGTGCTGTTCGGGCTGTCGCTGTTTGCCGAACTCATCGCCAACGACAAGCCCTTGCTCGTGTCCTTCCGGGGCGAGCTGAAGTATCCGCTCACCCGCTTCTACTCCGAACGCGACTTCGGCGGCGATTTCCAGACCGCCGCCGCCTGGCGCGACCCGGAGGTGCAATGCCTGATCCGCACCGGCGGGGCCGAGCTTTGCCTCGACGATCCCGAGGCGGCGATGGCCGAGGCCGAGGCCAGCGGCACCGTCGAAGGCCAGCCGATCGCCCCCGGCTGGATGGTCTGGCCGCCGATCCCCTACAGCTACAACACCATCGCCGACCTGGGCAAACCCGCGCCTTCGGCGCCCGACGCCGAACACTGGCTGGGCACCGACAACACCGCCCGCGACGTGCTGGCGCGGGTGATCTACGGCTTCCGCCTCTCGGTCGCCTTCGCGCTGATCGTGACCCTGACCACCTCGGTCATCGGCATCGCCGCCGGTGCGATCCAGGGCTATTTCGGGGGGGCCATCGACCTGATCTTCCAGCGGGTGATCGAGCTGTGGGGTTCGGTTCCCTCGCTTTACATCATCATCATCGTGGCGGCGATCTGGCCGATGAACTTCTGGTTGCTCGTGATCCTGATGACCCTGTTCGGCTGGACGGCGCTGGTGGGGGTGGTGCGGGCCGAGTTCCTGCGGGCGCGCAACTTCGAATATGTCCGCGCCGCCCGGGCGCTGGGCGTGCCCGACCGCACCATCATGTTCCGCCACGTGCTGCCCAACGCGATGGTCGCCACGCTGACGATGCTGCCCTTCGTCATCACCGGCACCATCGCGGGGCTGGCCAGCCTCGATTTCCTCGGCTTCGGGCTGCCGTCCTCGGCGCCTTCCCTGGGCGAACTCACGCTTCAGGCCAAGCAGAACCTGCAGGCGCCCTGGCTGGCCTTCACCGCCTTCGTCACCTTTGCGCTCATGCTCAGCCTTCTGGTGTTCATCTTCGAAGGCATCCGCGACGCCTTCGACCCGCGAAAGACCTTCCGATGACCGCGCCGATCCTCGATGTCTCCGGCCTTTCGGTGCGCTTTCGCCAGGATGGCCAGGTGATCGACGCCGTGCGCGGCGTGTCCTTTGCCGTGGGCCGCGGCGAAACGGTGGCGCTGGTGGGCGAATCCGGCTCGGGCAAGTCGGTCTCGGCGCTGGCCTCGGTGGGCCTTCTGCCCGACAGCGCCGAAATCGCCGGCTCGATCCGCTATGCCGGGCAAGAGATGGTGGGCGCCGATCCCGCCACCCTGCGCCGCATCCGCGGCAACGACATCAGCTTCGTCTTTCAGGAGCCGATGACCAGCCTCAACCCGCTGCACACCATCGAACGCCAGCTGGCCGAGGCGCTGGCCCTGCACCAGGGCCTGACGGGCGAGGCCGCGCGCGCCCGCATCCTCGACCTCTTGACCAAGGTCGGCATCCGCGACCCCGAAAGCCGGCTGGGCGCCTGGCCGCACCAGCTGTCGGGCGGCCAGCGCCAGCGCGTGATGATCGCCATGGCGCTCGCCAACGGCCCCGACCTGCTGATCGCCGACGAACCCACCACCGCGCTCGACGTGACGATCCAGGCCCAGATCCTCGACCTGCTGATGCAGCTCAAGCGGTCCGAAGGGCTCAGCCTCCTGTTCATCACCCACGACCTGAACATCGTGCGCCGCATCGCCGACCGCGTCTGCGTCATGCAAAAGGGCGAGATCGTGGAACAGGGCCCCACCGCGCGGGTCTTTGCCGCCCCCGAACACCCCTACACGCAGAAACTGCTGGCCGCCGAACCGAAAGGCACCCCCGACCCGGTGCCCCCCGACGCCCCCGAGGTGCTGCGCACCGAAGGCCTCAAGGTCTGGTTCCCGATCCAGCGCGGTTTCCTGCGCCGCACGGTGGGGCACGTCAAGGCGGTGAACGGCGCCACCATCGCGCTCCGGGCCGGCGAAACCCTGGGCGTGGTGGGCGAATCGGGCTCGGGGAAAACCACGCTGGCGCTGGCCATCCTGCGGCTCATCCGCTCCGAAGGCCCTGTGGCCTTGCTGGGGCGCGACATCGCCGGCCTGTCGGGCGCCGACCTGCGCCCCCTGCGGCGCGAAATGCAGATCGTGTTCCAGGATCCCTACGGCAGCCTCAGCCCGCGCATGACGGCCGGCCAGATCATCGCCGAAGGTCTGGGGATCCACGGCGCCACCGGCGACCCGGCGGCCCAGGTGGCGCAGATCATGGCCGAGGTCGGGCTCGACCCCGCAATGTCGGTGCGCTACCCGCACGAGTTTTCCGGCGGCCAGCGCCAGCGCATCGCCATTGCCCGCGCCATGATCCTGCGCCCCAGGGTGGTGGTGCTGGACGAACCGACCAGCGCGCTGGACATGACCGTGCAGGTCCAGATCGTCGAATTGCTGCGCGGGCTCCAGCGCCGCCACGGCCTGGCCTACCTGTTCATCAGCCACGATCTGCGCGTGGTGCGCGCCATGGCGCATCAGGTCATCGTCATGCGCGCCGGCGACGTGGTGGAACAGGGCCCGGCCGAGGCGGTGTTCGGCGCACCGGCCAACCCCTACACGCGCGAGCTTTTGGCCGCAGCGTTTGATCTTCGGGCCGGTTCCGCCTAACCTGCCGCCCGATCGCGGAGGTGCCTATGAAGATCCTGTTCATCCATCAGAATTTCCCCGGGCAGTTCCTGCACCTCGCGCCCGAGATGGTCCGCCGCGGGCACGACGTGATCGCCCTGACCGACGAGGCGAACCAGCGCCAGAGCCCGATCCGCACCATCCGCTATCGCCACCGCGCCGAAAAGCCCGATGCGGCCGCCTGCCGGCTGGGGCGCACCTATACCGAAATGTCCGACCGCGGTGTCACCGTGGCCCGGGCCGCCGCCACGCTGCGCAGCCAGCACAACTATGTGCCCGACGTGATCTTCGGCCATTCCGGCTGGGGCGAAACCCTGTTCCTCAAGGAAATCTGGCCCGAGGCGCGGCTCATCATCTATGCCGAGTTCTTCTACAAGGCGCGCGGCGCCGATGTGGGCTTCGATCCCGAATTCAGCGCGCCTTCCTTCGACCAGGCGGTCATCACCAATGCGCGCTCGGGGCATCTGGGCCTGTCGATGCTGAACGCCGATGCGGCGCTGGCGCCCACCCGCTGGCAGGCCAGCACCTTTCCCGACCGCCTGCGCCCGATGATCGAGGTGATCTTCGACGGGGTGGATACCGCCGTGATGGCGCCCGATCCCGGCGCCAGCGCGACGCTGCCCGATGGCCGCGTCATCCGCCCCGGCGACGAGGTGCTGACCTTCATCAACCGCAATCTCGAACCCTACCGCGGCTACCACATCTTCATGCGGGCCCTGCCCGAGGTGATGGCCGCGCGCCCCGACGCGCAGGTGGTGATCGTCGGCGGCGACGGCGTTTCCTACGGCGCGGCCCCGAAGGAAGGCGGGACGTGGAAGGAAAGGTTCCTTTCCGAGGTGCGCGACCGCGTGGACCTGTCGCGCATCCACTTCATGGGCAAGGTGCCTTACCCGGTGTTCACCTCGCTCATGCAGATCAGCCGGGTGCACGCCTATCTGACCTATCCCTTCGTGCTGTCCTGGTCGATGCTCGAGGCGATGAGCGCCGGGGCGCATGTCGTCGGCTCGCGCACCGCCCCGGTCGAGGAGCTGATCCAGGATGGCGTCAACGGCCGGCTGGTGGACTTTTTCGACGTGCCGGGCTGGTCGCGGGCGCTGATCGAAGGCCTGGCCGAGCCCGAGCGGTTCCAGGGCCTGCGCACCGCTGCGCGCGCCACCATCGTGAACGGCTACGACCTGCGCCGCCACTGCCTGCCGCGCATCGCCGATTTCGTCGAGGCGGTCGGCAAGGGCAGCTGGAAGCCGCGCGACCGCTAGGGCCGCGGCGCGCGGCGGCCGGCGTGGCAAGCGGGGGGTTTTCCACCCCCCGCACCCCCCGGAGGATATTTGGCCAAGGTGAAGGGGAGGCGGGCCTTGCCGGGGGCAGGGGGCGAGGTCTTTCGGCGCCTGGGGTGGGAACCGCAACACCCGGGGTCGGAGGGGGCAGGGCGGTGTGGCGCCGCGGTCGGTGCCCGGGGGCGCCGCGCGGGGGCGTTCCTTGCCGCGCAGCGCCGGGCGAAGCGGCGGCGAGAGGGTGCGCGGCGCGCTCTGGCGCCTTGTCCGGCACCGGCAAGGGCGCCTGGTCGCCCGCAACGGATCGCCGCGGCATTGCGGGGCGGGCCCCCTGATGACGCCCGGGCCCGCGTCTGCCACCAGACCATCTGCGCCTGCACAAGCCCCGGCTTGTCTCGTGCCGAAGCCTTTGCCATGAGCGATGGCCTTCTGCGCCGGTGTCGGCTCGCGGCGCGGGGCGTCTTCGACGCCAAAGGGCGCCGATCTGTGCCCGGTTTCCCCGCGCGATTTCGATGGCATGGTCCGGCGGATGCACGCCGGGCCGCGCAAGACGCCCGGCCGGAAAACGCCGGCACAAGCCTGCGCCGAGGAAATTGCCTGGGCGACCGCGAGCGTTTCGGTTGGAACACAGGTTAACACTTCGTGAAAACGGCCGCGCAAGCATTTGAAATCGTTGATTCCGAACGCTGTCCCTTCGAGAGACAGCGGGAGGGGCCGGTCCTGGCGCCGTCAGAGCCCCAGCCGGCGGTTGCGCATCTGGACCAGCGCGATCGAGACCCAGCCCGCCACGCCGCAGGCCAGCATCAGCAGCATCAGCGGCAGCGGGTCGTCGCCCGCACCCATCGCCGCCGCCGCCAGCGCCGATAGGGCGGCGCCGCCCCCGATCATCAGCGCGCCCCCCAGCCCCGAGGCCGAGCCGGCAAGGTCGGGGCGCACCGACATCATGCCTGCGTTGGCCGAAGGCAGGGCCATGCCGTTGCCCAGGCCGACCACGCCCATCAACCCGAAGAACACCGCCGGGTGCGAGATGCCCGCCAGCGTCAGCCCCACCATCAGCCCCAGCGCCGCGACGATCACGATGCAGCCGTCGCGCACCATCCGCACCACCCCGCGCCGCACCGAGATGCGGGCCGACACGAAGTTGCCCAGCAGGTAGCCGACCCCGGCGATCGAGAAATACAGCCCCAGCTCCGAAGGTGTCAGCCCATGCACCCGTGTGCCCACCGCCGGGGCACCGCCCAGGAAGGAAAAGAAGGCGCCCGAGCTTGCCGCCGCCGCCACCGAATAGCCCCAGAACCGGCGCGAGGTCAGCAGCGCCGGATACTGCCGCAACTGCGCGCCGAAGCTGGAATGGTGGCGCTCTGCCGTTTCGCCCATGTCGGCCCAGATCAGCGCCATCACCGCCGCCCCCAGCGCCAGCAGCACCAGGAAGTTGGCCTGCCAGCCGAACTGTTCGTCCAGCCACCCGCCCATCGCCGGGCCGAACATCGGAACCAGCGACATCCCCATCGTCAGGTAGCCGATCATCGAGGCCGCCTGCGCCTCGGGCACCATGTCGCGCACCGCGGCGCGGCTCAGCACCATGCCGCCGGCGATCACCGCCTGCATCATCCGGCAGACCAGGAAAACCTCGACCGTCGGGGCCAGCAGCACCCCCACGGTGGCCAGCAGGAACCCACCGCAAGCCCACAGCGCCACCGGGCGGCGGCCGAAGCGGTCGGCCAGCGGCCCGATTACCAGGTTCAGCGCCCCGCTCAGCGCCAGATACAGCGAGACCGAAAGCTGCACCGTGGCATAGGGCGCCCGAAACCATTCCGCCATCGCCGGCAGCGAGGGCAGGAACACGTTCATGCTCATGGCCGAGATGCCGGTGAACAGGATCAGCGTGGCCAGATGCGGCGGGCTGCTGCGGTCCAGAAATCGAGGGGGCGTGACATTCCGGCTCATGCTTCGCGTGCTAAGCGTCTCGGCGGGGAATGTCCATGCCGAACGGACGTTTGTTGCGAGGCGGCGTAAAGGGAACGTCAAGGTTCGAAGGCTAGGCTTGCCGGGTTCGTGCCCCGCGACCGGAGGTTTCCATGCCCTGCGCCTCGCCAGCCATGCCCTGCGCCGGCCTTCGGCCGCTGGCGGGTTGCCAGGGGCGCCTGCCTGCGGGCCGGTCCTTGGCCGACGGGCCCGGAAAATCCATGCTGCCGCCGCAAAAGCGACATGGTGGCGGGGCCAGATCGGGCCAGTCCGCCCACGGGGTTTCCTTCGCCGTGCGGTGCGAGACGGACGACCGGCGCACCCGCCGATCGCAAGCCCCGGTGGTGCCTGCGGTTCGGCCGGATGCTGCCTCTTTGAGGTGCGAGGAGAACGACGTGCGGTTGCTGTGTGGGTCTGAGGGAATGGGGCGGAAGGCCCTGCGGTCGGGTATGCGTTTGCGGCGGGGGGGGTGCTAGTCCATGCCGACGACGTTCGATCTGTTCTTCCTCGGCACCTCGACCCAGTTCATCGACACGGTGGAAGGCAACAACACGTCCGAAAACCACCAGGCGTTCAACAACACGGTCTGGGGCAGCGCGAGCAACCCGCTGGCGCTGCAGGTCAAGACCCTGAGCCCGGATGCCGTTCAGGGCCCCGGCACCGATGGCAATGCGGCCTCTTACGGTGCCGACAACAACATTGCCAACGAAGGGTTCCGCATCAACGGCGGGCCGCTGCAGATCTTCGATGCGGCGATGCAATACAACAACTCGGTGATCCGCTATACCGACGGCACCCAGGCCACCGTCTCGGCGCTGGTGATGCAGGATACGGCGGGAAACCTTTACCTGCTGCCGCCGGTCACGGCCAACGCCTATGGGGCGGCGCTGGAGGCCAAGCCGATCCAGTCGATCACGCTGGGCACCGCCGCGCCGTCGAACGGCACCAACGTCTATGGCATGACGGCGAACCGCTATGACCTGAACCTGAAGGATTACGTGGTCGAAGGCACCGCCGGCAACGACCTGATCGACGCAAACTATACCGGCGACCCCGACGGCGACCGGGTGGATGCCGGCGACAACCTGCCAGGCAACGATGACGACAGCATCCTTGCAGGCGACGGCAACGATACCGTCTACGCCGGCAATGGCGACGATACCGTCGATGGCGGGTCCGGTGACGATCTGGTGTTTCTGGGCGCGGGGGCCGATGTCTTTGGCGCGATGTCGGCCGTCAGTGCCGGCAACGACACCGTCTATGGCGAGGGCGGCAACGACAGCATTTTTGCGGGGTTCGGCGACGATCTGGTCTATGGCGGCGACGGCGACGACATGCTGCTGGGCGACGACGGCAACGACACGCTGCACGGCGGCGCGGGCGCCGACGCGATGTTCGGTGGCCGGGGCGACGATACCTTTGTGCTGGGCAACGGCTTTGGCCAGGACACCATCGTCGGCGGCGAAGGCGACGAAACCTATGGCGACTGGGTGGATGCGCGGCAGATCACGGCCGACACCACGCTGGTGTTCACCGGCGACGAAAGCGGCACCCTGAGCGGGGCAGGCGGCCAGCTTGCCTTTTCGGAGGTCGAGCGCTTCGGCCTCGGGTCGGGCAACGACCTGGTCGATGGTCGGGCCGCGGCGCATGGTGTTCGGGTGCATGCCGGCGGGGGCGACGACACGCTGCTTGGGGGCGCCGGCAACGATACCTTCATCGGCGGTGTCGGCGCCGACCGGATCGACGCCGGGGGCGGCAGCAACTTTGTTGATCTGGGCACGGCCGGCGGCTTCGGCGACGGCGCGGTCGATGTGCTGGTGCTGGACAACGGTTATGGTAGCAGCTGGCTGGTCAACTTCGAAGCCCCGGTCGCCAATGGCGACGGCAGCTATACCGGCGGCGACCGGCTGGACGTGACCGGGATGCTGGATGCCGGTGGCGCCCAGGTCAACGTGCGCGACGTGGTGGTGACCGACACGAATGGCGACGGCACCGGCCACGCGATCCTGACCTTTCCGGATGGAACCTCGATCACCTTGCAGGGGGTGCCGGTTTCGGCGGTGTCCTCGCCGGCGCAACTGGCGGCGATGGGCATTCCGATGCCCGACGACGTGGTCCAGGGCACAGGCGGCGACGACCTGATCGACGGGGCCTATCGCGGCGACCCCCAGGGCGACGTGGTCGATGGCGGCGACAACGCGAACGGCACCGACGACGACCGGATCGAGGCCGGGGCCGGCAACGATACGGTGCGGGCCGGGGCGGGCAACGACACCGTTTTCGGCGGTCAAGGCGACGATGTATTGTCGGGCGAGGCGGGCGACGATGTTCTGCTGGGCGGCCCGGGCAACGACACGATGGACGGCGGCCAAGGCAGCGATACCATCGTGGTGGCCGATGGCGACGGTGCCGATGTGGTGGTGGGCGGCGAGGATGCCGCCGGCGGCGACATCGACCTGCTGGACCTGAGCGGTGTGACCACCGCCACTACGCTTGTCTATTCCGGCGCGGAAAGCGGCAGCCTGACGCATGCCGGCGGCAGCGTCGGCTTTTCGCAGATCGAGAAGGTGCAACTGGGCTCGGGCGACGACAGCGTTTCGGCGCAGGCCGGCGCCGGCCCGCTGGAGGTGCGCGGCGGCGCGGGCCTCGACCGGCTGACCATCTCGGGCGGGCCGGTCAACCGCACGGCCATCACCCTGGACGACAGCGCCAGCGGCGTGTTCACCCCGGCCAACGGCGCAGCCCCGATCAGCTTCGGGCCGTCGGGGCCGTTGCTGAGCGAGGTGCTGACCACCTGGAAGACCGGCACCATCGACATCGCAGGCAACACGCCGTTTTCGGGCCAGGTGGGCGACATCCGCTTTGCCGAGTTCGAAAAGCTGACGGTGGATGTGATCTGTTTCGCGCGCGGCAGCCGGATCAAGACCATGCAGGGCGAAGTCGCGGTCGAGGAGCTGGAGGCCGGCGACCGGGTGCTGACCCTGGACAACGGGTATCAGCCGATCCGCTGGATCGGCTCGACCCGCCGTGCGGCGGTGGGGCGGCTGGCGCCGGTGTGCTTTGCGCCGGGCGCGATCGGCAACGAACATCCCTTGCGCTTGTCGCCGCAGCACCGGGTGCTGTTGCGCGGATGGCAGGCCAGCGTGCTGTTCGGCGAATCCGAGGTGCTGGTGCCCGCCAAGGCGCTGGTCAACGACCGCAGCATCCGCATCGAGGAAGGCGGCGAGGTGGAGTATTTCCACATGCTGTTCGACCGGCACGAGATCGTCTTTGCCGAAGGCGTCCCGTGCGAGAGTTTCCACCCCGGCGAACAGTCCTGGAAAACGCTGGACGCGGCGACGCGCGCCGAAATTCTGGAACTGTTCCCGCAGCTTGCCGAAGATCGTGTGGCCTATGGCGCGACCGCGCGCATGGTGCTGAAGGATTACGAAGGCCGCATTCTGGCGCAGGCGCTGCGACACGGCGTCTGAGCTGCCGCGGCAACGGACGAAACCGCAGAACCGGGGGCCGCAAGGCGGTGCCCCGATTTTGCCACAATTCCGCCACTGTTTTGAACCGCGCGACAATTAGAGTTTTAGTCTCTTTTTGTCTTTCGAGTGCGGCATGGCGAACCTTCCCGGGACTTCGGCGAACAACACGATCGCAGGCACCAGCCAGGCCGACAGCATCGTCGGTTTCGAAGGCAACGACAGCATCACCGCCGCCAACGGCAACGATGCGGTCTGGGGCGGCGACGGCAACGACAGCCTGTTCGGCGGCGGCGGCAACGACACGCTTTACGGCGACCAGGATCGGGTAGCGACCTGGGGCTACCGGGTTTACGACCGCAACTTCACCTCGGCGAACAACCAGGCCTTTACCATCGAAAGCGGGACGCTGCGCGGATCGGGGCTGGCGACAGGCTTCGACCCGACCAACCATGTGCTGAGCGCGCGCGGCACCAGCGGCGACCCCAACGACTTCGGCATCATCTACACCAGCACCTTCACCGCCACCACGGCAGGCACCTACACGTTCCGGCTGACCTCGGACGACGGTTCGACCATGCGGCTGCTGGATGCCTCGGGCACGCCGCTGGTGTGGTCGGCGCAGTCCACCGGGCAGACCGGGCTGACCTATCTGAACAACGATTTCCACCAGGCCGCCACCACGCGGCAGGCCAGCGTCACGCTGGCAGCCGGGCAGACCTATACCATCGAGATCCGGGTCTGGGAAAACGAAGGTGCACAGGTTCTGTCGGCCGACGTGCAGCCCCCGGGCAGCAGCAGCTGGCAGAGCCTGAGCGACAACACCACCTTTATCGGCACCGGGGTCTATGCCGGGAACGACAGCCTGGATGGTGGCGCCGGCGACGACCTGATCTTTGGCGGCGGCGGCAACGATTCGATCTGGGGCGGGGCCGGGGCCGACACGATTTATGGCGGCGAGGGCAACGACACGATCCAGCTGGGCGCCGATGCCAACGCCGATCTGGTTTATGGCGGCGAGGGCAACGACTCGATCCTGACGGAGCATACCTCGACCTCGGTCGCCGACACCGTCCATGGCGACGGCGGCGACGATGTCATCACCGGCGGCAGCGGCATCGAGCTGATCTTCGGTGGCACCGGCAACGACACGCTGTTCGGCGGCGCAGGCAACGACACCCTGCATGGCGACGAGAACGACGACCGCCTGGAAGGCGGCGATGGCAACGACCAGCTGTTCGGCGGCAGCGGGAACGACACGCTGATCGGCGGCACCGGCAACGACGCGATGCAGGGGGGCACCGGGTCGGACCGCTTCGTCCTGCTGGCCAACCACGGCAACGATACCATCACCGGGGGCGAGGACACCGGCGATGTCGATGTGGTCGATGCCACCGCGCTGACCGCGGCCTTGACCGTTTCCGTGACGGGGTTCGAATCGGGCACCCTGACAGGCGGCGGGCTGAACACGAGTTTCAGCCAGATCGAGCGGCTGGAGCTGGGGTCGGGCAACGACACGGTGACGGTTGCGGATAGCAGCCAGCCGATTTTCGTCGATGGCAACGGCGGCATCGACCGGCTGACGGTGAATGGCGGGCCGGTGGGGCGCAACCTGTTCGTGCTGAACGACAATGCGGCGGGCACATTCACCCCCGGCAACGGGGCGCCGGCAATCGACTTCGGCCCAAGCCTGCCGATGAAGCTGTCGAACATCCTGGCCGCCTACAAGACCGGCACCTTCGTCATCAACGGCACGACGCCGCTGAGCGGGCAGATCGGGCAGGTGGTGTTCGAGGATTTCGAAAGCCTGAATCTGCAGATGATCTGCTTTGTCCGCGGCGCCCGCATCCGCACGCCGGGCGGCGAACGCGCGATCGAGGATTTGCGGGCGGGCGACCTGGTGGATACGCTGGACCGCGGGCCGCAACCGATCCGCTGGGTCGGGTCCAGCCGCCGCGCGGCGCGGGGCGACCTGGCGCCGGTGCTGATCCGGGCGGGGGCCCTGGGCAATGCGCGCGACCTGCGGGTGTCGCCGCAGCACCGGATGCTGGTCGAGGGTTGGCCGGCGAACCTGCTGTTCGGCGAGGAGGCGGTGCTGGTGCCGGCCAAGGCGCTGGTGAACGGGCGCGAGGTGGTGCGCGACGAAGGCGGGGTGGTGGAGTATTTCCATATGCTGTTCGACCGGCACGAGATCGTCTGGGCCGAAGGCTGCGCCTCGGAAAGCTTCCATCCCGGCGAACAGGGCTGGAACGCGCTGGATGCGGCGACGCGGGCCGAGGTGCTGGCGCTGTTTCCGGTGCTGGCCGGAGGCGACTTTGCCGCCTGGGGGCCGGCGGCGCGCCCTTCGGTGCGGGCGTTCGAGGGGCGGGCGCTGGCGCGGATGCTCTGGCCGGCGGTTCAGCGCAGGGCCGGGCGAAAGCCGGCGGCGGCGGCTTCGGCGGCGGTGCAGAACCAGCGTTCGCCCTTGGCGGCCGAGATGCGCGTGGCGGTATAGTCGCGCTGGCCGGGCAGGTGATAGACCCGGCCGTTCGGGCCGATGTTGCCCTTGATCGTGCAGCCGGTGTTGGCCGGTGCCGGGTCGGGCGCGCGGGTGGCGAGGCGGTGCGCCTCGGGCGAGGTTTGCGGCCCGGCAGACCAGATCCCGCGCGCGGCCGCGCGGGCCGCGGCTTCGTGCCCGATATAGTCGGGCGCATAGCGGCGATAGGCGGTTGCGGCGCCTTCGGCGACCATCTCGGCCGCCAGATCGCGGCCATCGACCGTGCAGCGCGCCAGGCGACAGCCATAGCGGTCGGGGCCCAGATCCTCGCACAGGGCGCGGCGGCCCCGGGTCAGCGCGGCAAGGCGCGCGGTGGACCAGGCGCCGCAGGCCCAGGTCGTGCCTTGCGCGGTGGTGCAGGTCTGGTCGTGTTCCGGCGCGTCGATGCCGAACAGGCGCACCCGGGCGCCGTCGAGCTGCAGGGTGTCGCCGTCGATCACCCGGACCGCCTGCGGGGTGGCCGGCAGCGGTGCGGCCGGTGCGGCGCCGGCCGAAGCCAGCGCGAGCAGCAGGAGGACGAAGGTGTGTTGCGATGCCATGCCACAGATGTTGGCAGGGCAAGGCGAGAACACAAGGTGAAAATTAACGAATAGTTAATCTTCGTTAACGACGATTGCGCGACAATCGCCGGCGGCAGCTCAGCGTTGCGCGGTTTGCCAGGCCGGGTGGAGCCAGGGTTGCAGGTTGGACCGCGGCAGCGGGGTGCGCCCCAGCAGGTGATCGGCGGTCTTTTCGCCGACCATGATCGAAGGCGCGTTGAGGTTGCCGTTGGTCACCTGCGGAAAGATCGAGCTGTCGGCCACCCGCAGCCCTTGCACGCCGATCACCCGGCCTTCGGGGTCGACCACGGCGCCCGGGTCGTCGGCCCGGCCCATGCGGCAGGTGCCGCAGGGGTGGTAGGCGCTTTCGACATGGTCGCGCAGGAAGGCATCGAGCTGGTCGTCGGTCTGCAGCGCGTCGCCGGGCTGGATTTCGTGTTTCACATGCGCGGCCATCGCGGGCTGGGCCATGATCTCGCGCGTGAGGCGGATGCAGGCGCGGAAATCCTGCCAGTCGTCGGGGTGCGACATGTAGTTGAACAGGATGCGCGGCGCATCTTCGGGCCGGGCCGAGCGCAGGGTAATGGACCCACGCGATTTCGACCGCATCGGCCCGACATGCACCTGAAAGCCGTGACCGTCGGCGGCGGCCTTGCCATCGTAGCGCACGGCGATGGGCAGGAAGTGATACTGGATGTCGGGGTAGTCCACCCCGGCGCGCGAGCGGATGAAGGCGCAGGATTCGAACTGGTTGGAGGCGCCCAGCCCCTTGCGGGTGAACAGCCACTGCGCCCCGATCAGCGCCTTGCCCCAGAGATTCCAGTATTTGTAAAGCGTCACCGGCTGGCGGGCGGCGAACTGCATGTAGATTTCCAGGTGATCCTGCAGGTTCGCGCCGACGCCCGGCCGGTCGGCCAGCACGGGAATGCCGTGTTCGGCCAGATGCGCCGCCGGGCCGATGCCCGACAGCATCAGCAGTTTCGGCGAGTTGATCGAGGAAGCGGCAAGGATCACCTCGCGCCCGGTCGGGATGACCTCGACCCTGCCCTTGCGGGCGATTTCCACCCCGGTAGCCCGGCGCCCGTCGAAAACCACGCGCCGCGCGAGCCCGCGCACCAGGCGCACGCGGCCCGTTTTCAGCGCCGGGCGCAGGTAGGCGTTGGCGGCCGACCAGCGCGTGCCTTGCCAGATCGTCGCCTCCATCGCGCCGAAGCCTTCCTGCTGGTGGCCGTTGTAGTCGTCGGTCACCGGGTAGCCGGCCTGCCGGCCTGCCTCGACGAAGGCGTTGAACAGCGGGTTGGCGCGCGGCCCGCGGGTGACGTGCAAGGGGCCGGAATCGCCGCGGTATTCGGGGGCGCCGGTTTCGCCGTGCCAGTGTTCCATCCGCCGGAAGTAGGGCAGCACATCGGCGTAGGACCAGCCGTCGGCGCCCATTTCGGCCCAGGTGTCGAAGTCGCGGGCATGGCCGCGGACATAGACCATGCCGTTGATGCTGGACGAACCGCCGATCACCTTGCCGCGCGGGGTGGCAAGGCGCCGCCCGCCCAGATGGGGTTCTGGCTCGGTGGCGAAGCCCCAGTCGTAGAGGCTCATGTTCATGGGATAGCTGAGCGCGGCCGGCATCTGGATGAAGGGCCCCGCATCGGTGCCGCCCAGTTCGACGAGGGCGACGGTGCGCCCGGCCTCGGCCAGACGGTAGGCGAGGGCGCAGCCGGCGGACCCGGCGCCGACGATGACGTAATCGGTGGTCATGGGTTCGGCCCTTGCGACGACGGCGCGGCCGGGGGGCGCTGCCCCCCGGACCCCCCGGGATATTTCGAGACAGAAAATGGAGCGGGCATGTCAGTAGGGCGCCTCGACCGGACCCATCCCGAGGTAGACCGACTTGATGCGGCTGTAGTGTTCGATGGCGGCGCGGCCGTTTTCGCGCCCGACGCCCGACAGCTTGCTGCCGCCGAAGGGGGCCTCGACCGGGGTGAGGTTGTAGGCGTTGATCCAGGTGGTGCCGGCCTGCAGTGCGGCGATGACGCGGTGGGCGCGGGCGATGTCGCGGGTGAAGACGCCGGCGGACAGGCCATAGGGGGTGGCGTTGGCGCGGGCGACGACTTCGGCTTCGGTGTCGAAGGTCAGCACGGCCATGACGGGGCCGAAGATTTCCTCGCGCGCGATGGTCATGCTGTCGGTGACATCGGCAAAGACCGTGGGGGCGATGAAGCGGCCGTCAGTGCTGCCGCCGGTGACCAGCCGGGCGCCTTCGGCAAGCCCGCTGGCGATGTAGCCGGCGACCTTGGCGGCCTGGGCGTCGGAAATCACCGGGCCCATCTGGGTGGCCTCGGCGCGCGGGTCGCCCAGCACGATGGCCTCGCAGCGCGCCTTGAGGCGGGCGAGGAAATCGGGCAGGGCGCTGCGTTCGACGAAGACGCGGGTGCCGTTGGAGCAGACCTGGCCGGCGGAGTAGAAGTTGCCCAGCATGGCGGCCCCCACGGCGCTGTCCATGTCGGCATCGGCAAAGATCACCAGCGGCGACTTGCCGCCCAGTTCCATCGTCACCGCGCGGATGCCGGCGGCGGCGGCGGCATAGACCTTTTGCCCCGTGGGCACCGACCCGGTGAGCGAGACCTTGGCCACGCGCGGGTCGGTGACGAGCGCAGCACCGGTGGCCCCTGCGCCTTGCACCACGTTGAACAGGCCCGCGGGCAGCCCTGCCTCGACCAGGATTTCCGCCAGTTTCAGCGCGCCGAGGGGGGTGAGTTCCGACGGCTTGAACACCATCGCATTGCCAAGCGCGAGCGCCGGCGCCGCCTTCCAGCAGGCGATCTGGCTGGGGTAGTTCCAGGCGCCGATGCCGACGCAGACCCCCAGCGGTTCGCGCAAGGTATAGACCATGTCGCCGCCCAGCGGAATCGTCTCGCCCGTCACGGTGGGGGCGAGGCCGGCGAAGTATTCCAGCGCATCGGCGCCCGAAGGCCAGTCGGCCACGCGGGTTTCCTGGATGGGTTTGCCGGTGTCGAGCGTTTCGAGCTGCGCCAGATCCTCGGCCCGTTCGCGGATGATCGCGGCGGCGCGCGACAGGACGCGGGCGCGTTCGACCGGCCGGCGGCAGGCCCATTCGGCTTGCGCGCGGGCGGCAGAGGCCAGCGCGGCTTCGATCAGCGCCGGGGTGGCGGCGTGCAGGCGGGCAATGACCTCGCCCGTGCCGGGAAAGATCACGTCGAAGGGCGCGCCGGCGGAATCGTCCTGATACCGGCCGTCGATGAAATGGCTGGCGGGGGGCTGGGCGATCATGGGGTCGGTCCTTTCAGTTCGGCGTCGAGCATGGCGCGGATCAGGGCCACGGCCGCGCGGGCATCGGGGGCATTGCGGCTGAGCGCCTGGCGCAGGTAGACGCCGTCGATCATGGCGCCGGCCGCTTCGGCGATGCGGGGGGCGCGGTCGCCCGCCAGAGGGCGCAGGCAGGCCACGAGGTTCGATTGCAGCCGGCGTTCGTAGATGCTGAGCAGCCGGCGGGCCTGCGGCACGGTTTGCGCCAGCACCCAGAAGTTCAGCCAGGCCCCCACCACCTCGCGCCGGAAGTTCGACGGGCTGAAGGAGGCCTGAAGGATGGCGTTCAGCCGTGCCTCGGGGCCCTCGGCCAGATGCAGGGCGCCGCGCACCTCGGCGCCGTAAAGCGACAGGATGTGCCGCATGGCGGCGAGGAACATGTCTTCCTTGGAGCCGAAGTAGTGATGCGCGAGCGCGGTGGACATGCCGGCGCGCCTGGCGATCTGACCCACGGTCACGTCCAGCGAGCCGGCGCGCCCGATCTCGAGAATCGTGGCTTTCACCAGCGCGGCCTTGCGGATAGGCTCCATTCCGAGCTTCGGCATGACGGGATTCCAGAAAAACCTTGCCAGCCGAGGTAGCCGCATGTTTATTGACTCGTCAATCAACAAAAACGCCACAGCCCAAGGGGAGCCAAAATGACGCTGCGCCGACTGATCTTTGCCACCGCCCTTGCCGGGTTTGCCGCACCTGCCTTTGCGAATTGCGACCGGATCGTGTTTTCGGATGTCGGCTGGACTGACATCACCGCCACCACCGCGGCCGCCTCGGTGGTGCTGAACGCGCTGGGCTATCAGACCGAAACCAAGGTTCTGTCGGTGCCGGTGACCTACACCGGCCTTGCCGAAGGCGATATCGACGTGTTCCTGGGCAACTGGATGCCGACGATGGAGGCCGACATCGCCCCCTACCGCGAGGCGGGCACCGTGGACACCGTGCGCGTGAACCTGGAAGGGGCGAAATACACGCTGGCCACCAATGCCAAGGGGGCCGAGATCGGGATCCGGGATTTTGCCGACATCGCCAAGCACAAGGATGCGCTGGGCGGCAGGATTTACGGCATCGAGCCGGGGAACGATGGCAACCGCCTGATCCTGGACATGATCGCGGCCAACCAGTTCGGGCTGGAAGGCTTCGAGGTGGTGGAAAGCAGCGAACAGGGGATGCTGGCGCAGGTGGCGCGCGCCGACCAGCGCGGCGAGCCGGTGGTGTTCCTGGGCTGGGAGCCGCACCCGATGAACTCCAGCTTCGCGCTGACCTACCTGTCGGGCGGGGACGAGGTGTTCGGCCCGAATTACGGCGGTGCGGTGGTGGCGACGAACACCCGCAAGGGATATGTCGCGGAATGCCCGAATACCGGCAAGTTCCTGCAGAACCTCGTTTTCTCGCTGCAGATGGAAAACGAGATCATGGGGGCCATCCTGAATGACGGGACCGATCCGGTGGTGGCGGCAAAGGCCTGGCTTGCGGCCAACCCGGCCACCTGGGAGCCCTGGCTGGCCGGCGTGACCACGAAGGACGGCGGCGACGCCAAGGCGGCCGTGGCCGCGGCGCTGAACTGAGGCCCGGCGGCCCCGGCGCACCGCCGGGGCGCTGTCTGACCCGCGGGGCACGATGGACTGGCTGACGACGACGAAGATCCCGGTAGGGGCCACCGCCAGAACGGTGTTCGACTGGCTGAAGGTGAACGCCGCCTGGCTGTTCGATGCCATCGCCGACGGGCTGGAGGCCCTGATCCGGGCGATCCAGTGGGTGTTGCAGACCCCGCATCCGCTGGTGCTGATTGCGGTGTTCGCGGCCGTCACCTGGGCGTTGCAGCGGTCGTGGAAACCGGTGGCCGTGGTGGTGCTGGGGATGCTGTTCATCCTCAACCAGGGTTACTGGAAGCCGACGACAGAAAGCCTGACGCTGGTTCTGGCCGCCTGCGTGGTGTGCATGGGGCTGGGCGTGCCCATCGGCATTGCCGCGGCGCACCGTCCGCGGCTCTATCAGGCGATGGTGCCGGTGCTGGACCTGATGCAGACGCTGCCGACCTTTGTCTATCTGATCCCGGCCATCGTGTTCTTTGGGCTGGGGATGGTGCCGGGGCTGATTGCCACGGTAATTTTCGTGCTTCCGGCGCCGATCCGGTTGACGCAGCTGGGCGTCGCCTCGACCCCCGTTGCGCTTCTTGAGGCCGCCACCGCCTTTGGCGCAACGCCGTCGCAGCGGCTGTGGAAGGTGGAGCTGCCCTATGCCTTGCCGCAGATCATGGCCGGTCTGAACCAGACCATCATGCTGTCGCTGTCGATGGTGGTGATTGCCGCGCTGGTCGGGGCCGACGGGCTGGGCAAGCCGGTGATGCAGGCGCTGAGCCGGGTGAACACCGCGCTGGGGTTCGAATCGGGCTTCGTGATCGTGGTGGTGGCCATCGTGCTGGACCGGATGCTGAGGGTGACGCGCAAATGACCCGCCATGCCGCGCCGCCCCCTGCTGCCGGGGTTGCCGTCCGCTTCGACCGGGTGAACATCGTGTTCGGCGATTATCCCGAACGCGCCTTGCCGCTGATGGATCAGGGGCAGAGTCGGGCCGAGATTCAGCAGGCCACCGGGCAGGTACTGGGGGTGCATGACTGTTCGCTGGAGGTGGCCGAGGGGGAAATCCTTGTTCTGATGGGTCTGTCCGGGTCGGGCAAGTCCACGCTGCTGCGCGCGGTCAACGGGCTCAACCCGGTGTGCCGCGGGGCGGTGTGGGTTTCGGATGGCAACGGGCTGGTGGATGTGACCCATGCCGATGCTGCCACCTTGCGCCGCATCCGGCTGAGCCGGGTGGCGATGGTGTTCCAGCAGTTCGGCCTGCTGCCCTGGCGCACGGTGCGCGAGAATGTGGGCCTGGGGCTGGAACTGGGCGGGATGAGCCGCGCCGAACGCCGCGCGCGGGTGGATGCGCAGCTGGAGCTGGTGAACCTGACCGGGTGGGCCGAGCGCAAGGTGGGCGAGCTGTCGGGCGGGATGCAGCAGCGCGTGGGCCTGGCCCGTGCCTTTGCCACCGAGGCGCCGATCCTGCTGATGGACGAGCCGTTTTCGGCGCTGGACCCGCTGATCCGCGCAAAGTTGCAGGACGAACTGCTGGAGCTGCAATCGCGCCTGAAGCGCACCATCGTGTTCGTCAGCCACGATCTGGACGAGGCGTTCAAGCTGGGCAACCGGATTGCGCTGATGGAAGGCGGCCGGCTGGTGCAGGTGGGCACGGCGCGGCAGATCATCGCCAACCCGGTGTCGGGCTATGTCGAGGATTTCGTGGCCCACATGAACCCGCTGGGTGTGCTGACCGCACGCGATGTGATGGAACCGGGGCAGGCGCCGGGCGCGCCGCTGGACGCCGAAACCCCCGTGCGCGCCGTGATGGCGCGGCTGCTGGAGACGGAAGGCCCGGTGCCTGTGGCCGAAGCCGGCCGGGTGCTGGGCGTTGCCACCCGCGAAGGCGTGCTGGGCAAGCTGCTGAACCCGCGCGGCTGAAGGCCCGGCCTTGCGCCTGCGGACGGGTCGGCTGCCTCCGGCGGGGATATTTGGGGCAAGGTGAAGCAGCGCAGTGGCGCGGGTTTTGCAAATGGGATAAACCCCTTTTGCAAACCGGAGGCGCGCATGGCCACGCAAAAACTCTATGCCGGGTCCAAGCTGCGCGAGCTGCGCGGGCGGCTGGCCCTGTCGCAAAAGGCCTTTGCCGAAAAGCTGGGGGTTTCGCTGCCCTATCTGAACCAGATGGAGCATAACCACCGCCCGGTTTCGGCGCAGGTGGTGTTGCGGCTGGCGCAGGAATTCGGGCTGGACGTCACCGAACTGAGCACGGGCGATTCCGAGCGGCTGGTGTCGGACATGCGCGAGGCGCTGGCCGACCCGGTGTTCGGGCCGGGCGGGGCGCCCCTGGCCGATCTGCGGCTGGTCGCCTCGAACGCGCCGGGGCTGGCGCGGGCCTTTCTGAACCTGCATCGCGCCTATCGTCAGGCGCACGAGCGCCTTGCCTCGCTGGACGAGGCGCTGGGGCGCGAGGATCGCGCGGCCACCCCGAGCCCGTGGGAGGAAGTGCGCGACTTCTTCCACTACTGCGACAACTACATCGATGCGGTGGATCGCGCCGCCGAACGCTTCGGGCGCGAGGCGGCCGGGCGCGACATGCTGGCGGTCGCGGCCGAGGTGCTGGCCGCGCGCGGCATCGCGCTGGAACTTGCCGAAGGGCCGCTGGTGCGCGCCTACGATGCCGAGGCGCGGCGCCTGATCGTTTCGACCCGGGTGCCCGAGGCGACGCGGCGCTTTCAGTTGCTGCACCAGATTGCGCTGCTGGCCCAGGACGAGTTGCTGGAGGCCACGCTGGACCTTGCCCGGTTCCAGAGCCCCGAGGCCCGCGGCATCGCCAAGATCGGGCTGGCGAACTATTTTGCCGGCGCAGCACAGATGCCCTATGGCGCCTTCCTTGCGGCCGCGCAGGACGTGCGGCACGATCTGGAGCGGCTGGCCGACCGTTTCGGCGCCAGCATCGAACAGGTCGCGCACCGGCTTTCGACGTTGCAGCGCCCGGGGGCCAAGGGGATTCCGTTCTTTTTCGTGCGGGTGGACCAGGCCGGCACCATCACCAAGCGCCATTCCGCCACGCGGCTGCAATTCGCCCGCTTCGGCGGGGCCTGTCCTCTGTGGAACGTGCATCGGGCCTTCGAAACCCCGGGGCGTTTCCTGCGGCAGCTGGCCGAAACCCCCGATGGCGTGCGTTACCTGAGCCTGGCGCGCGATGTGACCAAGGCGGGGGGCAGCTTTACCGCCCCGGTGCGCCGCTTTGCCATCGGGCTGGGGTGCGAGATCACCCATGCCGGCAAGCTGGTCTATGCCGATGACCTCGACCTGTCGCGCCGGTTCGAACCGATCGGCATTTCCTGCCGCATCTGCGAGCGCCCCGATTGCCATCAGCGTTCGGTCCCGCCGCTGGAGCGGCGCCTTGCCGTGGACCCCGACCGGCGCGGTGTGCTGCCCTATCGCATCGTGCCCTGAGCCCCTTGCGTCTGCTGCATGGCGGCATTTCGCCCCCTTGCGGCAGACTGACACAGATGTGTTGGCATTCCCCCTTCAAAACCTGTAGGATTCGGGGCAATAGGCCGCGCGACGGCCCACACAAGAACGAGCAGCCCACCGATGGAAACCGAAGCCCTTGCCATGGCGCAGGAGATTGATTTCTCCATGCTCGCCTTGTTCGCCCGCGCCACGCTGACCGTGAAGCTGGTGATGATCCTGATGATCGTGATGTCGGTCTGGTCCTGGGCCATCATCATCACCAAGCACCTGCATTATCGCAAGGCCCGGGCCGAGGCGGCGCGCTTCGACGCCGCCTTCTGGTCGGGCGAACCGCTGGACGAGCTTTACGAGGCGCTGGGGCCCGAACCCGACGGCGCGTCGGAACGGGTCTTTGCCGCCGGCATGACCGAGTGGCGCCGCAGCCACAAGCAGGATGGCGCGCTGATCGCGGGGGCGCAGGCGCGCATCGACCGCGCGATGAACGTGGCCATCGCGCGCGAAGCCGAAGCGCTGACCAAGTCGCTGCCGTTCCTGGCCACCACCGGTTCGACCGCGCCGTTCATCGGGCTGTTCGGCACCGTCTGGGGCATCAAGCACGCGTTCGAGGAAATCGCCATCGCGCAGAACACCAACCTTGCCGTCGTGGCCCCCGGTATCGCCGAGGCGCTGCTGGCCACAGGCCTTGGCCTGCTGGCCGCGATTCCGGCGGTGGTGTTCTACAACAAGCTGTCTTCGGACAGCGACCGCATCATCGGCAACTACGAATCCTTCGCCGACGAATTCGCGACCATCCTGTCGCGTCAGCTCGACATGGCGGCCTGAGCCGTGGGCGCGGGGGTCATCAAGTCGGGCGGCGGTGGCGGGCGGCGCGGGCGGCGCCGTGCCCGCGGGGCGCAGCCCATGTCGGAAATCAACGTCACGCCCTTTGTGGACGTCATGCTGGTGCTGCTGATCATCTTCATGGTGGCAGCGCCGCTGATGACCGTGGGCGTGCCGCTGGAACTGCCCAAGACGGCCGCGCAGGCTCTGCCGACCGAACAGGAAGAACCGCTGACCATCTCGCTTGCGCCCGATGGCGGGCTGGCGATCCAGTCCACCCCGGTCAGCGACGCCGAGCTGATCCCGCGGCTGGCCGCGATCATGACCGAACGCAAGGGCAACAAGCTGTTCATCCGGGCGGATTCCGGCGTTTCCTACGGGCGCGTGGCGCAGGTGATGGGGGCCTTGCAGGCGGCCGGCTATACCAGCCTTGGCCTGGTGACCGACCCTGACGGCCCGCGTTTCGGGGCGCCGGGCGGCTGAGCGGGCGGATGCGCACGGGCCTCATCATATCGGGCACGGGGCACGCGGCCCTGATCCTTTGGGTGGCCATCGGCGGGCTGTTCTTTCCGCGCGACCGCGAACAGGAACTTGTGGTGACGCAGGTGGCGCTGGTGTCGTCCGAGGAATACGCGGCGATCATGGCGGCCGCACCCGCGCCGACCGAGACGCCCGACCCGGAGGCGATTGCGCAAACCGCCAGCACCGAGCCTGCGCCGCAACCGGCGCCCGAGGCCCCGCCGCCACCGCCGGCGGCCGAACCCGAACCGGCGCCCGAGCCCGAACCGACCGTCGAGCCGGAGCCTGCGCCGGCGCCGGAGCCGCAGCCGGTGCCCCAGCCGGTTCCCCAGCCCGAACCCGCGGTTGCCCCGCCCCTGCCGGTGCCGCCGGCACCGGCGCCGCAGCCGGTGGCCGAACCCGTGCCCACCACCCTGGCCGACAGCCCGCGCCCGCGCCAGCGCCCGGTGCAGCGCGTCGCCCCCGAAGCCGCCCCCGCGCCGCCACCCGAGGCCGAGCGCGCCCCCGAGCTGCGCGAAGCCGTGGCCGAGGAGCCGGCCGAGACGCCAGCCGAAGTGAAACCGGCCCAGAAACCCACGGCCCCCGAAGAAGCGACCACCCGCACCGTCACCGAAGCGACCGAGCTTGCCAAGGTGGACGAGTCGCCGCGCCCCGCCGCGCCGCAAGCCTCGGTGCGCCCCAAGGCGCGGCCCAGGGCGCCGGCGCCCGAAGTGGCCGAAACGAAACCGGCGGCCGCCCGGCCCGCAACGACAGCAACCAGGCCGTCCACCGCACCCGCCACCGACGATGTTGCCGCCGCCGCGGCGGCCGCCGCGGCCGCTGCCGCGGTGCAGGCGGCCAGCGGCACCGGGCCGGGCGGCGCCGGCCGCGCGGCCTCGGGCCCGCCGTTGTCCTCGGCCGAAATCGACACGCTGCACCGCGAGATTTCCAAGTGCTGGACGGTCGGTTCGGCCTCGACCGACACCTTGCGCTCGGTGGTGACCTTGAGCGCGCTGATGAAGCCCGATGGTTCGGTGGAATCGGTCACGCTGGTGTCCGCCGAGGGCCCGACCGAGGCGGCCAGGCGCACCGCCTTCGAAACCGCAAGCCGCGCGGTGCGCCGCTGCGCCCGCAACGGCGCGCTGCCGGCCGACAAATACGACCAGTGGCGTGAAATCACGATGGAATTCGACTATAACGCCATGCGGCTGCGATAGCCGCCGCATCGGCAGGGACCAGGGAACGGGGCCCGGAAACGGGCCGCAGGAAGGAAAGCGGGGGCACCCCCCCAAGCGTGGGATGGACAGGATGCGCAAGCTTCTGACGATGCGGATACGCGCGCTGCTGGCGATGCTGGCGCTGATGATGGCGGGCCTTGTGCCCCAGGGCGCCGAAGCGCAGCTGCGGCTGCGCTTTACCGATGGCGTGATCGAGCCGATGCCCTTTGCCTTGCCGCGCTTCGTGCCCGAAAGCGGCGGTGCCGACATGGCCGCCCAGATCAGTGCGCTCGTGGCGCAGGATCTGGTGAACTCGGGCCTGTTCCGCGAAATCCCCGCCTCGGCGCATATCTCGCGCGTGTCCAACTTCGATGCCCCGGTGCAGTTCGAGGACTGGCGCGCCATCAATGCCCAGGCGCTGATTACCGGCGCCGTCAATGTGCAGGGCGGCCGGCTGGTGGTGAAGTTCCGCCTGTTCGACGTGTTCAACGGCCAGCAGATGGGCGAAGGCTTGCAGTTCGCCGGCACGCCGCAAAGCTGGCGGCGCATGGCGCACAAGGTGGCCGACGCGGTCTATTCGCGCATCACCGGGGAATCGGGCTATTTCGACAGCCGCATCGTGTTCGTCAGCGAAACCGGCCCCAAGAACGCCCGGGCCAAGCGGCTGGCGGTGGCCGATTACGATGGCGCGAATGTCCAGTATCTGACCGACAGCCGGTCCATCGTGCTGGCGCCGCGCTTTTCGCCGACCGGCGACCGGATCCTTTACACCAGCTACGAAAGCGGTTTTCCGCAGATCGTGCTGATGGACGTGGCCACCGGCGCGCGCCGCGGCCTGGGCCAGTTGCCGGGCGAAATGACCTTTGCGCCGCGGTTCTCCCCCGATGGCAGCCGCGTGGTGTTTTCGGCCACCCAGGGCGGCAACACCGACCTTTACCTGATGTCGGTGGCCGGCGGGGCGGCCACGCGGCTGACTTCGGCCCCCTCGATCGAAACGGCGCCCAGCTTCAGCCCCGACGGCAGCCAGATCGTGTTCGAATCCGACCGCACCGGCGGCCAGCAGATCTATGTGATGCCTGCGGCCGGCGGCGAGCCGCGCCGCATCAGCCAGGGCCGCGGCCGCTATGGCACGCCGGTCTGGTCGCCGCGCGGCGATCTGATCGCCTTTACCAAACAGCTCGACGGCCGCTTCCACATCGGCGTGATGCGCACCGACGGGTCCGAAGAACGCCTGCTGACCGCCAGCTTCCTCGACGAGGGCCCGACCTGGTCGCCCAACGGCCGCGTCATCATGTTCACCCGCGAAAGCGCGGGCGAGGCGGGCAGCTCGGCGCTGTTCAGCGTGGACATCACCGGCCGCAACCCGCCGCGCATGGTGCCGCTGCAAGGCGGCGCCTCGGACCCGGCGTGGTCGCCGTTGCTGCCCTGACCGGCGTGTCACGCCGGTGTGAAACCGCGCGGCAGGCGATTCCCATCGCCTTGCCGCAATGCTAAGGTCAAGCCAATGCCGCGCCCGCAGTCGCGGCCCCGGAACAAGGAACAGGACAATGCGCCACATCACCAAGGTCGCCCTTCTGCTTGCCGCACTGGGCCTTGCGGCCTGCAACAACCCCGACCGTTACGGCCAGGGCGGCGACGGCACCGGCGGGGCCGGTGGCGGTTTCGGGGCGGGCGGGGTCGGCGTTTCCGGCCTGGGCGACCCGAACGATCCGCGCTCGCTGGCCTATTTCCAGCAGCGTGTGGGCGACCGGGTGTTCTTCGCCGTCGATCAGCACACCCTGTCGGACGAGGCGCGCAGCATCCTGGCCGGGCAGGCGCGCTGGCTGGCGGCGAACCCGGGCTATGCCATCATCATGGAAGGCCACGCCGACGAACAGGGCACGCGCGAATACAACCTGGCGCTGGGGGCGCGCCGCGCGACCTCGGCCAAGGATTTCCTCGTGTCGCAAGGGGTGGCGCCGGGCAACATCCGCACCATCAGCTACGGCAAGGAACGCCCCGTCGAGGTCTGCTCGACCGAGGCGTGCTATTCGCGCAACCGGCGCGCCGTGACCGTCCTGTCGGTGGGCGCGGGCGGCTGATGCGCGTTCTGTTCGCCTTGCTTCTGGCGTTGGCGCCGGTGGCGGCTTCGGCCCAGACCCGGGCCGAAACGCTGGCCGACATCCGGGCGCAGTTGACCCAGCTGGGCGCCGAACTGTCGGCGCTGCGGTCGGAGCTTGTCGGCACCGGCGCGGTGGCGCGCAGCGGCGGGGCCGACATGCTGGCCCGGATGGAGACACTGGAGCTGGAGCTGATGCGCCTGACCGGACGCACCGAGGATCTGGAGCTGAAGGTCAACCGCATCGTCGCCGACGGCACCAACCGTCTGGGCGACCTGGAATTCCGCCTGGTGGAACTCGAAGGCGGCGATCCGGGTGCGCTGTCCAGCCCGCCGCCGCTGGGCGGCCCCGCGCCTGCGGCCTCGGCGGCCGCGCCGGCACCGCAGACCGCGGTGGGCGAACAGGCCGATTTCGACCGGGCCCGGGGGGTGCTCGGTCAAGGTGACTTTCGCACCGCCGCGGACCTCTTTGCGGCCCATGCCGCGGCCTGGCCGTCCGGTCCGCTGAGCGGCGAGGTGCTGTTCCTGCGCGGCGAGGCGCTGGAGGGCCTGGGCGACACCGCCGAGGCGGCGCGCAGCTATCTGCAAAGCTTTTCCGGCTATCCCGACGGCCCCCGCGCGCCCGAGGCGCTGTTTCGCCTTGGCCGTGCGCTCGGCCGGTTGAACCAGGTGCAAGAAGCCTGCCTGACCTTGGGCGAGGTGCCCTTGCGCTACCCCGACAGCGCCATCCTGCCCGACGTCCAGGCCGAGCGCGTGGCCCTGGCCTGTCCGTGACCCGGGGCGCCGACGCCGACGCCGACCTGATCCGGTCGGTGGCCGAGGGCGTCCCGGCAGGGGTTTCCCGCGTGGCGGTGGCCGTATCGGGCGGCGGCGATTCGCTGGCGCTGTTGCATCTTTTGTCGCTGGCCGGCCTGTCGGTGCAGGCGGTGACGGTGGACCACGGCCTGCGCCCTGAATCGGCGGCCGAGGCCGCCTGGGTGGGCGACATCTGCTGCCGGCTCGGCGTGCCGCATCGGGTTCTGCCCTGGCAGCACGGCGCGATCTGCGGGAACCTGATGGAACAGGCCCGCCTTGCCCGCCGCCGCCTGCTGTCCGACTGGGCGCGGGCCGAGGGGGTGCAGGCCATTGCCCTTGGCCATACCGCCGACGATCAGGCCGAGGGCTTTCTCATGGCGCTGGCGCGCGCCTCGGGGCTGGATGGCCTGTCGGGCATGGCGCCGCAGCGGTTCGACCGGGGGCTGTGGTGGCTGCGTCCCTTGCTGGGGCATGGCCGCGCGGACCTGCGCGACCACCTGCGGCGCCACGGCCTGCGCTGGATCGACGATCCGACCAACGCCGACCCGCGTTTCCTGCGCACCCGGGCGCGCGAGGCGCTTGCGGCGCTTGCCGGCATCGGCGTTTCCGCGCCGGCCATCGCGCGCAGTGCGCGTCAGCTGGCCGAGGCGCGCAACGCGCTGGCGCAGACGCTTGCGGGGTTCGTGCGCGACCACGTCGTCGAACAGGCCGGCGCGCTGGAACTGCCGCGCGCGGCCTTTTCGGCCTTGCCGCCCGACCTGCAACGGCGGCTGATCGCCGCCGCCGTGCGCTGGATCGGCGGCGCGGCCCACCCGCCGCGCGGCGCGGCGCAGTTGCAGGTGCAGGCGGCCGTGGCATCGGGGCGCGGGGCCACGCTGGGCGGGGTGCGGTTTCGGGCCGGGCCGCGAACCCTTCGCATCGCGCGCGAACCGCGTGCGGTCGGCCCGGCGGTTCCGGTCGGCACGGTCTGGGATGGGCGGTGGCACGTCTGGGGCCCGGCCGGCGAAGTGCGCGCCCTGGGCGCCGAGGGCCTGGCGCAGATCGTCGGCTGGCAAGGCTGCAGCGTGCCGCGGGATGCCCTGATCGTCAGCCCCGGGGTATGGCGGGAATCGCGGCTCATTGCCGCGCCGGCGGCGGATTTCGGCCGGGAACATGGGGCTCGCGTGGCCTGCCCCTTTGCTTCTTTCCTGTTATCGCATTGAACCCGGCGGCGTTATCTCTATCTTAAGGCGCAAGGGGCAGGCTGCGGCAGCCCCGGCGTATGGGAGATCTGCTTTGGGCAATGCGCGCAATATCGCCTTCTGGGTCGTTCTGCTGGTTCTGATCGTCACGTTGTTCTCGCTGTTCGGCGGCGGGCAGCAGACCTCGGCCTCGCGCAGCGTGTCCTATTCCGACTTCATCTCGCGGGTCGAAAGCGGCGCCGTTGCCGCCGTGACGCTGGATGGTGAAAAGGTCGAGGTGCAGGGCAAGGATGGCAGCCGCTATCTGACCATCAGGCCCGAAGGCGAAAACCTGACCGACCGGCTCATCGGCCGCAATGTCGAGGTGCGGGTGGTGCCGCAGGAACAGTCCGGCTTCATGTCGGTGCTGTCGCTGTGGATGCCGTTCCTCATTCTCATCGGCATCTGGATCTTCTTCATGAACCGCATGCAGGGCGGCGGGCGCGGCGGCGCGATGGGCTTTGGCAAGTCGCGCGCCAAGCTGTTGACGGAAAAGCATGGCCGGGTGACCTTCGACGATGTGGCCGGCATCGACGAGGCCAAGGAAGAGCTGGAGGAAATCGTCGAGTTCCTGCGCAACCCGCAGAAATTCAGCCGCCTGGGCGGCAAGATTCCGAAAGGCGCGCTGCTGGTCGGCCCGCCGGGCACCGGCAAGACGCTGCTGGCACGGGCGATTGCGGGTGAGGCGGGCGTGCCCTTCTTCACCATCTCGGGCTCGGACTTCGTGGAAATGTTCGTCGGTGTCGGCGCCAGCCGCGTGCGCGACATGTTCGAACAGGCCAAGAAGAACGCGCCGTGCATCGTCTTCATCGACGAGATCGACGCGGTGGGCCGTGCGCGCGGCGTGGGCATCGGCGGCGGCAACGACGAACGCGAACAGACGCTGAACCAGCTTCTGGTCGAGATGGACGGGTTCGAGGCAAACGAGGGCGTCATCATCGTGGCCGCCACCAACCGCAAGGATGTGCTGGACCCTGCGCTGCTGCGCCCCGGTCGCTTCGACCGCCAGATCCACGTGCCGAACCCCGACATCAAGGGGCGGGAAAAGATTCTGGGCGTGCACGCCCGCAAGGTGCCGCTGGGCCCGGATGTGGACCTGCGCACCATCGCCCGCGGCACGCCGGGGTTCTCGGGCGCCGACCTGATGAACCTGGTGAACGAGGCCGCGCTGATGGCCGCCCGCGTTGGGCGCCGCTTCGTGACCATGGAAGATTTCGAGAACGCCAAGGACAAGGTCATGATGGGGGCCGAGCGCCGCAGCATGGTGCTGACCCAGGAACAGAAGGAAATGACCGCCTATCACGAGGCTGGCCATGCCATCGTCGGCATGAGCCTGCCGAAATGCGACCCCGTCTACAAGGCCACCATCATTCCGCGCGGCGGTGCGCTTGGCATGGTGATGTCCTTGCCGGAGATGGACCGCCTGAACTGGCACAAGGACCAGTGCGAACAGCGCATCGCCATGACCATGGCCGGCAAGGCGGCGGAAGTCCTGAAATGGGGCGAGGATGCGGTATCGAACGGGCCGTCGGGCGACATCCAGCAGGCCAGCGCGCTGGCCCGCGCCATGGTGCTGCGCTGGGGCATGTCCGAAGCGGTCGGCAACGTCGATTACGCCGAGGCGCACGAAGGCTATCAGGGCAACGCCGGCGGTTTCTCGGTCTCGGCCGAGACCAAGCGCCTGATCGAGCAGGAAGTGAAACGCCTGATCGACGAAGGGTATCAGACGGCGCTGCGCATCCTGAAGGAACGGCAGGACGACTGGGAACGCCTGGCCAAGGGTCTGCTGGAATACGAAACCCTGACCGGCGACGAGATTCGCAAGGTCATCGCCGGCGAGCCGCTGGACAGCGGCGACGATGCCGGCGCGGCACCGCCTACCAGCGGCGGGTTGTCGAGCCTGATCGCCATTCCCAAGACCAAACCGCGCGGCGGCGCCGCCGGCGGGATGGAGCCGGAACCCTCCGCGTAACATCTGCCGCGAACGACTGGGATCCCGGGGCCTATGGCAGGTTCCGGGATCTGCGTTTGCGCCCGGCACTGGACCTGATCGCCCGGATCGGCGACCTGCCTGCGGGCGAGGTCGTGGACCTCGGATGCGGCGATGGTGCCGTGGCCGATGCCTTGCGCGCGGCTTTTGCGGGGCATGTGCTGGTCGGGGTGGATTCGAGCTCGCAGATGCTGGCCGCTGCGCGCGCCGGGGGGCGCTACGACCGGCTGGAACAGGCCGATATCGCCGGCTGGGCGCCCGAACGCGCACCCGCCCTGATCTATTCCAACGCCGCGCTGAACTGGGTGCCCGACCACGCCGGCCTTCTGCCGCGTCTTGCCGCTGCGCTTGCGCCCGGCGGTGTGCTGGCGGTGCAGGTGCCCGGGCAACATGGCGCGCCCTCGCACGCGCTGATGCACCAGCTGGCCTTGCGCCTGGCGCCCGGTTGGTTCGAGGCGACCCCGGCCACGCATGTGCGCGATCCGGCCGAATACCACCGCCTGCTGATGCCGCTGGGGGCGGTGCTGGCCTGGGAAACCACCTATGTCCAGCACCTGCCTCCGACCGAGGACTTGCACCCGGTGCTGCACTTCACCCGCAGCACCGCGATGCGGCCCTATCTCCAGGCGCTCGACCCGGCCGACCACCACCGCTTTCTGGCGACCCTTGCAGCGGCGATGCACGAAGCCTATCCACCCTTGCCCGACGGATCGGTGCTGATGCCGTTTCGCCGGGTGTTCTTCGTGCTGAGGGTGCCGCATGGCCGCGCTTGAACTTTCGCCCTTTTCCGGCCGCGTCGTCTGGCTGGGCCGCGTGGCCGACCGCGAGGCCGCCCTTGCGGCCGCGCCGGCCGATGCCCTGCGGCTGACCTTTGCCGGCCCCGAAGGCGAGGCGCATGGCGGCCTGACGCGGCCGTCCTGCAGCCGTGTGCTTGCGCTGCACCCGCGCGGCACGCCGATCGCCAACACGCGGCAACTGTCGATCCTGTCGGCCGAGGAGCTGGCGCTGATCGCGGCCGACATGGGCCTGGCGGCGCTGGACCCAGGCCTGCTGGGCGCCACGATGGTGGTCGAGGGCATTCCCGATTTCACGCACCTGCCGCCTTCCAGCCGCCTACAGGGCCCTGACGGCGCCACCCTGGTGATCGACATGGAAAACCTGCCCTGCACGCTGCCGGCCCGCCCGATCGAAGGCGCGCACCCCGGGTTCGGCGCGCGGTTCAAGCCCGCCGCGCGCGGGCGCCGCGGGGTGACCGCCTGGGTCGAGCGCGAAGGCACCCTGCACCCCGGCGACAGCTTGCGCCTGTTCCTGCCCAGCCAGCGCCGCTGGCGCCCGTCCTGAAGCGGTGCCCTCTGTTTCGCATGGGAAACAGGCTGCGGCGGATTCCGGCATGGACAGGTCGCAAATGCACTTCGCCCCCGTCCTGCGCAAGGCTATGCAAGGCGAAAGGCGTTCAGCCCGAGGGGAGTTGCGGACCATGGCCTTCAAGACCGACATCGAAATCGCCCGCGAAGCGAAAAAGCAGCCGATCCAGACCATCGGCGACAAGCTGGGCATCCCGACCGAACACCTGCTGCCCTACGGCCACGACAAGGCCAAGGTCAGCCAGCCGTTCATCGACAGTCTGGCCAACCGCCCCGACGGCAAGCTGATCCTGGTGACCGCGATCAACCCGACCCCGGCCGGCGAAGGCAAGACCACGACGACCGTGGGCCTCGGCGACGGGTTGAACCGCATCGGCAAGAAGGCGGTGGTCTGCATCCGCGAAGCCAGCCTTGGCCCGAATTTCGGCATGAAGGGCGGGGCCGCCGGCGGCGGCATGGCCCAGGTCGTGCCGATGGAAGAAATGAACCTGCACTTCACCGGCGACTTTCACGCCATCACCAGCGCCCACAACCTGCTGGCGGCGATGATCGACAACCACATCTACTGGGGCAACGAACTGGGCATCGACGAACGCCGCATCGTCTGGCGCCGGGTGATGGACATGAACGACCGCGCCCTGCGCGACATGGTCGTGGGCCTGGGCGGCGTTGCCAACGGCTTTGCCCGCCAGACCGGGTTCGACATCACCGTCGCCTCCGAGGTCATGGCCATCCTGTGCCTGTCGAACGACCTGGCCGACCTGCAAAGGCGCCTGGGCGACATCGTGGTGGCCTATACCCGCGAGAAAAAGCCGATCTACTGCCGCGACATCAAGGCCGACGGCGCCATGACCGTGCTGCTGAAGGACGCGATGCAACCCAACCTGGTGCAGACGCTGGAAAACAACCCGGCCTTCGTCCACGGCGGGCCCTTCGCCAACATCGCGCATGGCTGCAACTCGGTCATCGCCACCCGCACGGCGCTGAAGCTGGGCGAGTATGTGGTGACCGAGGCCGGCTTCGGCGCGGACCTCGGCGCCGAGAAGTTCTTCGACATCAAGTGCCGCAAGGCGGGGCTGAAGCCCGCAGCGGCCGTCATCGTGGCAACGGTGCGCGCGATGAAGACGAACGGCGGCGTGGCCAAGGCCGATCTGGGCGCCGAAAACGTGGCCGCCGTGCAGAAGGGCTGCCCGAACCTTGGTCGCCACATCGCCAACGTCAAGTCGTTCGGCGTGCCGGTGGTGGTGGCGATCAACCACTTCTACAGCGATACCGATGCCGAGATCGAGGCGGTGAAGGCCTATGTCGCCCAGCAGGGCGCCGAGGCGATCCTGTGCAAGCACTGGGCGCAAGGCTCGGCCGGCATCGAGGATCTGGCGCGCAAGGTCGTGGCGCTGGCCGAATCCGGCGCCAGCCACTTTGCCCCGCTTTACCCCGACGAGATGCCGCTGTTCCAGAAGATCGAGACCATCGCCAAGCGCATCTACCACGCCGATGCCGTGATCGCCGACAAGTCGATCCGCGACCAGCTGAAGGCGTGGGAGGCCGCGGGCTATGGCCACCTGCCGGTGTGCATGGCCAAGACGCAGTATTCCTTCAGCACCGACCCCAACCTGCGCGGGGCGCCCACCGGGCACACCGTGCCCGTGCGCGAGGTGCGGCTGTCGGCCGGCGCCGGGTTCATCGTGGTGATCTGCGGCGAGATCATGACCATGCCGGGCCTGCCGCGCGTGCCCTCGGCCGAAGTGATCCGCATCAACGATCAGGGGTTCGTCGAAGGTCTGTTCTGAGGCAGCGGCCGTGGGGGGGGGGGGGGGGCCCCCCCCCCCCCCCCCCGCCCCCCGGCCCGGAGGTTTGGGAACGGGAGGGGGGCGGCGCGGGGACCCCCCGGGAGGG
>NZ_JBKBQM010000021.1:37561-48084 GCF_046292685.1 Gemmobacter sp.
CCATTACCTTTTTGTGGGTTCTGATTTGGGCTGGGGCGGGGGCGGGGGGGGGGGCGGGGCCCCCCCCCCCCCCCCCCACGGCCAGGCCTCCGGCGGGGATATTTGGACAAGGTGAAGGGGCAAGGCATGGCAGCCACGGTGATCGACGGCAAGGCATTCGCGGCGCGGGTGCGGGCGCAGGTGGCGGCGCATGTCGCCGGCTTGGCGGCGGCAGGGGTGCAACCGGGGCTGGCGGTGGTGCTGGTGGGCGAGGATCCGGCCAGCCAGGTCTATGTGCGCAACAAGCATGCCTCGACGGTCGAGGTCGGCATGGCCAGCTTCGAACACCGCCTGCCGGCGGAAACCTCCGAAGCCGAGTTGCTGGCGCTGATTGCGCGGTTGAATGCCGACCCGGCGGTGGATGGCATCCTGGTGCAGCTGCCCTTGCCGCGGCATCTGAACGCCGATCTGGTCATCAACGCCATCGCGCCGGCCAAGGATGTGGACGGGTTCCATATCTCCAATGTCGGCCTGCTGGGCACCGGGCAAAAGGCGATGGTGCCGTGCACGCCGCTCGGGTGCCTGATGATGCTGCGCGACCATCTCGGCAGCCTTGCGGGGCTGGAGGCGGTGGTGGTCGGGCGGTCCAACATCGTCGGCAAGCCGATGGCGCAGCTGCTGCTGGGCGACAGCTGCACGGTGACCATCGCGCATTCGCGCACCCGCGATCTGGCCGCCGTCTGCCGCCGGGCCGACATTCTGGTGGCCGCGGTCGGGCGGCCCGAGATGATTACCGGCGACATGGTCAAGCCCGGCGCCACCGTGATCGACGTGGGCATCAACCGGGTCGAGCGCGACGGCAAGTCGAGGCTGGTGGGCGACGTTCACTATGCCAGCGCCGCCGCCGTTGCCGGGGCGATCACGCCGGTGCCCGGCGGGGTGGGGCCGATGACCATTGCCTGCCTGCTGGCCAATACGCTGACCGCTGCCTGCCGCGCCCGCGGCCTGCCCGAGCCGCAGGGCCTGACCGCCTAGGGGGCGACCGGCACCATCGTGCCGAGCATGGTGGCGATCAGGGTTTCGCGCGCCCCGGTCAGGGCCAGGACATCGGCCTTGACGACGATCAGCCGCCGCCCGGGTTTCAGCACCTCGCCGCGCGCCTCGACCCGCTCGCCGATGGCCGGGCGCATCAGGTTGATCTTGATTTCCGCGGTCATCACCTCGGACGTGTCGGGCAGCAGCGTCAGCGCGGCATAGCCGGCCGCGGTATCCCCCAGGGCAAAGGTCAGCCCGGCGTGGCCGGCGCCGTGCTGCTGACTGACGGCCGGGGTGACGGGGGCTGCGATGCGCACCTGCCCCGGTGCCACCCCGACCAGCCGCGCCCCCAGCGTCGCCATCAGCCCTTGCCTGGCGAAACTCGCGGCGATTCGGCGCTCAAGGTCGGTCATTTGCGGGCTCCCTTCCGGGTAAGACGTTGTGATTGCGGAAAAACGATGCTACCAGACCTCATTGGGGACAGGTTGGTCGTATCGAATGCGCGGGTTCTGGGACGAGGTGCGGGCCAGGTTGCGGGCTCGGTTGACGCTGGCAATCTGGATGTTCCTGACGGTGATGATGGCGATTGCCGGGCCGTTCGGCAGCTATGCCGAGGTGCCGTTCCTGCGCCGGCTTCTGTTCTGGCTGGTGGTTTCGGCGCTGGCGCTGGTGCTTGCGGCTTTCGTGCGCGTGCTGGTGTCGCGCCACCCGAAGCTGGGCGGGTTCTGGCGCGGCGGGGTGGCAACGGCGGCGGTGGTGGCCGGCGTGCTGAGCTGGCCCTTGCACATGGTGTCGGCGCAAAGCCTGCAAGGCTTTCCGCTGCTGCCGCCCAGGCCGGTCGAACTGGCGGTGTTCATCTTTTGCCTCACGCTCGGGCTTTGCGCCTTTCGCCAGGCGGTGGACGCGCGGATGGCCTCCGCCCCCGCGGCGGCGCAGCCCGCGACCCCGGAACTGCCGCGCCTGGCCGAACGGCTGCCGCCCGAGGTGCGCGCCCCGGTGCTGCGCATCTCGGGGCGCGATCACTATGTCGATGTGGTCACCACCCGTGGCAGCGCCAGCCTGCTGATGCGGTTCTCCGATGCCCTGGCCGAGCTGGACGGCACCCCCGGCCTGCGGGTCCACCGTTCGCACTGGGTGGCCGAGGCGGCGGTTGCGGGCGGCTGGCGCGACGGGGCGCGGGTCTTTCTGCGCCTGGTCGAAGCCGAAACCGTCCCCGTCAGCCGGACCTATCTGCCCGAGGTCGAGGCGCGCGGCTGGCTGGATCAGGCCTGACCCCCTGCGATCTCGATGGTCTGGCCGTTGACGCTGCCCGATCCGGGGCCGCACAGCCACAAGGCGGCGGCCGCCACCTCGTCCACCGTGACCAGACGGCCGTGGCGGTTGGCGCTCAGCATCAGGCGCAGGGCGTCGTCCTCGGCGATCCCGGCGCGCTGCGCGATCGAGGCGGTGTTGCGGGTGACGATCTCGGTATCGACATAGGCCGGGCACAGCGCGTTGCAGGTGATCCCGGTGCCCGCCAGATCCTCGGACAGGCCGCGCACCAGCCCGACCAACCCGTGTTTCGAGGCGGTATAGGCCGGCGCCCCCTTCAGCCCGCGCAGGCCCGCGACCGAGGCAACCGCAACGATCCGCCCCCAACCTGCGGCCCGCATCCCCGGCAGGCATTCGCGCAAGGTCAGGAACGCGCCGTCGAGGTTGATCGCCATCATCCGGCGCCAGAAATCCATGTCCATCTTGTGCAGGGCCCGGCCTTCGGCGATGCCCGCATTGGGCACGCAGATCGTCACCGGGCCGCGGGCAGCGATGGCGGCGGCGATGCCTTCGGTCACGCTTGCCTCGTCGGTGACATCCATCTGCAGCGCATGCAGCCCCGGCGTGGCGGTCGCGGCCTCGACCAGCACGGGCAGGCGACGGCCCGTGATCGTGACCTGGGCGCCTTGCGCGGCCAGCGCCTGCGCGATGGCCAGCCCGATGCCCGTTCCGCCGCCGGTAATCAGCGCGTGTTGTCCGTGCAGCACCTTGTCCTCCCTGTCTTTTGCGGCAAAGTGTGGCAGGGTGGCGCGCAGGCGCAAGGGGGACGTTGCGACATGCGGTTGACGCTGGATTATCCGCCGGTCTGGCTGGCGGGGGCGGTCGGGCTGGCGGCGCTGCAGGCCCGGGCCTGGCCCTTGCCCGGCCTGCCGATCGCGGGGGGGCTCCTGGTTGCGGCCGGCGTTGCGCTGATGACGGCGGCGGCGGTGCAGTTCGCCCGCGCGCGCACCACGATCGTGCCGCACGAACAGCCGCGCGCCCTGGTGCAGACCGGCGTCTATCGCCTGTCGCGCAACCCGATCTATCTGGCCGACGTGCTGGTGCTGGCGGGGCTTTGCCTGGCCTGGGGGGCCTGGCCCGCGCTTGTGCTGGTGCCGGTGTTCATGGCTGTCATCACCGCGCGGTTCATCCGCCCCGAGGAAGCGCGCCTGCGCGCGGCCTTCGGGCCGGCCTACCTGGCCTGGGCGGCCCGGGTCCGGCGCTGGATCTGACGGTGCGGCATTTGGTGCGGCAAGGCGGTGCTGCCATGCAGCATGGGCTTGTGAAATATTATTGCGCAATGCTAAGAGGGCGCGCAAGGATTCCGGCGGGTTTCCGCCGCGTCAGGACAGAAGGGGGACGGATCAGGTGAAGATCGGCGCTCTGAAAGAGACGTTCGAAGGCGAGAACCGGGTGGCGATGACCCCCGACTCGGCCGTGCAGTTGCAAAAGCTGGGGCATGTCTGCTGCATCGAATCGGGCGCCGGAGCGCGCGCCGGGTTCACCGACGCCGCCTATGCCGCGGCCGGGGTCGAGGTGCTGGCCGATGCCGCGGCGGTGATCGCGGCGGCCGATGTGCTGGTCAAGGTGCGCGGGCCCGAACCGGCCGAGGCGCGCGCCTTGCGGCAGGGCCAGACGCTGATTTCCTTCTTCTGGCCGGCGCAGAACCCCGAACTGCTTGAAATCGCCAAGGAACGCGGCGCGACCGTCATCGCCATGGACATGGTGCCGCGCATCAGCCGCGCGCAAAAGATGGATGCGCTGTCCTCGATGGCCAATATCGCCGGCTATCGCGCGGTGATCGAGGCGGGCAACAACTTCGGCCGCTTCTTCACCGGGCAGGTGACGGCGGCCGGCAAGGTGCCCCCCGCCAAGGTGCTGGTCGTCGGCGCCGGCGTGGCGGGCCTTGCCGCCATCGGCACCAGCGTTTCGCTGGGCGCCATCGTGCACGCCTTCGACGTGCGCCCCGAAGTGGCCGAACAGATCGAATCGATGGGCGCGAACTTCGTGTTCCTCGAATTCGAACCCACGCAGGACGGCGCGGCCACAGGGGGCTATGCGGCCCCCTCCAGCCCCGAGTTCCGCGAAAAGCAGCTTGCCAAGTTCCGCGAGCTTGCGCCCGAGATGGACATCGTCATCACCACCGCCCTGATCCCCGGCCGGCCCGCGCCCAAGCTGTGGACCGAAGACATGGTCAAGATGATGAAGCGCGGCAGCGTGATCGTGGACCTTGCGGCCGAACGCGGCGGCAACTGCGACCTGACCGTGCCCGATCAGAAGGTGGTCACCGACAACGGCGTGACGATCATCGGCTATACCGACTTCCCCAGCCGGATGGCGGCGCAGGCCAGCACGCTTTATTCCACCAACATCCGCCACATGCTGGCCGACCTCACGCCCAAGAAGGATGGCGTGATCGTGCACAACATGGAGGATGACGTGATCCGCGGCGCGACCGTGGTGCATCAGGGGGCAATCACCTATCCGCCGCCGCCGCCCAAGGTGGCCGCCATCGCCGCCGCCAAGCCCAAGGAGAAGCCCAAGGAGCTCACGCCCGAGGAACGCCGTGCCCAGGAAGTCGCGGCCTTCAAGGCGCAGACCCGCAATCAGGTCGGGCTGCTGCTGGGCGGGGGCGCGCTGATCCTGCTGGCGGGGCTGGTGGCACCGGCCAGCTTCATGCAGCACTTCATCGTGTTCGTGCTGGCCGTATTCGTCGGCTTCCAGGTGATCTGGAACGTCAGCCACAGCCTGCACACGCCGCTGATGGCGGTGACCAACGCGATCTCGTCGATCATCATTCTGGGCGCGCTGATGCAGATCGGGTCGGGGTCGTACCTGGTGATCCTGCTGGCGGCCTTGTCGGTGTTCATGGCGGGGATCAACATTTTCGGTGGCTTCATGGTGACGCGGCGCATGCTCGCCATGTTCCAGAAGTCGTAAGGGGGCCGCAATGGATTACGGATTTACCACGGCGGCTTACGTCGTCGCAGCGGTGCTGTTCATCCTGTCGCTCGGCGGGCTGTCGGGGCAGGAAAGCGCCAAGCGCGCGGTCTGGTACGGCATTGCCGGCATGGCGCTGGCGGTGCTTGCCACGCTGGCCGGGCCCGGGATGGGCAACTGGTTCGTCAGCGTGGTGATGGTGGCGATGGGCGGCATCATCGGCTGGATGGTGGCGCAGCGCGTCCAGATGACCGAGATGCCGCAGCTGGTGGCGGCAATGCACAGCCTGGTCGGGCTTGCGGCGGTGTTCGTGGGTTTCAACGCCGATATCGAGCTGGCCCGCGTGATGGCGATCAAGGCTGCGATGTCGTCGTCGCTGAACGCCGAAGGGGTGGCGGCCTATCTGCGAGAGGCCGGCGTGACCGGCTTTGCGGCGCTGCTGGCCAAGAAATCGGCGGTCGAGGTTGCGATCCTGCGGGTCGAGGTGTTTCTGGGCGTGTTCATCGGCGCGGTCACGTTTACCGGCTCGGTCATCGCCTTCGGCAAGCTGGCAGGCAAGGTGAACACGGCGGCCAAGAAGCTGCCGGGCGGCCACGCGCTGAACGCGGGCGCGGCCTTGCTGTCGGTGGTGCTGGGGGTGATGTATTTCAACGGCGCCGGCATCTGGACGCTGGTGGTGATGACGCTGCTGGCCTTCTTCATCGGCTATCACCTCATCATGGGGATCGGAGGGGCCGACATGCCGGTCGTGGTGTCGATGCTGAACAGCTATTCGGGCTGGGCGGCGGCGGCCATCGGCTTCAGTCTGGGCAACGACCTGTTGATCGTGGTGGGGGCGCTGGTGGGCTCGTCGGGGGCGATCCTGAGCTACATCATGTGCAAGGCGATGAACCGGTCCTTCATCTCGGTCATCCTGGGGGGCTTCGGCGGCACCACGGGGCCGGCGATGGAAGTGGTGGGCGAGCAGATCGCCATCGATGCCGAAGGTGTCGCGGCGGCGTTGAACGACGCGGATTCGGTCATCATCGTGCCGGGCTACGGCATGGCGGTGGCGCAGGCGCAGCAGTCGGTCAGCGAGCTGACCCGCAAGCTGCGGGCCAAGGGCAAGAACGTGCGGTTCGCCATCCACCCCGTGGCGGGACGGTTGCCGGGGCACATGAACGTGCTGCTGGCCGAGGCGAAGGTGCCTTACGACATCGTGCTGGAGATGGACGAGATCAACGAGGACTTCCCGGAAACGGACGTGGCGATCGTGATCGGCTCGAACGACATCGTGAACCCGGCCGCGCAGGAAGACCCCAACAGCCCCATCGCCGGGATGCCGGTGCTGGAGGTGTGGAAGGCGAAACAGGTGTTCGTGTCCAAGCGCGGGCAGGGGACGGGCTATTCGGGCATCGAGAACCCGCTGTTCTACAAGGAGAACACCCGGATGTTCTATGGCGACGCCAAGAAAAGCATCGACGCCCTGCTGCCGCTGATCGACTGAGACGGGGGCCGGCCCCCGAGGCGGAAGGCGCGGAAGGGCCCCTGGCGGGGCCCTTTTGCTTTGACCCTGTCCCTGCGAGGGACACAGGCCGCCCTAGCAATATCAAGGGCTTGGCGGCGTGGTTTTACGAAGGCTTAACGATTGGCCGGGGGGGCCGGGCTGCGGGGCATCGAGCCCCGCCGCCCGGCGGGCCTCCGGCGGGGATATTTGGCACAGGTGAAAGGGGGCGGTCAGGCCAGGGCGAGGCCGCCGTGGTGCTGGAGGAAGGCGATGACCTGGTCGATGCCGCGGCCGTGGCGGACCTGGGCCAGCACGTAGGGCCGGCTGCCGCGGGCGGCGCGGGTATCGTGTTCGAGCTGGGCGAGATCCACCCCGACATGGGGCGCGAGGTCGGTCTTGTTGACCACCAGCAGGTCGGATTTCGTCACGCCGGGGCCGCGCTTGCGCGGGATGTCCTGCCCGGCGGCGGTGTCGATGACGTAGATCGAGAGATCGGCCAGTTCGGGGCTGAAGGTGGCGGCGAGGTTGTCGCCGCCCGATTCGATCAGGATCAGGTCGAGGTCGGGGAAGGCGGCGTTGAGCTCGGCCACGGCGGCGAGGTTGATGGAGGCATCCTCGCGGATGGCGGTATGCGGGCAGCCCCCGGTTTCCACCCCGCGGATGCGCGCGGCGGGCAGCACCTGGGCGCGGGTCAGGTAATCGGCATCCTCGCGGGTGTAGATGTCGTTGGTGATGACGGCCATCGAGCAGCGGGGCGCGAGCGCGCGGGCCAGCTGTTCGGTGAGGCTGGTCTTGCCGGCGCCGACGGGGCCGCCGATGCCGACGCGGAGGGGGCCGTTCGGGTTCATGTGCGGTAGAGCCTTGGTTGCAGGGTTTCATGCGCCATCGCCGCAAGGTCGGCCGCGAAGGCGGAGGTGGCGAGGTCGTCGAGCCGGGCGGTGGCGGCGAGCAAGGCGCGGGCGCGGATCAGCGGCGCCAGTGCCGACAGGATCGCCTGGCCCTGGCTTTGCCCCAGAGGCACGGCGCGCACGGCGATGGTGACGAGGTTCGAGGCGAAGGCGTGCAGGTAAAGCGCCAGCACATCCGGCACCGGCACGCCGAGCGGACGCGCCGCATGGGCCACGGCCAGCGGCAGCGGCAAGGCGGGCTGCGGCCGGCCGGTGATGTGGGCGAGGGTGGCGGCAAAGGCGGCGCCCTGGTCGCGGGTTTCTGCCCAGCGTTCGGCAGAGGCGGCGAGCGCCCGGGCGGTGTCGGCCAGCGCGTCGAGATCGGCATCGGGGGCCAGCCCCTGGGCCAGCAGCACCGCATCCTGCCAGCCCGAGCCATGCGCGATCAGGGTTTCCAGCCAGGCCTGCACCTGGGCCGGCGTGGCAAGCCGCCCGTCGGCGATGGCGGTTTCGGCCCCGTGCGAACAGGCGAAGGCCCCGGTCGGAAAGGCGGGGGAGAGCCATTGCACGAGGGCGAGCAGGCCGGGGGTCATGGGTGCGGGTGCGGGTGGAAATGGTCGTGGCTGTGCCCGTGGCCGTGGTCGGCCGGGCCGTGGCTGTGGCCCATGGTGCGGCCGATGCCATAGGCGCCGCCTTCGGGCGTGAAGGGTTCGCTGACCGGCCGGAGCGTGGCGCCTTGCCTGACCAGCATCGCCTCGATCACCGGGTCGCGGCGGATCAGCAGGCGGTCCGGTTCGATCTGGCAGGGCGTGTGGCGGTTGCCGATGTGCCAGGCAAGGCGCGGCAGGTCGCCGGTGATCTGGATCAGGTCTTCCTCCGCCGCGACGACCTGCACGCGGGTGCCGTCGGAAAGCTCGAACCCCCAGTGGTCGTCGAGATTGGTGAGGGACGGCAGATCGACCAGGAAGGCCGTGCCTTGCACCGTGGCGAGGCGGCGGCGGCGGATCAGCCTTGCGTCGTAGTCGAGCACGACAAGGTCGTGGGCCTGAAGCGGGGCGCGGGGCAGGAGCTTGGTCGCGGTGAGCATGGGGCGATCTGCGAGGCTGGCCGGGACCGGGGGCGCTGCCCCCGGACCCCCGGGATATTTGCGGACAGAAAATGGTCAGTAGAGGAAGTAGCGCTGGGCAAGCGGCAGTTCGGCGGCGGGTTCGCAGGTGAGCAGTTCGCCGTCGGCGCGGACCTCGTAGGTTTCGGGATCGACCTCGATCTGCGGGGTGGCGCTGTTCAGGCGCATGTCGGATTTCGAGATGTCGCGGCAGTGCTGCACGGGCAGGATATCCTTTTGCAGGCCGAGGCGGTGGGGGATGCCGTCTTCGAGGGCGGCGCGGGAGACGAAGGTGGCGGCGGCGCGCAGGACGGCGCCGCCATGGGCGCCCCACATCGGGCGGGTGTGGACGGGTTGCGGGGTGGGGATGGATGCGTTGGGGTCGCCCATCTGGGCCACGACGATCTGGCCGCCGATGAGGACCATTTCGGGCTTGGCACCGAAGAAGGCCGGGGACCAGAGCACCAGATCGGCGCGCTTGCCGGGCTCGACGCTGCCGATTTCGTGGGCCATGCCATGCACGATGGCGGGGTTGATGGTGTATTTGGCGATGTAGCGCTTGACGCGTTCGTTGTCGTTGGGGCCGGTTTCCTGCGGCAGGCGGCCGCGCTGCAGCTTCATCTTGTGGGCGGTCTGCCAGGTGCGGGTGATGACCTCGCCCACGCGGCCCATGGCCTGGCTGTCGGACGCCATGACCGAGAAGGCGCCCAGATCGTGCAGGATGTCCTCGGCCGCGATGGTTTCGCGGCGGATGCGCGATTCGGCGAAGGCCACGTCCTCGGGCACCTTGCGGCTGAGGTGGTGGCAGACCATGAGCATGTCGAGGTGTTCCTCGATGGTGTTCACGGTGTAGGGCATGGTCGGGTTGGTGGAGGAGGGCAGGATGTTCTGGCTGCTGACCACCTTGATGATGTCGGGGGCATGGCCGCCGCCGGCACCTTCGGTGTGGTAGGCGTGGATGGTGCGGCCGCGGATGGCGGCGAGCGTGTTTTCCACGAAGCCGGATTCGTTGAGCGTGTCGGTGTGGATCATCACCTGGATGTCGGTGGCGTCGGCGACCGTCAGGCAGCAGTCGATGGCGGCGGGGGTGGTGCCCCAGTCTTCGTGCAGTTTCAAGGCGGCGGCCCCGGCGCGGACCTGTTCCATCAGCGGTTCGGGGAGCGAACCGTTGCCCTTGCCGGCGAGGGCGAGGTTCATCGGGAAGGCCTCGAACGCCTGCAGCATCCGGCCGATGTGCCACGGCCCGGGGGTGCAGGTGGTGGCCAGCGTGCCGTGGGCCGGGCCGGTGCCGCCGCCGAGCATGGTGGTGATGCCGGAGTGCAGGGCATCGTCGATCTGTTGCGGGCAGATGAAGTGGATATGGGCGTCGAAGCCGCCGGCGGTGAGGATTTTCCCTTCGCCGGCGATGATCTCGGTGCCCGGGCCGATGACGAGGGTGACGCCGGGCTGGGTGTCGGGGTTGCCGGCCTTGCCGATGGCGGCGATGCGGCCGTCGCGCAGGCCGACGTCGGCCTTGGTGATGCCGGTGTGGTCCACGATCAGGGCGTTAGTGATGACGGTGTCGAGCGCGCCTTCGGCCCGGGTGCGCTGGGATTGGCCCATGCCCTCGCGGATGACCTTGCCGCCGCCGAACTTCACCTCCTCGCCGTAGATGGTGAAGTCGCGTTCGACCTGGATGATGAGGTCGGTGTCGCCAAGGCGCAGGCGGTCGCCGGTGGTGGGGCCGAACATGTCGGCATAGGCGGCGCGGGGCAGGGCGTAGGGCATCGGGAACCTCTTGGCGGGGACGCGCGCCCCGGGG
>NZ_JBKBQM010000022.1:0-47830 GCF_046292685.1 Gemmobacter sp.
GCTCTGGCCCTGTGGCGCGTCACTACTTCCCCGCGGGGGGGGGGGGGGGGGTGCGCCCCCCCGGCCCTTTTCGCATCGCGAGGGTCCGCATCATGCGCGCATATGCCATCGGCGACATCCACGGCCATCTGGACCTGCTGCAGGCCGCCCATGAGCGCATCGCCGCCGACCGGGCCGCGACGGGCGATGCGACGGCGCCGGTGATTCATATCGGCGATCTGGTGGACCGTGGCCCCGACAGCCGCGGGGTGATCGCGTATCTGATGGCCGGAATCGCCGCCGGCGCGCCTTGGGTGGTGCTGAAGGGCAACCACGACCGGATGTTTTCCTATTTCCTCGAAACCCCGTCGCGGCGCGACCCCAAGCTGCGGGCCGACCTGTCGTGGCTGCATCCGCGGCTGGGCGGGGGGCCGACGCTGACCAGCTACGGTGTGCATGCCCCCGCCGACCGGCCCGAAGCGGCAGTGCATGCCGATGCCCTGGCCGCGGTGCCGCAGGCGCACCGCGATTTCCTGGACGGGCTGCCGGTGCTGCATCGCCACGGGCAGGCAGTGTTCGTGCATGCCGGGATCCGCCCGGGGGTGGCGCTGGACGCGCAAACCGAAGACGACCTGACCTGGATCCGCCACGATTTTCTGGACGATCCGCGCGACCACGGGCTGCTGGTGGTGCATGGCCATACCGCGGTGGACCGCGCCACCCATTACGGCAACCGGCTGAACATCGACAGTTCCGCCGCCTATGGCGGCCCGGTGAGCGCGGTGGTGATCGAAGGACGCGACGTGTGGTTGCTGGGTGCGGCCGGGCGCGAACCGTTGCGACCCTGACGCTGCACAAGCGGGCGCGCCTGAAGGGGCGCGCGGGGGGCCAGCCCCCCGCCCCCCCCGCCCAATGGGGCTGTCGGCCCCCTTGGGGAACCCCCGAGGATATTTGCCTCAAGGTGAAAGGGGCGCCGGCAGGACGGGCGCCCCTGGTGGTTGTGGCCGCGGTGCGACCTACATGCAGGCGTCGAACAGGGCGCGGGTGTTTTCGCGCGTCATCGCCACCGGATTGCCGCCGCAGGAGGGGTCTTCGAGCGCCATGTCGGTGAGCATGTCGAGATCGGCCGCCTTGACGCCAAGCGCGGTCAGGTTGGCAGGGATCGCCAGTTCGGCGCGCAGGTCCATGATGCGGGCGCGGAAGCCATCGAACCCGCCGGCGATGCCGAGATAGGCGGCGGCGGCCGCAATCCGGTCTTCGATGGCGGGGCGGTTGAAATCCAGCACCATCGGCATCACCACGGCGTTGGTGGTGCCGTGGTGGGTGTTGTAAACCGCCCCGATCGGGTGGCTGAGGCTGTGGATCGCGCCCAGCCCCTTCTGGAAGGCCACGGCGCCCATCGCGGCCGCGCTCATCATGTGACCGCGGGCCATGAGGTTGCCGGGCTCGGCATAGACCACAGGCAGGTTTTCGAACACCAGCCGCATGCCTTCGAGCGCGATGCCCTGGCTCATCGGGTGATAGAACGGGCTGCAATAGGCCTCGAGGCAATGCGCCAGCGCATCCATCCCGGTGCCGGCGGTGATGAAGCGCGGCATGCCGACGGTCAGCGCCGGGTCGCAGATGGTGACGGCGGGCATCAGCCGGGGGTGGAAGATGATCTTCTTCTTGTGGGTGGCGCTGTTGGTCAGCACGCCGGCGCGGCCGACCTCGGACCCGGTGCCGGCGGTGGTGGGCACGGCGACGACGGGGGCGATGGCGGCAGCATCGGCGCGGGTCCACCAGTCGTCGATATCCTCCAGATCCCAGACCGAGAGGTCGTCGCGCTGGTTCGCCATCAGCGCGATCATCTTGCCCAGGTCGAGCGCCGAGCCGCCGCCGAAGCAGATCACCCCGTCATGGCCGCCCGCCTTGTAGGCAGCGATGCCGGCGGCCATGTTGGCCTCGTTCGGGTTCGGATCCACGTCGGAGAATACCGCCCGGCCCATGCCGGCCGCCGCCAGCACATCGAGCGCCTGCGCCGTGATCGGCAGCGCGGCCAGCGCCTTGTCGGTGACCAGAAGCGGCCGCTTGAGCCCGGCGGCGGCGGCGTGTTCGGCCAGTTCGGCAATGCGGCCGACGCCGAACTTGATCGCGGTCGGGTAGGACCAGTTGCGGTTGGGAACGCCGTGGGTCATGGGATCAGACCTTCTTGAGGTGATAGGATTTCGGCCGGGTCACCGAATGGAACCCGAGGTAGGACAGCGAATTGCCGCGGCCCGTGTCCTTGCAGCCGGTCCAGCACAGCGCGGGGTCGAGGTAATCGGCCCGGTTCATGAAGATGGTGCCGGTTTCGATCTGCGCGCCGATGGCGGCGGCGGTGTCGTAATCTTCGGTCCAGATGCTGGCGGTCAGGCCATAGGGGCTGTCGTTCATCAGGGCGATCGCCTCGGCGTCGTCCTTGACCGGCATGATGCCGACCACGGGGCCGAAGGATTCTTCCATCATCACGCGCATCTTGTGGTTCACGTTCACCAGCACCTGCGGCGCCAGGTAGGCGCCGCCATCGTCGGCAAAGCGGGCGGGGTCGATCAGCGGTTTCGCGCCGGCGGCCACGGCTTCGGCGATCTGGTCGCGCACGACGCGGGCAAAGCGCACGTTGGCCATCGGGCCGAGCGTGGTGGCGGCATCGAACGGGTTGCCCAGCACCAGGCTGTTGGCCCAGGCCACCGCCTTTTCCACGAAGGCGTCATAGAGCGTGTGGTGGACGTAGATCCGCTCGATCCCGCAGCAGCACTGGCCGGCGTTGTACATCGCACCGTCCATCAGCGTATCGACGGCGGCATCGAGGTTGGCATCGGCGCGCACATAGCCCGGATCCTTGCCGCCCAGTTCCAGCCCCAGCGGCGTAAAGGTGCCGGCCGCGGCGCGTTCCATCGCCTGCCCGCCCGCAACCGAGCCGGTGAAGTTGACGAAGTTGAAGGCGCGGGCACGGATCAGCCCTTCGGTGGTGGCATGGTCCAGCACGACGTTCTGGAACACGTCTTCGGGCACCCCGGCGGCGTGGAAGGCGGCCGCCAGCCGCTCGCCCACCAGCAGGGTCTGGCTGGCATGCTTGAGCACCACGCTGTTGCCGGCGATCAGCGCCGGAACCAGCGTGTTGATGGTGGTGAGGTAGGGGTAGTTCCAGGGCGCGACGATGAATACCACGCCCAGCGCCTCGCGCGCGAGCAGGCGGCGGAAGGCGGCACTGTCCTCGATCACCTTCGGCGCCAGGGTTTCGGCGGCGATGCCGGCCATATACTCGGTGCGGGCGTTGACGCCGCCGAATTCGCCGCCATAGCGGGTGGGGCGGCCCATCTGCCAGGCCAGTTCCTCGACCACGGGGTCTTTCATGGCGTTCAGCGCTGCCACCCCGGCCTTGACCAGGGCGATGCGCTCGTCCAGCGGGCGCGCGGCCCAGGCCTTTTGCGCCGCGCGGGCACGGGCAACGGCGGCCTCTGCCGCCTCGGGCGTCAGCGGCATGCGTTCGGCATAGACCCGGCCATCGACCGGCGAGATCAGTTGAATCGGTTTCATCCTGTCACCTGTAAAGCGGGGCCGGGCCCCGCCGTTCGGGGGCAAGGCCGGGGAAAGCCCCCAGACCTACGCCCGTTCCAGCAGTCGCTGCAATTCGAAATCCGTCACCACGCGGTCGGTTTCCGAAATCTCCCACCGTGCGGCGTGGACGTAGTGATCCACCACATCGTCACCGAAGGCCGCGCGCAGCATGGCCGACCCTTCCAGCAGGTCCGCCGCCTCGCGCAACGTCTTCGGAATCTCGCGGATGCCCCTGGCCGAATACATGTCGCCTTTCAGCTCCGGTTCCAGTTCCAGCTTGCGTTCGATGCCGTCGAGCCCGGCGGCCAGCAGAGCGGCACAGGCAAGATAGGGGTTCACGTCGCTGCCGGGAATGCGGCATTCCACCCGCACGGCCTTGGTCCCCTCGCCGCAGACGCGGAAGCCGGCGGTGCGGTTGTCGGCGCTCCAGACCGCCTTGGTGGGGGCGAACATGCCGATGGTAAACCGCTTGTAGCTGTTCACGTAAGGCGCGAGGAACGCCGTGATGTCGCGCGCATGGGCCAGCTGGCCGGCCAGAAAGTGCTTCATCAGCGCCGACATGCCATGCGGGTCCGAAGCGTCGGCAAAGGCAGCGGTGCCGTCGAGGCCCCAGAGGCTCTGGTGCACATGGGCGGACGAGCCGGCCTTGCGATGGTCGTATTTCGCCATGAAGGTCACCGACTTGCCCGCGGCATGCGCAATGTCCTTGACGCATTGCTTGACGACCACATGGTTGTCGGCGGTGTCGAGCGCATCGGAATAGCGGTAGTTCACCTCGTGCTGGCCGCTGTCAGCCTCGCCCTTGGTGTTTTCCACCGGGATGCCCGCACCATAGAGCCCGTTGCGCACCGCGCGCATCAGACCTTCTTCCTTGGTGGTCTGGAAGATGTGGTAATCCTCGTTGTAGGCACTGATCGGGCGCAGGTCGCGCAGGCCGTGGTCGCGCAGGTTCTCGTAGCTGTTCTCGAAGATGTAGAATTCCAGCTCGGTCGCCATCATCGGCGCAAGCCCCATCGCCCGCGCCCGCGCCACCTGACGCTTGAGGATCGCGCGCGGCGAAATCGCCACGTCCTCGTGGGTGTGATGGTCCAGCAGATCGGCCAGCACCAGCGCGGTGCCCGGCAGCCAGGGCAGGCGCCGCAGGGTGGCCAGATCGGGCTTCATCACATAGTCGCCATATCCCTGCTCCCACCCGGCGGACTTGTAGCCGGGCACGGTGGTCATCTCCATGTCCACCGCCAGCAGATAGTTGCAGCAATGGGTTTCCTTCCAGCCGCCATCGACGAAAAACGCGGCGTGAAAGCGCTTGCCCATAAGGCGGCCCTGCATGTCGATGCCCGCGACCAGCACAGTGTCGATCTCGCCGCGCTCGACGGCCTCTTTCAGCGCCTCAAGGCTCAGGTTGCCCGGCATTCCCTGTCACTCCCACAACGGACCCGACGGACCCGCTTCATTTTCTGTCTCGAAATATCCTCAGGGGGGTCTGGGGGGCAGAATGCCCCCCAGTGCCACACTTACCGATACGGCGCGCCCGCCTTTTCCGCCACGGCGTTGTAAGCCTTGAAGATTTCCACCACCTTGGCCTTGGTCGGGCTTTCGGCGGCGATCTCGTCCCAGAACTTGCGGGCGGCTTCCTCGACCTGGGCCCATTCCTCGGCCGGAATCGAGGTCAGCTTCAGCTTGTCGCCATTCACGCGCAGGTTCGCCTCGCCGTTCCAGTACCACTGCTGGCGGTGCAGGTGCGACTGGTCGCAGGCCAGCTGGAACAGCGCCTTGAGGTTGTCGGGCAAGGCGTTCCAGCGGTCCATGTTGGCAAAGAAATGCCCGATCCATGCACCCGAGATGTTGTTGGTCAGGAACCAGTTGGCCCCGTTCGACCAGCCGTTGGTATAGACCTCGGTGATGCCCGACCAGGCGATGCCGTCGAGCTCGCCGGTTTGCAGCGCCACCTCGACATCCTCGAACGGCAGCGTCACCGGCACCACCCCGAACTGCGCCAGGAACCGCCCCGCGGTGGGGAAGGTGAACACCCGCTTGCCGCGCAGGTCGGCCAGGCTGTTGATCGGATCCTTGGTCGAGAAATGGCACGGATCCCACGACCCGGCAGACACGTGCTTGACGCCGACCTTGGCGTATTCTTCTTCCCAGATCTGCTTGAGGCCCCAGTTGTTGAACAGCGCCGGCACGTCCAGCGAATTGCGCAGCGCCAGCGGGAAGTAGCCGCCGAACACCGTGACTTCGGTCGGGCTGGCCATGCTGTCGTCGTCCGACTGCACGGCGTCGATGGTGCCGCGCTGCAGCGCCTGGAACAGCTCGCCCGTGGGCACCAGCTGGTCGGCATAGAACAGTTCGATTTCCATCTGCCCGGCGGCGGCCTGGTTGAACAGGTCGATCGCGGGCTTGATGACCTCGGCCCCCAGCGCGGCGCCGGCATAGGTCTGAAGCCGCCAGCGGATCGGGGCCTGTGCCAGCACGGCCGGGGCGGCCAGGGTGCTGGCGCCGGCGGCCAGTGCGCCGGTGGTCAGGAACTTGCGTCGTGTCGTGGTCATGGTCTTACCTCTTGTTGCAAATCCGGGCCGTTCGGGCCTTCTCAGGGGTTGTAAAGCGTGTCGGGCAGCCACAGGGCGATTTCGGGAAACGCCATGACGATGCCGAGCGCGACGATCATCACACCGACAAACGGGAAAATCGAGACGTAGATGTCGCGCAGGCTGACCTCGGGCGGGGCCATCGCCTTCATCAGGAACAGGTTGTAGCCGAAAGGCGGGGTCATGTAGGCGATCTGGCAGGTGATGGTGTAAAGCACGCCATACCAGATCAGGTCGAAGCCCAGCGCCGCGACCAGCGGCACATACAGCGGCGCCACGATCACCAGCATCGCGGTATCGTCGAGGAACGTGCCCATCACGAGATAGCTGAGCTGCATCAGGATGAGCAGCGTCCAGGGCGACAGGCCCATGTCGGTGAGGAACAGCCGCTTGAGCGCATCGACGGCGCGCAAGCCGTCGAACACCGCGCCGAAGGCGAGCGCCGCGAGGATGATCCACATGAACATGCACGAAACCAGCAGCGTCTGGCGGGTGGCGGTTTCGAATACGGTCCAGGTCAGGCGGCCCTTGATCCAGGCGGCGGCCAGCGCGGCCAGCGCGCCGATGACGCTGCTTTCGACCAGCCGGGTGTAGCCCATCACGAAGGGCCCCATCATCACCACGAAGATGCCCAGCGGCAGCGCCCCGGCCCACAGCAGCCGCCGGCGTTCGGCCGGGGTGATGCGGGCGCGTTCCTCGGCACCCAGGGCCGGGCCGAGCCGCGGGTTGATGCGGCAGCGGATCCAGATGTAGGCGATGAACATGGTGGCCATCAGCAGGCCGGGCAGCACGCCGGCCAGCCACAGCTTGCCCACCGGCTGGCGCGCGATCATGGCATACAGCACCAGCACCACCGACGGCGGAATCAGGATGCCAAGCGACGACCCCGCCTGAATCACCCCGGTCATCATGATCTTGTCGTAGCCGCGCCGCAGCAGTTCTGGCAGCGCGATGGTGGCGCCGATGGCCATGCCCGCCACCGACAGGCCGTTCATCGCGGAAATCAGCACCATCAGCAGGATGGTCCCGATGGCCAGCCCCCCGGGGACGGGGCCGAACCAGACATGGAACATGCGGTAAAGGTCGTCGGCCAGCCGCGCCTCGGACAGAACGTAGCCCATCAGGATGAACATCGGCAGCGTCAGGATGGGAAACCACCCCATCAGCTTGATCGTCTGGGCAAAGGCCAGGTCGTAGCCGCCCCGGTCCCCCCACAGCCACAGCGCCGCGACCACGGCGACAAAGCCGATGATGCCGAACATCCGCTGCCCGGTCAGCAGCAGCATCAGCATCGAGCTGAACATCATGAGCGCAATGAGGTCGGTGGACATCAGATCTCGCGCCCCCGCAGTTTCGCAATGTCGCGGATCAGGAAGGCGGTGCATTGCAACAGCATCATGCCCAGGCCCAGCAGCATCACCGCCTTGATCGGCCACATGTAGGGCCGCCACAGCCCGCGGCGCCGCTCGGCGGTGTCGATGGCGTATTGCAGGCTTTCGGTGCCGCCCCAGAGCATGACGACAAGGTAGAAGATGATGGCCAGGATCGTGACCGCATCGACCGCAGCGCGGGTGCGGTCGGACCAGCCGGAATACAGCAGATCCATCCGCACCGCCGAGCCCTGCTGCAAGGCATAAGCCCCGCCCAGCATGAAATAGCCCACCATCAGGAACTGCGCCATCTCGTCGGTCCAGACCTGCGGCGCCCAGGCGGCGCGGGCGACGGCGCCCCACAGCAGCACCCCCATCAGCAGGTAGAGCGACCACATCGCCACCTTGCCGATGCGGCGGTTGAAGCCCTCGACCCAGCGGACATAGGCGACAAGGAACCCCGGCATCATGCCCCCTTCAGCGCGACAAGCGCGCGGGTCAGCACCGGGGCCAGACGGTCGGCCATATGCGCGCAGGCCTCGGGATCGGCGATCAGGTCGTTGCGGATTTCCAGCATGGCATGCGGCAGGCCATAGGGCACAGCGTGCAGGCGCAAAAGGTGGGTCACCTCGTCGGCCGCGGAATAGGGGGCGTTGAGCTCGGCGCGCAGGTCGGTCATCGCCCAGGCGGCCGCCAGCACGGCGCGGGCGAAACGGTCGTCGCCGGGGCGGGTGTCGTCGTGGATGACGCCGAGTTCCACCTCGCGCGGCACGCCGTGCCAGACCGGGGTGAAGGAATGCACCGTCACCATCACCGGGTGCAGGCCCAGAGCGATGCGCCGCGCCACCACGGCAGAAAGGCCGGCATGGAATGGGTCGTAAACGGCGGCGACGCGCGCGGCGCGGTCGGCCGGGGTCAGGCCGCGGTTGCCGGGGATGTCGTAGACCTCGGACCGCTGCGGCATGGCGCCGGCGCTGTCGGGCGCGCGGTTGAGGTCGTGGATGAGCCGGCTGACCGGGGCATGCACGAGGCAGGCGTCGAGCCGCTGCGCCAGGGCGCGCGCCAGGTCGAGTGCGCCCGGATCCCAGGCGATGTGCGCGCGGCGAGCCGCGGGATCCAGCCCCAGATCGCCCCAGGGGGGCGGAAAGGCATTGGACGCATGCTCGCACACAAGTAACATTCTGGACGGCGCGTCAGGATTTTCCACCTGCGCCGCAAATCCGTGCTGGTCGGTCATAGGCCGAGTCACCCCTGTTGTGCCTTCAGGCTGGCGCAGGCCGGGGCGGTCTGTCAAGAATCTTTCGTTCGCTGAAATTCCTGTTACAAAGCTTTCAATGTCTTCGGGAGGTGCAACGATGAACATTCAGGCAGACCCCGCCGCAACCATCGAGGAACAGATGCGCCGTGCGATGGGCGAGCTGACGCCGACCGAACGCAAGCTGGCCGCGCATGTTCTGGACCACTACCCGGTGGCGGCGCTGGGCTCGATCACGGCACTGGCGCGGGCGGCCGATGTCTCGACCCCGACGGTGGTGCGGCTGGTGCAGAAGCTGGGGTTCAAGGGCTATCCCGATTTTCAGCATTCCTTGCGTGCCGAGGTGGAGGACATGCTGGCCAGCCCGCTGGCCAAGCACGACAAATGGGCCGGCGCGGCACCGGAGGCGCATATCCTGAACCGCTTTGCCGACCAGGTGGCGGCCAACCTGCAGGCCACCCTGGCCGGGATCGACCCGGCAGAGTTCGATGCCGTGGCGGCGCTGCTGGCAGACGGCAACCGGCGCGTCTATGCGCTGGGCGGGCGGATCACCCATGCGCTGGCGGACTACCTGGTCACACTGATGAAGATGGTGCGCCCGGACGTGACGCTGCTGTCGGACATGACGAATGCCTGGCCGCCGGCGCTGCTGGACATGCAGCCGGGGGATGTGGTGGTGATCTTCGACATCCGCCGCTACGAGAACTCTGTGTTGCAGGTGGCAGAGTTGGCGGTGGAGCAAGGCGCCGAGGTGGTGCTGGTCACCGACCGCTGGATCTCGCCTGCGGCCAGCCACGCGCGGCACATGCTGGCCGCGCATGTCGAGGCGCCATCGGCCTGGGACAGCACGGTGTCGATCCTGGTGCTGGTGGAAACGCTGCTGGCGGCGGTGCAGGGCCTGCGCTGGCGCGACACGGAAAGCCGGCTGAAGCGGATGGAAGACCTGTACGAGCGCGTCCGGCTGTTTCGCCGGTTCCGCTGAGCCGGCCGGCGCAACACCCGGCCCCGGCCCCGGGGCGCTGCCCCGGACCCCGGGATATTTGGGTCAAGGTGAAAGGGGGGCGCAGGCCGCAGAGGCGGCCCGGGGCTTGCCGGGGGGCGTGGGCCGCGCCATGCTGGCAAGGCGAAGGAGACCCGACCATGACCCGATCCGAGTTGTTCGCCGCCTTGTCCGCCCGGCTGGGCGCGCGTTTTCAGACCGGGGCGGCAATCCGCGACCAGCACGGGCGCGACGAAAGCCATTTGCCGGCCGCGCCGCCCGAAGCGGTGGCCTGGCCGCTGGACACCGCCGAGGTCGCAGCCATTGTTGCCGCCTGCGCTGCGGCGCGTTGCCCGGTGGTGGCCTGGGGGGCCGGCACCTCGCTGGAAGGGCATGCGCTGGCGGTGCAGGGCGGCATCGTGCTGGACATGACGCGGATGGACCGCGTGCTGGCGGTGCGGCCCGAGGACATGGATTGCACCGTGCAGCCCGGCATCACGCGCGAGGCGCTGAATGCGGCCTTGCGCGCGACGGGGCTGTTCTTTCCGGTCGATCCGGGCGCGAATGCGACGCTGGGCGGCATGGCCGGCACCCGCGCCAGCGGCACCACGGCGGTGCGATACGGCACCATGCGCGACAACGTGCTGGGGCTGGAGGTGGTGCTGGCCGACGGGCGCATCGTCCGCACCGGGGGGCGGGCGCGCAAATCCTCGACCGGATACGACCTGACGCGGCTGATGGTGGGCTCGGAAGGCACGCTGGGAATCATCACCGAGCTGACCTTGCGCCTGCATGGCCAACCCGAGGCGGTGGTGGCGGCGGTCTGCGGTTTTCCCGAGATCGGGGCGGCGGTGGACGCGGTGATCGAGACCATGCAGGCCGGGGTGCCGATGGCGCGGATCGAGTTCGTGGACGAGGCCGCGATTGCCGCCTTCAATGCCTATGCCGGGGCCGCGATGCCTTTGCGCCCGCATCTGTTCCTGGAGTTTCACGGTTCGGCCGCCGGAGTGGCGGAACAGGCCGAGACGGTGGGGGCGATCATGGCCGGGCATGGCGCGGGCGCCTTTCGCTGGGCCACGGCGACCGAGGACCGCGCGCGGCTGTGGAAGATGCGCCACAACGCCTATTACGCCGCCAAGGCGCTGCGCCCGGGGTGCCGGGTGCTGACCACGGATGTCTGCGTGCCGATTTCGGCGCTGGCGCAGGCGGTGCGCGAAACGCGGGCCGACATCGACGCAAGCCCCCTGCCCGGCCCGATGCTGGGCCATGTGGGCGACGGCAACTTTCACGTCACGCTGCTGATCGACCCCGACAGCGCCGCCGAACGCGACGAGGCGTTGCGGCTGGCGCACCGGATGGCCGAGCGCGCGCTGGCGCTGGGCGGCACCGTCAGCGGCGAGCATGGTGTGGGCCTTGGCAAGCGCAAGTTCATGGCGGCCGAGCATGGCGAGGGCTGGCAGGTGATGGGGGCGATCAAGGCGGCGCTGGACCCCTTGAACATCCTCAACCCCGGCAAGATCGTGCCGTGAGGGCGCGCCGCTACCACAGGCGGGCAAAGGCGACGGCCCCGGCGTAAAAGGACCATTGCGCGGCGTAACACAAGGCAAACCCGTTCGGCACCCGCAGGAACAGCACCGGAAAGACCCGGCCGAACAGGGTGGCGAAGCCGGTGAAGCGCACGGTATAGCCGACGGGGCTGCCACCAAGCAGCAGCAGCAGGTGCGTCAGGCCGAACAGGAGCCCGCAGAGCACCGCCATGCGCCGCAGCGGCACGCGGGCATTGGCCAGCCCGAGCACAAGGGCCGCGATCAGGATCTGCTGGAACAGGATGTCGACCGACTTCGGCAGGAAATACCACGCGTTGGCCTGCGGCATGTCGGGAGGAGAAAGGCGACCCGCGGCATCGAAGCTCGGCAGCGCCGGCAGCACATGGGCGACATAGGCCACGGCGGCCGCCAGCAGCAGCGTCCACAGCGCGATGGCGACCGGCGCGCTGGAAAAGCTGGGCCAACAGGCATGGTCGGACCAGGTGGCCAGCGTCGGCCAGAGCAGGATGACCGCGACCCCGATCCAGTAAAGGTAATAGAGCGCTGCCGCAGCCGGGTCGTGGTTGTAGCTGGGCGAAAACCCCAGCCAGGGCAGCACCACGTAGTAGCCGGCATCGGACAGCACCCACAAGGCGCATACGGTCGCCAGCGTGACCCACAGCCGGGCCGGCGCGCGCCGGGGCGTCGGGCGGGGCGACCCTGTGGAGGGGGAAGGAGGTGTCATGGCCGGGCCGCTCCTGCTGTGCCGCGCCCTCAGTAGTGCCGCAGGACGGCGCGCAAGGCCACCCCCGCCAGCGGCGCGGCGCAGCGCCGGGGCTTGCGCCGCAGGCGGGCGGGGGGCTAGCCTTGCCCCGACAGCACGACCCCGCGCAGGAGCCCGCCATGACCCGACCCGTTGCCCTTGTCACCGGCGCTGCGCGCGGCATCGGGCTGGCCACGGCCCGGCTGTTTCTGGACGATGGCTGGCGCGTGGCGATGGTCGACCGCGATGCCCCGGCGCTGGACGCGGCGGCCGAGGGGCTGGAGGGCGCCTTGCCCGTGGTCTGCGACGTGTCGGACCCGGTGCAGGTGGAAACGATGGTGGCCGCGGTGCTGGCCTCGCTGGGCCGGATCGACGCCCTGGTCAACAATGCCGGCGTGGCCGATTTCGGCCCGATTGCCGAGCATGATTTCGCCCGGTGGCGGGCAGTGATGGCGACCAATCTGGACGGTGTGTTCCTGGTGTCGCAGGCCTGCATCCCGGCGCTGAAGGCCAGCCGCGGGGCCATCGTGAACATCGGGTCGATCTCGGGGTTGCGCGCCTCGACGCTGCGGGTGGCTTACGGCACCTCGAAGGCGGCGGTGATGCACCTGACGCGGCAACAGGCGGCGGAACTGGGCGAATGGGGCGTGCGGGCGAATTGCGTCTGCCCCGGGCCGGTGCGCACCAGGCTGGCGATGGCGGTGCATTCGCCCGAGATCGTCGCCGCCTATCACGATGCCATTCCGCTGAACCGCTACGGGTCGGAGGCAGAAATCGCCCAGGCCATCCGGTTTCTGTGTTCGGATGCCGCCAGCTACATCACCGGACAGGTTCTGGCCGCCGATGGCGGTTTCGAGGCGACGGGCATCGGACTGCCGGCCTTGCGGCGATAAGCGGTTGCGCCCGGGCGCCGGGCGTGGAAAAGCGGCACCAAACCACAGGGCGCGCGCGAAGGCCAGATGCTGGAGATCCTCTACAAGACCCTGCCGTTCTTTGCCCTGGTGGGCCTGGGCTACTGGGCGGCCTGGATCCGGTTCTTCCCGGCCGAGGCGACGGCCTGGCTGACGAAGTTCGTGTTCTATTTCGCGCTGTCGGCGATGCTGTTCCGCTTTGCCGCCAACCTGTCGGTCGCCGAGCTGTTCGATGCCCGCTTTGCGGCGGCCTATCTGTGGGGCTGCGGCGTGGTCTATGCCGTTGCGCTGGCGGTGGCCTTTGCCCGGCGGGTGAGCCTGGAGGAAGCCGCGATCGAGGCGCAATGCGCGGTGATCGGCAACACCGGGTTTCTGGGCGTGCCGATGCTGGTGGTGCTGCTGGGGCCGCAGGCGGCGGGGCCGGTGCTGCTGGTGCTGGGGCTGGACATGATCGTGTTTTCCAGCCTCATCACGCTGATCATCACCGGGGCACGCGAAGGCCGCATGCGGCTGAGCACCTTTCGGGCGCTGGGGCTGGGCCTGGTGAAGAACCCGATGCTGGTGTCGATGGTGCTGGGGCTGTGCTGGGGCGCGACCGGATGGGCGGTGCCGGGGCCGGTGAACGATTTTCTGGGCATCCTGGGCGCGGCGGCAACGCCGGGGGCGCTGTTCGCCATCGGCGCGTCGCTGGCGGGGCGGGGGGCGGAACGCTGGCAGGTGGCGGCCTGGCTGAGCTTTGCCAAGTTGGTGCTGCACCCGCTGGCGGTGGCGTTTTCGGCGCTGGTGCTGTTCAAGGTGGACGCACAGGCGGCCGGGGTGATGATTGCCGCGGCGGCGCTGCCGGTGGCGGGCAACACCTATATCCTCGCCGCGCATTACGGGGTGGCGCCGCAACGGGTCAGCACCTCGATCCTGATTTCCACGGCGGTCAGCATCGTGACCGTCACGGCGGTGATCGCCTGGGTGACAGGCGGGTGAACGGACAGCGGAGGAGTGGCATGCGCACGATCAGCGAAAACCGGGCTTTCGGCGGGGTGCAGGGGGTTTATGCCCATGACAGCCAGGCCACCGGCTGCGAGATGACCTTTGGCCTGTTCCTGCCGGCCGAGGCCGAGGACGGCGCCGTGCCGGTGTTGTGGTTTCTGTCGGGGCTGACCTGCACCCACGAAAACGCGATGCTGAAATCGGGGGCGCAGAAATGGGCGGCCGAGGCGGGCATCGCGCTGGTGTTTCCCGACACCAGCCCGCGCGGCCCCGGCGTGGCCGACGACCCGGCCTTTGACCTGGGCCAGGGGGCGGGGTTCTATGTGAACGCCACCGAAGCGCCCTGGGCGCCGCATTTCCGCATGTGGGACTATGTCGCCGAGGATTTGCCGCGGGTGCTGTTTTCGGCCTTTCCGCTGGCCGAGGACGCGCAGGCGATCACCGGGCATTCGATGGGCGGGCATGGCGCGCTGACGCTGGCCATGAGCCTGCCGGGGCGGTTCCGGTCGGTTTCGGCCTTTGCGCCGATCGCCCACCCGACCGCGGGCGACTGGGGGCGCAAGCAGTTTGCCGCCTATCTGGGGCGGGACGAGGCAAAATGGGCCGCGCACGACAGCACCCTGCTGATGCGCCGGCGCGGCTTCGACGGGCCGGTGCTGGTGGATCAGGGTGCGTCGGACCAGTTCCTCGACCTGCTGCGCCCCGAGGCGCTGACCGAGGCGATGGCGGCGCGGCGCCAGCAGGCCACCTTCCGCATGCAGAAGGGGTACGACCACAGCTACTGGTTCGTGTCGAGCTTCATCGAAAGCCATGTGGCCTTTCATGCCGATGCGCTGCTGGCCTGAGCGCGCGGGGGCTCTGCCCCCGCACCCCCGGGATATTTGGACAAGGTGAAAGGCATGCCGGCGGGGTGCACGATCTGGGTCGATGCCGATGCCTGCCCGGTGCGGGCCGAGGTGGAGCGGGTGGCGACGCGCCACGGGCTGCGCGTGGTGATGGTGTCGAACGGCGGCATCCGGCCATCCGCCAACCCGCTGGTGGAGATGGTCTACGTGCCGGCCGGCGCGGACGAGGCGGACATGCGTATCGCCGAAAGGGTGGGCCCGGGCGATGTGGTGGTGACGGCCGACATGCCGCTGGCCGCGCGGGTGGTGGCCGCCGGGGCAAGGGCGATCCGGCCCGACGGCAGCCTGCTGGACGCGCGCAACATCGGCGAGGCGCTGGCGATGCGCGACCTGATGTCCGACCTGCGCGCCGCCGACCCGTTCCGGCAAGGCGGGGGCAAGGCCTTTGGTCCGGCGGACCGGTCGCGGTTTCTGGACCGGCTGGACCGTCTGGTGCGCGGGTGATGTCGCATTCGGGCAAGCGCGTTGGCCGCCGCCGGCGCAGGATGGCGCCATGACCATGGCCCCTGCCCGCGCAACCCCGATGACCGGCATCCTGCTGGCGATCGGAGGCAGCCTGGTGTTTTCGGTCAACGATGTCGCCATCAAGTTCCTGTCGGGCGACTATCCGCTGCATCAGGTGGTGCTGGTGCGGGCGGTGATCGGGCTGGCGTTTCTGGCCGGGGTGATTGCCACCACGGGCGGGCACTGGGGGCAGTTGCGCACCACGCGCGGCGGCACGCACCTGTTGCGGGCGCTGGTCGTGATCGCCTCGAACGCGACCTATTTCCTGGCGCTGGCGGCCTTGCCGCTGGCCGATGCGGTGGCGCTGGCCTTTGTTTCGCCGGTGTTCATCACGCTCTTGTCGATTCCCATGCTGGGCGAAAGGGTGGGGCCGCATCGCTGGGCGGCGGTGGCGGTCGGGCTGATCGGCACGGCGGTGATGCTGCGCCCCGGCGCGGGCGCCTTTCAGCCGGCGGCGGTGCTGGTGCTGATTTCGGCCGCCTGCTACGCGTTTTCGCAGATGCTGGCGCGCGGGATGCGCGAGACGGAAAGTGCGGTGACGCTGAGCTTCTACAACCAGGCCGGGTTCCTCGTCAGTTCTGCGGCGATGGGGCTGGTGGCAGGCGACGGGCGCCTTGCCGGATCGTCCGACCCTTCGGTGCAGTTCCTGTTTCGGGCCTGGGTCTGGCCGCCGGTGGCGGACTGGCCCGCCTTTGCCGCCACCGGGCTGGCGGTTGCCCTCGGCGGGCTGATGATGGCGCAGGCCTACCGCACCTGCGAGGCGGCGGTGGTGGCGCCGTTCGAGTATTCGGCGATTCCGATGGCGATCCTGTGGGGGGCGGTGGTGTTCGGCACCATGCCCGATGCCGTGGGCCTGGCGGGCATGGCGCTGATCGTGTCGGCCGGGCTATACACGCTCTGGCGCGAGACGGTGCGCCGCAAGCAGGGATAGCCGATGCCGCCCGAGGTGATGGTGTTCGATATCGGCCGGGTGCTGATCGGCTGGGATCCCGAAGGGTTCTACGACCGTGTCATCGGCGTGCCGGCGCGGGCGCGGCTGTTCGCCGAAGTGGACCTGCACGGCATGAACCTGGCGATCGACCGGGGCGAGGGGTTCGGCAGCGTGGTGGCGGCCTGCGCGGCGGCGCATCCGGCCTGGGCGGGCGAAATCATGCTGTGGCACGACCGCTGGAGCGAGATGGTGACCGGCCCGATCGAAGGGTCGGTGCGGCTGTTGCGCGCGCTCAAGGCGCGCGGGGTGCCGGTGCTGGCCCTGACCAACTTCGGCCGCGAGACGTTGCAGATCGCGCAGGCGCGGTTCGATTTTCTGAACGAATTCGATGCGATGGTGGTGTCGGGGCACCTGGGCGCCGTCAAGCCCGAGCCGGCGATCTACGCTGCGCTGGAATCGGTGGCCCATGTGCCGCCCGACCGGCTGTTCCTTGCCGACGATGTGGCGGCGAACTGCGCCGCCGCCGCAGCGCGCGGCTGGCACACCCACCTGTTCCAGAGCCCCGAGGGCCTGGCGGCTGCGCTGCTGGCGCATGGATTGCTGACCGAGGAGACCCTGCCGTGACCCCCACCATCGTGCCGCGCGCGGCCGAAGCGCATCTGGACTGGATCGGGCTGACCGAAGCGATGAAGGCCGGCCATCGCCTGCCGAAGGCCGAGATCGCCGATCTGTTCCTGTATCGCGGGCGCGACACCTTGCTGGACCGCGCGGCCTGGATCGACGGCCTGGGCTCGGCGGTCAAGGTCGCCAACGTCTTTCCGGGCAACCCCGCGGCGGGGCGGCCGATGGTGAACGGGGTGGTCAACCTGTTCGACGATGCCACGGGCGAGCTGGAGGCGCTGGTGGACTTTCACCTGGTGACCAAGTGGAAGACCGCCGGCGACAGCCTGCTGTCGGCGCGGCTGCTGGCGCGGGCGGATGCGCGGGATTTCCTGATCGTCGGGGCGGGGACGGTGGGCCGCTCGATGATCGAGGCCTACGCGGCCGCGTTTCCCGGGGCGCGGTTCACGGTGTGGAACCGCTCGGCCTCCGGGGCCGAACGCATGGCCGCCGACGTGCCGGGGCTGGCGGTGGCGCCGGATCTGGCGGCCGCGGTGGCGGCGGCCGACGTGATCTGCACCTGCACCATGACGACCGAACCGCTGATCCGCGGTGCCTGGTTGCGCCCCGGCCAGCATCTGGACCTGATCGGCGCCTATCGCCCCGACATGCGCGAGGTGGACGATGCCGCCATCGCCCGCGCCCGCGTCTTTGTCGACAGCCGCGCCACCACCATTCACCACATCGGCGAGATCAAGGCCCCGCTGGCCAGCGGCGCGCTGACCGAATCCGCGATCCAGGGCGATTTCTACGACATCGCCGCCGGGGCCTGGGTGCGGCATTCGGACGAGGAAATCACGCTGGCCAAGAACGGCGGCGGCGCGCATCTGGACCTGATGACCAGCCGCTACATCCTCGACCGCTGGCGCGCCGCCGCCGGCTGAGGCGGCCGTTCACGCAGGTTTGCAGCGGCAATCCGCCGCCGATGCGCCGCGCCGGCCTGCCGGCCTGCGCGGGCCTGTGCTAGGCTGCGGGCAACGGGTGGTGCAAGGGGTGTTCCGCATGTCGGTATCGCAGGCTCTGGCGGCGCATCGGTTCGGCTTCGGGCCGCAGGCGGGGCGCTTGCCGGCGCGGGCGCCTGCCGCGCAGGTGACACAGGCCGACAAGGCGGTGCGCGACTTTCCGCTTCCGGGCACGCTGGCCACGCTGGCGCAAATGGCCACCTGGCGCGAAAGCCTGCGCGGCCTGCCCGACGGCAGCCAGGAACGACGGGCGGCCATCAAGGCCCGGCAAGGCGAAATCGAGGCTCTGGTGCTGCAGAATGCCCGCATGGAACTGGCGCGGGCAGTCGGCGCCGAGGACAGCTACCGCGAACGGCTGGTGCGGTTCTGGGCCGATCACTTCACGGTCAAGGCGCGCCAGCCGCCGATGCGGCCGATGGTTTCGGCCATGACCGACGATGCCATCCGCCCGCATGTCACCGCCCGCTTTGCCCAGATGCTGCGCGCGGCGGTGCTGCACCCCGCGATGCTGGGGTTTCTGGACCAGGTCGCCTCGGTCGGACCGGACTCGGCCTTCGGGCAGCGCCGGGGGGCGGGGCTGAACGAAAACCTCGCGCGCGAGCTGCTGGAGCTGCACACGCTGGGCGTCGAAGGCGGTTACACCCAGGCCGACGTGCGCCAGACCGCCCTGCTGCTGACCGGCCTGGCCGTGAACGAGACGGAAGGCACGGTGTTTCAGCCGCGCCGCGCCGAACCGGGGGCGGAAACCGTGCTGGGCCGCAGCTATGGCAGCAACCGGCAGCCGCGGCTGGACGACATTCACCAGTTGCTGGACGATCTGGCGGCGCACCCGACGACGGTGCGCCACCTGTGCGGCAAGCTGGCGGTGCATTTCGTCTCCGACACCCCCGATCCGGGGCTGGTCGCCGACCTCGTCGCCGTCTGGACGCGCAGCGACGGCGACCTGAAGGCCGTATCGCAGGCGCTGGCCGAGCACCCGGCCGCTGAGCGCCCGGTGCTGGAAAAGGCGCGCCAGCCTTTCGACTTTGTCGTCGCCGCCTTGCGTGCCCTGGGCGTGACGGGTCAGGAGATCGCCGGCTGGAACGACCGCACCCTGCGGCGCACCGCGCTGTTGCCGATGCGGGCGATGGGCCAGCCCTGGCAAGAGCCGAACGGCCCCGACGGCTGGGAAGAAGGCTTCGACACCTGGATCACGCCGCAGGCGCTGGCCATCCGCATCGACTGGGGGATGAACATGCCGTCGCGGCTGCGCCCCGATCTGCCCGATGCGCGCGACTTCGTGCGGCTGGCACTGGCCGACCTGGCAGATGACGATCTGGTCCGCATGGTGTCGCGGGCCGAGCGCAATGCCGAAGGGGTCGGGCTGGTGCTGGCCGCCCCCCTGTTCAACCGACGCTGAAAGGACGGCACGATGACGCAAGGCATGGATCGGCGCGGTTTCCTGCGGGGCGGGCTGGCGCTGGGGTGTTCGGCAGCGGCGTTTCCGCTGCTCAGCCACGCCACCTTTGCCAGCGCGCCCTTCGATCACCGGCTGGTGGTGGTGATCCTGCGCGGCGCGATGGACGGGCTGGATGTGGTGCGCCCGGCGGGCGACCCTCGCTTGCGCCGCTGGCGCCCCGACCTGGCCGCGACCGAAGGCCCGGCGCTGGACGGGTTCTGGCAGTTGCACCCGCAGCTGTCGGGGCTGATGCCGCTGTGGCAGGCGGGCGAACTGGGCGCGGTGCAGGCGGTTTCCACCCCCTACCGCGACAAGCGCAGCCACTTCGACGGGCAAGATCTGCTGGAGGCCGGCACCGCGATGGATACGCCCGCCGGGCTTTACCGCGACGGCTGGTTGAACCGGCTGTTGCAAGGCGTGCCCGGGGCCGAGGCGAAAACCGCCTTTGCCATCGGGCGCGAGGCGCTGCCGATCCTGGGCGGGCCCGCCCCGGTGCAACGCTGGGCCCCCGACACCGACATGCGCGTCAGCCCGCAGGCCCGCCGCCTGCTGGAACAGCTCTACGAGGCCGACGCGCCGTTCCATGCCGCCGCCTCGACCGCGCTGGAACTGACCGAGATGATGACCGAGCCCGATGATGCCGCCATGATGGCAGGCGGGGATGCCCCCGCGATGGCGGTCCCCTTGCCGCCCGAGGCCCCGAAACCCGGCCCCGAGGTTGCGGCCTTTGCCCGGTTTGCCGCCGAACGCCTGCGCGAGGATACCCGCATCGTGGCGCTGTCGCTGGGGGGGTGGGATACGCATGCCGGGCAGGCCGGCAGCATCCGCCGCCCCTTGGCCAACCTGCAACAGCTGATCCTCGAACTGCGCGCCGGGTTGGGCCCGGTCTGGGGCAAGACCGCCTTTGTCGCCATGACCGAATTCGGCCGCACCGTGCGGCAGAACGGCTCGGCCGGCACCGACCACGGCACCGGCGGCGCGATGATCACCGCCGGCGGTGCCATCCGGGGCGGCAAGGTGCTGGGGCGCTGGCCGGGCCTGGCCGCAGGCGACCTTTACGCCGGGCGCGATCTGATGCCGACGGGCGACGTGCGCGCGGTGGCCGCCTGGGTGTTGCACGCGCTGATGGGGGTGGACAAGGCCCGGCTGGAACAGACGGTATTCCCCGGCCTGCGCATGGAGCCGAATCCGGGCATCGTCTGAGCCGGGCCCCACCGGCAGGACCGGGGGTTTTGCACCCCCGGACCCCCGCAGGATATTTGGGTCAAGGTGAAGGTGGGCGCGGGATCAGAGGCTCGCATCGAGCGCTGCGACGATGGCATCGCCCATTTCGGCGGTGGACACCGGGGTGCCGCCCGCCGGCCCCATCAGGTCGGCGGTGCGCACGCCGTCGGCCAGCACCTTTTCCACCGCCTTTTCGACCCGCGTTGCCTCCTCGCCCATCGCGAAGCTGTAGCGCAGCGCCATGGCAAAGCTGAGGATGCAGGCGATCGGGTTGGCCTTGCCCTGGCCCGCGATGTCGGGGGCCGAGCCGTGCACGGGTTCGTAAAGCGCCTTGGGCCGGCCGTTGGCCATCGGGGCGCCGAGGCTGGCCGAAGGCAGCATGCCGAGCGAGCCGGTCAGCATCGCCGCAAGATCCGACAGCAGGTCGCCGAACAGGTTGTCGGTCACGATGACGTCGAACTGCTTGGGCCAGCGGGTCAGCTGCATGGCGCCGGCATCGGCATACATGTGCGAAAGCTCGACATCGGGGTATTCCTTGTCGTGCACTTCCTGCACGACCTGGCGCCACAGGATGCCCGATTCCATCACATTGGCCTTTTCCATCGAGCAGACCTTGCCCGTGCGCTTGCGCGCCAGCTCGAAGGCCGAACGGGCGACCCGGGCGATTTCGGATTCGGTATAGCGCTGGGTGTTGATGCCCACGCGCTCGTTGCCTTCGGTGAAGATGCCGCGCGGTTCGCCGAAGTAGACGCCCGAGGTCAGTTCCCGCACGATGACGATGTCGAGCCCGGCGACGACTTCCTTCTTGAGCGACGAGAAGTCGGACAGGGCGTCGAAGCATTGCGCGGGGCGCAGGTTGGCGTAAAGGTCCATCTCCTTGCGCAGGCGCAGCAGGCCGCGTTCGGGTTTGACGCTGAAATCGAGGCTGTCGTATTTCGGGCCGCCGACGGCGCCCAGCAGCACGGCATCCACCGCCTGGGCCTTGGCCATCGTGGCATCGGTCAAGGGCGTGCCGTGGGCGTCATAGGCGCAGCCGCCGACCAGATCCTCGGACACGTCGAAACGGATGCCGCGGCGCGCGCCCATCCAGTCGATGATCTTCTTCACTTCGGCCATGACTTCGGGGCCGATACCGTCGCCGGCAAGGATGAGTAGGGAAGGATTGGCCACGGGGTGTCTCCTGCGCTGGGGTCGCCAGCGGGGTAGCGAATGGGAGCCGCAGGGTCAAGGTGGCGCAAGGGTCAGGTCCAGCCAGACCATGCGGTGCGCGGCCGGTTCGGGCGGGGCGGGATGCAGGCCGTGGCCCGCAACCGCCAGCCCGTGCGACGGCTGGAGCAGCGACAGCGCGGCCGGTTGCCCCGCAAGCAGGGACGAGGGGCCATGCGGCGGCCTATGCAGCGCAGGGTGCGCGGCAAGGGCAGAGAGTGCTGCGCCGTCGCCCTGCCCTGGCCCGAGGTTGGGCAGGCCGATCAGCACGAAGGGGTCGGAGGGCACCCCTTGCCGCAGCCTGTGCAGCCAGAACGCCGTTTCGTCGTGGTTGCGGTCGGGGTTGCGGGCGCCGAAGGCAGGGGGCGTGGCCGCCCAGGCCCACAGCTGCACGCTGCGCCCGCCGCCCGGATCCAGCGCCAGTTCCCAATGCGCCGAGGACGACAGCCGCGCCACCCCTTGCGCCGCCCCCGGCAGTGCCCCGAGCCTGGCCCCCGGCAGGTCGGCCCAGAGCCGGCCGGAATGGTCCGCAAGCAGCCGCACGGGGTGGCGCGACAACAGCGCCATCGCCCCATCGCCGGAAAACCGGCCGTAGCCTTGCGCATCGTCGGGGTCGCCGAGGCGGCCGTTGCCGTCGAGATCGAGCCCCGAAGGCAACCCGCGATTCTGCGGCGGAGCAAACCGAAAGGGGTAGTCCAGCCCCGCCGCCGCCAGCCGTTGCGCCAGCGCGCCCAGCGCCACCCCGGCGAAGTCGTGGTCAAAGCGGGTGAACAGCACCGCGTCGGGGCGCACCGCCAGCAGACCGGCGACCACCGCCTCGACCTCGGCATCCTTGCCCGACAGGATGTCGCGCAGCAACAGGCCCGGGCCATCGCGCGACAGGTCGGCGTTCCATGTGGCAAGGCGCAGGCCATCGGCCTGCGCCCCGGTTGCAGCCAGCAGAAGGACGAACGCCCAGAGGATCAGGCGTGCGCCAGCCGATTCTCCTCGGCCTCGCCCGACAGGCGGCGCTGTTCGCGGATCAGCTCGGCCACCCGCCCCATGGCGATGCCGCGCATGAACAGGCTGGCAGGAAGAAAGGACCATGCGGCCATCGTCCAGATCAGAACTTGCGGGTTTTCCAGCGTGATCGGGGCGATTCCGCTGGTGGCGGCCTGCACCACCGCCGGCATCAGGAATGGCAGCAAAAACCCTAACGCAATGTTAATGCGGGCGTCGCGCTCCAGCCGGTTCACCACATCGCCGCCGGCGGTGGGGTCGAAGGTGGGCAGGTTGAGCCAGACGTTGAAGCTCGACCCGCGCGCCGGCCAGTGCCCGGCCCGGATCATCAGCACGAAGACGGCCAGCATCAGCAGCGAAACCATGTAGCTGATCCCGGCCGCCGCCCGCACCAGGGCCACATGCACTTCGCCCAGGTCCGCCGACACGGTCAGCACCACCAGCCGCACGGGGCTGTAGGGAAAATCGATCAATTCGCCGATCGCCTGCCCCAGCGCGTGCAGCAGCAGCGTGAAGTGGCTGGGCGCCGCCTCGGCCCGCGCCATCAGCGCCAGCACGAAGACCGTAAGGAACAACGACAGGAACCGGATGCGGTTGAAGGGGGGGCGCGTGGCGAAACTCGATCAGGCTGGGGTAGGTGGCGGCATATTCCACCAGCGTCAGCGCGCCGAGGAACAGCGCGATCAGGGCCACCATCTGCTTGGTGTCGGTGCCGATGTCGGCCAGCAGCAGCGACGGCGTGGCCACCAGCACCATCACAAGCACCGCGCGCACGACCGCGCCGGTCAGGCGTGACACCATGTCCACGTATCCCTCGCTGGGCCGGGGTGCGGACCACCCCGTTTTCCATTTCGTTGCCTGTGTCCGCGCTTTGTGGCGGATTGCCTCAATCTTGCCCAATTTTTGCCTCTTTTCCCCTGAGACCGCAACCATGTGTTAACCAGACCAAGGATTTGCGGCGGAAAAGCGGAGAATCTGTCGCCAACTTGCATCAAATGCAGGAAGAAAAAGGGGCCGCCCGGCAGGGCGACCCCAGATGTTGTGGCCGGCGGGCCGGGTGGCCCAACCCGGTCAGACCCAGGGGCGGGCAACGGCGGCGCGCGCCTCGTAACTGTCGATCGCGGCCACCTTTTCCAGGCTCAGCCCGATGTCGTCCAACCCGTTCAGCAGGCAGTGCTTGCGGAAGGGATCGACCTCGAAGCCGAAGGTCTGCCCGTCGGAGGTGGTCACCGTCTGCGACGGCAGGTCGATGGTCATGCGCGCGTTGGCGCCCTTGCGCGCATCGGCCATCAGCACCTCGACCACCTCGGCCGGCATCACGATGGGCAGGATGCCGTTCTTGAAGCAATTGTTGTAGAAGATGTCGGCGAAGCTGGTGGAGATCACGCAGCGGATGCCGAAATCCAGCAGTGCCCAGGGCGCATGTTCGCGCGAGGAACCGCAGCCGAAGTTGTCGCCGGCCACGAGGATCTGCGCCGAGCGATACTGCGGCTGGTTCAGCACGAAGTCGGGAATCTCCTGCCCGTCCGGGGTATAGCGCATCTCGTCAAACAGGTTCTTGCCCAGGCCGGACCTCTGGATCGTCTTGAGGAACTGCTTGGGGATGATCATGTCGGTGTCGATGTTGACCAGCGGCATGGGGGCTGCGATGCCGGTCAGGGTGGTGAACTTGTCCATGTCTCTTTCCCTATGGGGTTGTAAGGTCGCGAATTGCCTGAATGGTGTGGCGGAAGCTGGCGGAACGGGCGTTGCCCGGATCGAGGTGCGGAGCAATGTCTCGGGCACCGATAATCTTGCCATATTCCGGCCGCAACCGCTGCATTTCCTGGACCGGATGGGTAATGCTGTCTGGATCGCGCCTTGCAAATTTCGGCGAACGTCCTTGCTCCAGATATCCAGATGCAACAAGGGCGGCAACATCGGCCAGAAACCATGCCTCCAGTTCCTGACAGACGACGCGAACCATTGTCGCCCCCCCTTTCCGGCATTTTCGGCAAGTCGAAAGAGACGTGCTTTCACCAACTTGCAATCGGGCGCTCGATCATTGTCCCGCAGAATCAGGAACCGTGCATCTGGCACTTGCCACGCCCGCAGTTTACGCGGGATCGACTGCTCGAGGTCCGACTTTCCCTGATGGGCGATGATGATGAACTCGGCTGGAGCTACCCCCAGGCGGGGCAGAAGCGCCTCAAGCGTAACCTTCATTGAAGGCTCTTCCGTGAGGATCACCAGATTCATGCTGGATCGGCCCCGCGAAACAGGCCCTGTCGCCACAGCCAACCCGGCTGGTCGCCCTCCGCGACCAAAGCTCGCAGTTGTCTGTCGTCGGCTCCTCGCGCAATGGAGGAAAATCCTTCGTGTTTTCGAAGCCAATAGATGGACTCGAGCGGCACCGCTGCCAGGAAATCAGGCGAGTGAGTGGTCACAAAGACCTGAGCATGGTCTCTACGCCTGCGGGCATAGGCAGCAAATTCCTCCGCGAGGATAGGAAGAAGGTTCGGGTAAAGCTGGTTTTCGGGTTCCTCGATGCACAATAGCGGGTGCGGCGCGGGATCGGACAACAGCGCCAGATAGGCGAACATCTTGATCGTCCCGTCCGAAACATAGCGTGCCAGAAAGCCTTTGCGGAATGCAGCATCCCGGAACCGAAGCGCAATGCGGCCGTCGCCTGTGTCCTCAGGCGTCACTTCGGCAACGCCCGGAACACGATCGGCCATACGGCGGAGGAGGTCGGAAAAAAGGGCCGGATGTTCTTCGTGCAGGAATTGCGCATATAACGCCAGATTGGAGCCGTCCTCGTTCAAGTGCTCCGCAGGACCGGCGTCCGGCTCCATCCGGGCCTTGTCGATCCGAAAGTCGCTGACCTGCCACCCTTCGATCAATTCGCGAAGCTGACTGGCTGCCTCAAAACGCTTGAGCTGACCAAGAGCCTTGAGCGCAAGGATTTCCGGCGCGTCGAGCAATACCTCCTCGCGCCGGAGAGCGGTCTCCTGCAAATCTGGCCGATCTTCGACCGCACTGCCCCGTCCTTCTGCGAAATCGAGAAAATTGAACGGCTTGCCACCGCCGCCCCGTGTCCAGCGCAACTGCTCGCGCTTGACGACGACACGGCGGTCACGTTCGCCGATCTCGAGCAGATAGGTCACCCGCCGCTCCCGCCCGTCGGCAAAGGCAAGGTCGAGCTTTAACTCGATTGCAATGTCTTCGCCTTCGCGGCCGCGCGACACCAACTGTGCAAATCCCGCCCTTTTGTGGACCGCAGTTCTTGCATTGCCCGACAAGCAATCGCGCAAGAAACCAAAGACGTCGATGAAGGTGGATTTGCCGGTTCCGTTCGCGCCAATCAACACAGCGAAATTCGGGATGTCCCGCATGTGGACATCCCTCAGACTCTTGAAGTTTCTGACGCGTACGGAATGGATGCGCATCACGCCTGCACGCCCATCAGCTCGCGCACATCCGTCAGGTGGCCGGTCACGGCCGCCGCCGCGGCCATCGCGGGGCTCATCAGGTGGGTGCGCCCGCCGCGGCCCTGGCGGCCTTCGAAGTTGCGGTTGCTGGTGGCCGCGCAGCGTTCGCCGGGGGACAGCTGGTCGGGGTTCATGGCGAGGCACATCGAGCATCCCGCCAGCCGCCATTCGAAGCCCGCGTCGATGAAGATCTGTGCCAGCCCTTCCTCCTCGGCCTGGGCGCGCACAAGGCCCGAGCCGGGCACGACCATCGCGCGCTTCACCTTGATCTTCCTGCCCTTCAGGATTTCGGCCGCGGCGCGCAAATCCTCGATCCGGCCGTTGGTGCACGAGCCGATGAAGACGGTGTCGATGGCGATGTCGGTCAGCTTCATGCCAGGCTTGAGGCCCATGTAGTCGAGGCTGCGGCGCGCGGCCTCGACCTTGCCGCCGGCAAAGCTTTCGGGGTCGGGCACGGTGCCGGTGATCGGCAGCACGTCCTCGGGGCTGGTGCCCCAGGTGACGACGGGGGCGATATCCTCGCCGCGGATCGTCACCACCTTGTCGAAATGGGCGCCCTCGTCGGTGAACAGGGTTTTCCAGTAGGCCATCGCGGCCTCCCACTTGGCGCCTTTCGGTGCATGCGGGCGGCCCATGACATAGGCAAAGGTCTTTTCGTCGGGCGCGATCAGGCCAGCGCGGGCGCCGCCTTCGATCGCCATGTTGCACACCGTCATGCGGCCTTCCATCGACAGCTCGCGAATGGCCTGGCCGCAGTATTCGATGACATAGCCGGTGCCGCCCGCGGTGCCGGTGGCCCCGATGACCGACAGGGTGATGTCCTTGGCGGTGACGCCGGGGCGCAAGCTGCCGGTGATTTCCACCTTCATGTTCTTGGATTTCTTCTGGATCAGCGTCTGGGTGGCCAGCACGTGTTCCACCTCGGAGGTGCCGATGCCGTGCGCCAGCGCGCCGAAGGCGCCGTGCGTGGCGGTGTGGCTGTCGCCGCAGACCACGGTCATGCCCGGCAGGGTCCAGCCCTGTTCGGGGCCGACGATATGCACGATGCCCTGGCGGATATCCGACACCGGATAGTAGTTGATGCCGAAATCGCGGGCGTTGCGGTCCAGCGCCTCGACCTGGATGCGGCTTTCCTCGTTGTCGATGTGCTTGTCGCGCCCGGGGGTGGTGGGCACGTTGTGGTCGGGCACGGCGATGGTCTTTTCGGGGGCGCGCACCTTGCGGCCGGCCATGCGCAGCCCTTCGAAGGCCTGCGGGCTGGTCACCTCGTGCACCAGGTGGCGGTCGATGTAGAGCAGGCAGGTGCCGTCTTCGGCCTGGTGGACGACGTGGTCGTCCCAGATCTTGTCATACAGCGTGCGCGGAGCGGTCATGGCTCATCTCTCGGATATGGCGGTGAAACGGGAAAGGCGGCGCCGGGGCGCCGGAACGCGACCGGGGCGAGGTCAGCGAAGTCGCGCCAGAACCGACCGCGTGTCGCGGGCGAAGCGCCAAGGCAGGCGCGCGTGGTCGGCCATGTCGAAAAACCGGATCATGCGGGTTGTGTAGCCGCGAATCCCCTGTCAGGCAAGGGCGCAAGGAGAGGTCGCATGCGCTGGTTCACCGCGTTGACAGGTTTGCCCGACGACCGGCCCGCCACCGTGCGCGCCGGACTGGCGGTGCAGGGGGAATGGCTGGTCTCGCGCGGCAACGGCCGCCGGATGCGTGCCGGGCGGCTGACGCTGCCGTCGCTTGCGTCCTTGGCCCGGCCGGCGGGCGGGGGCCGCGCCAGTTTGCGCGAGGTCGTGGCCGACGTGCGCGATCTGCACGCCGATCCGGCCAACGCAGGCGCGGTGTTTCAGGTCGCGTCGCAGTTCAACCTGCTGGAAATGATCGGCCCCGAGGTCACGCCCGAACAGGGCATCGCGCGCTATGCCGACGACCCGACCCAGGGCCCCGCCTGCGCGATGGCCTGCGCCGCCGGCACGATCTGGCGCGCCTATCTGGTGCCGCTGGACGGCCAGACCGGCCAGACCGCCGCGCGCCAGATCGACACCGCCCGGGCGCTGGGGGCGGCGCTGGGGGTGCCCTGGACCATGCGCAACGGCTATCTGTTGCCGCATCCCGGGGCGCTGGCCCCGCTTGCGCCGCGAATCGCCGCCCGGGCGGCAAAGCTGCGCGGCCTGCTGCAGGTGGGGGTGCAGGCCGATACCGAAGTCACGCTGCCGGGGGCCGGCCACACGGTGACCCAGGTCTATGCCTCGGCGGTGCCGGTGGCCTATGGCCGCCTGCCCGCGGCCGAGGTCGAACCCCTGGCGCGGCTGGTGCTGGAGGCGGCCTACGAGGCGACGCTGGCGATTGCCCAGGCCGAGGCGCTGCGCACCGGCAACCGCCGGGTGTTCCTGACGCGGCTGGGCGGCGGCGCCTTCGGCAACCCCGATCGCTGGATCGACGACGCCATCCTTGCCGGCCTTGGCCGCCTGCCGGGGCTCGATCTGGACATCGCGCTGGTCAGCCACGGCCGAAGCCACCCCGCCAACCGCGCGCTGGTCGCGGCCGGAACGCAGGTTCTGCTTGCATCGGGGGGCCGAACCGGCTAAGCGCCGCCCCTTGCCCCGCCGTTGAGGTTGCCCGCTGGCGGTGCTAGGCTGCGGGCAGCCCGGTGCCGGGGCCATGCGGCATGTTTTCGGGAGGGTGAACCCCTGTCTCATTCCGATCCTGCGACCGGGCTGCCGGTCGGCCCCCGGGCGGCTCGCCCCCTTCGCACCGACTATGCGCCCCAAGACGTGCTGGCCGCGGTTCTGGCCTCGGTCGACGACGACAAGGCCGAGGACATCGTGCAGATCGACCTGCGCGGCCGCTCCGACGTGGCCGATTACATGGTCATCTGCTCGGGCCGGTCCACCCGCCAGGTTGCGGCCATCGCCGAAAAGCTGTCCGAGCGGCTGAAGACCGCCTTCGGCATCAACGCCAAGATGGAAGGCAAGGAAACCGCCGACTGGGTGCTGCTGGACGCCGGCGACGTGATCGTCCACGTCTTCCGCCCCGAAGTGCGCGAGTTCTACCAGCTCGAAAAGATGTGGCAGCCCGGCGCGGCCCATCGGTCGCCCCAGGTCTGATGCGGGTGCATGTGGTGGCGGTGGGGCGGCTGCGCGCCGGCCCCGAACGCGACCTGCATGCCGATTACGCCACCCGGTTCGACCGCACGGGGCGCGCCTTGGGCCTTGGCCCGCTGACCTTGCACGAGGTCGAGGATCGCAAGGGCGGCGGCATGGCCGCCGAGGCCGAGCTTCTGGCCCGGGCCATTCCCGCCGGTGCGCTGGTCTGCACGCTGGACGAACGCGGCAGCGCGATGTCCAGCCCCGAATTCGCCGCGCAACTGGCGCGCTGGCGCGATGGCGGGCGGCAGGACCTGGCCTTCGTCATCGGCGGGGCCGACGGGATCGACCCTGCCTTGCGCGCCCGGGCCGAGGCATCGGTCAGCTTCGGGCGCATGGTCTGGCCGCACCTGCTGGTGCGGGTCATGCTGGCCGAACAGCTGTATCGCGCCGCCACCATCCTCGCGGGCTCGCCCTATCACCGCGCCTGAGCGCACAAGGTGACCGGCGCGCGCTTTCGTGCCATGATGCAAGGCAGGAGGACCACACCATGACCCGCCCCGCCGGCCAGACCGTCATCACCACCTTCGAAATGACCCCCGCCACCGCACAAGACCTGCTGGAACGCCTGCAGGACGCCTACGATCAGGTCATCCGCCACCAGCCGGGGTTCATCTCGGCGCGGCTGCACATGAACGATGCGATGACGCGGATCTGCAATGCCTCGCACTGGCAGCGGCGCGAGGATTATCAGGCCATGCTGCGCACCCCCGAAATGCGCGAGCGCAACCGCCACATCGCCGCGCTTTGCAAGGGGTTCGAGCCTGTGATGTATGATATCGTGGCCGAGTTCTGAACACAGCAAGGAGACCCGGAAGATGGGCATCGAAAGCATCGTCGCGCTGCTGGTGGTGGGGGCGGTTGCCGGCTGGCTGGCCGGCAAGATCGTCTCGGGCTACGGCTTCGGGCTGGTGGGCAACATCGTGGTCGGCATCCTCGGGGCGCTGATCGCCTCGTTCGTGCTGCCGCGGCTGGGCATGGGGCTGGGCGGCGGCTGGCTCTCGGCGATCGTGCATGCCACGCTGGGCGCGGTGATCCTGCTGGCGCTGCTGCGGGTGGTCAAACGCGCCTGATTGCGGCCGCAATCCTGCCACGGGGCGCTGCCAGGCTGCGGCGGGCAACGAACCGCGGGAGGTGACCATGCGCATACCCCTTGTCCTGCTGGTCGCCAGCCTGCTGGCCGCCGGCGCGTCCTGGATGCTGCCGGGCCTGCGCGGCACCGTGCTGCCCGTGGCGCTGCTGTCGGCGCTGGCAGCGGCGCTGCTGCTGGCGCTGGCGGCCCGGCGGCGCCGGCCCGAAACCGCCGCGCGACGGATCGTCGTCGACGGGTCGAACGTGCTGTTCTGGAACGGCGGCACCCCGGCGCTGGCAACCGTGCAGGCCGTGGTGCGCAGCCTGTCCGACCGGGGCTTTGCCCCCGGCGTGATCTTCGACGCCAATGTCGGCTACCGCATCGCCGACCGCTACCTCGACGACGCCGACCTTGCCCGCCGCCTGCGCCTGCCGGCCGACCGCGTGCTGGTGGTGCCGCGCGGCACCCCGGCCGATGCCGTGATCCTCGACGCCGCGCGCGAGCTGCGCGCCCCGGTCGTCACCAACGACCGCTACCGCGACTGGGCCGACCGTTACCCCGAGGTGGCGCAACCCGGCTTTCTGGTCCGCGGCGGGTGGCGCGAGGGCCGGGTCCGCCTCGATCTGCCCGGCTGAGCCTTGCCGCCATGCGTCGGGGCGATGTTGCGCGCCCGGCACACCCCGTGTATCACCCTGCGGCAGAAACCGGCAGGAAAAAGGGGGCAGGAACATGCGCAGGGTCGTCGTCACGGGAATGGGCTTGGTCACGCCGCTGGCCTGCGGTGTCGAACAGACCTGGTCGCGCCTGCTGGCCGGCCAGTCGGGCGCCGGCCCCATCACCCGCTTCGACCCGGCGAATGTCGCCACGAAATACGCCTGCGAAATCCCGCTGGGCGACGGCAGCGACGGCACCTTCAACCCCGACGACTGGATGGATGCCAAGGACCGCCGCAAGGTCGACGACTTCATCCTGTACGGCATGGCGGCGGCGGTGCAGGCGGTGCGCGATTCCGGCTGGGTCGCCGAAACCGCCGAACAGCAGGAACGCACCGGGGTGATGATCGGCTCGGGCATCGGCGGGCTGACCTCGATTGCCGAAACGGCCGTGCTCATCAAGGAAAAGGGGCCCAAGCGGGTTTCGCCCTTCTTCATCCCCGGCGCGCTCATCAACCTGATCTCGGGCCAGGTCAGCATCCGCTTCGGCTTCAAGGGCCCGAACCACGCGGTGGTCACCGCCTGTTCGACCGGCGCCCACGCCATCGGCGATGCGGCGCGCCTGATCCAGTGGGGCGATGCCGACGTGATGGTCGCCGGCGGCGCCGAAAGCCCGATTTCCGAAATCGGCATCGCCGGCTTCAACGCCTGCAAGGCCCTGTCCACCAAGCGCGCCGACGACCCCACCCGCGCCAGCCGCCCCTATGACGCCGAGCGCGACGGCTTCGTCATGGGCGAAGGCGCCGGCGTCGTGGTGCTGGAAGAATACGAACACGCCAGGGCCCGCGGCGCGAAGATCTATGCCGAGGTGCTGGGCTATGGCCTGTCGGGCGATGCCTACCACATCACCGCCCCGTCCGAGGATGGCGACGGCGGTTACCGCAGCATGCAGGCGGCGCTGAAGCGCGCGGGCCTCACCCCGGACCGGATCGACTACATCAACGCCCACGGCACCAGCACGATGGCCGACACCATCGAACTCGGGGCGGTGGAACGGCTCTTGGGCGATGCGGCCGACAAGGCCACCATGTCCTCCACCAAATCCTCGATCGGGCACCTGCTCGGCGCCGCCGGCGCGGTCGAGGCGATCTTCTGCGTGCTCGCCATCCGCGATCAGGTGGCCCCGCCCACCATCAACCTCGACACTCCCGCGGCAACCCCCCGGCTCGACCTCGCCGCCAACGCCCCGGTGCGCCGGCGCATCGACGTGGCGCTGTCCAACAGCTTCGGCTTCGGCGGCACCAATGCCTCGCTGATCCTCGGCAAGGTCACCGGCTGATGTGGCGCTCCATCGCCTCGAACGCGCTCACGCTGTTCATCATGCTGCTGGTGGCGCTGGCCGGTTTGCTGGCCTGGGGCAAGCAGCAATACGAAGGGCCGGGGCCGCTCGACCAGGCGATCTGCTTCCGGGTCGAGCGCGGCGCCAGCTTCGCCGCCGTGTCCCGCGCGCTCGAGGCGCAAGGCGCCGTCTCCGACGCCCGCATCCTGCGCATCGGCGCCGACTATGCCGACAAGACGCAAGGGCTGAAGTTCGGCTCCTACCTCATCCAGCCCGGCACCAGCATGGCCGACATCGTCGATCAGCTGACCCGCGGCGGGCAGTCGAGCTGCGGCGCCGAAATCAACTACCGCATCGGCGTCGCCGCCGCCGACATCGTGCTGCGCGAGCTCGACCCCGCCACCCAGCGCTACGAGGAAGTGGCCAAGTTCGACCCCGCCACCGAAGCCGCCCCCGCCGCCTATACCGAGGCGCTGGCCGACCCCGCCATCCGCCTGCGCGTGACCCTCGCCGAAGGCACCACCGTCTGGCAGGCGGTCGAGGCGCTCAAGCGCGCCGATTTCCTCGCCGGCGATCCGGGCGCGCCTCCGCCCGAAGGCACCCTGGCCCCCGACAGCTACGAGGTCGCCCGCGGCGCCGACCGCGCCGCCCTGCTGGCCGAAATGCAGGCCCGCCAGACCCGGATCCTCGCCGATCTCTGGGCCGCCCGCGCCCCCGACCTGCCCTACCGGACGCCGGAGGAGGCGCTGGTCATGGCCTCGATCGTGGAAAAGGAAACCGGCGTGCCCGACGAAAGGGGCACCGTGGCCTCGGTCTTCGTCAACCGCCTGCGCGCCGGGATGAAGCTGCAGACCGACCCCACGGTGATCTACGGCGTCACCCGCGGCCAGGGCGTGCTGGGCCGCGGCCTGCGCCAGTCGGAACTGCGCGCGGCAACACCGTGGAACACCTACGTCATCGACGGCCTGCCCCCCACCCCCATCGCCAACCCCGGCCGCGCCAGCATCGAAGCCACGCTGAACCCGCCCGACACGCCCTTCCTCTTCTTCGTCGCCGACGGCACCGGCGGCCACGCCTTTGCCGAAACGCTGGCCGAACACAACGCCAACGTCGCCAAATGGCGCCAGATCGAGGCCGAACGCGCGCGCAATCAGCCGGCAAGCCCCTGATCGCTCCGGGCCTTGCGGCGGGGTCTTCACCTTGACCGAAATATCCTCGGGGGGTGAATGCGCCGCACCCGCGGCGCAGAGGGGGGCAGACAGCCCCCCTGCCCGCTATCCGCCGGCGCGGCGAAAGGTCAGATAGTGCGGGGTGCGCCCTTCGCGCAGGGCCTTCTGCTCGTAGCGGGTGCTGATCCAGTCTTCCCAGGCCTCGTCCGGGCCGGCCTGACGGACCAGCTCGAAACCGGCCTTCGGCACTTCCTCCAGCGTCTGGCGCACGTAATCGGGGATGTCGGTCGCCACGCGGAACTCGGCCCCCGGCGCCATGACCCGCGCCAGCGGGATGAGGTAGCCGGGCGTCACGAAGCGGCGCCGATGGTGGCGCGCCTTGGGCCAGGGGTCGGGATAGTTCAGGAATACCTTCGACAGGCAGGCATCGGGCAGCACGTCGAACAGGTCGCGCACATCGCCCGGATGCAGCGCCAGGTTCGCCACCCCGGCGGCCCGGATCTTGCCCAGCAGCATGGCGATGCCGTTCACGAACGGCTCGCAGCCGATCAGGCGCACATCGGGATGGCGCGCGGCCATATGCACCAGATGCTCGCCGCCGCCGAAGCCGATCTCCAGCCAGACCGGCCCCTGCCCCGGCAGCACCCCGAGATCGAGGCGCGCGCGTCCCGGGTTTTCCGCCTGCGTCACCCCGCGCAGGCTCAGCCGGCCCAGGTCTTCGGCCAGATAGGCCTTTTGCGCCGGCCGCAGGGTCTTGCCGTGGACGCGGCCATAGAAGTTGCGGCGTTCGGGTGGTGTATCGGTCATGCCATTTCCAGCGAACGGCGGGGGGCCAGCCCCCCGCACCCCCCGCCGAAGGGGGCTGTCTGCCCCCTTCGGAAACCCCGGAGGATATTTCGACAAGGTGAAAGCGTCAGACGGCCTGTTTCAGCGCCTCGACCAGATCGGTCCTTTCCCAGCTGAAGCCGCCGTCGGCCTCGGGGGCGCGGCCGAAATGGCCATAGGCCGCGGTGCGCTGATAGATCGGCCGGTTCAGCCCCAGATGCGTGCGGATCCCGCGCGGCGTCAGGTCCATGCAGGTGTTGACCGCCCGTTCGATCGCGTCGTCCGGCACCACGCCGGTGCCATGCGTATCGACATAGATCGACAGCGGCCTGGCCACGCCGATGGCGTAGGAGATCTGCAGCGTGCAGCGCCGCGCCAGGCCCGCCGCGACCACATTCTTGGCCAGGTAGCGCGCGGCATAGGCGGCCGAACGGTCGACCTTGGTCGGATCCTTGCCGGAAAACGCGCCGCCGCCATGCGGGGCCGCGCCGCCGTAGGTATCGACGATGATCTTGCGCCCGGTCAGGCCGGCGTCGCCATCCGGCCCGCCGATCACGAAGGTGCCGGTCGGGTTGACCCACCATTCGGTCTTTTTCGTGATCCAGCCTTCGGGCAGGACTTCGCGGATATAGGGTTCCACGATGCCGCGGATCACCTTCGAGGTCTGGCGCTTGCTGGTGTGCTGGGTGGACAGCACGATCGAGGTGACCTCGACCGGCTTGCCGTCGGCATAGCGCACCGACAGCTGCGACTTGGCATCGGGGCCCAGCGCGGGTTCGGCGCCGGACTTGCGCGCCTCGGCCAGCCGCCGCAGGATGGCATGGGCATACTGGATCGGCGCCGGCATCAGCTCGGGCGTCTCGTCCACGGCATAGCCGAACATGATGCCCTGGTCGCCGGCGCCGTCGCGGTCGACCCCCTGGGCGATATGCGCCGACTGTTCGTGGATGTAGTTGCCGACCTTGACCTTCTGCCAGTGGAACTTCTTCTGCTCGTAGCCGATGTCGCGCACGCAGTCGCGCACGATGCCATCGACCCGCGCCATCATCGCCTGGGTCTTTTCCGGGCTGGAAAGCCCCACCTCGCCGCCCACAACGACGCGGTTGGTGGTGGCAAAGGTTTCGCAGGCCACGCGGGCGTCGGGTTCTTCGGTCAGGAAGGCATCCAGCACCGCGTCGGAAATACGGTCGCAGACCTTGTCGGGGTGGCCTTCCGAAACGGATTCGGAAGTGAACACGTAATTCTTGCGGGACATGAAAGATGCTCCATTGGGGTCATCCGCAACGCCAGGAAGCCGTTGTCGCGGTCAATGGCAGCGCTTATCCTGCGGCTTGGCCGCGGTCAATGCCGCAAGGCGCGCCGGCGCAACAGCAGCCCCAGGCCAAGCAGCCAGACCACAGCCGCCGGCCAATCGCCCCAGCGCGCATAAGGCGTGGGCGGCAAGGCGCCCGGCAAGGCAACGTCGAGCGTGCCCATCCGGTTCAGCCCCAGCTCGGCCACCACCCGCCCGCGCGCATCGACCACGGCCGAAACGCCGGTGTTGGCCACCCGCACCAGCGGCAGGCCGGTTTCGATCGTGCGCAGCCGGTTCAGCGCCAGGTGCTGATAGGGGCCCGACACATCGCCGAACCAGGCGTCGTTGGTGATCTGCAGCATCCAGTCGGGCCGTGCCACCGCCCGCGGGAACCAGGCGAAGACCGCCTCGTAGCAGATCAGCGGCAAGACCCGCCCCAGCGGCCCGAGGTCGAGCAGCGCCGGCCCCGGACCGGCGGAATAGCCATAGCCTTCCTTCGGCGCAAAGGACGGAATCGACAGCCAGTCGACCAGCAGATCGCCCCCGGGGATGTATTCGCCGAACGGCACCAGGTGGTGCTTGTCGTAGACCGCGCGCAGCGCGGGCGCGCCATCGGCGCCGCGGTCCAGCACCGCCAGGCTGTTGTAGCCGCGCAGGCCCTCGGTGCGCTGCACGCCGAAGACGATGGGCACGCCATCGGCCGCGGCCACCATGCGCTCCAGCCCGTCCCAGGGTTCGTTCAGCAGAAACGGCACCGCGGTTTCCGGCCAGACGATCAGGTCGGGGCGGCGCGCGGCCGGGGCGGCGGTCAGATCGAGATGGCGGGCAAAGAACGCGCCGGCCCATTCGGGCTGCCACTTCAGCATCTGGTCGGCATCTGGCTGCACCAGGCGGATCACCGGGCCCGGCGCCGGCGGCACCGGCTGGCGCGCCTGCCAGGCGCCCAGGCCGAAGGCCGCCGCCAGCAGCACCGCCGCCAGCCCTGCCCCGCGCCAGCGCGCCGCCACCGGCAACGCCGCCGCGGCCAGCGTCAGCAGCATCAGCGCCTCCGCCCCGCCCCAGGCCGCCAGCTGTTCGGGCGCATGGCCCAGCCAGATGTGCCCCGGCTGCGCCCAGGGAAAGCCGCTCAGCACCCGGCCGCGCGCCCATTCCGCCGCCGCCAGCGCCAGCGCAAAGCCCAGCACCCGCCGCGGCGCCCGGGCCGACACGGCACCGGCCAGCGCCCAGAACAGCGCCAGCCCCGCCGCCATCAGCACCAGCGCGAAGGGCGCCATCCAGCCGTCGCGCGCGGCATCCACCTGGAACGGCTCGGTGATCCAGTGCAGCGCCAGCAGGAAATGGCCACAGCCGAACAGCCAGGCCCGCCCGGCGGCCGCCCGCACCCCCGGCGCCGTGGCCACCAGCCACAGCCCCAGCGCGTAACCCGCCAGCGCCAGCGGCCACAGCGACCAGGGCACCTGCCCCGCCGCCGCGGCCAGCCCGGCCAGCAAGGCCAGACCCGGGCCCAGGCCGGGACGCAACGGGGTGTGCATCGTCACGGCCGCGGATACAGCCCTTCGTAGATCGGTTGCAGCGTCTCCACCTCGAACAGCGAGGACACGCTGGTGCCGTTCCAGATGTTCAGGATCGCCTGGGCAAAGATCGGCGCCGTCGGCACGATGCGGATGTTGTGCGCGCCGCGCACCGCCTCGGTCGGTTCGATGCTGTCGGTGATGACCAGCGACTTCATCACCGATTTCGTCACCCGCTCCACCGCCGGGCCCGACAGCACGCCATGGGTGATATAGGCATGCACCTCGGCGGCGCCATTCTCGATCAGCAGGTCGGCGGCCTTCACCAGCGTGCCGGCGGTATCGCAGATGTCATCGACGATGATGCAGGTCTGGCCCTTCACATCGCCGATCACGGTCATCTCGGCGACCTCGCCGGCCTTTTCGCGCCGCTTGTCCACGATGGCCAGCGCGCAGCCGATGCGCTTGGCCAGTTCGCGCGCACGGGCCACGCCGCCCACGTCGGGCGACACGATGGTCACATTGTCCAGCCGGCCGCGGAAATGATGCTCCACATCCATCGCAAAGATCGGGGCGGCATAGAGGTTGTCCACCGGAATGTCGAAAAAGCCCTGGATCTGCGCGGCATGCAGGTCCAGCGTCAGCACCCGGTCCACCCCCGCCTCGGTCAAGAGGTTGGCCACCAGCTTGGCCGAAATCGGCGTGCGCGCCTTGGCGCGGCGGTCCTGGCGGGCATAGCCGAAATAGGGGATCACCGCGGTGATGCGGTCGGCGCTGGACCGGCGCAGCGCATCGGTGATGATGAGCAACTCCATCAGGTTGTCGTTCGCCGGGTTCGACGTGGGCTGGATCACATACATGTCCTCGCCGCGCACGTTGTCGTAGACCTCGACAAAGATTTCCTGGTCGTTGAACCGTTCCACCCGCGCGTTCAGCAGCCCCACCGACATGCCGCGGTGCATCGACATGCGCCGCGCGATGGCGGTGGCCAGCGACTTGTTGGCATTGCCGGCGATCAGCTTGGGTTCGGTCATCACGGGCATCTGGCTCTCCGGCGCGGGGGGATTCGAGGCGTTGACACCGCTTACCACCCGTCTAGGGTCTTGCCAAACCTGAACCGGCGCCCGGGGGCTGCACATGCCGCATATCGACTATTACTTCACCACCCTGTCGCCCTGGGCCTATCTGGCCGGCCTGCGGCTGGAGGAGATTGCCCGCCGCCACGGCGCCACCATCGCCTATCGCCCGGTGGACATCGCGCAGGTCTTTGCCCGCACCGGCGGCAAGATGCTGGCCGAACGCCCGCAGGCGCGCAAGGATTACCGCCTGCAGGAACTGACGCGCTGGTCGGCCTTTCTCGGCATGCCGCTGAACCTGTCGCCGGCGCACTGGCCGGTCAACCCGGCGCCGTCGTCCTATGCCATCATCGCGGCGCAAAAGGCGGGGGGCGGCGATCTGGGCGGCCTCGTGCACGGGGTGATGCGCGCCGTCTGGGCCGAAAACCGCAATATTGCCGAGGACGAGACCATCCGCGACCTGCTGTCGGCCCACGGCTTCGACCCGGCGCTGGCCGACAAGGGCCTGTTCGCCGGCGCCGAAGCCTACGAGCGCAACACCGAAGACGCGGTGGCGGCAGGCGCCTTCGGCTCGCCCTTCTACATCACCGACGACGGGGCGCGGTTCTGGGGCCAGGACCGGCTGGATTTCCTCGACCGTCACCTTGCGGGCCGCGCGGCATGAAGACAGAGACGATCGCCGGCCACCCGGTGCACCTGCGCCGGATGGGCACGGGGGCGCGCCCGGTTCTGGCGCTGCATTGTTCGCTGGCGCATGGCGGCGCCTGGGGCGCGATGGCGGCGCATCTGGGCAATGCGGCCACGCTGACCGCCCCCGATTTCCCCGGCCACGGTGCCAGCGCCGACCTGCCCGCCGGCGCCGACCTGCACGACCTGTCCACCGCCATCGCCGCCACGCTGGCCACCCGCATCGGCGGCGGCGCGCCGGTGGATGTGCTGGGCCATTCCTTCGGCGGCACGGTGGCGATCCGGCTGGCGCTGGAACGCCCCGACCTCGTGCGCAGCCTTGCCCTGTTCGAGCCGGTGCTGTTCTCCGTGGCCCGCGTGGCCGGCGGCCCGGCCTGGGAGGAATGGCTGGCCGGGCAGGAACCCTTTGCCGCCATGATCGCCCAAGGCGACCGCGCCGGGGCGGCGGCCTGGTTCCACGGGCTCTGGGGCCAGGGGCCGGCGCTGGCCGACCTGCCCGTCACGCTGCAACGCTACATCATCGACCGCATCCACCTGATCCCGGCCACCAACGCGGTGCTGTTCGACGATATCCGCGGCCTTGTCGTGCCGGGGCGGCTGGAATCGTTGCGCCTGCCGGTGCTGCTGGCGCAAGGCGGCGCCTCGCCGGCCATCGTGGCGGCGGTCAACGGCACGCTGGCCGCGCGCATTCCCGGGGCGCGCGCGATTTCGGTGCCGGGGGCCGGGCACATGCTGCCGCTGACCCACGCCGCCGACCTCGCGCCGGCCCTGCGTGCGCATCTGGGCCTGCCGGCCGAGGCCGCGCGTCAGTAAAGATCCCAGGCATCCTCGTCGGGCAAGGGGCCGATCGCCGTCCAGTCCGCGCGGATGCGGGCGATGCGCGTGTCGCTCCAGGTGCGGAACACCAGGTCGAAGCCGGTTTCGGTGATCCGCTCGGCGCTCAGGTCGGCGCGCAGGTTGGTGCGCCCGTCGGTATCCCACATCGAAATGCCCACCATGACCGCCGGCGGCGCGGCAAACGCCTCGGGAAAGCGGATGGCATGGCGGCTTTCGCGCGGGCCCGAGCCTGTCCACATCGGGCCATCGTCGGCAAAATCGGAAAACAGCATCCGCTGCCCCTGCGCGATGCCGACCGGATGCGAGGATATGCGTTTCATGGGCCTTCCGAACCGAACCGGGTCCAACCAGTGATCCCGGTTTATGAGGCAAAACTGTGCCGGAAAAGCGGAATCTGCCGGTCAGCCCGGCGGCGCGGGGGCAAAAGCCGCCTCGGGCACCGTCTCCAGCACGGCCAGCAACCGCGCGAGATAAGCCGCCGCGCGCGCCGCCGCCGCCTCGGCCCGGCCTTCGGCCACCGCCGCGACCATCGCGGCATGGTCGGCGGCGCCATCGGGCAGATGCCCGGCCAGTTGCGCCCGCAGCAAGGGCACCTGCATCGCCGGCATCAGCCGCATCAGCTCGGCATTGCCCGCCAGTTGCGTCAGCGCCCGGTAATAGCGCGCCCGCCCGCGCCCGGGGTCGTCGAGCCCCGCCACCGCCTGCAGCAGCGGCGCCGGGTCGGCGCCCAGCGCCACCGCCTCGGCCGCCTGCCGTGCCGCCAGCGCCAGCAGAACCGCCGCCACCCGCAGCACGTCGCCCGCCTCGCGCCGGGTCAGCCGCCGGATTGCCGCCCCGCGATGAGGCACCTGGTCGACCAGCCCCGCCGCCGCCAGCCGCCCCAGCGCCTCGCGCACCGTGCTGCGCCCCACGCCGTAGCGCGCCATCAGGTCGGGCTCGGCCAGCCGCTGCCCGGGGGCGAAACGGCCCGCCGCCAGCCCTTGCACGATGTCGCGCGCCAGCACCTCGGGGCCGGGAACCGCCGGCACCGTCACGCCCGCCGCGCCATGTCCCGGGCGATCTCGGCCAGGGGGGCCGCGCGCGCGCCCAGCTCGGCCGCGTTCGGGTCGGCCGCCGTGCCGTCCAGCGCGCGCCGCGCGATGCCCTGGAGGATCGCGGCGATGCGGAACAGGCTGAGGATGATGTAGAAATCGAACCTTTCGGGCCGCGCCCGCCTAGTTCGGCGACACCAGGCCTGCACATATTCGTCCTCGGTCGGAATCCCGGTGCCCGCCAGCGGCACGCCGCCCAGGCCGCGGAACAGCTCGGGCGCGATGCGCCAGGCCATGACGTTATAGGCGAAATCGGCATAGGGGCAGCCCAGCGTCGAAAGCTCCCAATCCACCACCGCCAGCACCCGCGGTTCGGTCGGATGCAGGATCAGGTTGTCCAGCCGGAAATCGCCGTGGGCGATGCGCACTTCTTCGGGCGCCTGCGGCAGGTTCTGCGGCAACCAGTCGATCAGCGCGTCCATCGCCGGGATGTCGCGGGTCTGGCTGGCGCGATACTGCTTCGTCCAGCGCGCCACCTGCCGTTCGACATAGCCGCCGTGGCGGCCATAGTCGCCCAGACCCACCGCCACCGGGTCCACCATCGAAATCGCCGCGATGGCCGCGTTCATGCCGTCGAAGATGCCCGCCCGCTCGGCCGCCGACAGGCCCGGCAGGCGCGGGTCCATCAGCACCCGGCCCTGCACGCATTCCATCACGAAGAACATCGAGCCCAGCACCGCCGGATCCTCGCACAGCGCATGCACCCGCGGCACCGGCACGTCGCTGCCGGCCAGCGCGCGCATCACCCGGTATTCCCGGTCCACCGCATGGGCCGAAGGCAGCACCGCCCCGACCGGCTTTTGCCGCAGCACATAGGCGCCCGAGGGCGCATCGACCCGCCAGGTCGGGTTCGACTGCCCGCCCGACAGCCGCGTCAGCCGCCCCGGGCCGCGATAGCCTTCGACATGCGCCGTCAACCATTCGTCCAGCATGGCTGCCCCCCTGTTGCCCGCGCCCACCATGCCAAGCGCGGCAACCGGGCGTCAAGCCGGATCGTCGGACGATCTTGTCAGATGCGTTGCGCCGCGCTAGCCTGTGCCCGGACAGGAGGCCGCCATGATCCCCGACAAGACCCCCCGCGTGCTCGATCTGGAAACCCGCCTGCGGGATTTCATGGACCGGCACATCTACCCCAACGAATCGCGCTACCTGACCCAGGCCGAGGAGCTGGGGCCATTCTCCACCTATCCGGTTATCGAGGAGCTAAAGCCGCTGGCCCGCGCGGCGGGGCTGTGGAACCTGTTCCTGCCCGAAAGCAGCCACGGCGCGGGGCTCAGCAACGTGGAATACGGCCACCTGTGCGAAATCATGGGCCGCTCGCTGCTGGCGCCCGAGGTGTTCAACTGCAACGCCCCCGACACCGGCAACATGGAGGTGCTGGAACGCTACGGCACCGCCGAACACAAGGAACGCTGGCTCAAGCCTCTGCTGGCCGGCGAAATCCGCTCGTGCTTTGCCATGACCGAACCCGATGTCGCCAGTTCCGATGCCACCAACATCCAGGCCGAAATCCGGCGCGACGGCGACCACTACGTCATCAACGCGCACAAGTGGTATACCACCGGCGCCAGCAACCCGGCGACGAAGATCTGCATCTTCATGGGCAAGACCGACCCGGCCAACCCCGACCGGCACCGCCAGCAGTCGATGATCCTGGTGCCGATGGACACGCCGGGCATCACCGTCACCCGGTCGCTGCCGGTGTTCGGCTATTACGGCGTGCCCGACCGCGCGTCCGAGGTCTTGTTCGAAAACGTGCGGGTGCCGGCGTCGAACCTGCTCCTGGGCGAAGGGCGCGGGTTCGAAATTGCCCAGGGCCGATTGGGGCCGGGGCGCATCCACCACTGCATGCGCGCCATCGGCCTGGCCGAGCGGATGCTGGAATCGATGTGCGACCGCGCGCTGTCGCGCGTGGCCTTCGGCAAGCGGCTGTCCGATCAGGGCGTCACCCGCGAACGCATCGCCAACGCCCGCATCCTGATCGACCAGAGCCGCCTCTTGACCCTGCACGCCGCGCACAAGATGGACACCGTCGGCAACAAGGAGGCGCGCGCCGAAATCGCGATGATCAAGGTGGCCGTGCCGGCGATGGCCTGCCAGGTCGCCGACTGGGCGATCCAGATGTTCGGCGGCGGCGGCACCGGCAACGACTTCGGCACGGCGCTGGCCTTTGCCACCGCCCGGGTGCTGCGGCTGGTGGACGGCCCCGACGAGGTGCACCGCGACCAGCTGGCCCGGATGGAGCTCAAGCGCCGCGAAGGCCGCAACCACCCGGGCTGGACCCGGCAGGTCACCCGGCTCGGCCGCAACCCGGGGCTTGCGCCGTGACGACCACGTTGTCGGGCAAGGTCGCCATCGTCACCGGCGCGGCGGGTCGCCTTGGCCGCGCCGCGGCGCTGCTGATGGCCGACCGCGGCGCCCGGGTGCTGTGCGTGGACCGCGCCCCCGAGGTCATCGACACCGTCGGCCTGCTCGCCGCCCGCGGCGGACAGGCCGACGCGGTGCAGACCGACTGCGCCACCGAAAAGGGCGTCGCCGCGATGGTGGACCAGGCCGTGCGCGATTTCGGGCGGCTGGACATCCTGCATGCCAATGCCGGGATCCTTGGCCCCTTCACCCCCAGCTTCGACGAAGGCGCCGAGGATTTTGCCGAAATCCTGCGCGTCAACCTGATCGGTCCCTGGCTGGCGATCCGCGCGGCCGTGCCGCGCATGGCGCCGGGCGGGGCCATCGTGGTGACCTCCTCGGTGGCGGGGCTGCGCTCGGGCGCGGGCGGGGTGGCCTATTCGGCCTCCAAGGCCGGGCTCATCAACCTGGTGCAGACCACGGCGCAACTGCTGGCCGGCACCGGCATCCGCATCAACGCGGTGGCGCCCGGGCTGGTGGAAACCGGCATGACCCAGGCGCTGTTCGATGCCGCCCGCTCGCGCGGGCGCGAAGCGCGCATCGGCCAGCTCAACCCTGCGCGCCGCGCCGGCGAGCCTGCGGAAATCGCCGAGGCGGTGGCCTTTCTGGCCTCGGATGCGGCCAGCTACATTTCGGGTCAGGTGCTGGTGGTGGATGGCGGGCTCAGCTCCAGCCTGCCGGTGGCGCCGCGTCCGGCCGGGATCTGAGCCCGGGCCGTCAGGCTTCCGGCACCCGGCCGTGCAAGGGCACGATCACCCGCGTCTCGAAGCCGATGCGCGGCACGATCCAGTGCAGATCGGCGCGCGAAAACGCAACGCAGCCCGCCGTCGGCGCCCCCGGCCGCCGCCACTGGTGCACAAAGATCGCCGAGCCGCGCCCCCGCACCGCCTGCGGCCAGTTCCAGCCCAGCACCAGCACGATGTCATACATCGGGTCGGCGCGGCGCAGGCGCTCGTGGCTGTGGGGATAAGGCGCGCGGACCATCAGGTTGTAATCCTCGTGCCCCGCATCGTCCGACCACAGGTCGCCCGGCCCGATGGGCAAGGCCCAGTCGGCCGGGCGCGCAATACGGTCGGGGCGGTAGAGCAAGCCCACGATCCGGTGCACCCCCGCCGGTGTCGCCCCGTCGCCTTCGCGCTTGCGCCCCGGCGCCACCACCCCGCCGCGCCCCAGCGTGCAAGGAAACCGCCGGCCGAGGAAGCGCGCCCCGGTCGGCATGACGACGATATCCTGCGATGTTGCAAAACTCACAGCAGATGCCCCGATTTCGCCGCCTTGGTCGCCAGATAGGCACGATTCTGTTCGGTCTCGCCCACGCGCAGCGGCACGCGCTCCACCACGTCCAGCCCTTGCGCCTGCATCATCGCCACCTTGGCGGGGTTGTTCGTCATCAGTCGCACCGCGCCAAAGCCCATGCGCCGCAGGATCGCGGCCCCGATGCGGAAATCGCGCTCGTCATCCTCGAAGCCCAGCCGGTGGTTGGCCTCCACCGTGTCGAAGCCCTGATCCTGCAAGGCATAGGCGCGCATCTTGTTGGCCAGCCCGATGCCGCGGCCTTCCTGGTTGAGATACAGCAGCACCCCCGCGCCTTCGGCCCCCATCTGCGCCAGCGCCGCGCGCAGCTGCGGGCCGCAGTCGCATTTCAGCGACCCCAGCACATCGCCGGTGAAACAGGCCGAATGCAGCCGCGCCAGCACCGGCGTGCTGCGGTCGGGCGACCCGATCTCGATGGCGTAATGCTCGACCCCGCCATCCTCGGGGCGAAACACATGCACGCGCCCCGCTTCGGAGGCGACCATCGGCACCCGCGCCGCCACCACCGGGTGCAAGGGCCCGGTGCGGAACAGCTCCGGCCCCGCCTCGGCCAGCGCCACGAAGGTCAGCCCCTGCCGCCCGGCAAAGGCCAGCCCGTCGGGCACCGCCACGCTCAGCACCGCCGGCAGCAGCTGCGCCGATTTCGCCAGCGCCAGCGCCGCCCGGTGCAGCCCGGCATCGCCGTCGCGCAGGCTGGCGAAAGGCCCCTTCATCGGCGCGGCCAGATCGTCCTTGGGGTCGGCCACGGCACGCAGCCAGTCCAGCCCCGCGGCCGCCGGCACCACCAGCCGCGCCAGATCGCCGTCATAGGCGCGCGCTTTCAGCGTTTCCGCCCGCCGCGCGGTGATCGCCAGCACCGGCACCCCCAGCGCGCGCAGGTCGGCCAGCCGTTCGGCGCTCAGGCTTTCGACCGCCGCCACCACCAGCGCGCCGCCCGCCCCCGCCAGCACCACCGGCAGCCCCATGCGCAGGTCGGCGCGGGCGCGGTTCAGCCGTTCGGGCAAGGTGGGGGTCAGGGTCATGGCAACTCCTCTGCCGCAGCGATACGGCGCCCGCGCCCCCGGGGCAAGGGCCGCGCGTGCGACACATCCTGTAACAAACCGCCGCTTTCCGACACGTGCGCGTGACCGGCTGTTGCAAAACTTGAACCCCGGGCCGCCCGACCTCACGTTCCCGGCATGGCAACCAAGGAGGCGACACATGGCCAACCTGCGCAAGATCCTGCTGGTGGACGATGATGACGACCTGCGCGAGGCGCTGTCGGAACAGCTGGTGATGACCGAGGATTTCGACGTGTTCGAAGCCGCCACCGGCGCCGAAGGCATGGAGCGCGCCAAGGCGCAGCACCACGACCTCATCATCCTCGACGTGGGCCTGCCCGACACCGACGGGCGCGAGCTGTGCAAGCGCATGCGCAAGGCCGGGGTCAAGGCGCCGATCCTGATGCTGACCGGGCACGATTCGGATGCCGACACCATTCTGGGCCTCGATGCCGGCGCCAACGACTACATCACCAAGCCGTTCAAGTTCGCCGTGCTGCTGGCGCGCATCCGCGCCCAGTTGCGCCAGCACGAACAGTCCGAGGATGCGGTGTTCCAGATGGGCCCCTATACCTTCAAGCCGGCGCAGAAGATGCTGGTCGATGCCAGGGACAAGAAGGTGCGCCTGACCGAAAAGGAAACCAACATCCTGAAATACCTCTATCGCGCCGGTCAACAGGTGGTGGCCCGCGACGTGCTGCTCCACGAGGTCTGGGGCTACAACGCCGGCGTCACCACCCACACGCTGGAAACCCACATCTACCGCCTGCGCCAGAAGATCGAGCCCGATCCCTCGAACGCCCGCCTGCTGGTGACCGAAAGCGGCGGCTACAAGCTCGCGGTGTGACGGCGCCTGTCATATTGTTGCCGGATTCACTGGATATTAACAGGTGTCAGGCAGCTTCGTTTCCATACCTTCCCCTGGCCGCGTCGGGGTCATGACGCGGCATCCTCCCTGTTGGACCTGGCCCGGGCCTTTGTGCCCGGGTCTTTTTTGCAACGCCGACGGGAATCGAAACATGAAAGACGCATATTGATTTGGATCAAGGCGTCTTGTGACCTATACCCATAACTACGGATTACCTCCCTGTTGGACCTGGCCCCGACGCACGCTGCGCCGGGGCTTTTCTTTTGCCGCGCCTGCCGCCAGGGGCGCAAAGGCGGCACGGCACGGGCGCACGCTTTCGGCTGGTTTCCCCTGCAGGCGAACGGTATCCTCGGCGCCTGCAACCGCCGGAGCCTGCCGCATGCCCTTTACCCTTGCCACCTGGAACATCAATTCGGTCCGCCTGCGCGAACCCCTGGTGGCCCGCCTGCTGGCCGAGGAGGCGCCCGACATCCTCTGCCTGCAGGAAATCAAGACCCCGCTCGACAAGTTCCCCCGCGAAGGCTTCGAAGCGCTGGGATACCGCTACATGGTCGCCCGCGGGCAAAAGGGCTACAACGGCGTCGCCATCCTGTCGAAACGCCCGATCATGGAGGTGGGCGCCGAAGATTTCGCCGGGCTCGGCCATGCCCGCCACATCGCGGCGCAGCTGGAAAACGGCGTGACCATCCACAACTTCTATGTCCCCGCCGGCGGCGACATCCCCGACCGCGAGGCGAACGAGAAATTCGGCCAGAAGCTCGATTACCTCACCCAGATGCGCGACCATTTCCACTGGCAGCGCCCCGACCGCGCGATCCTGGTGGGCGACCTGAACATCGCCCCGCGCGAGGACGATGTGTGGGATCACAAGGCCCTGCTCAAGATCGTGTCGCACACGCCGGTCGAGGTCGAACATCTGGCCCAGGTGCAGGCGACCGGCTGGGTCGATGTGACGCGCGCCGACATTCCGCAAGGCCGGCTTTACAGCTGGTGGTCCTATCGCGCCGCCGACTGGGACGCGGCCGACAAGGGCCGCCGGCTGGATCACGTCTGGGCCACGCCCGACATCGCCGGGGCGGCCCATTCCAGCCGCATCCTGCGCGCCGCCCGCGGCTGGGACCAGCCCAGCGACCACGCCCCGGTGTTTGCCACCTTCGACCTCTAGCAGGCTGCTGAAGAAGTCAGCCCTCGACCCGGAGTTAGGAACATGATTCACCCTTTGCACGACAACGGTGGGGGTGATGATGCGCGGGACGGACGAGACGAGCGGGTCGCTGT
>NZ_JBKBQM010000023.1:0-47129 GCF_046292685.1 Gemmobacter sp.
GGTCACCCCCAGTTCGGCGGCCTTGGCGGCCTTGGACCCCGCGCCGGGGCCGGCCACGAGGAAATCGGTCTTTGCCGAAACCGACCCGGCCACCTTGGCCCCCAGCGCTTCGGCCCGGGCCTTGGCTTCGGCCCGGGTCATCCGTTCCAGCGTGCCCGTGAAGACCACAGTCTTGCCGGCCACCGGGCTGTCGGTGGCCCGCGCCTCGGGCGGGAGGATTTCGGTCAACTGCGCGATCAGCCGGTCCACCGCCGCCCGTTCCTGCCCGCCTTGCGCCAGGGCCGACACCAGCGAAGTGGCCAGCACGGCCCCGACGCCCTCGATTCCCAGAAGCTCGGCCCAGGCGTTGCGCGCCGCCTCGGGCACAGGCGGTTCGGCGGACCAGGCGCGTTCGCGCACCCTGGCGATTTCGGGCCGGCGCCCTTCGCGGGCGGCGGCCGCACGCTCGGCCGCTTCGGCGGCATCGCAGGCAAGATGGCGCAGCGCTGCGGGCCGTGCCGCATCCACCGTGGCGATCAGCGCCGGCCAGGTTTGGAAATGGCGCGCGAGGTCGGCTGCCGCCACCTCGCCCAGATGGCGGATGCCAAGCCCGAACAGCAACCGCGCCAGCGAAATGCGCCGCCGCTCGGCAATGGCGGCGAACAGGGCCCGGGTGCTCTTCTCGCCAAAGCCATCGCGGTTCTTCAGCCGGGTCAGGCCGGCGGCATCGCGCGCTTCCAGCGTGAAGATATCGGCCGGCTCGCGGATCGGCAGGTCGGCATCGGCAAAGAACATCTCGATCTGGCGGGCGCCCAGGCCCTCGATGTCGAAGGCGGCGCGGCTGACGAAGTGCTTGAGCTTTTCCACCGCCTGTGCCGGGCAGACCAGCCCGCCCGAACAGCGGCGCACCGAATCGCCGGGTTCGCGGATGGCCGGCGAGCCGCATTCCGGGCAGGTTTCGGGAAAGACGAAGGGCAGGCTGCCGGCCGGGCGCTGCGACAGGTCGACGTCGGCGACCTTGGGGATGACATCGCCGGCGCGATAGACCAGCACCCGGTCGCCCACGCGAATATCCTTGCCCCCGCGGATCGGCTCGCCCTTGCTGTCGCGCCCGGCGATGTAATCCTCGTTGTGCAGGGTGGCGTTGGAAACCACCACGCCCCCCACCGTCACCGGCCGCAGCCGCGCCACCGGCGACAGCGCGCCGGTGCGGCCGACCTGAATGTCGATGCCCTCCAGCACCGTCCAGGCGGTTTCGGCCGGAAACTTGTGCGCGATCGCCCATCGCGGCGTATTGGCGCGCGACCCGAGCCGGGCCTGCAACGACAGATCGTCGACCTTGTAAACCACGCCGTCGATGTCATAGCCCAGCGTGGCGCGCTGCGCCTCGATCGTCCGGTAGTGATCCAGCAGCGCCTCGACCGAGTCCGCCCGGATCATCAGGGGGTTGGTGACAAAGCCAAGTTCGGCCAGCCGCGCCACCGCCTGCATCTGGGTGGCGCCCAGCGGCTCGGAAAGCGCGCCCCAGGCATAGGCGAAAAAGCGCAGCGGCCGGGTTGCGGTGATGCTGGCATCCAGCTGGCGCAAGGAACCGGCCGCGGCATTGCGCGGATTGGCAAAGGTCTTGTCGCCCCGTTCCGCCTGCCGCGCGTTCAGCGCCGCGAAATCGGCATGGGTCATGTAGACTTCGCCGCGCACCTCCAATACCTCGGGCGCGCCGACAAGCTGCTGCGGGATATCCGCGATCGTTCTCGCGTTCGGCGTGACAACCTCGCCTTCCTCGCCGTCGCCGCGCGTGGCGGCATGCTGCAGGATGCCGCGATGGTAAAGCAGCGAAAGGCTGAGACCGTCGATCTTGGGTTCGGCGGTGAAGGCCGGCGGCGCGGCAAGCCCCAGAAAGCGTGCCACCCGGTCGGCGAAATCGGCCACATCCGACGCCTCGAAGGCGTTTTCCAGGCTGAGCATCGGCACGCTGTGCCGCACCTTGGCAAAGCCTTCCGCCAGCGGGCCACCGACCTGCTGCAAGGGGCTGCCTTCCGTGCCCGAAGCGCGGGCGATTCCGGGAAACGCGGCTTCAAGCGCCTGAAGGCGACGCTTGATCGCATCGAACGCGGCATCCGACATGATCGGCGCATCGTCGCGGTGATAGGCGACGTTCGCATCGCGGTAGGCCTGCGCCAGCGCCGCCCATTCCGCCAGGGCATCGCCCTCGCTCAGACTCTGGACTGGGCGGAAGGCCTCCGCTTCCGGCAACGCAGCTTCGGTTCCAGCGCTGTTGTTCCTGTCGGACCCGGCCATGCTGCCCTCCTTGCGGTTGCCCTCATGGTTTAGGCCGGGCTCCGGTCAAAGGAAAGGTGGTCAGGCGCTGGCTGCGATGCGGCCGGGGGGGATGGACACGGCTTGCGGCGTCGGGTCGCGCAGCACGTAGCCGCGGCCCCAGACGGTTTCGATGTAGTTCTGCCCGCCGGTCGCCTCGGCCAGCTTCTTGCGGAGCTTGCAGATGAACACGTCGATGATCTTGAGTTCGGGTTCGTCCATGCCGCCGTAAAGATGGTTGAGGAACATCTCCTTGGTCAGCGTGGTGCCCTTGCGCAAGGAAAGCAGTTCCAGCATCTGATATTCCTTGCCGGTCAGGTGCACGGCCTTGCCTTCGACATCGACGGTCTTGGCATCGAGGTTGACCGTCACGCGCCCGGTGCGGATGACCGATTGCGCGTGCCCCTTGGACCGGCGAATGATGGCATGGATGCGTGCCACCAGCTCCTCGCGGTGGAACGGCTTGGTCATGTAATCGTCCGCGCCGAAGCCAAAGCCCTTGAGCTTGCTTTCGGTATCGTCGGCGCCCGAGAGAATCAGGATCGGCGTGTCGACCCGGGCCAGACGCAGCTGGCGCAGCACCTCATGCCCGGTCATGTCGGGCAGGTTCAGGTCCAGCAGGATCAGGTCGTAGTCGTAAAGCTTTGCCAGATCGATGCCTTCTTCGCCCAGGTCGGTGCAATAGACATTCAGGTTGGCATGCGTCAGCATCAGTTCGATGCTGCGCGACGTCGTCGGATCGTCTTCGACCAGAAGGATGCGCATCTGGATTCTCCGGTTAGGCAGCCCTTGTATGGTGACAACCTTGCTGGCCAATGGTTAACTACACGTTACTGTGACAGAACATTCCCGGAATACAATCTAAAGTTGTCGGTATTTCTGGATGGCCGTCACCTTCAGCGCCTTTTCCCCGTGGGTCGCCACGGCACTGTGCCACAGGTCGAACTCCTCGTCCGACAAGGCATAGCGTTCCAGCGCCTCGTCGCGGGTCATCAGGCCGTAAACCACGGCCTTGACCACGACGGCCTTGCGGCTGGCGACCCAGCGGCGGGTATCGGGGGGCGGCAGATCGGCACGGCTGAGGATGCTGCCATCCGGCAGCGTGATCTGGCGCGGGCCATCGACACGTTTGAGATACATCGGCATTCCCTCGTTCCTCGGTGCAGGATGGCGCAACAGGCTTAAGGGCCGGTGAAGCGGGGGGTTGGAGAATGCGCAGAATTTTCCTATATCTCGACGCATTCCCCGGAGAGAGACCATGCCCCGCGACCTGCCGCTGAATTCGCTTGGCCTGCCCAAGCACCCCCGCGACACGCGCGTTGTCGTGGCGATGTCGGGCGGGGTCGATTCCTCGGTCGTTGCCGCGATGCTGGCCGAAGAAGGTTACGACGTGGTCGGCGTCACCCTGCAGCTTTACGACCACGGCGCCGCGCTGGCGAAAAAGGGCGCCTGCTGCGCGGGCCGCGACATTCACGATGCGCGCCGCGTGGCCGAGGCCATGGGCTTTCCGCACTATGTGCTGGATTACGAAAACACCTTCCGCGATGCGGTGATCGAGGAATTCGCCGATGCCTATCTGGCCGGCGCCACCCCGGTGCCGTGCATCCGCTGCAACGAGCGGGTGAAGTTCAAGGATCTGCTGAACACCGCGCGCGAGCTGGATGCCGACTGCATGGCAACCGGGCATTACATCCAGCGCAAGATGGGCTCGCATGGGCCCGAGCTGCACATGGCCGCCGATCCGGCACGCGACCAGAGCTATTTCCTGTTTTCCACCACGCCCGAACAGCTGGCCTACCTGCGCTTTCCGCTCGGGCATCTGGCCAGCAAGGCCGAAACCCGGGCACTGGCCGCGAAATACGGGCTGCCGGTGGCCGACAAGCCCGACAGCCAGGACATCTGCTTTGTCCCGAATGGCAATTATGCCGCCGTGATCGAAAAGTTGCGCCCCGGTGCAGCCGAGCCGGGCGAGATCGTCGATCTTGACGGGCGCGTGCTGGGCCGGCATGGCGGGGTGATCCACTATACCATCGGGCAGCGCAAGGGCCTGGGCATCGGCGGGTTGGCCGAGCCGCTGTATGTGGTGCGGCTGGACCCCGAAAGCCGCCGCGTGGTGGTGGGGCCGAAACAGGCGCTGTCGACCCGCATCGTGCCCTTGCGCGAGGTGAACTGGCTGGGCGATGCGCCGTTCGACAGCCGGGCGGACTGGCAGGTCATGGTCAAGGTGCGCTCCACCCGCCCCCCGCGCGAGGCGATCCTGCGGCCTTTGTCGGCCACCGAGGCCGAAGTAGAGCTGATCGCCCCCGAAGACGGCGTCAGCGCCGGGCAGGCTTGCGTGTTCTACGCCCCCGAAGGCAGCCGCGTGCTGGGCGGCGGCTGGATCTGGCGCGGGCGCTGACCGGCTAGAGATGCGCCAGAACCGACCGGGCCGCGCGCAGGCCCGGCGGTTCGCCCCCGCGGCCCAGCCGGTCCATCGTCAGCGCCATCGCCTGCGCCTGTGCGGCCTGGCCCGGACCGTCGGTCAACAGCTCTGCCAGCGCCGGGCGGATCAGGTCTGCCCGGCAGCGGGCCCCCAGAAACTCGGGCACGACCCGGGTTTCGGAGACGAGGTTGACCAGCGTCACCGTATCCACCCGCATCAGGCGCTGCATCAGAACACGGCTGAGCGGGTTCATGTCATAGGCAATCACCATCGGCACCCCGTTCGCCGCCAGTTCCAGCGACACCGTGCCCGACGCCGCCAGCGCCGCCCGTGCCCCCGCAAAGGCGGCCGCCTTGTCGGCCGCATCGGCCACGATCAGCGGCGGCACCGGCCATTCGGCCACCAGCGCCCGCACCAGCCCCACCACACCGCGCACGGTCGGCAGCACCACCGGCATCGGCGCAAGGCCCGCCAGAACCTGCCCGAACACCGGCGCCAGCCGCCGCACCTCGCCCTTGCGCGACCCGGGCAGCACCAGCAACCACGGCCGCACCAGCCCGTGCCTTGCGGCAAAGGCCTCCACCCCTGCGGCATCGGCCAGCGGCTCGGCCACCACCGGGTGCCCGACGAAATCGCAGGTCATGCCGGCCGCGGTCATGTAGGGCGGCTCGAACGGCAACAGGGCCAGCACATGGTCCACCACCTGCGCCATCTTCGCGGCCCGGCCCGGCCGCCACGCCCAGACCGACGGCGCGACATAGTGGATGACCCGGAACCCGGGGCGCGCCGCGCGCACCAGCTGCGCCACCCGCAGGCAGAAATCCGGGCTGTCGATGGTGACCAGCGCCTGCGCCCCGCTGCCCAGCACCGCCTGCGCGGTCTGCGCGATCCGCCGCTTCAGCGCCCGGTACTTCGGCAGCACCTCGACCAGCCCCATGACGGCCAGTTCTTCCATCGGGAACAGGCTGGCAAGGCCCTCGGCTTCCATCGCCGGGCCGCCGACACCCTCGAACCCCACACCGGGGGCAAGCTGGCGCAAACCGGCCATCAGCGCGGCCCCCAGCCGGTCGCCCGACGGTTCGCCCGCAACCAGGAACAGCTTCACGGCTCGCGCGCCCACAGGAAAAGGCCGGCGGCATCGGCAGCGGCGACCATCGCGTCACGGTCCAGCACCACGGCGCCGCCCGCAGGCCAGGCAATGCCGGCAAGCCCGGCGGCGGCCGCGCGCCGCACGGTTTCGGGGCCAAGCGCCGGCAGATCCACCCGCAGATCCTGCCCGGGCTTCGGCGCCTTCCACAACACGCCGCGCGCGCCGGGCGGGCGCAGCCGGCCCGCCACCGCCGCCACCCAGTCGAGCATGGCATCCGTGCCAGGCAAGGCCTCGACCGCCAGGCACAGGCCCTGCGCCACCACCGCCCCCTGCCCGACGTCGACCGCCCCCAGGGCCGCCACCACCGCGGCGGCGCGTGCAACATCGGCCTTGTCCTGCGCCCCGGGCTGCACGGCGCCCAGCACCCCGGCCCCCGGAATCAGCCCCGGCGCCACCTCGGCGAGCCCCAGAACGTTCAGCCCCGCCTCCTCGATCACCGCCACAACGGCACGCAAGGTGGCATCGTCGCCGGCCTGCATCGCCGCAACCAGACGCGGCACCAGCTGCGCCGTCGCAGCATCGAACAGCGCCGGGTCCAGCCGCGGCCGGGTCATGGCCCCTGCCAGCACCACCCCGCCGATCCCGCGATCCGCCAGCATCGCCAGAAACGGCACCAGCCGTTCGAACCGGAACCGCTCGGCCGGAACCGCAACCGCAACGCCTTCCGGCGAAAAAACCGGCGCGCCGCCCAGGGCCGCCGCCACCGCCCCGGGCAAGGCACCGGCCCCGGCAATCACCGCGATCTGCCCCATCGCTCCCTGTCCTTTCACCTTGCCGCAAATATCCCCGCCGGAGGCATCCGCCGCCAGCCCTCGGCACGCCGGCCCGCCGGTCAGCGCGGCGTCAGGAACGACCGATCCGACGCGGACAGGATGAAATCCACCACCTCGCGCACATGGGCGCTTTCGGTTTCTTCGGCCAGCCGCCGCGCGCGATCCTGAAAGGCGCCTTCGCCTTGCGCCAGCATCTGATAGGCCGCGCGCAAGGCGGTGATCTCGGCCCGGTCCACGCCGCGGCGCTTGAGCCCCACAAGGTTCAGCCCGTCCAGCTCGCCCCGCGGCGCCTGCACCAGACCAAAGGGGATCACGTCATTGGTCACCATCGTGACCGCCCCGATGATCGCGCCGCGCCCGATTCGCACCCATTGGTGAATGCCCGACAGGCCGCCGACGATCACATCGTCGCCCAAGGTGCAATGGCCCGCCACCGCCGCCTGGTTGGCCAGGATCACCCGGTCGCCCACGCTGGCATCGTGCCCGACATGCGCGCCCGTCATCAGCAGGCAATCGTCGCCCACCCGGGTCACCCCGCCGCCGCCTTCGGTGCCGGTGTTCACCGTGGCGCCTTCGCGGATGCGGCAGCGCGCACCGACGATGGCGCGCGTGCGCTCGCCCCTATACTTCAGATCCTGCGGCACCTCGCCCACGACCGCAAAGGGAAACACCACCGTCTCGTCGCCGATCGTCGTCCAGCCGGTGACCACCGCATGCGACTTGACCACCACGCCCCGGCCCAGCGTCACCTCGGGGCCGATCACGGCAAAGGGGCCGATCTGGCACTCGGGCCCGATCACCGCCCCTTCCTCGACGATGGCCGCCGGATGCACGCGGGCGCTGGCGTCGATGGTCATCGGCTCAGCCTTTCGGAACGTCGAACATGGCGGTGTAGGTCGCCTCGGCCGCCAGTTCGCCGGCCACCATCGCGCGCCCCTCGAACCGCCAGACCCGCCCGCCGCCGCGCAGCGCCTTGACGTGGAGTTCCAGCACGTCGCCCGGCACCACCTTGCGGCGGAACTTGGCCGCCTCGACCCCCATGAAGAATACCTTGGCGTTCTTGTCCACCAGATCCATCGTGATGCCCACCAGCACGCCCGCGGTCTGGGCCATCGCCTCGACGATCATCACGCCGGGCATGATCGGCATACCGGGAAAATGCCCGGTGAAATGCGGCTCGTTGTAGGTGACGTTCTTGATGCCCACGCAGGACTCGCCCTTGACGATGTCGCGCACCTTGTCCACCAGCAGGAAGGGATAGCGGTGCGGAATGATCCGGGTGATGAGGTCCAGATCGGCTTCGGTGATGGGGGCGTCTGTCATCGGTGGTCCTCGGGTGAACCGCTGGCGCGGCATGACGGTTTTGCTAGCAACTGACGTCGCGGCTGTCCAGCGCAGGGCTAGGGCGTGGCGGGGGCCGGCCGTTGCGCGCCGGCGGGGGCGGGCGGCACAGGCGCGTCGGGGCCTGCCGGTTCGGGTTCGGGCAGGTTCGATCCGTCGCCCACCAGCGCATCCAGCCGCGCGACCGCGTCGGCGGTGATGTCGATCTCGCGAAAGCCCAGCACGATCGCTTCTTCGGCAATGATGGCCAGCGCGCCGCGCTCGACCATCAGTTGCGCCAGCACCTGGTTGGCCACATCGCGGAACCGCAGCCGCGCCGCCTCGTGGCGTTGATAGATCGCCTGTTCCTTGGCCTTCTGCGTGCTGCGCCAGGACTCGACCTCGGCGTTGAAACGGTCGGCCAGGGTGCGGAACTCGGCCGCGGGCAGGTCGGGGCGGCGCGCGGTCAGGTCGCGTTCCTGATCGGCAAGGCGGGCTTCGATCTCGCGGTTTTCGGCGGCAAGCCCGGTCTGCTCGGCCTCCAGCCGCTTGTTCAACGCCTTGCCCCAGGCCGAGTCCGAAAACAGCCGCGCATCATCCAGCGTGACGAAGGGCATTTGCGGCACGCCTTGCGAAAGCGCGGGCTGCGCCGTTTGCGCGGCGGCGCCCCCGGCCATCAGCGCCAGGGCCGCAGCCACCGGGGCAATGCGCCCGCGCCGCATCAGAACTTCGTCGAGATCGTCAGGTCGAAGCGCTGTTCCTTGTCATAGGGCTGCTTTTTCAGCGCCTTGGCAAAGTTGAACCGCAAGGGCCCGATCGGCGTATCCCACAACACCGACACGCCCACCGACGACCGCAGGCGCATCTTGTCGTCCACCGGCCCGACGCCGGCGATGTCGTTCAGGCCCCAGACCGACCCGATGTCGAGGAAAGCCCCACCCCTGATGCCGTATTCTTCGGGCAGGCCGATGGGAAACTCGGTTTCGAACCGCGCAACAGCATAGAAGTTGCCGCCCAGCGGGTCGGTCTTGCCCGCCAGCGTATCACGCGGGCCGGCGCCGAAGGGGGCAAAGCCGCGCATCTTGCCATCGAGGAAGAAGCGCTCGGTCACCCGCGTGCCATTGCCGCCGCTGGTGGCGATGGCGCCGCCCTCGAACTCGGCGCGCAAGGTCAGCTCGTCGTTCAGCACGCGAGTCTGCGCCCCAGCGAACACCTCGGTCTTGAGGAACTTCAGATCGCCGCCCAGGCCGTAGAAATCCTGCCCGAAGCGCGCGACATAGGCCACGTCGCCGCCCAGCCCGCTGCGGCGGTTGTCGAAGTTCAGCGTATAGCCCAGGGCCGACCCGGTCAGCGACCCGCGCGCCGCCTCGCGCGCCAGGATCGGGCTGGAGGTCGCGCCCACGTTCGACACCCGGCTCTTGCTGAAGGTATAGCGCGTTTCCAGCCGCAGGTTTTCCGACAGCGGGAATTCCAGCGCGGCGCCCAGCGAAACCAGACGCGTATCCCAGGTGGCGAAGTTGGCCTCGGTTTCGGCATAGATGCCGTTGAGCGAGAATTTCAGGTCGCGCCCCAGAACCGCCGGCTCGGAAAAGGTGAACGATGACGTGGCGTTCGACGCGCCGAGGTTGAGGTCCACCGACACATACTGCCCGCGGCCGAGGAAGTTCGATTCCGACAGCGCGATGGTGACGCCAACCCCGTCGGCCTTGCCGTAGCTTGCGCCGAACGACAGCGACCCGGTCGGCTTTTCGGTGACGGTCGCCTTGACCACCACGGCTTCGGGGGTCGAGCCTTCGGCCGCCGTCACTTCGGCATCCTCGAAGTAGCCGAGCGCGCGGATGCGTTCGGCCGCTGCGCGGATATCGCGCGGGTTCAGCGGGTCGCCTTCGACCGTGCGGAACTGGCGGCGGATCACCTGGTCAGCGGTGGTGGTGTTGCCTTCGATGTCGATGCGTTCGACGAACACCCGTTCGCCGCGCGTCAGCGCGAACTCGATATCGACCGTCTGGTCGCGGTCGTTGCGCTTGAGCCGCGGTTCCACCCGCAGGAAGTTCACGCCGTTGCGGCTGGCCAGCGCCTCCATGCGGGCGATGGCACCATCGACCTGCGAGGGGGTATAGGTCGAACCGGGGCGAATGCGCAGCAGCGGTTCGTAGGGCGCGGCATCCACCCCTTCGATCTCGCTGACAACGCTGGTGGTGCCGAAACGGTATTGCAACCCTTCGCGCACCGTGAAGGTCACGAAGAAGCCGTCGCGTTCCCGCGCGAGTTCCGCGGTGGCGTCCAGCACCTGAATGTCGATGAAGCCGCGCGACAGGTAGAAGTCGCGCAGAAGCTGCTTGTCGAGTTCGATCCGCTCGGCCACGTAGGTGTCGCGGCCGATCAGCTGGCGCAGCAGGCCGGCCTGCTTGGTCTGCAGCACCTGACGCAGCCGGCGGTCGGTGAAGTTGCGGTTGCCCACGAAGGAAAGCCGCTCCACCTCGGTCACGCGGCCTTCGGCGATCTCGAACACCAGATCGACGCGGTTGTCGGACCGGCGGATGATGCGCGGCTCGACCCGGGCGGCCATGCGGCCGGCCACCGAATAGGCCTCGGCAATGGTGGCCGCGTCCGCCTCGGCCTGGGCCGGCGAATAGACCCGGCGCGAGCGCGATTCGATGAGCTTGGCAAGGTCTTCGGACTTCAGCCGGGCATTGCCTTCGAAGTTGACCACATTGATGGTCGGGTATTCCTTGACCGTAATCACCAGCGTGCCGCCGCGGGGGGTCAGCGTGACCTCCTCGAACAGGCCCGAGCCCTGGAGGCGCTGGTAGGCATCGTTCAGTTCGGCCGCCGAAACCGGGGCGCCGCGCTGGATGCGGGCAAAGTTCAGGATGGTGCGCGGTTCGATCCTCTGGTTGCCTTCGATGGCGACGTTGGAAAAGCTGTAGCCCTGCGCCAGTGCCGGCAGGCCGCCCAGCACCGAAGCCGAGGCCAGCAACCCCGCCAGAACACCGGCGCGCAGGCCGGCACGCGACATCGCAACGGCCCGGAAGCGAGAATAGGCAACCATCAGACAAACCCCCCGGTCGTCGTTCCACCCGACCTGACTAGCCCGAACGGGGGGGCTTGTCAAAAGGCCAAAGGCGGCGACCCGGTCAAGGTCGGCGCCTTTCCGGCGACAGCCCCGGCAAGCATCACAGCTGGCTGATGACCGACCCGAGGAAGGCCCCGGCCAGCAGGCCGAGCACGATGGTCGCCAGCGAAAAAAGCCGGTCCCAGTTCAGGTTGAGCAGAAGCGACAGGCTGCGGTAGCCGCTCGAAAGGGTCTGCATGGTGTGACTCCGGGTTCCCTTGCGCGGGAACATCACCCCGCACGATATAAGGATATTCCGGAATTATGGCCGGTTTTGGGCAGGACCGGCGCAGTTCAGGGGCAGAACAGGTCGTTCGTCAGCGCAAAGACCATCAGCGTCAGCAACAGCGCCAGCCCCGCCGTCATCAGCCCGCGCAAGGCCCGGTCGCTGGGCGGCTTGCCGGTAACCGCTTCCCAGGCGTGGAACACCAGGTGCCCGCCATCCAGCACCGGCACGGGAAACAGGTTCATCATGCCCACGGCGGTGGACAGCATCGCAATGAACCAGATGAAGCTTTGCGTGCCTTGCGCGGCGGCGTTGCCCGAGCTTTCGGCAATGCCCAGCGGGCCGCGCAGATTGCAGCTGGAAATCGCGCCCGTGACCATGTGCCACAACCCCGAAAGCGAGGTCTGAACGATCATCCAGGTCTGCCGGGCGCCCAGTTGCAGCGCCTCGAACACGCCGGGGCGGCGGGTTTCGGGCTCGAAGGCAAGGCCGCCCGTCAGCCCGATCAGCCAGCGGGTTTCGAACCCGCCTTCGGGCACAGGCAGATCGACCCGGCGCGGCGTCAGCGTCACGTCCTGTTCCACCCCGGCACGCCAGATGCGCAGCGTGACCGGCGCCCCGTCCGAAGCCCCCACCTTGGCCCGCAATTCCGAAAAGGCGTGAATCGGCGCGCCGTTCACCGCCAGCACCACGTCGCCGGCCCGCAACCCCGCATCTTGCGCCGCCGAGTCGGGCTGCACCATGTCGGCCAGCGGCGGAAAGGGAAACGGGCCATCGACCGTTTCGGTTCGGCCGGCGCGGTCCAGCGTGTAACGCACCTGCGGCGCCGGGGTCAGACCATCGGCCACCCGGTAGAAGCCTGCAAGGTCGGCAACCGGCTGGCCATCCAGCGCCAGCACCAGATCGCCCGGTTGCAGCACCTGCGCCGTGGGCAGCGCCTTGGGCGCGCCGACCCGGGCCTCCTGCGTGGCCACCCCGCTCCACAGCACCATGCCGGCGAACACGGCAATCGACAGCGCAAAGTTGAACACCGGCCCCGCCGCCACTGTCGCCGAACGCGCCCACAGCGGCGCGCCATGCATGGTGTCGCGCCGCTCCTCGGGGCTCATGGCATCGAAGGCGTGGCCATCCTTGCCCGAGGCGGCGTCGGCATCGCCCTTGAACTTGACGAACCCGCCAAAGGGCAAGGCCGCGATCTGCCAGTGCGTGCCGCGCCGGTCGGTCCAGCCCACGAGCTTCGGCCCGAAGCCCAGGCTGAACACATCGGCCTTGATCCCGCACCAGCGCCCGACGATGTAGTGCCCGTATTCGTGCACTGCCACGATCACCGAAAGCGCCGCAACAAAGGCGACCAGCGTCCACAAGGCATTGCCGAAGGACGGAAGCTGCGCCAGAAAATCCATTGTCTGCCCTTATCCTGCCCGCGCACGGGCGATGCCTTGCGCCGTCTGGCGGGCAAGGTTGTCCATTTCCAGCACAGCCTCAAGGCTGTCGGGGGCATTTCCAAGGCCACAATCGCGCGAGATCGCGTCGAGCGTCGCCTCGACCACCTCGGCCATCGCCATGAAGCCGATGCGCCCGTCGATGAAATGGTCCAGCGCGATTTCCTTGGCCGCGGTGAAGGCCGCCCCGGCCAGGCCGCCGGCCGCCATCACCTCGCGCGCCAGCCGAAGCGCGGGGTAGCGCACAAGGTCGGGGGCGCGGAAGGTCAGCGTGGCCACCTGTGCGAGATCCAGCCGCGCCACCGGCAGATGGCGCCGGTCGGGCCAGTGCAGCGCATAGCCGATGGCATGGCGCATGTCGGGCGCGCCCAGATGCGCCATCAACGCCCCGTCGCGAAAGCCCACCAGCGAATGCACCAGCGATTCCGGGTGGATGATGACCTCGATCCGGTCGGGGGCGATGCCGAAGAATTCCCGCGTCTCGATGACTTCCATCGCCTTGTTGAACATCGAGGCCGAATCGATGGTGATGCGCTGGCCCATCGCCCAGTTCGGATGCGCCAGCGCCTCGGCCACGGTGGCCTGCGCCAGACGTTCCAGCGGCCAGTCGCGCAAGGCGCCCCCCGAGGCGGTCAGGATGATGCGCTCGACCGTGCCCATGTCCTCGCCGGTCAGCGCCTGGAAGATGGCACTGTGTTCGCTGTCCACGGGGAGGATGGTTGCGGCGTTGGCGCGCGCCTCGGTCATCAGCAGCGGCCCGGCGCAGACCAGCGATTCCTTGTTGGCCAGCGCCAGCGTGCCGCCGCGCGCGACGGTGCGCAGCCCCGGCACCAGCCCGGCCGCGCCGACGATGGCCGACATCGTCCAGTCGGCGGGGCGGTCGGCGGCCTCGGCAATCGCCTGTGCGCCGGCCGCGGCCTGCACGCCCGAACCGGCCAGCGCCTCGCGCAATGGGCCCAGCAACTCGTCATGCGCGGTCACGGCGATTTCGGCGTTCAGCACCCGGGCCTGTTCGGCCAGCCGCGCGATATTGCGCCCGCCGGTCAGCGCCACCACGCGGAAATCCTGCGGGGCGCGGGCGATGAGGTCCACCGTGTTCTCGCCGATCGAGCCCGTGGCGCCGAAAATGGAAACCGACCGCATCACAGGCCCCCGCCCGGCAAGGGCAAGGGCAGCACCAGCCCCAGCGCCATCACCGCCACTGCTGCCAGGATCAGCGCGTCGAAGCGGTCCAGAAACCCGCCATGGCCGGGGATCAGGTTCGAGCTGTCCTTGACCCCGGCCCGGCGCTTGATCCAGCTTTCGGCGATGTCGCCCATCTGCCCGGCAAAGGCCGCCACCGGCGACAGCGCCACCAGCCCCCAGGGCGCACCGGCCCAAAGCACGAAGCCCACGCCCACCAGCACCGCGCCCAGCCAGCCGGCCGCGGTGCCCGACCAGGTTTTCTTGGGGCTGACCGCCGGCCAGAACTTCGGCCCGCCGATGATGCGGCCGGCGAAATAGCCCAGCACATCCGAAGCCACGACCACGCAGATCAACCACAGGAGCGCCGCCGCCGAAGTGTCGCGCAGCGCGACCAGGCCGTAGCCGGCCACCATGACCGCCACCGCATAGGCGCTGGCAATGCGCCGGTCGCGGCGCGGCGTCAGCGCCAGGCCCAGGGCGGGCACCAGCAACAAGGCCGGCGCCAGATCCGACGGCAACCACACCGCCCCTGCCAGCGCCGCCACCGCCAGCGCCGCCAGGATCAGCGCCGAAACCGATGCCGCCTTGGGCCGCGTGATGCGCGCAAGCTCCCAGATCATCGCGCCCGAGACCAGCAGCACCATCAGCGCAAAGGCCGGCCCCCCCAGCCAGATTTCCACCGCGGCCACCGCGATCATCACCGCGGCGGAAATCACCCGCTGCCGCAGATCGGCCCAGCGTCCGGCATCGGCGCTCATGCCGACACCACCCCGCCAAAACGCCGCTCGCGCGTGCCGAAACGGGCGAGGATCGCGGCCAGCTCCTCGGGCGTGAAATCGGGCCAGAGGGTGGGGGTGAACTCGTATTCGGCATAGGCCGCCTGCCAGGGCAGGAAGTTCGAGGTGCGGGTTTCGCCGCTGGTGCGGATCACAAGGTCGGGGTCGGGCAAGGCGGCGGTGTCCAGCGCGCCACCCAGGGCCGCCTCGTCGATCCGGGCCGGGTCCAGCCGGCCGGCCGCCGCCTCGGCCGCCAGCGCGCGGGCGGCGCGCACGATCTCGTCCCGCCCGCCATAGTTGATGGCCACGGTCAGGTTCAACCGGCTGTGCTGGGCGGTGCGCGCCTCGATCCCGTCCATCAGGCCGCGCAGGCGGTCATCCAGCCGCGTGCGGTCTCCGATGAAGCGCATCCGCACGCTGTTCGCGGCCATCCGGTCGGCCTCGCGCTCGATATAGCGCGAGAACAGTGCCATCAGGCCAAGCACCTCCTCGGTGGAACGCTTCCAGTTCTCGGTGGAAAAGGCATAGATCGTCAACCACTTGATCCCGAGGTCCGGGGCGGCGGTCACGATCTGCTTCACCCGTTCGGCGCCCTTGCGGTGGCCGACGAGGCGCGGCCAGCCGCGGGCGGTGGCCCAGCGGCCGTTGCCGTCCATGATGATCGCCACGTGCTGCGGCGGTGTGCGGGTATCGGACGGCATTTCGGCTCCGGGCAGCGCGGGTCGTCAGACCTGCATGATCTCGGCTTGCTTGCCCTCGAGCGTCTTGTCCACCGCGGCAATCATGCGGTCGGTCAGGGCCTGGACCTCGTCGGCATACATCTTCTGTTCGTCTTCGGGCATCCCGGCGGCCTTGGCCTTCTTGATCTTGTCCATGCCGTCGCGGCGCACGTTGCGGATCGCGACGCGGGCATGTTCGGCGTAACCCGCCGCAACCTTGGTCAGTTCCTTGCGGCGCTGTTCGTTGAGCTCGGGGATCGGCAGCATGATGAGCGTGCCGTTGAGCTGCGGGTTGATGCCCAGGCCGCTTTCGCGGATGGCCTTTTCCACCTTGCCCACCATGCCCTTGTCCCAGACGTTGATGACCACCAGACGCGGTTCGGGCACGTTCACGGTGCCCAGCTGGTTGATCGGCGTCATCTGGCCGTAAGCCTCGACCTGGATCGGCTCCAGCATGCTGCCCGAGGCACGTCCGGTGCGCAGCGACGCCAGTTCGGTGCGAAAGGCGGCCATGGCGCCTTCCATGCGGCGCTCCAGATCGTCAAGGTCGATGTCGAGATCGTCGGACATGGGATTACCCTCTGGTTGGCCGCGGTTGCGGCGATCTGGCGCCACGTTCTACCCGGTAAGGCGCAAAAGTCAAAGCGGCAGGCCCCGCACGGTGGTATAGGTGCCCTGCCCGGCCAGGATGCCGCGGAAGCCCCCCGGTTCGTCGAGCGAGAACACGATGATCGGCAGCCGGTTGTCGCGCGCCAGTGCGATGGCGGTGGCATCCATCACGCCCAGGTTCCTTTCCAGCGCCTCGTCATAGCTGACCACGTCGTAGCGCCGGGCATCGGCGTGCTTCTTGGGATCCTTGTCGTAGACGCCATCCACCTTGGTGCCCTTGAACACCGCTTCGCAGCCCATTTCGTTGGCGCGCAGCGTGGCGGCGGTATCGGTGGTGAAATAGGGGTTGCCGGTGCCGGCCGCAAAGATGCAGACGCGCTTCTTTTCCAGATGGCGCACGGCGCGGCGGCGGATGTAGGGCTCGCACACCTGGTCCATCGGAATCGCCGAGATCACGCGGGTGAACACCCCCAGCCCCTCCAGCGCCGATTGCATGGCCAGCGCGTTCATCACCGTGGCCAGCATGCCCATGTAGTCCGCCGTCGTCCGCTCCATTCCCTGTGCGCTGCCCGCGAGCCCGCGAAAGATGTTGCCGCCGCCGATCACCATGCAGATCTCCACGCCCAGATCGTGCACGCCCTTGATTTCCTGCGCGATGCGCTGAACGGTCGGGGGGTGCAGGCCATAGCCCTGGTCGCCCATCAGCGCCTCGCCGGAAATCTTCAGCATGACCCTGCGATAGGTCACGCCGCCGCGCGCCTGCCCTGCCCCGCTGCCCGTGGTGCCGCTCATCTTCGTCCTCGCATCGCTGGTTCCGGTGCCGCCGGGGCCGGTGAGGGGCGCGGGCGGTTGACTGGCGCGCAAAATGTCGGAAAACGGACGGATGTTCAACGCCGAACCCGACCCCTTGCGCGACTGGCTGCGCGATGTTCCGCCGGACCGGCCGGTGCTGATCGCAGGGCCCACCGCCAGCGGCAAGTCGGCGCTGGCGATGGCGCTGGCGATGGCCCAGGGCCGGACGGTGGTGAACGCCGATGCCCTGCAGGTCTATGCCTGCTGGCGGGTGCTGACCGCGCGCCCTTCGCCCGAAGACGAGGCCGCGGTGCCGCACCGGCTTTACGGGCATGTCGCGGCGGGGCAGCCCTATTCCGTGGGTCACTGGTTGCGCGAGGTGGCGCAGGTGCTGGCAACCGACCCGCGCCCGGTGATCGTGGGGGGAACGGGGCTCTATTTTTCTGCCCTGACCGAGGGGCTGGCCGACATTCCCCCGCCCCCGCCCGAGGTGCGGGCGCGGGCCGATGCACGGCTGGCCGCCGAAGGTGCCGCGGCCCTGCTGGCCGAACTGGACCCCGCCACCCTGGCGCGGATCGACCGGCGCAACCCCGCCCGCATCCAGCGCGCCTGGGAAGTGCAGGCCGCGACCGGACAAGGCCTTGCCGCCTGGCAAGACCGCACAGGCCCGCCGCTGCTGCCGCTGGGCCAGGCCCACGCGCTGGTGCTGCGCCCCGATCCGGGCTGGCTCGGCGCGCGGATCGACCGCCGATTCGCCGGCATGATCGCGGCCGGCGCGCTGGAGGAGGTGCGCGCGATGCTTCCGCACTGGGCGCCGGCGCAACCCTGGGCCCGCGCCATCGGCGCGCCCGAACTGGTGGCGCATCTGCGCGGCGAAACCACGCTGGATCAGGCACTTGCCGCCGCCTGCACCGCCACGCGCCGCTACGCCAAGCGCCAGCGCACCTGGATGCGCAACCGGCTGAGGCCCTGGCCCGCCCTGAGCCTGCCCTGAAAAGGCCTTGCAACTTGTCCACAGTCTGCAATTGCCTTGTGGATAAAACCGCGCGGCACCGGAAATTCCGCTTGGGTCGGGCGGGCGCCCGACGCTAGTCTATGGCCGAACAACAAGAAGAACGGGTAGAGCAGCATGGCCGACATTCCCGCCATTGCGAACCTGCGCCTTGTGGCGATTCCGCGGCTTGCGGCCGGCGGCCGCTGGCGGGTGGAGGCGATGCGTTCGCTGTCCGAACCGCAGCTTCTGTGGTTTACCCGCGGGCAAGGGCGCATCACCATCGCCGGCGTCACGCGCGGCTACGGGCCCAACAACGCCATCTTCATTCCCGCCGGCACCATGCACGGGTTCGAGGTGGGCCAGCACGTGTTCGGCACGGCCGTATTCTTTGGCCGCGACACCGACCTTGCGCTGCCCAACCGCACGCATCACCTGCGCATCCGCGAAAACTCGGCCCAGGTCGAACTGAACCTGACGCTCGATGCCATCGGGCGCGAACAGGCCAGCGACAAGCCCGCGCACGATCGCGCGACGCAGCATTATCTGGGCCTGCTGTCGGTCTGGCTGGAACGTCAGATCGCCGCGCAACCGCCCGAGGATCTGCCCCATCCCGAATCCGCCCGCAAACTGGCAGCGCGCTTTACCCAGGTCGTCGAACGCGATTTCCGCAACGGCATCGGCGTGGCCGATTGCGCCGCGGCGCTGGGGGTGACGCCCACGCACCTCAGCCGCGTCTGCCGCACCACGACGGGCCGTTCGGCCAAGGCGATCCTGGCCGACCGCGTGATCTTCGAGGCGCGGCGCATGCTGCTGGAAACCAGGATGCCGGTGCAGGAGGTCGCACAAGCGCTGGGCTTCGCCTCGCCGGCCTATTTCACACGCGCCTTCCAGCACCATACCGGCAAGACCCCGACCGATTTCCGCCGCGGCGCCTGATGCAGGCCGCGCCAAGCCCTTGCCGTGGCGCCGGGCATGGCGACCATGTCGCAAAGCCCGGACCAAGGTGTCGCAAAAGAACGATCATGCGCCGGAACTAGGCATTGACGCGAGGTCGCATTACACGCGTAATGTGACGCAAGGACACATGCCCCGCCGCCGAACCGCATTGCGCGCCAACGTTGGGGTACGCCAGAAAAACGGTCCTGCCAGGGAGAACGGACATGATCCAACCGACCAAGACGCTTCACGAAGGGGCGTTGATGTATGCGCGCGAATGCCGTGACGGGCTGCTGTCGCGGCGCGAATTCCTGACCCGCGCCACCGCGCTCGGGGTGACGGCAACGGCGGCCTACGGGCTGCTGGGCATGGCCGCCCCGAAGGCGCAGGCCGCAACCCCGAAGGCCGGCGGAACGCTGCGCGTGCAGATGGAGTTGAAGGCGCTGAAGGATCCGCGCCTTGCGGACTGGTCGCAGATCGCCAACTTCACCCGCGGCTGGCTGGAATATCTGGTCGAATACAACGCCGACGGCTCGCTGACCGGCAAGCTGATGGAAAGCTGGGAAGCCAACGGCGATGCCACCGAATACACGCTGAACATCCGCAAGGGGGTGAAGTGGTCGAACGGCGATGACTTCACCGCCGAGGATGTGGCCTTCAACATCACCCGCTGGTGCGATGGCACGGTCGACGGCAACTCGATGGCCGCCCGCATGGCCGCCATCGTCAACCCCGAAACCAAGCAGCTGCGCGACGGGGCGATGACCATCGTCGACAGCCACACGATCAAGCTGAAGCTGTCGGGCCCCGACATCACCATCATCGTCGGCATGGCCGACTATCCGGCCGCCGTCGTGCACCGCAGCTTCGACGGCAACGACCCGATGGCCAACCCCATCGGCACCGGCCCCTACCTGCCCGAATCCTTTGAAACCGGCATCCGGGGCGTGCTGGTCAAGAACGACGCCCATTGGTGGAACAAGGGCAACGGCGCCTGGCTGGACCGCATCGAATACACCGATTACGGGACCGACCCGTCCACCACCGTCGCCGCCGCGCAGGCCGGCGAGGTGGACATGACCTATCAGACCACCGGCGACTTCATCCGGCTGCTCGAAGGCATGGGCTGGGTCACCTCCGAAGCGGTCACCGCCTCGACCCTGGCCGTGCGCTTCAACCAGCTGGCCGAGGATTTCAAGGATGTGAACGTCCGCCGTGCCCTGTGCCTGGCCGTGGACAACGCCGTCGTCCTCGAACTGGGCTACAACAACCTCGGCACGGTGGCGGAAAACCACCATGTCTGCCCGATCCACCCCGAATACTACCAGCTGCCGCCGCTGGTGGTGGACAAGGCCAAGGCCAAGGAAATGCTGGTTGCCGCCGGCAAGGGCGACCATGAGTTCGAGCTGATCTCGCTGGACGACGATTTCGGCGCCGCCACCTGCAACGCCATCGCCGCCCAGTGCCGCGACGCCGGGATCAAGGTGAAGCGCACGCTGATGCCGGGGGCGACCTTCTGGAACGACTGGACCAAGCACCCCTGGTCGGCCACCGAATGGAACATGCGCCCCTTGGGGGTGCAGATCCTCGCGCTGGCCTATCGTTCGGGCGAGGCCTGGAACGAATCGGCCTTCTCGAACGCCGAGTTCGACGCCGAACTGGCCAAGGCGCTGTCCATCGCCGATGCGGCGGAACGTTCCAAGGTGATGAAGCGCCTCGAGGAAATCATGCAGGAACAGGCGGTTCTGATCCAGCCCTACTGGCGCTCGATCTATCGCAACTTCGATCCGAAGGTGAAGGGCGCCGAAATGCACCCGACCTTCGAGCATCACCACTACAAGTGGTGGATCGACGCCTGATGGCAGCCGGCAGGGCAAACCTGCCCTGCCCGGCCGATCCCGCGCAGGACCGTGGCCCGTTTTGCGGGCAACGGTCGGCGCCCCACCCTGACCTGCGCCCGGCCCGGGCCTTCGAGCCGCGAAAGGACAAGGCATGCTGATGTTCCTTGCCCGCCGTCTGGCCGTGATGGTCCTGACGGCACTGTGCCTGACATTCGTGGTCTTTTACCTGACCAACCTTCCCCCCAACCTCGAGAAGCTGGCAAAAACCGAAGCGAGCCAGCGCATGACCGATGCCGAGGTCGAAAGCTGGCTGGCCAAACGCGGCTATGACCGACCCGTGCTCGTGCGCTATGGCGAATGGCTGGGCGTGCTGCCCGGCTGGTCCGGCGAAGTCGATGGCAAGATGCAGGGGCGCTGCCTGACCCGCGCCCCCGATCCGGCCAATCCGCCAGAGTATTGCGGCGTGCTGCAAGGCTGGTGGGGTTGGTCGACCGTGTTCAAGATGACCGTGGCCGAGATCCTCGGTCGGGCGCTGGGGGCAACCGGCTGGCTCATGTTTGCGGTGATGGCGGTGATGGTACCGACATCGCTGGTCATGGGGGTGCTGGCCGGCATGCGCGAAGGCAGCCGCACCGACCGGGCGCTGTCCGCGGCCGCCATCGCCACCACCGCGACGCCGGAATACGTGTCAGGTGTGATCCTGATTGCGATCTTTGCCTCGAACACGGTCGATCTGTCGTGGCTGGTCAACCTGTTCGGCATCGAGGGGCGCAAGACGCTGTTCCTCGGCACGGCCACCTCGGCCATCGACGACATTACTTTCTGGAACTTCACCCTGCCGGTGATGACCATCGCGCTTTACGGCATCGGCTACATCGCCCGGATGACGCGGGCCAGCATGACCGAGGTCATGACCCAGCAATACATCCGCACCGCGCGCCTCAAGGGCGTGGCCTTCCGCGACGTGGTGCTGCGCCACGCGCTGCGCAATGCGCTGATCGCGCCCTTCACCGTCATCATGCTGCAGTTCCCCTGGCTTCTGAACGGGGTGGTGATCGTGGAAACCCTTTTCAACTACAAGGGTTTCGGCTGGACGCTGGTGCAGGCCGCCGGCAACAACGACATCGAGCTGCTGCTGGGCTGCTCGGTTGTCGCCGTGGTGGTGGTGCTGGCCACGCAGCTGATCTCGGACATCGGCTACGTCTTTCTCAACCCCCGCATCCGGCTCAGCTAGGGAGTGCATATGGAACCGCTTGGCTGGATCGAGATCATCGGCCGCATGGTCTGGCAGTTCCTGCCGGTCTGGGTGGCGCTGGCGATGGTGTTCGGGCTTTCCATCGCCTTCAAGCGCCGCCTCGGGCTCTATGGCCGGCTGTTCGACAGCCCGGTCGGCATGATCGGCTTCGGCATCGTGATGTTCTGGGTGTTCACCGGGTTCTTCGCCGACCTCATCATCACCCACGATCCGCTGACCCAGCTGTCGGGCATGAAGAACGTGCTGCCCGGCACACCGCTGAAATCGCCCGGCAGCGGCTACGACTATTACCTGCTGGGGGGCGACAACCTGGCGCGCGATGTGTTCAGCCGCATGGTGATGGGCGCGCGGCGCGTGCTGGCGATCGCTCCGGCCGCCACGGCCTTCGCCTTCATCATGGGCATCTCGCTCGGGCTGCCGGCCGGCTATTTCGGCGGCAAGCTCGATACCTCGCTGTCTTTTCTTGCGAACCTCGTGCTGGCCTTTCCGGTCATCCTGCTGTTCTATCTGCTCGTCACCCCGGAAATCCGCCAGACCGCCATTCCGGGCACCATGGCGGCGATCCTGTTCGCCTTTCCGCTCCTGTTCGTGACCGTCGCCATCAACAGCCGCTGGTTCCCCAAACCGCGCCAGCGCAACAGGATGCTGGCGGTGGCGCTGGCGATCGGGCTCTGGGCCTATGCGGGGCTGGCCTTCAACGCCGACCCGCTGGGCGTCTGGTCGATGGACCCCAACCTGCTCAACGTCTTCGTCTCGGTGGTGTTCGTCAACTCGCCCGGGGTGTTCCGCATCGTGCGCGGCCTCGTGCTCGACCTCAAGGCCCGGGACTATGTCGCAGCCGGCCAGACCCGCGGCGAAGGCCCCTGGTATCTGATGATCTGGGAAATCCTGCCCAACGCCCGCGGGCCGCTGATCGTCGATTTCTGCCTGCGCATCGGCTATACCACCATCCTGCTCGGCACGCTGGGCTTCTTCGGCCTGGGCGTTTCGCCCGAATCCCCCGACTGGGGTTCAACCATCAACGAAGGCCGCCGCCTGCTTGCGATCTTCCCTCACCCTGCCATCGTGCCGGCCTTCGCCCTGATGAGCCTCGTGCTCGGCCTCAACCTCCTCGCTGACGGCCTGCGCGAAGAAAGCCTCAAGGACTGACGCACCCGTGCCCCCCATTTTCTGTCCAATAAATATCCCGGGGGTCCGGGGGCAGCGCCCCCGGTCCGCCAACTGCCCGAGGAACCGCCGATGTCTGACTGGGATCCGACGCAACCCCTGCTCGAAATCGACAACCTGTCGATTTCCTTCTTCACCCGCACCCGCGAAATCCCGGCGGTGATGGATTTTTCCTGCCGCGTCATGGCCGGCGAGGCGATGGGGCTCGTGGGCGAATCCGGCTGCGGCAAGTCGACGGTTGCGCTGGCGGTGATGCGCGACCTGGGCAAGACGGGGCGCATCACCGGCGGCAGCATCCGTTTCAAGGGCCGCGACCTGACCGGCATGACCGAAGAGCAACTGCGCCATGTCCGGGGCAGCGAAATTGCCATGATCTATCAGGAACCGATGGCCTCGCTGAACCCGGCGATGAAGATCGGCGCGCAACTGGCCGAAGTGCCGATCATCCATCAGGGCATGGCCCGCGATGCCGCCTGGAAGCTCGCGCGCGAAATCGTGGCCGATGTCAAGCTGCCCGACCCCGACCGCATCCTGCGCAGCTATCCGCATCAGCTCTCGGGTGGCCAGCAGCAGCGCATCGTCATTGCGATGGCGCTGATGGCCAAACCGGCGCTGTTGATCCTCGACGAACCCACCACCGCACTGGACGTCACGGTGGAGGCCGGCATCGTCGATCTGGTCAAGGATCTGGGGGAAAAATACGGCACCTCGATGCTGTTCATCAGCCACAACCTCGGCCTGGTGCTGGAGGTCTGCGACCGTATCACCGTGATGTATTCCGGCGAGGCGGTCGAGACAGGCTCGGTCAAGGACGTCTTCGACCGGATGCGACACCCCTATACCCAGGCGCTGTTCCGCTCGATTCCGCTGCCCGGCGCCGACAAGAACGCCCGCCCGCTGGTTGCGATACCGGGCAACTTCCCCCTGCCGCACGAACGCCCGCCCGGATGCAACTTCGGCCCGCGGTGCAGCTATTTCGTGGCCGGCCGCTGCGACGCCGGCGACGTGCCGATGGCCCCTGTGCCGGGGCAGAGCCGGCACGATACCCGCTGCCTGCGCTTTGCCGAAATCGACTGGTCCGCCCCGCCCGAGGTCGGCAAGACGGCCGAAAAGGTTCCGGCGGGCCGGGTCGTGCTGAAGATGGAAGACCTGCGCAAATATTACGAGGTATCCTCCGGCCTGTTCGGAGGCGGCGCAAAAAAGGTGGTCAAGGCCAACGAAACGCTGTCGTTCGAGGCGCGCGAAGGCGAAACGCTGGCCATCGTCGGCGAATCGGGTTGCGGCAAGTCGACCTTTGCCAAGGTGCTGATGGGGTTGGAAACCGCGACCTCCGGTTCCATCATGCTGTTCGACGAGAACGTACAATCCACCCCGATCGAAAAGCGCAACACCGACACCGTGGCTCAGGTGCAGATGGTGTTCCAGAACCCGTTCGACACGCTGAACCCCAGCATGACCGTCGGGCGCCAGATCATTAGGGCGCTGGAAATCTTCGGCTACGGCGACAGCGACGCCGCGCGCGAGGCGCGGATGCTGGAACTGCTGGATATGGTCAAGCTGCCGCGCGCCTTTGCCGACCGGATGCCGCGTCAGCTGTCAGGCGGCCAGAAGCAGCGCGTGGGCATCGCCCGGGCCTTTGCCGGCAATGCCAAGGTGGTGGTCGCGGACGAACCCGTTTCGGCGCTGGACGTCAGTGTGCAGGCGGCCGTGACCGATCTGCTGATGGACATCCAGCGCAAGAACCGCACGACGCTGCTCTTCATCAGCCATGACCTGAGCATCGTGCGCTATCTGAGCGACCGGGTGATGGTGATGTATCTGGGTCATGTGGTGGAACTGGGCAGCACCGACCAGGTCTTTTCCCCGCCCTATCACCCTTATACCGAAGCGCTGCTTTCGGCCGTACCGATTGCCGACACCCATGTGGTCAAGCAGAGGATCGTGCTGGACGGCGATATCCCCTCGGCGATGAACCCGCCGCCCGGCTGCCCGTTCCAGACCCGCTGCCGCTGGAAGGCCGAAGTGCCGGACGGCAGATGCGACCGCGAGATGCCACCCGTGCAGGAGCTGGCCGAAGGCCACCAGATCAAGTGCCACCTGTCGGCCGAGGTTCTGGCGCGGATGGAACCCGTGATCCGCATCGCCGCCGAATAGGGGCGCCGACGGACCCGAAGGGGGCCGGGGGGCTCTGCCCCCCGGCGCCCCCCGGGATATTTGCACAAGGTGAAAGGGCCGCAGGCCAGCGCCGGCGACCCGGCACGGTCAGTCGGCCCATTCCCAGGGCCGGGTGAACTCGCCCAGGGTTTGCGCCACCTTGGCCTCGTCCACGGCGCCGGTGCGGCGCAGCCGGGCCACGAGGCCGCGCTTCTTGTCCTCGACCACCGCGGCCACTTCGGCCCCGGCGCCGGCCTTGGCCAGCGCCTCGTTGTAGACCCTTGCGATGGCGCTGCGGCGCAGGTCGGGCTTGAAGATCTTGCCGACCGCCGTCTTGGGCAGTTCCGGCAGGATCTCCAGATGCTTGGGCACCGCGGCGCGCTCGTGGATATGGGTCGCGGCAAACTCCATCAACTCGGCGACCGTGGCCGTCTTGCCGGCCACCAGTTCGACGTAGACGCACGGCAGTTCGCCGGCAAAGGCATCGGGTTGGCCGACGGCACCGGCAAAGGCCACCGCGTCATGCTTGAGCAGCGCTTCCTCGATGACCGCCGGGTCGATGTTATGGCCGCCGCGGATGATGAGATCCTTGGCGCGGCCGGTGATCCACAGGTAACCGTCGGCGTCGATGCGGCCCAGATCGCCGGTGCGCAGCCAGTCGCCATCGGCGAACAGGTCGCGGTTCTTGTCGGCCTCGGTATAGGTGTTGCCGGCAAAGACGCCGGGGTTGGCCACGCAGATCTCGCCGACCTCGTCGGTCGCGCAATCGCGAAAGCCCCCGCCCGGTTGCGGCATCAGGATGCGGACGTTGCTATAGGGCAGCGGTATGCCGACCGACCCCACCTTCTTCATCCCGTCCACCGGGTTGCACGACACAAGGCAGGTCGCCTCGGTCAGGCCGTAGCCTTCTGCGATTTCCACGCCGGTGGCGGCCTTGAAGCGGTTGTAAAGCTCCACCGGTAGCGGGGCCGAGCCGGAAATCGCGGTCTTGAGGCTGGACACATCGGCATTGACCGGGCGCTGCATCAGCGCGGCAATCGCCGTGGGCACGGTGATGAGGAAGGTCACCTTCCAGCGTTCGACCAGTTTCCAGAAGTTGTCGAACACGCCTTCGCCGCGGTAGCCCTGCGGCGTCGGGAACACCACATGCGCGCCCGAGGCGATGGCGGCCATAAGGATGGGATAGGCAGCAAAGACGTGAAACAGCGGCAGCGGGCAGATCAGCACATCGGTGGCATCGAACAGCAGCTCTGCCCCGAGCCAACCGTTGTAGACCATCCCGGAATACTTGTGCTGCGCCACCTTGGGCATGCCGGTGGTGCCGCCGGTGTGGAAATAGGCTGCAACCCGGTCGCCCTTGCTGTCGGCAAAGCCGAGCTTATCGGCGGAATGCTTGCGCGCCTCGGCGGTAAAGGACTTGACCACCGCGGTGTGGCCGACCGGGTTTTTCGGGCGAACCAGAGGCACGATCCAGCTTTTCGGCGGGGTGAGATAGCGGTTGAGGTCGACCTCCAGCACGGTGCGCACGCCGGGGGCGTGCTTGACCGCCTCGGCCACCTTCTGCGGCACATCGGTCTTGGGAAAGGCCTTCAGCGTCACCACCACCTTGGCGCCGGTTTCGCGCAGGATCGCGGAAATCTGATCGGCTTCCAGCAAGGGGTTGATCGGGTTGACGATGCCGGCCACCGCACCGCCCAGCAGCGTGATGGCGGTTTCCATGCTGTTGGGCAGCACATAGGCAATCACGTCGTTTTCGCCGATGCCGAGGCTGCGGAACAGGTTGGCAGCCTGGTTGACGCGGCCCAGCAGTTCGGCCCAGGTCAGCGTTTCGGCCTTGTCCTGCGGGCCGGACAGCAACTGAAAGCTGATCGCCGGCCGCTGCGGGTGGCGCCGGGCCACATCGGACAGAAAACCGTGCAGCGTAACCGGCAGCTTGCGGTCGGCCCAAGGCATCTGCGCCTGCACGGCGTCACGGTCGGCAACAGTGGCAAAACGCGCCATCGCGGTCATTCCCCCCTTGGTTATGGCACCGGGCCTTTTGGCGGCCCTTGCCTGGGAACATGGGGGGAAAGCGGCCGCTGTGCAAGCATGACGCTGCTGCAAGGAAACGCCCGCCCATGCGGATCGGGCAAGGTTTCCGTCCGGGATGCCGCCCAAGCCGATGCAGGACAGATGCGCCGCGTGCTGCGCCGGGCCCCGGGTGCAAGCCGCGTTCAGGCGGCGAGGTCGGTGAACTGCAACCGCGCCAGCCGGGCATAAAGCCCGCCTTGCGCCACCAGTTCGTCATGCGTGCCGGTCGCCACGATCCGGCCCTGATCGAAGACCACGATGCGGTCGGCCTGTTTCACCGTTGCCAGCCGGTGCGCCACCACCAGGGTGGTGCGCCCCCTGGCCAGCCGCGCAAAGGCCATCTGCACCGCGCGTTCGGATTCGGCATCCAGCGCGCTGGTCGCCTCGTCCAGCAACAGCACCGGCGCATCGCGCAGGATGGCGCGGGCGATGGCGATGCGCTGCTTCTGCCCGCCCGACAGCATCATGCCGCGCTCGCCCACCTGGGTATCGTAGCCTTGCGGCAAGGCCGCGATGAAGTCGTGCGCCGCCGCAGCCCGCGCCGCCTGTTCGACCTCGGCATCGGTGGCTTCGGGCCGCCCAAAGCGGATGTTCTCGCGCGCGGAGGTGGCGAAGATCACCGGGTCCTGCGGCACCAGCGCCAGGGCGCGGCGGAAGGTGGCGCGGTCGAGATTGCGCAGGTCGATGCCATCCAGCCGCACCGCGCCGGACTGCGGGTCGTAAAACCGCATCAGGAGTTGCAGCACGGTGGATTTGCCCGCCCCCGATGGCCCGACCAGTGCCACCGTCTCGCCCGGGCGGATGGTCAGGTCGATGCCTTGCAGCGCCGGCGCCTCGGGCCGGGTCGGGTAGCGGAAGCCGACGCCCTCGAACCGGATTTCGCCGCGCACCGGGTCCGGCAGCGGCTGCGGCACGGCCGGGTCGGCCACGGTGTCGGTGGTCTGCAACAGCTCGACCAGGCGCTCGGTGGCGCCCGCCGCGCGCTGCAATTCGCCCATGATTTCCGACAGCGACCCGGTCGAGCCCGCGACCAGCACGGCATAGATCACGAATTGCACCAGCTCGCCCGGGGTCATCGTGCCCGCCTGCACGTCGCGCGCGCCGATCCACAGCACACCGACGATACCGGCGAAGACGAGGAAGATCACGATCACCGTCATCAGCGCGCGGGTGGCGATGCGGCGGCGGGTAGCGGCAAAACCGGCCTCGGTGAGGCGGGCGAACTCGGCGCGGCTGGCGGTTTCGTGGGTAAAGGCCTGCACCGTCTGCACGGCCAGCAGCGTTTCCGAGGCATTGCCGGAGCTGGCCGCGATCCAGTCCTGCGTTTCGCGGCTGAGCGCGCGCAGCCGCCGCCCCAGCACCACGATGGGCACCACCACCGCCGGCACGATCAGCAGCACCAGCAGCGTCAGCTTGACCGATGTGATGGCCAAGAGCACCAGCCCGCCCAGCAGCGTCAGGATGTTGCGCAGCGCCACCGACACCGAAGACCCGATCACCGACAGGATCAGCGTCGTGTCGGTGGTCAGGCGGCTGATGACCTCGCCCGTCATCATGCGTTCGTAAAATGCGGGCGACAGGCCCAGAAGCCGGTCGAACAGCGCGCGGCGGATGTCGGCCACCACGCGTTCGCCCAGACGGGTGACGAAGTAGAACCGGATCCCGGTGCCAAGCGCCAGCAAGGCCGCCAGCGCAAGGGCGGCGGCAAAATACTGGTCCAGCAGCGCGGCACCTTCGCTGAACCCGTCCACCACCCGGCGCACCGCCAGCGGTAGCGCCAGCGAGACCAGCGCCGTCAGCACAAGCGCCAGCACCGCCAGCACCGCCTGGGTGCGGTAGGGTGCGATGAACGGCAAAAGGCCGCGCAAGGCCCCGACGCGCTTCGATGCGGCGCGGTCGGGCAAGGGATCGCTGGGTCGTGCCATCGGGGTTCCGTCTGTTGCGCGTGCCTCCCGTTTAAGGAACCGCCGCCGCCCCGGCAAGCCTTGTCGGCTGTGCCGGGGCGTCGCAGGGCGGCCGGTCGCCCGATGAGCGGCCGCACGCTGCCGGCGGCAGGCAGGCTCAATCGAAATAGGCGTACATCTGGTCCAGCGCGGTCAGGTCGGGCCGTACCGGGGCCGGCGCCGCAAGAGGCGCGGTCCAGTAGGCAAGCGGCGCGAAGGCGGCATGGGCGGCCTTGTGGGCAGCCTGGCGGGTGGTCTGTTTCTGGCGGGTCATGGTCGATACCTTTCCGGTCACTCCCTTGCCGCGACAGATGGACCTGCCGCACCCCATGCGCAACGGACATGGCTGCAAGGTCGTCATGCGGAAAACACAAAGGCCGCCCAGGGGGGCGGCCTGCGGGTTCGCCGGTTCGGGCGCGTCGGTCACACCACCCGTTCGACCATCATCTTCTTGATCTCGGCAATCGCCTTGGCCGGGTTCAACCCCTTGGGGCAGGTCTTGGCGCAGTTCATGATCGTGTGGCAACGGTAAAGCTTGAACGGGTCTTCCAGCTGGTCCAGCCGCTCGCCCGTGGCCTCGTCGCGGCTGTCGATGATCCAGCGGTAAGCGTGCAGCAGGGCCGCCGGGCCCAGATACTTGTCGCCGTTCCACCAGTAGGACGGGCACGAGGTGGAGCAGGACGCGCACATCACGCATTCATAGAGGCCGTCGAGCTTTTTCCGATCCTCGATCGACTGGCGCCATTCCTTGGCCGGGCGGTTCGTCTTGGTTTCCAGCCAGGGCATGATGCTGGCGTGCTGGGCGTAGAAATGGGTCAGGTCCGGGATCAGATCCTTGATGACCGGCATGTGCGGCAAGGGATAGATCTTCACGTCGCCCTTGATCTCGTCCAGGCCATAGATGCAGGCCAGCGTGTTGATGCCGTCGATGTTCATCGCGCAAGACCCGCAGATGCCTTCGCGGCACGACCGGCGGAAGGTCAGCGTGGGGTCGATCTCGTTCTTGATCTTGATGAGCGCGTCCAGAACCATCGGGCCGCAGGTATCCAGATCGACGAAATAGGTATCGACCTGCGGGTTCTTCCCGTCATCGGGGTTCCAGCGATAGATCTGGAACTTGCGCAACCGCTTGGCGCCTTCGGGCTTCGGCCAGGTCTTGCCGGTGCGGACAGTGGAGTTTTTCGGCAGCGTGAACTGGACCATCGGTCGGGACCTTTCAGTTTCGCAAAAGGGTGTAGGGGCGCGTGGGCAACTGGCCGGAACGTTGCACCACACAGGCCTGCCAGACATCGGCAGGGTCGCGGCCCAGCAGGAAATCCGAGGCGATTTCCAGATCCAGCGCCGCATGGCGGCGGCCGCCCGAGCCGATGCCCAGCTCGACCGTCCCGCGGGGCCGTTCGGCCAGCCGCGCCTGTTGCAGGCAGTTGCGTTCGGCCTGCGCAACCGTTTCGGGCCCGCAGGCTGCCAGCAGCAGCAAGGCACCCGTCAGGCTGGCAGGCCGCGCGCGCATCAGTAGACGCGCGCCTTGGGCGCGATCTTCTTCAGGCTGATCCCGCCTTCGGCCTCGGTCGTCAGCGGGTCGAGGTGCACCGGCCGGGTCGACAGCGTGACCTTGTGCCCGTCCACATGCGCCAGGCTGTGCACGCGCCAGTTCACATCGTCGCGGTTCGGATAATCCTCGTGGGCATGGGCACCGCGCGATTCCTTGCGCGCCTCGGCCGCCACGATGGTCGCCAGCGCGTTCGGCATCAGGTTCGCCAGTTCCAGCGTTTCCATCAGGTCCGAGTTCCAGACGAGGCTGCGGTCGGTGACCTTCAGGTCGTCCATCTTGCGCGCCACGCTGTCCATCTTGGCGCAGCCTTCGGCCAGCGTCTTGTCGGTGCGGAACACGGCGGCATCGGCCTGCATGGTCTTCTGCATTTCCAGCCGCAACTCGGCCGTGGACACTGTGCCCTTGGCATGGCGGAAGGCATCGAAGCGCGACAGCGCGCGGTCCACCTCGGCCTTGTTGGTGGGCGGCACGGCCCCGGCGCGGTCCACCACCTGCCCTGCACGGATGGCGGCGGCACGGCCGAACACCACCAGGTCGATCAGGCTGTTGGAGCCCAGCCGGTTGGCCCCATGCACCGAGGCGCAACCCGCCTCGCCCACCGCCATCAGGCCGGGGAACACCGCGTCCGGGTTGCCCGGGGTCGGGTTCAGCACCTCGCCCCAGTAGTTGGTCGGGATGCCGCCCATGTTGTAGTGCACGGTCGGCAGCACCGGGATGGGTTCCTTGGTCACGTCCACGCCGGCAAAGATGCGCGCGCTTTCGGAAATGCCCGGCAGGCGCAGTTCCAGCGTCTCGCGCGGCAGGTGGTTCAGGTGCAAGTGGATGTGGTCCTTGTTCGGCCCCACGCCGCGGCCTTCGCGGATCTCGATGGTCATGCAGCGGCTGACCACATCGCGGCTGGCCAGATCCTTGTAGGTCGGGGCGTAGCGTTCCATGAACCGCTCGCCTTCCGAGTTGGTCAGGTAACCGCCTTCGCCGCGCGCCCCTTCGGTGATGAGGCAGCCCGAGCCGTAAATCCCGGTCGGGTGGAACTGCACGAACTCCATGTCCTGCAAGGGCAGGCCGGCGCGCGCCACCATGCCGCCGCCGTCGCCGGTGCAGGTATGGGCGCTGGTGGCGCTGAAATAGGCCCGCCCATAGCCGCCGGTCGCCAGCACCGTCATCTTGGCGTTGAACACATGCATGGTGCCGTCATCCAGCTTCCACGCTACCACGCCGGTGCAGACACCGTCGGTGATGATGAGGTCGAGCGCGAAATACTCGATGTAGAACTCGGCCTTCTGCTTGAGCGACTGGCCATAGAGCGTGTGCAGGATCGCGTGCCCGGTGCGGTCGGCCGCGGCACAGGTGCGCTGCACCGGCGGGCCTTCGCCGAATTCGGTGGTGTGGCCCCCGAACGGGCGCTGGTAGATCTTGCCGTCCTCGGTGCGGCTGAACGGCACGCCATAGTGCTCCAGCTCGTACACCGCCTTGGGCGCCTCGCGCGCAAGATACTCCATCGCGTCGGTGTCGCCCAGCCAGTCGCTGCCCTTCACCGTGTCGTACATGTGCCACTGCCAGTGGTCGGGGCCCATGTTCGACAGGCTGGCGGCGATGCCGCCCTGCGCGGCCACCGTGTGGCTGCGGGTCGGGAACACCTTGGTGATGCAGGCGGTGCGCAACCCCTGCTCGGCCATGCCCAGCGTGGCGCGCAGACCCGCGCCGCCGGCGCCGACCACCACGACATCGTAGTCGTGCGTTTCATAAGCATAAGCTGCCATGCGTTTCGTCCTTCAGAGCGCGATCTTGACCAAAGCGTAAAGGCCGGTCGCAACGATGGTGTAGCTGAGCGCGGTCACCGCGATGACGGCGACCTTGCGCGCGGTGCCGCGGGCATAGTCCTCGATCATCATCTGCGCACCCTTGCGGAAATGCTGCATCCCCACCACCAGCACCAGCGCGGTCAGGATGGCCGGGAACGGACGAGAGAACGTGGCCAGCACCTCTTCGCGCGTGCCGCCCAGGGCCGAGCCGAAGACATAGACAAAAGCCGGCACCAGCAGCGCCAGCCCCACGGCCGACACCTGCATCGACCAGTGGTGTTCGGTCCCGGTGCCCGAGGCGCCCTTGCCTTCGGCGCGCTTGCGATCGGTCAGGTAGCGCATGGCAGTTTCCTCAGAGAATGATGACGGTAAGCACGGTCAGCACGACCGACCCGATGATGCAGGCCCAGCCAAGCTTTTCGGCGGTGGGAATGTCCAGCCCCTTGCCGGCATCGTAGTAAAGGTGCCGCAGGCCGGCGAGGTAGTGGTACCAGACCGCCCAGATCGACCCGAGGAACACCAGCTTGCCGAACCACGACCGCACCACCGCATCGGCGGTGGCGAAATAGGCATCGCCCGTGGCGGCGGCCAGCAACCACCACACGGCCAGAACCACCGCGACGATCAGCCCGTTTCCGGAGATCCGGGTCAGAATCGAACTGATCGAGGTGATTTGCGGACGATAGATCTGCAGATGCGGCGACAGGGGGCGTTCCACCCGTTTCGTCTCGGCCATCGCTGGGTTCCCTTTTGCTGGCAGCGGGTGCCTGCCGCTGTCTTTGGCCTTTTCATAGCGCATTTCACGCGCCTGTCACGTGCCAAGCGGCTGCAATCACGGGCGATGCGGCGCTAACAGCGGAAAAATGCCACTTTGCGATCACAAAAAAATTGCGTGTGATCACGGCATGAGAGGCGGCCATGCCGCAAATGCGAACGGGCCGCGACTCGCGTCGCGGCCCGCCGGGCAATCATGTCGTCCGATCAGCGGAACGAGAAGCTGTAATCCAGCGAAAGAACCGCAAGCCCTTTGGAGATGTTGGTGTCATGATAGGCCAAACCGATACCGAAGTTGTCGTTGATGGCATAGCTGCCACCCACCGACCAGTATTTGTGGCCGCCCTTGTTGATCTTGCCGTATTTCGCCTCAAGCGACAGCTTGTCGTTGATGGCATAGCCCATCGACAGGCTGGTGTTGGTGACCTTGGCGCTCGGGTCATGCGCCACGCGCAAGCCCGGCTCAGCGCATCGGTCGCAGCATAGCCAAAGTTGCCGATGATCTCGCCGCAGCAGTTCACGCGCGGGTTCCGGTAGAAATAGCGCGCATAGCCGATGTCGTAGCTGAACTTGCCGACTTCGTTGCGATAGCCGAAGTAGAGGTCGATTTCCGACGACGAGCCGGTGATGACCCGATCCACGTTCGACATCCAGGCACCGAAGTAGAAGCCGTTGATCTCGCCTTCGATCCAGGGCTGGAACGCCGGGCCGTCGCTTTGCTTGAGGCCGTTGGCAACGTATTCGCTGGTCAGCGTGACACCGCCCGAGAACGAAAGGCCCTGCGCGGCGGCCAGAGACGGGGCAGCCAGCGCGGCGGCGGCGAGAGCGGTCGAGGTCAGGAACTTGCGCATCGGGTGCACGTTGTTTAAGCGTTTCGCAGCCTTGACAGAACCATGACGAAGGCGTGTCGAACAGAGGGGGGCGCGGCAAATCCTGCCGCTGATGCAGCCAGGACACGCCCTGTTCCCGCCGTGCAACGCCGCAGTGCAGCATCAGGGCCAGATGCCCGAAAACCGGGCACAACCTGTCTGGCGAGCCCCACCGAAACCGTCGCGTCAACGAGGAATCAACGCCCAGACGTCGAGGTCCAGCAACACCTCCGGCAGGTATTTGCCATCGGCCCCTTTCAGCGCAAACGGCGCCGCCCCGGCTTTCGCTGCCACCAGCCGCAGCCGCAGCGCCCCCACCCCGGGGGCCGCGGTCTCGGCCTTGTCCAGCACCTCGGACCAGGCGCGCACCGTGTCGCCGGCAAAGCAGGGGTTGGCATGGGCGCCTGCGTTCAGCGCCACCAGCATCTGCGCATTGGCCAAGCCGTTGAACGACAGCGCGCGGGCCAGGCTGATGACATGCCCGCCATAGATCAGCCGCCGCCCGTCGGGGCGGAAGGTGGCATCGAAATGCACCTTGGCGGTGTTCTGCCACAGGCGCGTGGCCAGCATGTGCTCGGCCTCCTCGATGGTCACGCCGTCCACATGGTCGATCGTCTCGCCGATCTCGTAATCGCCCCAGCGGTGCCGCTCGCCTGCCAGCGCAAAATCATAGGCCGAAAAATCCAGCCCCTGCGGCACCACCAGATCCTGCGCCGCAACCACCTTGCGCAGCTCCGGCACCACCGCCGGCGGCGCGGGCGCCTCGACGCGGCGCTTGCGCACCATCACCCAGCGCACATACTCCAGCACCGCCTCGCCGTGCTGGTTCAGGCCCCGGGTGCGGACATAGACGTTGCCCGATTGCCCGTTGGAGTTTTCCTTGACCCCGATCACCTCCGATTCCGACCGGATCGTGTCGCCCGGGTATACCGGCGCCAGCCAGCGCCCTTCGGCATAGCCAAGGTTCGCTACCGCGTTCAGGCTGATGTCGGGCACGGTCTTGCCGAACACGGTGTGAAACGCGATCAGATCGTCCAGCGGGCTGGCCGGCAACCCGCAGGCCCGCGCGAAGGCATCCGAGGAATACAGCGCGTGCCGCGCGGGATAAAGCGCATGATACAGCGCCCGCTCGCCCCCCGACAGCGTGCGCGGCACCGCATGGCGGATCACCTCGCCCACCCGGTAATCCTCGAAAAAACGGCCCGGATTGGTCTTCACGGCCCTGCTCCTGTATCTGTTCCGGAATATCGCGGGGGCAGTCGGGCCCGGGGTGGGCCCGACCGGGGGGCAGCGCGCCTTACTGCTCGCCCAGTTTCGTCTCGGGCGTGTAGGTGCCCGGCGCATCCTTCACCACCGCCTGCGCGCAGCGCATCACCCCGCGCGCCGCGTCGAAGGCATAGGACGGGCTGCCATGCAGCACCCAGCCCTTGTTCAAGGCCGCCGTCACCTTGTGACAGAAGGCCGATGTGTCGTCGTCGGTCAGCAGTCGATACAGCTTCATCGCATCACCCGAAGGGCCAGTAACCCAGCCAGTTGTGGATCCAGCCGACGACGCCAACCAGAACCACCGTCGCCACCAGCGCGATGCCCTCGGCCCTGACCCCGCCCCAAGGCCGCTGCGCCGGCCGCACGCCCGCCCGCTTGAGCACGATCACCTCGACCACCGCCCAGGCCAGCAGACCGCCGAACAGAATGACGCTCGCCACATCGCCGTTCACCAGCAGATGCGCCAGGGCCCAGGACTTGAACCCGGTCAACTGCGGGTTGGGCATGGAAATGGCCGCCCGCGCCTTCAGGCCATCGGCCGCGAACAGGTAAAAGGCCAGCAGGACCAGCAGGTTGTTGATATGGGTGAAAAACGCAGGCGCCGTCCACAGCACCGTGACATCGGCCCCGCGATAGCCCACCACCATCAGCACGATCGACGCCAGCAGCAGCACCGCCATCAGGCCCTTGCCCTTGTCGCCCATCGCCGCCCGCGCCTCGGGCGCCAACCGCTTGAACAGATGCGCGCCCCACCAGAGCGCCACGCCGAAAATCAGGATCGTCAGATACATCGCCAGCCCTTCGCTTGCTGCGGCAGGGGTCAGCCTGCCATCGCGGCAATCGCAGCCGCCTTGGCCAGCGTTGCCCGTGCGGTGACGATATGCAGGTTTTCCACGATCTTGCCATCCACAACCGCAACCCCCTGCCCGGCGGCCTGTGCGGCCTCGAAGGCCGCGATCTGGCGGCGGGCCAGGTCGATTTCCGCCTCCGACGGGGCAAAGACCTCGTTGGCCACCGCCAGCTGGTCGGGGTGGATCAGCGTCTTGCCGTCGAACCCCATGTCGCGGCCCTGCACGCATTCGGCGCGCAGGCCCTCGGCATCCTTGAAGGCGTTGTAAACGCCGTCCACGATGGTCACGCCATGCGCCCGCGCCGCCAGCAGGCACAGGCCCAGCCCGGTCAGCAGCGGCAGGCGGTCGGGGCGAAAGCGGGTGCCCAGATCCTTGGCCAGGTCGTTGGTGCCCATCACCATGCCCGTGAGCCGCGGGTGCGCCGCAATCCCTGCGGCGTTCAGCATGCCCAGCGGGGTTTCCATCATCGCCCACAGGTCCACGTCCGGGATCCGGTCGGCCACCGCCTGCACATCGGCGGCGCTGTCGACCTTGGGGATCAGCACCGCTTCCAGCGGCACGCCGACCATCGCCGCCACATCGTCGGCGCCCCAGGCGGTGCCGAGCCCGTTGATGCGCACGATGCGGGCGCGGCCGCCGAAATCGCGGGTCCGCAGGGTTTCGGCCAGCAGCGCCCGGGCGCGGGGCTTTTCCTCGGCCGCGACCGCATCTTCCAGATCGAAGATGATGGCATCGGTCGGCAGACCGGCCGCCTTTTCCAGCGCGCGCTCCTTCGAGCCGGGGATATACAGCACCGAACGCCAGGGGCGGGCTTGCAGGTCCATGATTCTACCCTCGTAATTTTGTTGCGTCATGGATCACGTCTGCGACCGATTCCGCAAGCCCGTTTTCGCTGCGATGCGGCGCCTTCGGCGTGCGGCGGGTTAACCCGTTCTTGGCACCTGTGCGGCAGGCTTTCCCCATGCGCCCCCCCGGGCGCGGCACGAAACCCCGAAACCTGCGGCCGCCAGCCGCCGGACCGCCCCGGTCCGGCGCCGGGCACCGCCAAGACGAAAGGCAGACCGATGGACCGACTCTTTGCGCTTTCGCTCGGCTTTGCCGGGCTGATCCTGGCCACCCATGCCAGCCACGGCCAGACGATGCCGCAAACCTGCGGCCCCCGGGCCGAGGTGCTGGCGGTGCTGTCGGACAAATACCACGAAACCCGCCGCGGCATGGGCCTGGCCGGCCCCTCGTCGGTGGTGGAACTGTTCGCCTCGGCCCGCACCGGCAGCTGGACGGTCACCGTCACCCTGCCCGACGGGCGCACCTGCCTGATCGTCTCGGGCGAAGGGTGGGAGCCGATGGCCGACCGGTTGCCCGCCAGAGGCAGCCCCGCCTGAGCGCGACCGCGCGGCTCAGAAATGCAGCGCGCGGCCGTAGGCGTCCAGCACCGCCTCGTGCATCATTTCCGACAGGGTCGGATGCGGGAACACGGTTTCCATCAGCTCGGCCTCGGTCGTCTCCAGCGTGCGTCCCACCACATAACCCTGGATCAGTTCCGTGACTTCCGCGCCGACCATGTGCGCGCCCAGCAATTCGCCGGTTTTGGCATCGAACACGGTCTTGACCAGCCCTTCGGGTTCGCCCAGGGCAATGGCCTTGCCGTTGCCGAGGAAGGGGAAGCGGCCGACCTTCACCTCATGCCCGGCCGCCCTGGCCTTTTCCTCGGTCAGGCCGACGCTTGCGACCTGCGGGTGGCAATAGGTGCAACCGGCGATGCTGTTGGGCTTGATCGGGTGCGGATGCTGGCCCGCGATCAGTTCGGCCACCATCACGCCTTCATGGCTGGCCTTGTGCGCAAGCCAGGGCGCACCGGCGATGTCGCCGATGGCATAAAGGCCCTTCACCCCGGTCCGGCAGTGGGCGTCGGTGACGACATGGGTGCGGTCCACCTTGACCCCCAGCGCCTCCAGCCCCAGCCCTTCGACATTGCCGACGATGCCCACGGCCGAAATCACCGTGTCGAACCGGCGGGTTTCCACCTTGCCGCCCTGGTCGATATGCGCGGTGACGCCGGTGGCGTCGCGGTCCAGCTTCTTCACGGTCGCCTTTTCCAGAATCGTCATGCCCTGCTTGACGAACTGCTTTTTCGCAAAGGCCGCGATCTCGGCATCCTCCACCGGCAGTATGCGGTCCATCACCTCGACCACGGTCGTTTTCGCGCCCAGCGTGTTGTAGAAGCTGGCAAATTCGATCCCGATGGCGCCCGAGCCGATCACCAGCAGATCCTTGGGCATCCGCTTCGGCACCAGCGCGTGCTTGTAGGTCCAGACCCGGTCGCCATCCGCCTCCAGCCCCGGCAACTCGCGCGCCCGCGCGCCGGAGGCCAGCACGATGGCGGGGGCGGTCAGATCCTCCACCCCCTTGTCGGTCTTGACGCTGACCATGCCCGGCGCCGGCAGCGTGGCCGTGCCCATGACCACGGTCACCTTGTTCTTCTTCATCAGATGGCCGATGCCGCCCGCCAGCTGCTTGGCCACGCCGCGCGACCGGGCCACCACGGCATCGAGGTCATAGCCGATGTTGTCGGCCTTCAGCCCGAATTCCCTGGCCCGATGCATCAGGTGGAACACTTCGGACGACCGCAGCAGCGCCTTGGTCGGGATGCAGCCCCAGTTCAGGCAGATGCCGCCCAGATGCTCGCGTTCCACGATGGCGACCGACAGGCCCAGCTGCGCCCCCCGGATGGCGGCGACATAGCCCCCGGGGCCGGCCCCGATCACGATCATGTCGAAGTTTCTGGCGGCCATTCTTCCCTCCCTTGGAAAAGTGGTTTACCGTTAAACTATTTTCCTGGACCGAGCAATTGCAGCAATGCCACACCGCCATGCAAAGCGTGCATGGCTGGCGCATCGCCTCAATTCCCGGCCGCTTTCAGCGCCTCGACCACCAAGGCATAGCCGCCGGCAGCCAGAAATGCCGCCTCCTCGGCCGTCGTGTCGCGCCCCAGCGCCGCGTTGCGATAGGGGAAGCGGCCGAAACGGCGGATCACCTCGGCGTGGGCCCTGGCGTGCAGGTGGTTGGACTCGCCGGTTTCCGGCATTCGTTCAGCCATCAAACGAATACAGTCGAGCTGGTCCTGCATGGCTTCGGAATGCATCAGCGGCAGATAGAAGAACTGCCGTTCGGGTTCGGGGGCGGCCATGTCCCACCCGGCGGTCAGGGCGGTGCGGGCGGCGGCCAGGGCGGCGGCATCGGTGGCAAAGGCGCGCGCCGTGCCGCGCCACATGTTGCGCGGAAACTGGTCCGTCACCACGATGAAGGCCAGCGCCCCCGCCGGCCCTTCGACCCAGTGGTCAAGGCCCCCGTCGGCCGCCGCCTGCCACAGGTCGGCAAAACGGTCGCGGATCTCGGCATCCAGATCGGCGCCGCCGGCATACCAGCCTTCGGGGCCCAGCTCGCCCAGCCAATAGTCCAGCACCGTGACCGGATCGCTCATCCCACCCCTCCGCGTTCCGGGCCAGAGTGGCAGGTTCCGCGCCGCCGCGCAATCTCAGCGCGCAGAGGCTTCGCTGGGGCGGTCCAGCACCGCTTCCACCGCCAGCGCCGAGGCATTGGGCGTAATCGGCGCAAAGCCCGGCGCCCCGCGCGGCGTCGCCCGCCGCGTCATGCGCCACAGCCCGTAAAGCCCCAGCGCCCCCAGCAGCACCCCGATGAACAGGAAGAACCCGCGCGGGCCGATGGTTTCCATCATCCAGCCGGTGACCAGCGGCCCGGCAATGGCCCCGAGCCCGTTGAGGAACAGCAGCCCCGCCGAAGCACCGGCCATCTCCTCCTTGCCCAGAAAGTCATTGGTATGCGCGATCAGCAGCGAATACAGCGGGTTGACGATGCCGCCCAGCGCAAGGCTCAGCGCCACCAGCAGCACGAAACCCGCATCCACCGCCGCCGCGAGGAACATCGACCCCGCCCCGGCAAAGGACAACAGCAGGATCACCGTGCGACGGTCCATCCGGTCGGACACCCAGCCGATGGGGTATTGCAGCACCAGCCCACCCACATACATCGCCCCGATGAAGATGGAGATCTGCGGCACCGACAGCCCTTCCATCATCCCCCAGACCGAGGCCATGCCGAACATCGCCGAATAGACCCCGCCGGTCATCAGCATGCCCGCGCAGCCCAGCGGCGACACCTGGAACAGCCGCCGGAACCCCAGCCTCTGCGTGGTGTCGAACACCGGCGCCGGCGTGGCCGCCAGCAGGATCGGCGTGAAGGCAAGGCTGACCAGCACCGACGGAATGATGAACAGCAAGAACCCCGAAGGATCGCCCGCGTTGAGCAGCGCCTGGCTGGCAATGATGCCGATCATCTGCACGATCATGTAAAGCGACAGCGCCTGCCCCCGCGTCTCGTTGGCCGAGGCGTTGTTGAGCCAGCTTTCCGCGGTGACATAGACGCCCGAAAAGCAGAACCCGATCACCACCCGCATGATCGTCCATGCGGCGACATCGGGGATGACCGGGTAAAGCACCAGCACCGCCGAAATCAGCGACCCCAGCGCCGCGAACACCCGCACATGCCCCACCCGCCGGATCATGCCGGGCGCCAGCCGCGACCCGCCCAGAAAGCCCAGGAAATAGGCCGACATCACGAACGACATTTCCCAGGTCGAGAACCCTTCGATCGACCCGCGGATCCCCAGCAACGAGCCTTGCACACCGTTGCCCACCATCAGCAGCATCACCCCCAGCAGCAGCGGCCACGATGTGCCCAGAACCTTCAGCATGGTGTCTCCTGCGGCGCGCCAGGCGCGCCGATAACGGGTTTGTCAGTGGACTCGGCCCGAGGATCGGGCGACGATTCCGGCTATTTCCAACCCTAACGCCGGGGGCAAGGGGCCGTCCGTCACAACCGCGACAGGTTCGGCCCGAAACCCGGCATCCCGAAACCACCGCCGCCCGCCACCGCCACCCCCTTGACCCGGAGGAGACGATGCAAGGACAATCCGGTTTCCGCCTGCCCCTGAATGCCGATCTGGTGCTGGACCGCCCGCGCTGGTCGGGGCCGCTGTCCGCGGCCGAGATTGCGGCCGCCCGCGCCAATGGCCTGGCCCTTGCCTGGTGTCCGGCGCAAGGCGGGCTGGTGCTGGCCAGCGCCCGCGATGCCGGCGACGACCCTGTGCTGCCGGTCTGGGCCCGGCAGGTGCCGGTGCGCCTGCGCCCCTGGTCGGGCGACGATATCGCCGCCTGCCATGCGCTGATGGACGACCCCGGCCTGTGGCAATTCCTGCCCGAAGCCATGCCGCAACCGCTGACGCCCGACACCGTGGCCGACCTGATCGCGATTGCCGGCGCCGCGCACCACCTCGTGCGCTGCATCGACACGGCACAAGGCCCGGCCGGCCAGGTGCGGCTGCTGTGGCAAGGCGCGGGCCTTGCCCCCGACGAGGCCGAACTCAGCTACTGGCTGGGCCGGGCGCATCGCGGCCGGGGGCTGGCGCTGGCGGCGGTGCAGCAGGCGCTGGCGCTGGCCTGGGGCCTGCGGCCCGACCTGCGCCGAATCGTCGCCTACACCCACCCCGACAACGCGCCTTCGGCCCGGTTGCTGGCCCGCGCAGGCTTTGCCCCCACAGGCACGCGCGCGGCCGACGGCTGGAACGCCCACATGCTCAGTCGGGCAGCAGCAGCGACGCATCGCCATAGCTGAAGAAGCGATAGCGGTTGCCGACCGCATGGGCATAGATGCGGTCGATCCGGTCCTTGCCCATCAGCGCCGACACCAGCATCAGCAACGTCGATTTCGGCAGGTGGAAGTTGGTCATCAGCCCGTCCACCACCCGGAAGCGGAAACCGGGATAGATGAAGATGTCGGTCTCGCCGACCCAGGGGGCAACGCCGGCATCGGTCGCAGCACTTTCCAAGAGCCGCAGCGCCGTGGTGCCCACGGCGATCACCCGCCCGCCCGCGGCACGGGTGGCGTTGATCTGGGCCGCGGCCTCGGGCGTGACCTCGCCCCATTCGGCATGCATGCGATGCGTGGTCACATCCTCGACCTTCACCGGCAGAAAGGTGCCGGCGCCCACATGCAGCGTCACTTCGGTGAACTGGATGCCGGCGGCACGCAAGGCCTGCAACAGCGCCTCGTCGAAATGCAGGCTGGCGGTCGGCGCGGCCACCGCGCCGGCATGGCGGGCAAAGACGGTCTGGTAATCGTCCATGTCCTGCGCATCGGGGGCGCGGCGGGCGGCGATGTAGGGCGGCAAGGGCATGGCCCCCGCCTGCGCCAGCGCCGCGTCGAAATCGTCGCCGGTCAGGTTGAAGGCCAGAACCACGTCTTCGGCGCCGCGCTCCACCACCTTGGCCGACAGATCGGGCGAAAACACCACGGTTTCCCCCGCCGCCAGCTTGCGCAAGGGCTTGGCCATCGCGCGCCAGGTCCCGGCGGGTTGCGGCTCCATCAGGGTGATCTCCACCCGCGCCGAAACGCTGCCTTGCGCGCTGTCGCGCCGGCGCTGCCCGGTCAGCCGCGCGGGGATGACGCGGGTGTTGTTCAGCACCAGCCGGTCGCCGGCGCGCAGGATGCCCGGCAGGTCGAAGACGTGGCGGTCGTCGATCCGGTCGGCTTCGGCCAGCAGCAGCCGGGCCGAGGACCGCGGCCGCGCCGGTCGGGTGGCGATCAGGTCTTCGGGCAGGTGAAAATCGAAGTCGTCCAGTTTCATCGGTTGTCCAGTCTTGCGGCGGGGCGGCGCAGCCAGTCGCGCAAGAACCCGGGCGCCAGCACCGACAAGGGGTTGACGGTGACCTGCGGGTTGGCCGCCTTGCCGCGAACGCGATAGGTAAAGCCGACCAGCCCTTCGCCGGGCCGCGTCAGCACCGCACCGATACCGTTAATCAGGTAGAAAGGCGAGATCACGCCGCGCAGATCCAGCCGGTCTTCGTCGCTGTAATAGACCCCTTCCAGCGACACGCCGAACGAGGCACCCACCGCGCGGCCCTCGGTCAGTTCCATCGCCGCGGGCGTCAGGCGAAAGCGGCCCTTGGCCTCGGCAAAGACGAGGCCCGAAGTGGCAAGCTGGTCGATCAGCCCCACGATGCTGGCCGCGTTCAGCAGCTCGGCCAGCGCGGGCATCCGGCGCACGCGAAACCCGGTCATGTCGATGCTGCCTTCGTAATGCCCCGGGCGCCCGGTAGGGGCGATCGCCAGATCCATCACGCCGCCCGACGCCTTGGCAAACAGCCCCGCCGCCGCCAGGGCCGCGCCGCCATCTTCGGCGCGCACGCGAAACGCGGTGCCGCGCGGACCGGGCTGCATCCGGCCCGTCACCGGCACCTGGCCGTTCAGCCGCCCCGCAAAGGTGCCGTCCAGCCCTTGCGCCCCGGGGCGCAGCCGCGCCTGCACCCCGGTCAGCGCGATCCCGCCCGAGACCTGCACCCGGTCCAGCGCCACCTCCAGCGGCGCCCCGCCGGCCAGCGTGCCCCGCGATGGCGCCGGCGCACCGGCGGCAGGCAGGCGGCGCAGGTCGGCGGTGCCGCCGGTCAGGCGCACGGCCAGCGGGCGCCCCTTGCCTTGCCCGGCGATTTCCGCCTTGGCATCCAGCCATTGGCCGAGGCGCAGGCGCGCGAGGCCCAGCCGCGCCAACCCGCCGTCGGATGCCAGTTCCAGCCGCCCCTCGGCCAACAGGCCCGGCCCCTCCAGCAGCACGCGGTCCAGCACCACGGGCGCGGCAAGGCGCCCCGTCACCTCCAGCCGCCCCCGCGTCGCCGCCGGTTTGGACCAGCCGAGGTCGGCAATGCGCACCGCCGCACCGCCCAGGTCGGACTTCAGGCTCAGCACCGGCGGGGCATCGCGCGGCAAGGCCACCTCGAAGGCGGCGCGCCCGGCGCCGCTCAGCGCCCCGTTTCCCAGCCCCGGCAGGAATTCGGCCGCAAACCCGGGGTCGAGCGCCACCGTCCCCGTCACGCGGCTCGCGCCGCCTGCCCCGGCGGCCAGCGGCAGCACCCAGCGCGCATCGAAGGTAGCCTTGCCCAGCCGGCCCGACCCGGTCAAGGCGATCTCGGTGGTGTCGGCGCGCAGGTCCAGCCGGTCGGCCACCAGCTCGCGGCCGGGGACCAGTTTGTCGGACCACACCTGTTCCAGCGTGCCCTGCACGGTGAAGCGCACATCGGGCAGCCGGATCTGGCGCGCCAGCGGCAGGCGCAATTCGGTGGTCAGCCGCGCGCGGCCCTGGCCGAGGTCGGGCTTCAACCCCGCCTTGGCCAGAAAGCCGAAGGGCGGCTGGTCCAGCAACGACAAGGCCGCCGTCAGGCTGCTGTCGGTGGACAGGGTGATTTCGGCATCGGCCGGAACCTTGCGGATATCGGGCACCCGGAACACCGACCGCGCCACGCGGATGTCGCCGCCTTCGGGCGGGGTGACGCGGCCATCCTCGACCACCGCAGTATAAACCTGCCCTTCGATGCTGGCATAGCCGCGCCCGCCCTGGATCGGCGGCAAGGTCGGCATGAACCGCACATCGGCCCCGGCGAATTCGTAGCCCAGCGACAGGCGCGGTTCCTGCCCGGGTCGCAGCCGCAGCCCCGCCTTGACCCCGAACAACAGGCCCTGCTGCACGTTCGCCACCAGCCAGGCCCGGGTGTTGGGCACCAGCCCCACGGGCCAGAGCGCCAGCAGACGGTCGTGCCGGATCGCGTCGAGCTCCAGGTCCAGCGCCACGGTCCAGCCCTCGCGGCCGGCCGAAACGCCGCCGCGGGCCAGCAGGTTGCGCCCTTCGTCCACCAGCGCCAGTTGCCCCAGATCGACCGAAAACGGGTCCAGCCGCAGCCGCAGGTCCATCGCGCCCTGGGTGAACCGCACCGGCTCGGCGAACACGCCTTCGGGGTTCACCAGCACATCGTCGAACCGGATCTGCGCCTGAAAGCTGTCGGGCACGCCATCGTCCATGCCGGTCAGGTCGGCATGGGCCGCCGCCGACAGGCGCAAGGCCGGGCTGTCCACCACCACCCGCGTCGCGGTGATGCGCGACCGCGCCGGATCCCAGCCGAAGACGATTTCGGCGGTGTTCAGGGGCACCGGCCGCGCCCCCTCTACCGGGCGCAAGGCACCGGCGCCGACACTCAGGGATCCGTCCAGCGCATCGAGCCGGCCATCCGCGGCCAGGGTGGCGCGCAGGTCGCCCGAGATCGGCGCCTCCAGCACCCCCAGCCAGCCCAGGACCGGCGCCTGTGCCGCAAGGTCGGCGGCCGCCACCCCATCGACCCGCGCGGCCAGTCGCGCCCCCTGCCCGCCATGCCCGACCGCAAAGGTCACCTGCGCCGTCGCCGGCCCCGCCGCGCCGCCGACCAGCCCGAAGGCAAGGTCGATCACGGTTTCCGCCTCGGCCCGGATCAACGCCACGCGCCCGTCGCCCACGGTCCAGACGCGGCCGGCGCGGCGGTCGTCCAGCGTCAGGGTCAGCGCGTCGGCCTCCACCCGGTGCAGCGCCGCCAGCGCGGGCACCGCGAAGAACGCATCCACCCGGTCCAGCAATTGCGCCAGCGTGGCCGGCGCCTCGGCCCCCTCGGCGCCGAAATCGAAGTCGATCCGGCCGTCCGGGCCGCGCCGCAGCGCGATCTGCGCGCCGCTGATGCGCACGGCGACGGGCTCGACCCGGCCGCGCCGCAAGGCCGCGCCGTCGAACCGCGCCCGGGCCTCGGGCAGCACGATGCCGCCGCCGCCGGGGCGCGCCAGCCGCAGATCCTGCAAGCGCAACTCGGGCAGGCGGTCCAGCGCGAACAGCACCTCGGCCCCACCCAGCGAGGCGACCGCCTTGCCATCCAGCGCCTTGTTCAGCCGCATCTCGGCCTCGGCCACCAGCCAGACCGGCAAGGCCAGCGGCCGCCCGCCAAGCAGCCAGCCCGCCCCCGCCAGCAGCCCGACGAACAGCACGAACACCAGCCCCGCCCGCAGCACCGCACGCCCAAGGCGCCGATGCCACGGCAAGGCCGGGCGCCGCGGCCGGCGGCGCCGGGGCGAAGGCTCTGGCCCCACGGGCGGGACCTGCGCATCGGTCATGCAGGCGGTTCCTTCGAATGCGGCCGGCTATGGCTTTATCTTTGCATCCTGCGGTCTAAAACACAAAACATCGTCAACCCCAAGCGAGGGATCCATGCTGAACCCCGGCGACACCGCCCCCGATTTCACCCTGCCCCGCGACGGCGGCGGCAGCATCACCCTGTCGGCGCTGCGGCCGGGGAAGGTGGTGGTCTATTTCTACCCCAAGGACGACACCCCGGGTTGCACCACCGAAGCGCTGGATTTCACCGCCCGGCGCGAGGCCTTTGCCGCCGCAGGCGTCACCGTGATCGGCGTGTCCAAGGACAGCGTCGCCGCCCATGACAAGTTCTGCCGCAAACACGGGCTGGGCATCGTGCTGGCCTCGGACGAAGGCAGCACCACTTGCGAGGACTATGGCGTCTGGGCCGAAAAATCGATGTATGGCAAGAAGTTCTGGGGGGTGGAGCGCACAACCTTCCTGATCGACGGCGACGGGCGCATCGCCCGGGTCTGGCCCAAGGTCAAGGTCGCCGGCCATGCCGAGGAGGTGCTGGAAGCCGCCCGCGCCTTGTGAGGCCCCCTGCACGGCGCGGCTGACCCGAAAAGCGGGAAGGCGGGCCCCGCACCGGGTGAGAAAAGCGGGGGCTTCACACCCCCCGCACCCCACAAGATAAGCGGGGGGTTTCACACCCCCCGCACCCCACAAGATAAGCGGGGGGGGGGGGGGGGGGGGGGGGGGGGGGGGGGGGGGGGGGGGGGGGGGGGGGGGGGGGGGGGGGGGGGGGGGGGGGGGGGGGGGGGGGGGGGGCCGGCG
>NZ_JBKBQM010000024.1:0-44118 GCF_046292685.1 Gemmobacter sp.
CGTGCAACCGGCTGCGATAGGGCAGGCCGCAGGTTTGCGACAGCACGAGGTCGGGCGCGGTCCAGTGGTCCCACAAAGGCCAGCGCCCACGCACGAGTGTCTCGGGCGCGGCGAGTCCGGCTGCGCGCAGCCGGTCGCGGATGCCGGCCCAAAGCCGGTCGTTCGCGGCCTGAACCTCGGGCCTATCGTACATCGGCAGGCTCGCTTGCATCGGCTAGATCCCCTTGCGTTCCATGCGCTGCCGCGCCAGGCCCGAATCCCGGTCGGTGATGCCCAGAAGCGGTGCGACCATGCGCATCAGCCGGTCCTCGCCGGCGTCGCGGGTGCCGTCGGCCAGCACCACCGCCCACATCGCCTCGATCAGCCCGATCCGGTCGTTCAGCGGCACCGCGTCCTTCAGCACCCGGGTAAAGCGCACGGTGTCGGGCGCCTCGGCCTCGACCGCCTCGGCTTCGGCGCGCAAGGCGGCGGCCCCGGCCGCGTCCAGCCCGAAGCGCCCGATCAGCACCCGGTCGATCCGCGCCGCCTCGGCCCGTTCATAGCTGCCGTCCGCCCGCGCTGCCCGCACCAGCAGGGCCGCCAGCGCCAGCCGCGCCTCCTCGGCCGGCAAGGCCACCGGCCCGGGCTGAGCCAGCCGCCGCAACAGACCCATTACCATCGCTGAAGCCCCTTCATCTGTTCCCGACTATCCCAGGGGGGTGCCATCGGTTTGCCATCGGTTCGAGACCCAATGCCAACGGAGGCTGGCCCCCCGCTTTGCCCCCTTAACCATCCCAGCCGGCCACGATCACCAGATCGCCCGACGACACCGGGTCGCGCAGCGCCTTGGCGGCCTGGTATTCCGGGCTGTCGTAGCAGGCGCGCGCCACCTCGGGGCTGTCGAACTCGATCACCACCGTCCGGCCCTTGGCCGCGCCTTCGCGCACCTCCTGCGCGCCGCCGCGCACGATGAACCGCGCGCCGTATTTGGCAAAGGCCACGGCATTCGCCTGGCGGTAGGCCTCGTAGGCCGCAGGGTCGCGGACATCGACATGGGCGACCCAGTATCCTTTCGGCATTCAATCCTCCTCCGGTACCCGGATGCGCCCTTGCGCCACCCGCACCGCGCGCCCTGCCACCCGGGCCGCGACCAACCCACCATCCTTCACCACGGCCGTCAGGCGCAAGCGGCTTGGCCGCCCCATCTCGACGCCTTGATCCACCGTGACCGTGCTTTCGCCTTGGGGCAACTGGCCAAGGGCCAGGCGCACCGCCGCAAGAATCGCGGTGGCCGAGCCGGTGGCCGGGTCTTCGGGGATCCCGGCCGTGGGCGAAAACATCCGCGCGCGCACACGATCCGGCCCGGTCTCGACATAGGCCCAGATCGAATCCACCCCCGCCGCCGCCATCAGGCCGGACCACAGGGGTTCGCGCGGGGATGCCGCCGCCAGGGCCGCCAGATCGGGCAGCCGCGCGAACAGGAATTGCGGGCCACCGCCGAACACCCCGGCAAAGGTCACCCGGTCGAGCCCCAGCGCGGCCGCCACGGCCTCGGCCGCCACCGGCACATCCACCGCATGCGGCACCACCGGCGCGGTCAACTCGGCCAGCCCGTCGCGCAACGTCACCGGCACGAGGCCCGCGCGTTCTTCCAGCACCACCGGCCCCGACAGGCCGCGCAATTCGGCCAGCAACACCGCACAGCCGATGGTCGGATGCCCGGCAAAGGGGATTTCGGCGGTCGGAAACCAGATGCGCACCTGTGCGGCATGGGCCGGGTCGGCCGGCGCCTGCACGAAGATGGTTTCCGACAGGTTGAATTCGCGCGCCAGCCGCCGCATCTGGCCATCGCTCAGCCCGTCGGCGCCCAGCACCACCGCCAAGGGGTTGCCCGAAAACGCCCGGTCGGTGAAAACATCGAGAATGTGATATTCAAGCTGCATCTGTGCCCCGGTTCTGCTCTGCCAAGATTGCAAAAAGACAAGCCTTTACGCCGCAAACAGCGCCGAGATCCGCGCCGCCTCGGCCTCCAGCCCCCAGGGCGGGTTGAGAACGAACAGCCCCGATCCGACCATCCGGTGCCCTTCGCGCACCGGCGGAAAGCGGACCTCGTGCCGGAAGCCTTGCGGATGCGCCGCTTCCAGCGCGGCCAGCATAGGGGCATGCGCGCCGCCGGTCAGGATCGGATACCACAGCACGATCACGCCCACGGGCCACTTGCGGGCGATTTCGGCCACAAGGCGCGGCAGGCGGGCGTAATCCTCCTTCACTTCGTAAGAGGGGTCGATCACCAGCATCCCGCGCCGCGGCATCGGCGGGCAGATCGCGCGCGCCAGGGCAAAACCGTCTTCGCGCCGGACGTCGGCCTCGAAAGGGGCCATCGCCTGCACCAGCGCGGCATGTTCCTGCGGGTGCAGTTCGGCCACCACGATGCGGTCGAACACCCGCAGCAAGAGCCCTGCGATGACCGGCGAGCCGGGGTAGGCCGCGGGCCCATGCGCCGCGCGCACCGCATCGATGCAGCGGCGATAGGGGTGGTCGGGGGCCAGGCGAAAGGCCAACCGGCCGATGCCTTGCGCCGCCTCGCCGGTCTTGCGCGCTTCGGCGCTGTCCAGCGCATAAAGCCCGCGGCCGGCGTGGGTTTCGATATAGGTCATCGCCTTGGGCTTGGCGGTCATCGCGTCGATCATCCAGGCCAGAAGCGCGTGCTTCTGGACATCGGCCGCGTTCCCCGCGTGATAGGCGTGCTGATAGGACAACATCCCCCAGCCCTAGCGCAGCCCCCCGGCCCCGGCAAGCCGGGGCTTGCGCCCGGCCGCCCGCCCGGTGCAGGCTGCACCCCGGAGGACCAGATGCCGACGATCGCCCGCCTTGAAACCTTTGCCGATGCCTTCACCTGTGCCGTGCGCGTGACCGACAGCGAAGGGGCGACCGGCTGGGGCCAATGCGCCAACTACAATGCCGACATCACGGCCGAGGTCTTTCACCGCCAGATCGTACCCTGGGTCCTGGGCGCCGATGCCGAGGCCCCGGCAGCGCTGGCCGACCGCATCCTGCGGCGCGAACACAAGTATCCGGGCAGCTACCTGTGCCGGGCGCTGGCCGGGCTCGACACCGCCTTGTGGGATCTGCGCGGCCGGCGCGAAGGCAAGCCGGTGGTGGCGCTGCTGGGCGGCACCCCGCGCCCCATCCGCGCCTATGCCAGTTCGATGAAGCGCGACATCACCCCCGAAGCCGAGGCCGAGCGGCTGAAGCGGTTTTGCGCCGAACAGGGCTTTACCGCGGCCAAGTTCCGCATCGGTGCCGAATGCGGCGCCGACACAGACGAATGGCCCGGCCGGACCGAAGCGATCATCCTCGCCGTGACCCGGGCGCTGGGCGACGGCATCGACACGCTGGCCGATGCCAATTCGGGCTTTTCGGTGCCGCGCGCCATCGCGGTGGGGCGGATGCTGCAGGACCACGGCGTCGGCCATTACGAAGAACCGGTGCCCTGGTGGGACATCGACGCAACCCGCGACGTGACCGAGGCGTTGCAGATCGACGTGACCGGGGGCGAGCAGGACTGCGACATGGCCCAGTGGCGCCGCATCGTGGGCACGCGCTCGGTCGATGTGGTGCAGCCCGACGTGATGTATCTGGGCGGCCTGACGCGCAGCCTTCAGGTCTGCGACATGGCCGCGGCCGCCGGTCTGCCGGTGACACCGCATGCCGCCAACCTGTCGCTGGTCACCGTCTGCACGCTGCATCTGATGGGCGGCATCGCCACGCCGGGCAAGTATCTGGAGTTTTCCATCGAAGGCGACGATTACTATCCTTGGCAACGCGGGTTGTTCGTGCAGGATCCGTTCCGCGTGACCGATGGCCATGTCGCCATTCCCGACGGCCCCGGCTGGGGGGTGGACTTTGCCCCCGCCTGGCTGGGGCGCACCACCCACCGTGCTGCCTCGGTCGAGGATTACCGACCTTCGGCCTATGGCGCGCTCTACCACGACCGCAAGCCCGCATGACCGAAGCCCGCCCCCGATCGCGCATTCAGCAACGCAACCGCCAGACGATCCTGGATGCGGCGCTGGAGGTGTTTTCGCAATTCGGCTTTCGCGGCGCCACGCTGGACCAGATCGCCGAAGCCGCGGGCCTGTCGAAGCCGAACGTGCTGTATTACTACCCCTCGAAAGAGGCGATCCACGCCGAGTTGCTGGAAAACCTGCTGGATGTCTGGTTGCAGCCCCTGCGCGACCTCGACCCGGCAGGCGAACCGATGGCCGAACTGCTGGCTTACGTGCGCCGCAAGCTGGAAATGAGCCGCGACATGCCGCGCGAAAGCCGGCTGTTCGCCAACGAGATGCTGCAAGGCGCGCCCCGCATGGCGGGCAGCCTGTCGGGGTCGCTGCGCGCGCTGGTGGCGGAAAAGGCCGCGGTGCTGCAAGGCTGGATGGATCAGGGGCGCCTGACGGCGGTGCCGCCCGAGCATCTGATCTTTTCGATCTGGGCGTTGACGCAGCATTACGCCGATTTCGAAATCCAGGTCCGCGCCGTGCTCGGCCCCGGCCACGACCCCTATGCCGAGGCCGAGGGGTTTCTGGACACGCTGTTCACCCGGCTGCTGGCACCCGGGGGGATAGGCGGGACGACGGACCAGCAAATCCCGCCCCGGGCTTGACCCGGGGCCTCCTGTTTCTGGCGGCGCGCAGGCCCGGGCAGAGGTCCCGGGGCTAGCCCGGGACAGGGTTTCTCTCAGGCAAAGCTGCGGATCGTGGCGATCGCCCCGTCCAGCGCTACGCCCTTTTCGTCCTGCAAGGCGGCTTCGCGCAGCCGGCGCGCCCAGTCGGCCGCATCGGCGCGAGTCGCCACCAGCGCGATGCCGCCCAGCACGCGGTCGAACTTCGACAGGCCCCGGGCATGGGTATCGGAATAGCCCTTGACCAGCCGGCGCGCGCGGATCACCTCGACCGCGAGGTCGTAATTGGTGGCGCGGTAGGCCATCGCGGTTTCCAGCCATCGCGCGAGGTGCTCCTGCTCCTGGCGGTGGCGCAGGGTCTTGCGGCGCCAGCCTTTCAACCCGCCCAGCACATAAAGCATCGCATAGGCGCGCAGGCTGTCGGTGCGCAGCCGGCGCCCCTTGCCGAACCGCTTGTCGAGCCAGGCCATGCGCCCCGGGTTGGCCTGCCAGCGCGCGCCCATCGCGGCGGGAAACAGGCTGGTGATTTCTTCGGCCCGGGGGTGGAAGTATTCGGTCAGTTGCAGCAGCTTGCCGTCCTTGACGCCCATTTCGCCGTGAATGCGGGCAAACCGCGTTGCGCGGGTCTTGCGGTCGGCCACGCGGATGATGTCGTCATAGGCCATCGCATTGGCGATGTATTTCGCCGCTTCGCGCCCCAGCGCCCAGCCGTTGCCGGCCTTGTCCTGCGCCAGCACGGCATCCAGCCGGTCGAGGTATTCGGCGCCATAGGCCAGGTCCTGGAAATCCACCACCTTTTCCAGACCGGGGCGGGCAAGCTCGGCCACCGGGGTGGGCAGGGCGGCGACGCGGGCCATCAGCCTTTCCCATTCGGCGACCAGCCGGGCGGGGCCCGAAACCTTCGGGGGCGCGGCGGGGGCCGGGGCAGACTTCGGTTCGGCCAAGCCGTTCAGCGCGGCATCGAACCCGGCGGCAAAGGCGCGAAGGCTGGCCTCGACCCCCTTGCCGCTGGCGCGGATCGCGTCCTCGAAGGCCGAGCGCGGAAAGGGCAAGGCCCCCGAGGCCGCCAGTGCCCCGAACAGCGAGGCGGAGATGACCGAGCCCTGCTTCACCGCGACCTGATCGAAGTTGGCAGCGATGAAGCGGCGCGCGGCGATTTCGGCGGCGGCCATCACCTCGTCGCTGGAGGCGATGCCGTTGCCGGGCACCATTTTTTCCGACACGGCCAGCGAACGGTGGGTCGAGGCGATGAGCGTGGTGCGGTCGGGCGTGACGAAGCCGCGGATGATCGACCGCCCGGCCTCCATCATCTCGGCCGCGATCATCACATCCACGTCGCCACCGGCGGGCATCAGCGAAAAGATCGGCGTGCCGCCTTCGGCCGGCGCCATCTCGATGTAATAGACGGTGGCGCCGGTGCGCTGCGCCACCCCGGCAACCGACGTCGCCTGCGCCGCGTATCCGTTGGCGCGGGCCAGATCCTCGATCCAGTTGGTCAGCACGCCGCCGCCCTGGCCGCCGACGGCCAGAATCGCCAGCTTGATGATGCCTTCCAGACGGGCATCCGGGGTGCGGTGGGCAAGGGGCGCGTTCATGCGACTTCTCCGAAGTTCAGCGTGCGGGCGGCCCGGCGGCGCTGCAGCCAGCCGATCACCGCGGCGCGCCAACCGGCAAGGCGGGTTTCCCACGCGGTGGGGTTATGCACCACGCGCGCCTCGTAGAAGCTGGGGCACAGGATGGCGGCATCGGCCACCTCGCCGCAGTTGCCGCAGCCGACGCAGCTTTGGTCGATGGATGCCACCGGATCGTCGCGCAAGGGGTCGTCCAGCACCTTCAACCCCAGCGAGGGGCAGCCCGACAGGCGCATGCAGGCGTGATCGCCTGTGCAGATATCCTCGTCCACGCCGAATCGCGGGGTTTCCACCCGGCGGCCTTCCTTGATGGCCTTTTGTGCCAGCGGCTTTTCGCGCCGTTGCTTGTTGAGCATGCATTCCGACGAGGCGACGATGACCTTGGGCCCCTTTTCCGGGGTGGTCAGCGCCTCGCGCAGCACGTCGCGCATGTGACCGACGTCATAGGTGCGCGGCACCTCGCGCACCCAAGTAATGCCGATGCCTTTCAGCGCCTTGGAAATCGGGTGTTTGGTCGATTTGGTGGCGTTGTCGGCGCGCGAGGACGGAATGTCCTGCCCGCCGGTGGCGGCGGAGTAGTAGTTGTCGACAATCACCGCCACGCCGTCGGACTTGTTGAAGGCCATGTTGGTAAAGCTGGAGGAAAGCCCGTTGTGCCAGAATCCGCCGTCGCCGATGATGGAGATGGGCCGCTTTTCCCCGCCGCCGTCGAAGGCGCCGTTGGCCGCGGGGCCAAGGCCATAGCCCATCGTCTGCCCGCCGACCTCGAAGGGCGGCAAGGACCCGAACAGGTGGCAGCCGATGTCGGCGGCGATCTGGTGCTTGCCCAGTTCTTCCTGCACCAGCTTCATCGCGGCAAAGATCGGGCGTTCGGGGCAGCCGGTGCAGAACCCCGGCGGGCGGATCGGCACGGTTTTCGTCAGGTCGGGGATCTTCGGCCGTTCCTGGTTGGGCGCGCGCACCTGCGCGGGCAGCATGTCGGGGGCGGCCTGTTTCAGGAAGGCGGTGATGCTGTCCAGCATGACCCGGCCGGTGTATTCGCCGGCCATCGGGAAGATGTCCTTGCCGTGCAGCATCACCTTGCTGCCGCGGCGATAGAGGAAGGTCGCCAGCGCCTGTTCGATGAATTCGGGCTGGCCTTCCTCGACCACAAGGATGTGGTCCTTGCCTTCGCAGAACGCCATGAATTCGTCGGGCACCAGCGGATAGGCGACGTTCAGCACGTACATCGGCACTTCGGTGTTGCCGAAGATGTCGGCAAGGCCCAGCCGCTGCAAGGCGCGGATCACGCCGTTGTACATGCCGCCTTGCAGCACCAGCCCGACCTTGGCGGTTTTCGGCCCGAAAACCTCGTTCAGGCCCTTTTCCCGGATGAAGCGTTCGGCGTTGGGCCAGCGCGCCTTGATCTTTTCCTGTTCGTGGGTGAACGACATCGGCGGCAGCACGACGCGTTGGAAATCCGATTGCGGGCGGGCCACGGCCTCGGCCACGGTCAGGGCGGGTCGGCGGTTGTCGCGGGTGGGGAAGCTGCCGGTGACGTGGCAGGCGCGGATCCGCACCGTCAGGATCACCGGCGTGTTGCTGGCCTCGGACAGTTCGAAGGCGTCTCCCACCGCCTTCACGATGCTGGGCAGGTTGGGGCGCGGGTCCATCAGCCACAGCTGCGACTTCATCGCAAAGGCATGGGTGCGTTCCTGCATGATGCTGGAGCCTTCGCCGTAATCCTCGCCGACGATGATGATCGCACCGCCATTGACCCCCGAAGACGCAAGGTTCGCCAGCGCGTCCGAGGCGACGTTCACCCCCACCGGCCCCTTGAAGGTGACTGCCCCGCGGATCGGATAGTGCACCGAGGCGGCCAGCATCGCCGCGGCGGCGGCCTCGTTGGCGTTGGCTTCGAACTGGACGCCCAGTTCCTTCAGCAGGTCTTCGGCATCGGCCAGCACATCCATCAGGTGCGAAATCGGCGCGCCCTGATAGCCGCCGACGTAGCCCACGCCGTTTTCCAGCAGGGCCTTGGTCAGGGCCAGAATGCCTTCGCCGGTAAAGGTGTCGCCCGCGCCCTTGCGCAGGTCCTGGACTTCGGCCTTGAAACTGCGTTCTGCCATGACGGAACCCTCAGAGTTCGTGTTTTCGGATATTGGTCAGGATTTTCTTCAGCGTGCCCAGAAAGGCCGCGCGTTCGGCCTCGGGGATGCCGCGGAACATGCGGGCCTGGGCCTGGGCCATGTGCGGCCAGAGCCGTTCGAACACAGCGCGCCCCGGCTCGGTGATGAACACGCGGGTCGCGCGGCTGTCGGCGGCATCGGTGGCGCGCCGCACCAGCCCTTCGCCGGCCAGCTGGTCCAGCGCGCGCGACAGCGTGGATTGTTCGACCACGGCATAGACCGCAAGTTCGCGGATCAGCGGCCCCTCGATGACGGAAAGCACCGCTAGTGCCCGTGCCTTGGGTGTGGTCAGGCCCATTTCGGCCATTTCCTCGCGGAAGCTGGCGTTGTAGCGGCCCATGATCCGGTTCATCAGATAGGGCGCAAAGTTCGACAGCCCGAGTTCGCCCAGCCGGGGCAGGGTTTCGGGCGGCGGCTCGGGCGGGGACTGGTCGGTCATGCCCCCAGCGCCTTTGCCGCGTTGAAGCCCGATCCGCCGCCCAGGCCCGGCCCGGGGTGGGTCGAGGCGCCGATGTGCATCAGCCCGCGCACCGGGGTTTCGCCGTTGGTGGAATGGGCGAACGGGCGCCAGATGAAGAACTGGTCCACCGAGCAGGCGCCGCCGTAGGGATCGCCGCCGACAAGGTTGATGTTCATCCGTTCCAGATCGGCCGGCGAATACGCGCGGCGGCTGCGCTTGATGGCGTCGAAATTGGCGATGTGGCGCCGCAGGATGGCTTCGATCCGGTCGGCGAAGGCTTCCTTGGCGGCGTCCCAGTCGGTCGCCGCGATTTCTCCGGCCGCGTCGCCCTTGATGGTGCGCGGCGCATCGGGGATTTGCAGCCACAGCACCGCCTTGCCTTCGGGCGCGCGCGTCGGGTCGATGCGGCTGGGCTGTCCGACGCAGATGGTGGGGGTGGCAGGCAGCATGCCGCGCTCGGCCTCGTTGGCCGATTTCGACACGGCGTCGATTCCGTCGGTCAGGTGGATCAGCGCCACATCCGCAAGGTCCGGGCTGGTCCACTGCGGCAGACCGTCCAGCGCATAGTTCAGTTGGAAATCGCCGCGCCCGTGGCGATAGCGCCGCGTTGCCGCCTGTTCGGCCGGCAGGTTCACGCCCCCCAGCAGCCGCCCGTAAAGCTGCCCCGGCGCGACCGAGGCCAGCACCGACCGGCACGCGATGTGTTCGCCCCCCGTCAGCCGAACGCCGGTGACGCGGCCGTCACGGACGGTGATTTCCTCGGCATCGGCGTTGCAGCGGATCGTGCCGCCCTTGGACTCTATCAGGCGGCAGAAGGCGGCCGCGCCGGCCCCCGATCCGCCCTTGATGACCGGGGCGCCCGCCGCCTCCAGCGCAAAGGCAATGACCCGGCCCATCTTGGCAGAATAGGCCGACTCCGGGGTCAGCCCGCAATGCAGCACCCAGGGCGCCCAGAGTGCCTGCACCAGCGGCGAGGCATAGCCCGTTTCCAGCCAGCCGCGCGCCGGGGCCAGAGCGCTGCCCATCCAAGCCGCCAGCCCGCGCAGGCCGCGCTTGCGCACCTGGCCCCACATCAGTTTCGCGGTCGGCCACGACCACAGCCGCCCGCCCAGCAGGGCAAACAGGAAAGGCGCCTCGGACTCGATCGCGCCGACGTCGGCGGCGTGGGCATCGCCATCGCCGGGCGACAGCGCGTTGAACCGGGCGACGTTGGCCGCCCGGTCGGTTTTCAGCACCAGCGAGTCGCCGTTCGGGCGCAGCACGGCCGTCGGCGTTCCGGTGTGGCAGTATTCCAGCCCGTGCGCCGCCAGATGCGGCCCCAGCGCCGCCCCGGCCGGGGAGGTCAGGAACAGCACCCAGGTGGCCGCCATCACGTCATGCAGGAAACCGGGCTCCAGCTCCTCGGTGCGCAGGCAGCCGCCCGCGACGGGGTTCCGCTCCAGCACCAGCACCTTGTCGCCTTTCAGCGCAAGCAGGCTGGCTGCGACCAACCCGTTGATGCCCGACCCGATGATGACGTGATCGACGGCGGCCATCGGATCAGCCCCGCGCCACCAGCGCCAGCGCCCGGATGGGCGAGCCGGTGCCTTGCTTGATCTTCAGGGGCGCCGCGATCAGGATCGCGCCCTTGGGCGGCAGCTTGTCGAGGTTGGCAAGGCTGGCCAGACCGTAGCGGTTGTGGGCGTGCAGCAGGTTGTGCGCCGGGAAGGGCGGGGTCATGCCGCCGGCTTGCCCGGCATCGGTGCCGATGCACTGGCTGCCCCAGCCGACGATGCCCTTGCCGATCAGGTATTCGATCACTTCCGCGGTCGGCCCCGGGGTGTGCGGGCCGGTTTCGTTTGCGTTCAGGAACAGGGCCTCGTCATGGGCGCGCTTGTCCCAGTCGGACCGCAGAACGACCCATTCGCCGGCATTGATGGCGCCGTGTTTCGCTTCCCATGCCTTCACATGGTCGATGGTCAGCAGGAAGTCGGGGTCGGCCTCGCATTCGGCGCTGAAGTCCAGAACGTTCACCGGGGCGACCAGGCGCTGCACCGGCAGGGTGTCGGTGTAGCCGTCGGCATAGTCCTTGCCGGTGATCCAGTGGTGCGGCGCGTCGAAGTGGGTGCCCGAATGTTCGCCCAGTTCCAGCCAGTTCCACGCCCAGAACGGACCGTCCTTGTCGTATTCCGAAATGCGGTGGATCCTGATCGGCGGGGTGTCCTTGGCAAAGTCCGGCGGCAGCTTCAACAGCGGCGTTTCCGGCCCGAGCACGCCCGAGCAATCTACCACCTCGATTCCGCCCGCGGCGATCATCGCCCCGAGGCTTTGCAGGACAGCGGCTGAGGTCATCTGGTCTCTCCCTGGTTGCGGGGCTGCGCGCCCCGATGCGATGAAATCATGCTGGACAGATTTGAATGCATTTGCAAGTATATTTCCAACTTCAAAGGTTCGCAGCATGACTGACACGTTCGATGCAGTGCTGATCGGGGCCGGCCACAATGCCTTGGCCTGTGCCGTGCATCTTTCGGCGCGCGGCTGGAAGGTCGGCGTGTTCGAACAGGCCGCGACACCCGGCGGTGCGGTCAAGACCGGGGAATACACCTTGCCCGGCTTCCGCCACGACTGGGCGGCCATGAACGTAAGCCTTTTTGCCGGAAGCGCTTTTTTCAAGGCTTATAGCCCGGCGCTGATGGCGCGCGGGCTGGAGCTGGCGCCGACGGGCCGGCCCTTTGCCAGTGCGTTTCCCGATGGTCGCTGGCTGGGGGTTTCGACCGACATGGCCGAAACGCAGGCGCGAATCGCCGGGTTCAGCGCGGCCGATTCGCAAACCTGGGCCCGCCTGGCGGCGGCCTTTCCGGCCGATGCCGCGCATCTGTTCGCGCTGCTGGGTTCGCCGATGCAGAAACGTGCACTTGCACGTATCGCCTGGCGCCTGTGGCGCGAGCGCGGGGTTTCGGGGGCGCAGGATCTGGGGCGATTCCTGCTGCAAACGCCTCGGGCCTGGCTGGAAGAAACCTTTACCTCTCCCCACCTGCGGGCCACCCTCGGCGCCTGGGGCATGCATCTCGACTATGCCCCGGATGTCGCGGGTGGCGCGCTTTTTCCCTACCTGGAGGGGATGGCGGGGCAGGCCTTCGGCATGGTGCTGGCCAAGGGCGGGGCGGGTGCCATCGTGTCAGCGATGGTGGCCGAGATCGTGGCAAGAGGCGGCCGGGTGGAATGCAACGCCCCCGTCGCCCGCATCCTTCACACCGGCGAGGCGGCAAGCGGGGTGGAGCTGGCCGATGGCCGGCGGATCGTCGCGCGCAAGGCGGTGATTGCCGGCGTGGCCCCTTCGGCACTGATGCGGCTGACCGGCGGCACCGGGGAGCCGCGCTTCGATGCCGCGATGCAGGGGTTCCAGCACGCGCCCGGCACGATGATGATTCACCTGGCGATGGATGCGTTGCCGCCCTGGGCTGCGGGGCCCGACCTGCACCGCTTTGCCTATGTGCACCTCGCGCCCAGCCTCGACCAGATGGCGCGGACCTATGCCCAGGCCAAGGCGGGGCTGCTGCCGGACGAGCCGGTGCTGGTCGTCGGCCAGCCCACGGTGGTGGACCCGACCCGTGCGCCGGCCGGCAAGCATGTGCTGTGGGTGCAGGTGCGGATGGTGCCGGGCACGATCCGCGGCGATGCCGCCGGTGCCATTGCCGCGACCGACTGGGCCGATGCCGCCGAACCGATGGCCGAACGGGCGCTGGATATCCTCGAACGCTACGCGCCGGGCACGCGCGGGCTGGTGCTGGGCCGGCGCATCGTCAGCCCCGCGGAGCTGGAGGCCGACAACCCCAACCTGGTGGGCGGCGATCAGGTTTGCGGCAGCCACCACCTGGCGCAACATTTCCTTTTCCGCCCCGCAAGGGGCCGCACCGACGGATCGACGCCGATCCGCAACCTGCACCTGACCGGCGCTGCCGTCTGGCCCGGGGCAGGGACCGGCGCCGGGCCCGGATACCTGCTGGCGCAGAAACTTGCCGGCGTCTGAACGAAAACAGCAACAAATTACCACCACAACAGGGAAACGACCATGAAACTCACGCGACGCAGCCTGCTGCAAGCCTCGGCCGCCACGGTGGCGCTGGGGTTTGCCAAGCCCGTTCTGGCGCAAGCCATCGACGAACTGGTGATCGCCTATAACGTGAACCTGCCCAGCTGGGATCCGACCGTGGGCCCGAGTGCGGTGAACCCGACGATCCAGGGCCTGTATCAATCGGTGTTCGACCAGTACATCCTGCAGCAGCCCGACCTGTCGCCGGCGCCGGGCCTGCTGACCGCCTGGGGCTGGTCGGACGACCGTAGCCAGGTCTGGATGGACGTGCGCGAAGGCGTGAAGTGGCATGACGGCAGCCCCTTCACCGCCGAGGATGTGGCCTGGAGCCTTGCTCGCGTGGCCAAGCCGGAAACCGGCAGCCCGATCCAGTTCGTCTGGGGCACGCTGGACAACCACCGGGTCGAAGGTAACCGGGTGATTGCCGATGTGAAACAGTTCGACCCCACGATCTTCAAGTGGATGTATTTCCTGACCGGCTATGTGCTGCCGAAAGCCTACTATGAAAAGGTGGGGGCAGAGGGCTTCGAGGCCGCCCCCATCGGCACCGGCCCCTACATGGTCGAAAAGTTCGAACGCAACGCCTTTGTCCGGCTGAAGGCCAATGCCGATTACTGGGGCGGCAAGCCCGCGTTCGAGACGGTGACCATCAAGTTCGTGACCGATGCGGCCTCCCGCGTGGCCGAAATCGAATCCGGCAACAGCCACGTCACCCTGGAAGTGCCCTACGAGGAGTTCGACCGCCTGAAGGGAAAGGCCGGGCTTGCGGGGGTGGCAAAGCCGATTTCCGATATCGGGATGATCTTCTTCAACGATATCGACGTGATGCTGGACCCGAACGTGCGCAAGGCCGCCGTGATGGCCGTGGACAAGCAGGCGATCATCGACCGGCTGCTGTCGGGCTATGGCGTGGCCATCGACACGCTGGAAACCCCGGACTACGACGCGTTCGACCCCACGATCAAGACGCCCTACGACCCCGAAGGCGCCAAGGCGCTGCTTGCAGCCAGCGGATACGGCCCCGACAAGCCGGTGAAGTTCAAGATCCAGACCACCCGCGGCTTCAAGCCCAAGGATTACGAGATGGTTCAGGCCATCGTCGGGCTGTGGCGGCGCGTGGGCATCGAGGCGGAGATCGAGGTTTACGAAATCGCCAAGCATTTCGAACTGCGCGCGGCCGACCAGCTGGCACCGGCGGCCTTCTACAACTGGGGCAATTCGGTAGGCGATCCGACCACCTCGACCGGCTTTGCGATGTATGGGCCCAGCCCCCATTCGGTCTGGGACGGCCAGGACCTGATCGACATGATCAACCCGCTGTGGGGCGAGCCGGACGAGGCCAAGCGGATCGAGGGCTGGAAGGCCGTGAGCCGCCACATTGCCGAAAATGCGCTGGTGCTGCCGCTGTTGCAGTATGTGCAGCCGATCCTGCATGACGCACGGGTCAAGGTGACGCCGCACGCATCCGGCGCGCTGCTGCCGCACCTGATGAGCCGGGCGTAAAACCCGCCGTCGTGCCGGTGGAAAGGCCGGGGGGCTTTGCGCCCCCCGGACCCCCCGCAGGATATTTGTGGACAGAAAATGAGGCGGGTGCCCCGGGCGCCCTTCCGAAAGAGGCGCGATGCTGAGGCAGGTCATCTTGCGGCTAGCGACGACGCTGGTCACGCTGCTGGGCGTGGCGGTGATCGTTTTCGTTGTGATCCGGGTCGTGCCCGGAAACCCGGTGGCGATGATGCTGCCGCCCGGGGCTGGCCCCGAAGACGAGGCGCGGTTGCGGGCGCTGTACGGGCTGGACAAGAGCATCGGCGAGCAGTTCCTGATCTGGGCCGGCGGTGTGCTGCAAGGCGATTTCGGCACCTCGATCACGACGCGGCAGCCCGTGGCGGGGCTGGTGCTGGGGCGGTTGCCGGCCACGCTGGAGCTGTCGCTGATGGCGCTGGTGATTGCGGTGGTCTGGGGCGGCATCGTGGCGCTGCTGGGCACGCGGTTTCGCGGCGGGCGCACCGAAGCGGCCATCGACGTGGGCAATGGCATTGCGCTGAGCGTGCCGGATTTCCTGTGGGGGTTGGTGCTGATCCTGCTGTTCGGGGTGCTCTGGCCGGTGTTCCACATTTCCGGGCGCATCTCGCCCAGTCTGGACCTGCCGTTTGTCACCAACTTCTACCTGATCGAAAGCGTGGTCCGGCTGCGGTTCGACCTGTGGTGGGATCTGGTCAGCCACATGCTGATGCCGGCGCTGGCGCTGGCCTTTCCGTTGGCGGCGATCATTGCGCAATTGCTCAAACAGAGCCTGAAGGAAACCATGCACCTCGATTACGTCACTCTCGCGCGCACCAAGGGTTACAGCGAAACCCGCGTGATCCTGCGCGAGGCGTTGCGCAATGCCGTGCTGCCGACGCTGACGCTGGTGGGGGTGCAGTTCACCTTTCTGATCGGCGGCACCGTGATTGTGGAGCGGCTGTTTTCCTATGAGGGGCTTGGCAACATGGCCATCGATGCGGTCATCAACCGCGACCTGCCGCTGATCCAGGGCATCGTGATCCTGTTCGCGGTGATCTTTACCGCCGTGAATCTGATCGTGGACCTGCTCTATGCCGTGCTGAACCCGAGGTTGCGCCATGCTTGACGGGCGGGGGGCTGTGCGGCGCCGGGCCGGCGCGCGGTTGTGGCTTTCGGCGGGCTGGCTGATCGTGGCGGTGGGGGCGGCCTTGCTGGCGCCCTGGATCGCGCCGCACGACCCGCTGGCGCAGGATCTGTTCGCCGGCCGGTTGCCGCCCTTCTGGGTGGCGGGGGCCGACCCGGCCTATCCGCTGGGCACCGACAGCCTGGGCCGCGACGTGCTGAGCCGCATCCTGCATGGCGGGCGGGTGGCCTTTCTGGTGGCGGTGATCGCCGGTCTTGCCACGGCCTTGCTGGGGGGGGCGCTGGGGCTGCTGGCGGGGTTTTTCCGCGGCTGGGTCGACATGGTGATTTCCCGGCTGATCGACATCTGGATGGCCTTTCCGCCGGTGCTGTTTTCCATCCTGCTGATCGCGGTGATCGGGCCGGGGTTGTGGTCGATCGTCATCGCCATCGTGGTCATCGACTGGACGCGCTTTGCCCGGGTGGTGCGGGCCGAGGCGATGGGGCAGGGGGCGATGGATTACGTCGCCTCGGCCCGCGTTGCGGGGCGGGGGCGGTTTTCCACGCTGGTGGTCGAGATTCTGCCCAACGTGCTGCCGACCATCGTCGTGCTCCTGACGCTGGAAATGGGCATCGCGGTGATCGTCGAGGCCATCCTGTCCTTCGTCAACCTCTCGATCTCGACCGACAGCCCCACCTGGGGCGGCATGATCGCCGAAGGGCGCACGTCGGTGCATCAGGCCTGGTGGGTGCTGGTTCTGCCGCTGATTGCGCTGTTCCTGACCGTTCTGGCCTTTTCGCAACTGGGCGAAGGGCTGAAGGACCGCTTCGATCCGGTGCTGAGATGAGCTTTCTGCGCGTGGAAAACCTGACGGTGGGCCTCAAGGGCGGCGGGCGGCTGTTGCGGCGGGTGTCGCTGGAGGTGTCTGCCGGCGAGGTGATGGGCCTGGTGGGCGAAAGCGGGGCCGGCAAGTCGATGATCGGCAAGGCGGTGCTGGGCATCCTGCCCAAGGCGGCACAGGTGCTGGAGGGGCGGATCTGGCTGGATGGCGAAGACCTGCTGGCCTTGCCTGCTGCGGCCCGGCGCCAGCGGATCGGCGCCAAGGCGGCGCTGATCCCGCAAGATCCGCTGACGGCGCTGAACCCGGTGCGCCGCATCGGTCCGCAGATCACCGACCGGCTGGTCGACATTCTGGGTTGGGCGCCGGCCCGCGCCGCCGAAAGGGCGCGCGCGTTGCTGAGCGAAGTGCAGATCGCCGACCCCGACCGGGTGCTGCGATCCTATCCGCACGAGCTGTCGGGCGGCATGCGCCAGCGCATCCTGATCGCCTCGGCCTTTGCGGCGGAACCGAAGCTGATCGTGGCCGACGAGCCCACCACCGCGCTGGATGTGACGGTGCAAAAGCAGATCCTGCGGCTGATCCGCGACATGCAGGTTCGCCACGGCACGGCCTTGCTGTTCGTCACGCACGATCTGGGCGTGGTGTCCAAGATATGCCAGCGTCTGACGGTGCTGTATGGCGGGCTGGTGCTGGAACAGACCGACGTGCGGTCGTTCTTCAAGGCGCCGGGCCACCCCTATTCGGCCGCCTTGCTGGCCGCCACCCCGCGCCATGACGACCCCGAGGCCAGCCTGAACCCGGTGCCCGACGCGGTGATCGCTGCGGCGCGCGAGCAGGTGGCCGCGTTTGACCGGAGCGTTGCGCATGGATGACATCTACGAGGTGCAGGACTTGCGCTTGTCGCTGGCTGACATGGCGCGCAAGCCGCTGTTCGGCGCCGCGCCGCGGCTGGAGATCCTCAAGGGGCTGAGCTTTCGCATCCGGCGCGGCGAGGTGGTGGGCATCGTCGGCGGCTCGGGCTCGGGCAAGTCCACGCTGGGGCGCGCGCTGGTGCGGCTGCTGGAACCCAGCGCCGGCACCATCCGCTTCGAAGGGGCCGATATCACGCATCTGGACGATGCCGCCTTGCGGCCCTTGCGGCGGCGCATGCAGATGATCTTTCAGGATCCGATGTCGTCGCTGAACCCGCGCCACCGGGTCGGTCAGATCATTGCGGCGCCCTTGGTGCTGCATGGCAATGCCGATCCGCGCGCCCGCGCGCTGGAGGCGCTGGACAAGGTCGGCTTGCCGCGCGCCTTTGCCAGCCGTTACCCGCACGAGTTGTCCGGCGGGCAGCGCCAGCGCGTCGGCATTGCCCGCGCCATCGCCTTGCGGCCCGATTTCATTCTGGCCGACGAGATCGTTTCGGGGCTGGACGTGTCGAGCCAGGCGCAGGTGCTGGCGGTGCTGCGCGACCTGGTGCGCGACATGGGGTTGACGCTGGCCTTCATCAGCCACGACCTCAGCGTGATCCGCCGGCTTTGCGACCGGGTGATCGTGTTGCATCAGGGGGTGATCGTCGAAGACGGGCCATGCGCCCGGGTCTTTGCGGCGCCCGAGGCTGCCTATACCCGCGACCTGCTGGATGCGATCCCCGACCCTGACCCCGATCAGGCGTGGTTCTGACCCTTGGCCTTGCCGGGCGTTTGCGCTAGCGTCCGCCCATGACCGAAGCCGACCGTGCCTTTCTGACCGACCTTTTCGCGGCCGCTGTCGAAGCAGCCGATCCGCTGCGGGCGCTGGCGGCGCATCTGCCCGAACGGCCCCGGGGGCGCACGGTGGTGGTGGGGGCAGGCAAGGGGGCCGCGCAACTGGCGGCGGCCTTCGAGGCCTTGTGGGATGGCCCGCTGTCGGGCGTGGTGGTCACGCGCTATGGCTATGCTTGCCCCACGCGTCGCATCCGGGTGATGGAGGCCGCGCACCCCGTGCCGGATGCGGCCGGGCTTGCCGCCTCGGGCGCGCTGTTCGATGCGGTGCGGGGCCTCGGGCCGGACGATCTGGTGGTGGCGCTGGTGTGCGGGGGCGGCTCGGCCCTGCTGCCCATGCCGCCCGGCCCCTTGACGCTGGAGGACGAGGCCGCGCTGAACCGCGCCTTGCTGGCCAGCGGCGCACCGATTTCGGTGATGAACGCGATCCGCAAGCAGGTGTCGGGCATCAAGGGCGGGCGGCTGGCGGCGGCGGCGCACCCGGCCCGTTTGGTGTCGCTGGTGGTGTCCGACGTGCCGGGCGACGATCCGGCGCAAGTCGCCTCCGGCCCGACGGTGCCCGATGCCGGCACAAGGGCCGAGGCGCGGCGACTGGTCGAAACCTGGCGCATCGACCTGCCCCCGCGCGTGGCCGACTGGCTGGCGGGGGATGAAGGCGCCGCCCCGCACCCCGACGATCCGGTGTTCGCCGGCCATCGGGTGCAGGTCGTCGCCTCGGCCCGCCTCAGCCTCGAAGCCGCGGCCGATCTGGCGCAGGCCCGCGGCATCCCGGCCGCCATCCTTTCGGATGCCATCGAAGGCGAGGCGCGCGATGTCGCCCGCGTCCACGCCGCCATCGCGCGCGAGGTGGCTACCCGGAACCGCCCCTTTGCCCGGCCCGTCGTGATTCTGTCGGGGGGCGAAACCACCGTCACCTTGCGCGGCAAGGGGCGGGGCGGGCGCAATTCCGAATTCCTGCTGGCGCTGGCGCTCGCGGCCGAAGGTGTGCCCCTGGCCGCGCTGGCCGCCGATACCGATGGCATCGACGGGTCGGAATCCAACGCCGGCGCCTTTGCCGACGGGTTCAGCATGGCCCGCCTGCGTGCCCTGGGCCGCGACCCGGCGGCGATGCTGGCCGGCAACGATGCCTATTCGGCCTTCGAGGCGCTGGGCGACCTGTTCGCCCCCGGCCCCACGGGGACGAACGTCAACGATTTCCGCGCGATCCTGATCCGCTAGGCCCCCTGTGGCCGCTGGTCGCAGACCCCCTGCGCAGGCCATGCCGGCCTCCTAAATCCTGCTTCGAACATACAACTTCGACGAAGGATCTGGCATGGACGCCCTGCTTCTCTCGCGCATCCAGTTCGCGGCCAACATCTCGTTCCACATCCTGTTCCCGGCCATCACCATGGCGCTGGGGTGGGTTCTGCTCGGGTTCCGGCTGGCCTTCGCCCGCACCGGCGACAAACGCTGGTGGGATGCCTACATGTTCTGGGTCAAGGTCTTTGCGCTCAGCTTCGCCTTGGGCGTGGTCAGCGGCATCACCATGTCGTTCCAGTTCGGCACCAACTGGCCGGGTTTCATGGAAACCGTGGGCAATGTCGCTGGCCCCCTGCTGGCCTACGAGATCCTGACCGCGTTCTTCCTCGAGGCGGTGTTCCTTGGCATCATGCTGTTCGGCGCGTCGCGCGTGCAGCCCTGGGTGCACATCGGCGCCACCGCTCTGGTCGCCATCGGCACCACGATGAGCGCCTTCTGGATCCTCGTGCTGAACAGCTGGATGCACACGCCCGCGGGGTTCGAGCTGCGCGATGGCGTGGTGCACGCGACCGACTGGTGGGCCGTCGTCTTCAACCCGTCCATGCCCTACCGGCTGGCACATACGCTGCTCGCCTCGGGCCTGACGGTCGCCTTCCTGATCGCGGGGGTGGCCGCCTTTCGCCGGCTGGTCGGCGACCGCAGCGGTGGGTCGGCCTTGCAGCTGCGCTTCGGCCTGTGGCTTGGCGCGGTGCTGATCCCGGTGCAGATCCTCGCGGGCGATCTGCACGGGCTCAACACGCTGGAACATCAGCCTGCCAAGGTGGCGGCGATGGAAGGCAACTGGGAAACCGGGCCGAACGTGCCCCTGCTGCTGTTCGCCCTGCCGGATGAAGCAGCCCGGACCAACCATTTCGAACTCGGCATCCCTTCGGGCGCCAGCCTGATCCTGACCCATCGCGCCGATGGTGTGGTCCCCGGCCTGAACGACTACGTGGCCGAGGATGGCACGGCCCTGCACCCGCCCGTGGCCCCGGTGTTCTGGTCGTTCCGCGTCATGGTCGGGGTGGGGGTGCTGATGCTCGCGGTGGCCTGGGCGGGCGTCTGGCTGGCCTGGCGCCGCGGGGTCGATGGCCTGCCGCGCCCGTTCCTGATCGTCACCGCCGGCATGGCGTTTTCCGGCTGGGTGGCCACGCTGGCCGGCTGGTATACCACCGAAATCGGCCGCCAGCCCTGGCTGGTGCACGGCGTGCTGACGACCGAGGCCGCAGTGGGCCCGGTCGCGGCCAGTGCGGTGGCCACGACGCTGGCGGTCTATCTGGCCGTCTATGCCGGGCTGCTCGCCGCCTATATCGGCGTCATCACCCATCTTGCGCGCAAGGCGGCCGGCAGCAGCCCGGCCCCCCGCGCCACCCCCGTTCCGGCGGAGTAACCCGATGTTCGCACCCGAAACCCTGCCCGTCGTCTTTGCCGGCCTGATGGGCCTTGCCATCCTGCTCTACGTCATCCTCGACGGGTTCGACCTGGGCGTGGGCATCCTGTTTCCCTTTGCGGACGAGCCCGAGCGCGACCGCATGATCGCCTCGATCGGCCCGTTCTGGGATGCCAACGAAACCTGGCTGGTCATGGCCGTGGGCCTTTTGCTGGTCGCCTTTCCGGCCGCGCATGGCGCCATTCTGACCGCCCTATACCTGCCGGTGGCGGTGATGCTGGTGGGCCTGATCCTGCGCGGGGTCGCCTTCGAATTCCGCGCCAAGGTCGATCCGCCGCGCAAACCGCTGTGGGATGCCGCGTTCTTCGCGGGCAGCGCGATGACGGCGCTGTCGCAAGGCTTCATGCTGGGCCTCTACATCATGGGGCTGGACTGGACTCCGGGCACCGTGGCCTTCGCCATGCTCACGGCCGGCGCGCTGGCGGTGGCCTACAGCTTCATCGGCGCGGCCTGGACCATCGGCAAGACCGATGGCGCCTTGCAGGCCAAGGCGGTCACATGGGCGCGCGGCGGCATCTGGGGCATGGTGCTGGGGCTGGGGGCGGTGTCGCTGGCCACGCCCCTCGTCTCCCCGCGCATCTTCGACAAGTGGTTCGGCTGGCCCGACATCCTGCTGCTGGCGCCCTTGCCGCTGATGGCCGCCGGGGTGGCTGCGGCACTCTGGGCGGTGCAGCGCCACCTGCCCTTGCCGGGCGACCGGCTGGCCTGGGCACCCTTCAGCGGCGCGGTGGCCCTGATGGCCCTTGGCTTTGCCGGCCTCGCCTACAGCTTCTACCCTTACGTCGTCCCCGAGCAACTGACGATCTATCAGGCCGCCGCCGCCCCCGAGTCCCTGTCGATCATCTTGATGGGCGTGCTGGTCGTGCTGCCGGTCATCATCGGCTATTCGATCCTCAGCTACGTCATCTTTCGCGGCAAGGCCACGAAACTCAGCTATGGCTGAGCCTGGCCCATTTTCTGTCCTCAAATATCCCGGGGGGTGAATTGGCGCATCCCGCGCCAAGAGGGGGGCAGCGCCCCCCTCCTGCCCACCGCGGGCTCAGACGTTCAGCAGCAGGTGCTCGCGCTCCCAAGGGGAAATCACCTGCTGGAACTCCTTGTATTCGTGCCGCTTCACGGCCGCATACAGCGCCACGAACTCGGGGCCCAGCACCTCGACCAGCGCGGTATCCTCCTCCAGCAGGTCGATGGCGTCCGACAGGTTCAGCGGCAGCTCGTCCTCACCCATATAGGCGTTGATCGTGCATTCTGGGCGCGGCGCCTGCGCTTCCTTCAGGCCCAGATAGCCGCAGGCCAGGCTCGCGGCGATGCCCAGATAGGGGTTGCAATCCATCCCCGCCAGACGGTTTTCCACCCGCCGCGCCTCGGGGCCCGAAATCGGCACGCGCAGGCCCGTGGTGCGGTTGTCGCGGCCCCATTCCAGGTTGATGGGGGCCGCAAAATCCGGGACATAGCGGCGATAGCTGTTCACATAAGGCGCCAGCAGCGCCACCGCCGCCGGCAGGTGCCGCTGCATCCCGCTGATGAAATGCAGGAAGGCTGGCGTCTCGCTGCCGTCCTCGGCCGAAAAGATGTTGCGGCCCGTGCGGATGTCCACCACCGAATGGTGGATGTGCATGGCGCTGCCCGGCTCGCCTTCGATCGGCTTGGCCATGAAGGTGGCAAAACAGTCGTGGCGCAGCGCCGCCTCGCGGATCATCCGCTTGAAGTAAAAGATATGGTCCGCCAGATCGACCGGGTTGCCGTGGGCGAGGTTGATTTCCACCTGGCCCGCGCCGCCTTCCTGCAGGATGCCGTCGATTTCCAGCCCCATCGCCTCGGCGAAATCGTAGATGTCGTCGATGACCTTGCCGTATTCGTCCACGGCGCTCATCGAATAGGCCTGCTTGGCCGCCGCCCGCCGCCCCGACCGACCCATCGGCGGCACGATCGGCATGTTGGGGTCGAGGTTGCGCGCGACAAAGAAGAACTCCATCTCGGGCGCCACCACGGGGCGCCAGCCTTCGGCCGCATAGAGCGCCAGCACGCGCTTGAGCACGTTGCGCGGCGCCGTCGGCACCGGAAGCCCCCGCTGGTCGAAAGCATCGTGGATGATCTGCAGCGTGATGTCGGCGGTCCAGGGTGCGGCCGTGGCGGTGGTGAAATCGGGAACCAGCGTCATGTCCGGTTCCTTGTATTCATCCTCGCCCTTCGGGGCATCCGCCCATTCGCCGGTGATCGTCTGCAGGAAGATCGAGGTCGGCAGGAAGAAGGATTTCTGATGCTCGAACTTGAAGGCGGGCATCGCCTTGCCGCGGGCGACCCCGGCAATGTCGGGGACGATGCATTCCACCTCGTCCAGGCGGCGGCCCGACAGATAGTCGCGGGCGGCTTCAGGCAGTTTCTCGGTCCATTCGGCCATGGGGCACCTGTCTGGGGCTGCGCGGGGCCTTGAAGAAGGCCGCGATGCGCGAAGCAAGAATCCGGTCGTCAAGCGGCTGGTCCAGGCGCGCGCGCGCCTGATCCATCAGCGGGTCGGGCACCACGCCCTTGCCCCGCGTTTCCATCAGGCCCGCAACGAAGTCGGGCCGGAATTCGGGGTGCGCCTGCACGGTAAAGGCGCGGTCGCCATAGACCAGCGCGGCATGGGCGCAGAAAGGATGTGTCGCCACGGTTTCGGCATCCGGCGGGCGCTCGGTCACCTGGTCGCGGTGCCAGGCGTTCAGCCGGATCGTTTCGCCGCCGAAATCATAGTCCTGCGGCCCCACGGCCCAGCCGCCCGGGAACCGTTCCACCTTGCCCCCCAGCGCCTGGGCGATGATCTGGTGGCCAAAGCAGATGCCCACCATCGGCACGCCTTCGGCATAGGCCCGGCGGATGAAATCCTCGAGCTTCGGGATGAAGGGATGGTCTTCGTAGGCGCCGTGGCGCGAGCCGGTCAGCAGCCAGCCGTCGCAGGCATGCACGTCTTCGGGGAACTCCATGTCCACCACGGCATAATCGCGGAAGGTGAACCCCTGGTCGGCCAGCAGGCGGCGGAACATGTCGGGGTAAGTGCCGGATTGCGCCACAAGCGGTTCGGGCGCGTGGCCGGTTTGCAGGATGCCGATAAGCATGGATCACTCTGAATGCAGGTAGTGCACTCTAGCGCGCGTCGCGGGGGGCGGGCAAGGGGGACGGGCCAAGGGGGAAGGGGCCAGGGGTGGCGGCCGACCCGCAGCCGAAAGCACCGCCACAGCACCGCGCCCCTGAAACGGCGCGGGCCCTTGGCGGCAGCCCCCGCCAGCGGTTAGAACCGCGGCAGTCCTGCCCGGAGGCCCCGATGAACCTGCTGCATGCCAACGACCGCCCCGGACGCTATCCGCCTTCGTGGTATGCAGCCACCGCGGTGCCCGCGCCCGACCGCCCGGCCTTGCAAGGGGAAACCCGTGCCGATGTCTGCATCGTCGGCGCCGGCTATACCGGCCTGTCGGCGGCCCTGCATCTGGCGCGCGCCGGTTTGCGCGTGGTGGTGCTGGAGGCGCACCGCGCCGGCTGGGGCGCCTCGGGGCGCAACGGCGGGCAGGTCGGCTCGGGTCAGCGGCTGGATCAGGACTGGATCGAGGCGCGCCTGCCCGGCGATGCCCGCGCCTTGTGGGACATTGCCGAGGCTGCCAAGGCGCTGGTGCAGCGTCTTGGCGCAGACATGCCGGGCGTGGACTGGCGCCCCGGCATCGCCCATGCCTTGCGCACGCCCGCCGAGGTCGGTGCGGCCCGCGTCTATGCCGAACGGCTGGCGCGCGACTATGGCTATGACCGGATCGAGCCGCTCGACCGCGCCGCCCTGGCCGGGCTGATCGGCAGCGACGCCTATGCCGGGGGCGAGCTGGACCACGGTGCGGGGCACATCCACCCCTTGAACTTTGCACTGGGGCTTGCGGCCGCGGCCGAGGCGGCGGGCGCGGTGATTCATGAACACGCCGAGGTCACCCGGCTGGACCCGGGCCCGCCTGCCCTGCTGCACACCCGCAGCGGCACCGTGCGCGCCGATCATGTCATCCTGGCCTGCAACGGCTATCTGGGCGGGTTGGAACCCGCGGTGGCGGCCCGGGTCATGCCGATCAACAACTTCATCATCGCCACCGAACCCCTGGGCAGCCGCGCCCCGCTGGCGCAGCCCGTGGCGGTGGCGGATTCGCGCTTTGTGGTGAACTACTGGCGCCAGTCCCCGGACGGGCGGTTGCTGTTCGGCGGCGGCGAAAGCTATGGCTACCGCTTTCCCGACATCGTGGCGACAGTGCGCAAGCCGATGCGGCTGGTCTACCCGCAGCTTGCCGATGCCCGCGTCGAATACGCCTGGGGCGGCACCCTGGCCATCACCATGACGCGCATGCCGTGTTTCCTAAGGGTGCGCCCGCATGTGCTGTCGGCCTCGGGCTATTCCGGGCATGGGGTGGCGCTGGCCACGATGGCGGGGGCGATCCTGGCCGAAGCGGTGCAGGGCCAGGCCGCGCGGTTCGACGTGATGGCCCGCCTGCCCACGCCGCGGTTCCCGGGCGGGGCGGCCTTGCGCCATCCGGTGCTGGTGCTGGCGATGACCTGGTATGCCTTGCGCGACCGTTTGGGCATCTGAGCGCGCACGCGGCAAAGCGGTGCTGGAAAATCCTTCGGCCTGCGTATATGGGATGACCGAAGGCCCCGCGGCCTCTTGCACAGGATGTTCCATGTCCGCCGACGTCGTGCCGCCCACGGCACCCAATCTCTACGATGCCGAACCGATCCCGCCTGCCGCCATGGCCGAGATCGAACGCCTGCTCGCAACCGGCGACCTGTTTCGCTACACCGCCCCCGAAGGCGCCCCGGTGGCGCGGCTGGAGGCCGAGTTCGCCGAACTGATGGGCGTGCGCTATGCGCTGGCGGTGTCGTCCTGCTCGGCCGCGCTGTTCCTGGCGCTGCGGGCGCTCGACCTGCCGGCCGGCTCGCGGGTGCTGGTGCCGGCCTTCACCTTTGCCGCGGTGCCTTCGGCGGTGGTGCATGCCGACTGCGTTCCGGTGCTGGTCGAGGTGGACGATACCCTGCGCGTGGACATGGCCGATTTCGCGGCCAAGCTCGACGGTGCCGCGGCGGTGATGATCAGCCACATGCGCGGGCATACCTCGGACATGGATGCCATCATGGCGCTGTGCGACGCCCGCGGCATCCCGGTGATCGAGGATGCGGCGCATTCGCTGGGCACCACCTGGGCCGGGCGCAAGATCGGCACCATCGGCCGGATCGGCGCGTTCAGCTTTCAGTCCTACAAGCTGGTGAACGCCGGCGAAGGCGGCATGTTCGTGACCGACGACCCCGAGCTTGCGGCACGGGCGGTCATCATGTCGGGGGCCTACGAATACAACTGGAAAAAGCACCCCGGGCTGCAGAACAGCTTTCACCACTGGCAAAATCGCCTGCCGCTTTACAACATGCGCATGCAGAACCTGTCGGCCGCGGTGATCCGGCCGCAACTGCCGCTGGTGGCCGAACGGGTGGCACAGGGCCGGGCAAACCACGACCGCATGGCCGCGCGGCTGGACGCGACGCCGCATTTCGCCGTGCCGCCCGCCTTGCCGCCCGAGGAACGCGCCCCCGATTCGATCCAGTTCCGCCTGCGTGGCGACTGGTCCGACGAGCAGGCCCGCCGGTTCGAGGCGGCGTCGAAACGCCGCGGCGCCGCTGCGCAGGTCTTTGGCCTGTCGCCGGACAATGCCCGGGCGTTCTGGAACTGGAAGTTTCTGGGCGACGCGCCCGAACTGCCGCTGACGCGCGCGATGCTGATGCGCACCTGCGACCTGCGCCTGCCGGCGCGCCTGAAGGCGCGCGAAGTCGATTTTCTGGCCGACGCGCTGATCTCCGCCGCCGAAGAAGCCCGCGCTGCCGCCTGATGCGGCGCGCGGCCCCTGCGGTCAGAGCCTGGACAGCTTGGCCTGAAGATCGGCCAGTTGCTTCTTGATCTCGGCCAGTTCCTCGCGTGCGCCACCGTCTTCGCTGTCGTCGCGGGCCTTGGCGGCGCCGGCCGGCCAGCCGGCCATCATCGTCTTCATGAAGGCCTCCTGCTGGCGCTTCATCGCGTCGAAACCGGGCATGGCCGTGATCGGGTTGGGGAAGGCGCCGATGTTTTCCATCACCTTCGACTGGCCTTCGCGCAGCATCTCGAAGCTGGCGGCCAGGAACTGCGGCACCACGCTTTGCACCTCGGTGGTGTAGCTGCGCACGAGGTCGGTCAGCACGTTGATCGGCAGCACCGAGTCGCCTTTGGATTCATGCTCGGCGATGATCTGCAACAGATACTGCCGGGTCAGGTCGTCGCCGGATTTCAGGTCCACGATGGTCACGTCGCGGCCCGCACGGATGAAGCCGGCAATATCCTCAAGCGTCACGTAGTCGGAGGTTTCGGTGTTGTAGAGCCGCCGGCTGGCATAACGCTTGATCAGCAGCGGCTTGTCGGTATCGGCCATCGGTCCCCCCTTTGGTGCGGTGCGCGCCTGCAAAGCCTATGCCAGCGCAGCACAAAAGGAAAGCGCTTGCCGCGCATGCAAAAGGCGGGCCTGAAAGGCCCGCCTTTTCGTCCGGTGCGCCCCCGCGAGGGGAGGGGAAGGGGGCGCCCGGACCAGCCGGTTGCCCGGAACTCACTTCGCCGCGGTGGCAACTTTCTTCGCCACGGTGGTCACTTCGGCGGTGGCCTTCTTCACGGCGGCGGTCGCGTCTTCCGACAGGTCCTTGCCGGCGGCCAGCATCAGCTCGACGGTTTCCATCTGCACCTTCTTGGCCACTTCGGCGAAGGCGGCCATGTTCTCGGCGGCCATTTCGGCAGCGGCCGACGCGAAGTCGGTGGCGGCCTTGGTGTATTCGGCGGCGTCATGCTTGGCCTTGGTCACGTCGCCCAGCTTGGCCAGCGCGTCCTTGGTCCACTTGGCGGTGATCTCGGTCGACTTCTCGGCGGCTTCCAGGGCCACCTTCGACATCTTTTCGGCCAGCGCGGCCTGGGTCTTGAACGCTTCCTGCATCGCGGCGTTGTCCACCGGGAACGAAGCCATCATGTCCTGCATCATCTTGGTGAAATCGTTGGTCTTGGCCATCTGTCTATCTCCTGATCGCGAGGGGTCGCTTCCCCGTCCTGCGCATGCATTCCATATACATGCTGCGATGCAGCATTACAAGCGGAACATTGCTGCAACGCAGAGTGATCTTTCCGTAACGTCACCGTGATCCGGCCCAACAAAACAAGGGCGCGCGGGCGGCACCGTGCCATCCCGCGCGCCAGGGGTTCGCCCTGTGGTTGTGCCTCAGTCGCGGCGGCGCAGCACGTAAGTGCCCGGTGCGGCGCACAAAACCGGGTAATCCGGGTGGCTTCCCGGTTGCCGCGCGGCCACCTTGGCGCCCGAGCGCCTGGCCAGCCATTCGCCCCAGCGCGGCCACCACGACCCCTTGGTGTAGGTTGCGCCTTGCAGCCAGTCGTCGGGCGTCAGCTCGGACATCGGCGCGTCGTTGGTGTAGTGGCCGTATTTGTCCTTGCCCGGCGGATTGACGATGCCGGCGATGTGGCCCGATTCGGACATGATGAAGGTCTTGTCCTTCGACCCGTACCGCCGCAACCCGTTGAAGCTGGCCTTCCACGCGGCGATGTGATCGGTTTCGCACCCCACGGCGCAGATCGGGATGCGGATGTCGGCAGGGCTGACGGGTTCGCCATCGACCAGATAGGTGCCCTGGGCGAAACGGTCCTGCTGGCAAAGCCCGCGCAGGTATTCGACCGCCATTTTCGCCGGCAGGTTGGTGCCATCGCCGTTCCAGTATAGCAGGTCGAAGGCGGGCGGCGCCTCGCCCAGCATGTAGCTGCGGATTGCGGGCTGGAAGATCAGGTCGTTCGAGCGCAGGAAGCTGAAGGTGCGCGCCATGATCTTGCTGGACAGAAAGCCCTTGTCGGCCACTTCGCGTTCGATCCCGCCGATGAAATCGTCGGTCAGGAACGGCGCGAATTCGCCCTGGTCGGAAAAGTCCGACAGCATGGTGAAGAATGTGGCCGACTTGATCGAAGGGTCGCCGCGCCGGGCCATCATCGCCAGCGTCAGGCTCAGGGTCGTGCCGGCGATGCAGTAGCCGATGGTGTTGACCTTGTCTTCGCCAGTGATCGCCTTCACGGCGTCCAGCGCCTCGAGGTAGCCTTCCTTGATGTAATCGTCCATGCCGAAGTCGGCATAGGTTTCGTCGGGGTTCTTCCAGCTGACGACGAACAGGGTGAAGCCCTGATCGACGATCCACTTGATGAGGCTGTTCTGCGGCTTGAGGTCGAGGATGTAGAACTTGTTGATCCAGGGCGGAAAGATCAGCAGCGGCGTGCGGTGCACCTTGTCGGTGCTCGGCGTGTACTGGATCAGTTCGAGGATGCGGTTGCGGAACACCACCGAACCGGGTGTCGCGCCGATGTTGACCCCGACCTTGAACGCCTCCGGGTCCGACAGGGTGACCAGCAGTTCGCCGTCGTTCGCCTCGATGTCGCGGATCAGGTTTTCCAGCCCCTTGACCAGCGATTCCCCTTCGGTCTGCACCGCGCGTTCCAGCGCATCGGGGTTGGTGCCGAAAAAGTTGGTCGGCGCCATCATGTCGATGATCTGGCGGGTAAAGTATTCCACCCGGTTGCGGTCGTTGGCATCCAGATGATCCAGCGAGCCGACCGATTGCCGGATCGCCTCGGCGTTCAGCAGGTATTGCTGCTTGATGAAGTTGAAATAGGGGTGCGTGTCCCACAGCGGGTTGGAAAACCGCCGGTCCCTGGGGCCCGGGTCGGGGGGGGCTGCGAGCTTGCCCTGGGCCAGCACGGTCTGCGCTTCGGCATAGTGTTTCAGCGTCTTGCCCCACCAGCCGACCTGCTGCTCGATCACTTTGGCGGGGTTCTTCGCGACTTCCTGCATCCAGGCGGCGGCCGAGCGCAGAAAGATGTTGGGGTCGGGCGCATCCAGCGCCGGGTCGTGGGCCTGTTTGCGGGCAAGGGCGGCAACCAGGCGTTGTGAAAGCTGCTCGATCCGTTGCAGGTTCGCCTGCATCTGCGCGGACGGTGCCTTGGGCACGCTTTCATCAGTTGCCATGTAAACTATTCCCCCCTATTTTGCCTTTGCAGCATAGCGTCGCCTGACTGGGGGGGAAGCGACGAAGATGCCGGGGCCCCTCCCGGGCAAGGAGACGACATGAAGTATATGGCCACCTACGACCTGATGGAAGCCACTCGCAACACGAACGAGTGGCTGGGCGCCTCTGCCAGGGCCTTTGCCTCTTATCCGATCTGGGGGCTTGTGCCGCACCCGGCCTTCAAGCTGATGTCGGCCTGGGGCCGCGTGACCGAGCGCAGCTTTGCGCGCATGGTCATCAAGCCCGACTGGGGCATCCGGTCGGTCGTTGGCGAAGACGGGCGCGACCATCTGGTCAACGTCGAAATTGCGGTGCGCAAGCCTTTCGGCGATCTGATCCACTTCAAGGTGCCAAACCGGGCGCCGCGGGCGCGCAAGGTGATGCTGGTTGCGCCTATGTCCGGTCACTATGCCACCCTCTTGCGGTCTACCGTTGCCAGCCTGCTGCCCGATTGCGAAGTCTATGTCACCGATTGGCACAATGCGCGTGACATTCCGGTTTCGGCCGGCAAGTTCGATGTCGAGGATTACACGCTGTATCTGGTGGAATTCATGCGCCACCTCGGCCCCGATACGCATGTCATTGCCGTGTGCCAGCCGGCGCCGCTGACGCTCGCGGCCACCGCCTATCTGGCCGCCGAAGACCCGGACGCCCAACCGCGCAGCCTGACGCTGATCGGCGGCCCGATCGACCCCGAGGCCGCGGCGACTGAGGTCACCGATTTCGGCCGCAGCGTGACTATGGGGCAACTGGAACACCTGGCCATCCAGCGCGTTGGCTTCAAATATGCCGGGGCAGGGCGGCTGGTCTATCCGGGGCTCTTGCAACTGGCGGGTTTCATGTCGATGAACTCGGACCGCCACCTGAAGGCCTTTACCGACAAGATCATCGCCGCCGCCAAGGGCACCGACAGCGAACGCGATGCCCACAACGTGTTCTACGACGAATACCTTGCCGTGATGGACATGACGGCAGAGTTCTACCTTTCCACGGTCGAACGCATCTTCAAGAAGCGCGAAATCGCGCGGAACGATTTTGTCGTGGCCGGGAAGAAGGTCGACATCGGCGCCATCACCTCGGTCGCGGTCAAGACGGTCGAAGGCGCCAACGACGACATATCGGCGCCGGGCCAGTGCGTGGCCGCGCTGAAACTGTGCACCGGCCTGCCCGATTCGAAAAAGGCCAGCCATCTGGAACCGGGGGCCGGGCACTATGGCATCTTTGCCGGCAAAAGCTGGCGCAACAACATCCGCCCGCTGGTGCTGAGCTTCATCGACGCCAACTCGGCCCCGCCGAAGAAGCCGGCCAAGCTGCAAGCCGTGTAAGGGAAAGGTGGCGCGGGCCGGCAAGGCCCGCGCTACAGCCAACCGGCCCAAGCGATGATCCGGTCGGCAGCCGCTTGCGTCATGCCGGGCGAACGGATGTCGCCGGCGATGACATGGGCTTCCTCGTCCATGCCTTCGCGCCAAGGCCAGCTTTCGCGCGATACCGGCCCGCCCCAGCGCGCAGCCACCGCCTCGGCCGCGGCCGGGCTGACCACGACGTGGTCGGGCGAGTTCAGCACCAGCAGCGGCACCTTGACGGCGCCGGGGTCCGCTGCCCGCGCCGCCCGCATCACATGCGCCATCGGGAACAGCGCGGCGGTCGGATAGCGCGTGGTCCAGTAGCGGCCATGCGCCTCGTTGCGCGGGGTCTACGCGCGTTCTGCCCCGATCAGCAGCGGCACAAAGGCCGGCGCCCCGGGCAGGTCCAGAATGATGTTGTTCAGCGCCGAGGCCAGCCGGAAGTTGGGCGAAACGAACACGACACCGGCTACCTTTTCCATCGCCGGCATGGCGGCGCGCAACGCAGGCGTCCCCAGCCCCGCCAGCGTGACCGCTGCCCCCGTCGATGTGCCGATGACCACCACCCGGTCGCCGATGCGCGCTCCGATGGCCAGCGCTTCGGCCAGGTCCACCATCCGGTCGGCCGCGCTGGCCTGCGCCATCGCCGCACCGCCCCGCCCGTGCCCCGCAAGCCGGGTTAAATACAAGTTGGCCCCCAGCGTCGCCGCCGCCTTGTCGGGCACCGGGCGGATTTCCTCGGAGGTGGCGGAAAACCCGTGCACATAGACCAGCGCGAGCGGCGTCCTTTCCCCGGTCGCACCGGCCCAGACGATGCGCTTTTGCGTGCCGGGCACGATGTCGGCAAATACTGATTCCCGCTGCGCCAGCCAGCCGTCCAGATCCTCGGGCAGGGCAGCGGCATCGAAGGCTGGCGGCGCAACTGCCACCTCGCGCGGCCAGGCCCACAAGGCAAACGCCAGCACTGCCACCGCCAGCAGCGCCCGCCCCAGCCATTTTCCCAAGCTGCGCATCATGCCCCTCCGACCTGCGCCAGAACATCCTCCAGCGCCGTTTCGATCATGCGCAGACATTCCGATGTCGAAAAGCGGTGATCGGCGCCCTTGACCAGCGTCAGGCGCAGGTCGGGCGAGTCGGTGTGGTCCAGCAAGCGCAAGGCGACCGTCGGCGGCACGTCGGCATCGGCGGTGCCCTGCAGCAGCCGCACCGGAAAAGGCAGCCGCAGCGGCGCCCGCAGCACCAGGTGGTTCCGCCCGTCCTCGATCAGCCGGCGGGTGATGACATAAGGTTCGTCGGAATATTCCGACGGCAGCGCCACCCGGCCGGTCGCCGCCAGCTCGGCACGCTGCGCGGCATCGAAGCCGGCCCACATGCTGTCTTCGGTAAAGTCCGGCGCCGCGGCAATGCCGACCAGGCCCGCGACGCGCGCGGGCAAGGCGCGGGCGGTCAGCAGCGAAATCCAGCCGCCCATCGAAGACCCGACCAGCACCTGCGGCCCTTCGGTCAGGGCCGATATGGCGGCAACGGCATCTTCGGCCCAATCCCCGATGCAGCCGTCCAGAAAATCGCCCGAGCTTTCGCCATGCCCCGAATAGTCGAACCGCAGGAAGGCCCGGTCCTGCCGTTCCGCCCAGCCTTGCAGCGCCAGGGCCTTGGTTCCGCCCATGTCCGACCGGAAGCCACCCAGAAACACCACCCCCGGCCCGCGCCCCGCCGTGCGATGAAAGGCGATCCGCCGCCCTTGCGGCGTCGTAAGGTGCTGGGTCATGCGCTGCATATCCTGTCGTTTCGGTCCGGTCGGATGAGGGGCAGCCTAGGGCAGGGCCGCCGCGCCGCCAAGAGGTGCCGACACACCCGGGCTGCGAGGCGCGCTGCCGGCCGCTTCGGCCAACGGATGCCGACGGTTTTGCCGGGGGGCTTGGGGCGGACCGCGTTTTGTGGCATGTTGGGTGCCCATCAGACACGAGGACGTTGCCATGACCCGTCACATCGCCGACCGTCGCCTGCCCTCGACCGGGGACAAGACCCGGGCCTTCCTCGACATTGCGCGCAAGGAAACGCCGCACCCCGCCGTCGTGGCGCTGACCCGCCAGCCGCGCGGCCCGCGCAATGGGGAAAAGACGACGCAATTCCTACGGATCGAACGCGGGCAAACCGCTTGATCCGTCATGCGGATGCCAAGTTCCGGGCGTAAGCGGGCGCCAGCGACGGAGGAACCGATGCGGCGCAAGACCATGCCCCGACCCTATGCCACGCAACCCGGCCTGCGGGCCTTCTGGGCCTTTGCCCGGCGCGAAGTGGCGCAGACCGAACCTGTCCGGGTCGAGGTGATGCGCCGCCGCCTGGCCCGCCTGGCCCGGCGGCAGCGCCCCCTCAGGGCGGCCTGAGGCGCGGCGCCCGTGCCCGGGCGCCGCCCCCATGTTCAGCTGCGCACCAGCTTTTCGTAGGCGTCGGACACGTCGCGCGTCAGTTGCCCGACCTGGAAATGGTGGTCGCCGATCTGGCCCACCGGGGTCACCTCGGCTGCCGTGCCGGTCAGCCAGCACTGCTGAAAGGTTGGCAGTTCTTCCGGCAGGATGTGGCGTTCGTGCACCGTCAGGCCCATGTCGCGCAGCATCCCGATGATGGTCTGGCGCGTGATGCCGTTCAGGATGCAGTCGGGCAGGGGGGTATGCACCTCGCCATCGCGGACGAAGAACACGTTGGCGCCGGTCGCCTCGGCCACATAGCCGCGATAGTCGTAGAACAGCGCGTCCGAGCAACCCTTGGCCATCGCCGCGTGCTTCGACATGGTGCAGATCATGTAAAGGCCCGAAGCCTTGGCCGCCGTCGGAATGGTTTCCGGCGAAGGCCGCTTCCACTTGGCGATATCCAGCTTGGCGCCCTGCCACTTGGCATCGCCGTAATAGGCCCCCCATTCCCACGCGGTCACCGCCATCCGCACCGGGTTGCGGTTGGCCGCCACCCCCATGTCATCGCCCGAGCCGCGCCAGGCCAGCACCCGCACATAGGCATCGGTAAAGCCATTGGCCGCCAGCGTCGCGCGCTTGGCCTCCTCGATCTGGTCGACGGTATAGGGGATCGGCATGTCGATCATCTCGCCCGACCTCAGCAGCCGCTCGGAGTGTTCGCGGCTCTTGAAAATCTTGCCGTTGTAGCAGCGTTCCCCCTCGAACACCGAGGATGCGTAGTGCATGGCATGGGTCAGGATGTGCACCTTGGCATCGCGCCAGTCCACCAGCGTGCCGTCCATCCAGATCTTGCCGTCGCGGTCGTCGTATGAACCCGACATGAAAGCCCCTCCCTTGCAGGGTTTGCGAAAGTTGCGCACGACGGGTCCGGGCAGGATACGATCTTGCGCCAATACGCTGACGGGTTACCGATTCGGGGTTGGAAAGTCAACAAGGCTGACATAAAATCGGGCTTGGCCGGAACAGAGGGCAAGGGCATGGACAAGGGCGCCGGGCCGGGCAGCAACGAAACGTTGCTGTTCCTGACCGATGAGCAGCTGCGCAAGGGGATCGAGGCGATGTTCTTCGCCTATCGCGGCTTTACTGCCGACCCGGACCGCATCCTGGAACAGCGCGGCTATGGCCGGGCGCATCACCGCGCCGTGCACTTCATCCACCGCGCGCCGGGCACCACGGTGAACAACCTGCTGTCGATCTTGGGCGTCACCAAGCAAAGCCTGAACCGGGTGCTGCGCAGCCTGATCGAGGATGGCCTCGTCGAAAGCCGCATCGGGCGCGAGGACAAGCGCGAACGCCACCTTTACCTGACCCCGGCCGGGGCCGAGCTGGAACGGGCACTGTCCGATGCGCAGCGCGCGCGGATGCGCGCGGCCTATCGTGCCGCCGGGCCCGCCGCGGTCGCCGGTTTTCGCCAGGTGCTGGAGGCGATGATGGATGCCGAACAGAGGGCCCAGTTCCAGTCGCTGCGCGACGGGGGCTCGGCATGACCGACGCCGCCCCCCTGCACCTGCTGGTCGTGGACGACGACGACCGCATCCGCGGCCTGCTGCAGAAGTTCCTGATCCGCAACGGCTATCTCGTCTCGGCGGTGCCCGATGCCGCCCGCGCCCGCCGCCTGCTGGCCGGACTCGACTTCGACCTGATCGTGCTGGACGTGATGATGCCGGGCGAAGACGGCATCGCCTTGACCCGCGCCTTGCGCGACCGCGGCCAGATGGTGCCCATCCTGCTGCTGACCGCCCGCGGCGAAACCGAAAACCGCATCGACGGGCTCGAGGCCGGCGCCGACGACTACCTCGTCAAACCGTTCGAGCCGCGCGAACTGCTGCTGCGCATCAACGCCATCCTGCGGCGCGTGCCGCAACCGCTCAAGGCGCCGGCGGCGGTATCGCGCCACCTCGCGCTCGGCCCCTTGCGCTACGACGTCGATCGGGCAGAGTTGTGGCAAGGCGACCAGCCGGTCCGGCTGACCACCACCGAAATCGCACTGATGCGCATCTTTGCCGCCCGCGCGGGCGAGGTCGTGGGCCGCGACCGGCTTGTGGCCGAACTGGGCGGCGAGGCCGGGCAAGCCAGCGAACGCGCCGTGGATGTCCAGGTCACGCGCCTGCGCCGCAAGATCGAGGCCGATCCGCGGCAACCGCGCTATCTGCAAACCGTGCGCGGCGAAGGCTACCGGCTGGCGCCGGACTGACGGTTGCCCCTTCACCTTGACCCAAATATCCCGGGGTGAACTGGCCGCAGGCCAGGAGGGGCAGAGCCCCTGCCTTCAGCGAGGGCTCACGCCGCGCAGCCGCTCCGACCGCCGCCGCAACAGCTCCACCGCCGTCAGCAGGCCGATCGAGACCACCACCAGGATCGTCGCCACCGACAGGATGGCCGGGCTGATCTGTTCGCGGATGCCGTTCCACATCTGGCGCGGAATCGTCTGCTGGTCATGCGCGGCCACGAACAGCACCACCACCACCTCGTCGAACGAGGTGACAAAGGCGAACAGCGCCCCCGAGATCACGCCCGGCAGGATCAGCGGCATGGTGATGCGGAAAAACGCCATCGTCGGCGGCGCGCCAAGGCTGGCGGCGGCGCGCGTCAGCGAATGGTCGAAGCCCACCAGCGTGGCCGTCACGGTGATGATGACAAAAGGGATCCCCAGCGTGGCATGGGCGAGGATCACCCCGACATAGCTGTTGGCCAGCCCCGTCATCGAATAAAAGAAGAACAGCCCCGTCGCGGTGATGATGAGCGGCACGATCATCGGCGACAGCAGCACCGCCATGATGGCGCGCCGATACGGCATCTCGGGCCGCGACAGGCCCAGTGCCGCCACCGTGCCCAGCACCGTGGCCAGCAGCGTCGAGAAAGCCCCGATGATGATCGAATTCTTCGCCGCGTTCACCCAGGTCGCGTTGCGCCAGACATCGCCCCACCAGGCCGCATCGCGCGGCGCCTCGGGCGCCTGCATCCCGAAGGTCAGCAGCAGGTCGTACCAGCGCAGGCTGTAACCGTCGGGGTCCAGCGCCAGCATCTTTTCGGTAAAGGTGAAATAGGGCTCGGCGTTGAACGACAGCGGAATCACGATCAGGATCGGCGCGACGAGAAACAGGAACACCAGCGCGCAGATCGCGCGGAAGGCCCAATACCAGATCCGTTCCAGCGGTGTGGCATAGCTTGGCAAGGCCATGGTGCGCCCCTACCGGCCGGGGGCGGGGGCGCCCTCGCCCCCCCGGGATACGAGAAAACAGACGATGTCCTGTCGCATCGGCTCAGCCCAGCTTCATGTTGTCGATCCCGATCAGACGGTCGTACAGCCAGTAGAGGATCAGCACCGCGCCCAGCAGCAGTGCCGCGATGGCGGCCGCCAGCGACCAGTTGGATTTCGACATGTGGAAAGCGATCATGTTCGAGATCAGCTGCCCCGAGGCCCCGCCCACCAGCGCAGGAGTGATGTAATAGCCCACCGCCAGAATGAACACCAGCATGGCGCCGGCCGCGATTCCGGGGATGGTCTGGGGGAAATAGACGCGGCGAAAGGCGCACCAGCTCGAGGCGCCCAGGCTGCGCGCCGCCCGCACGTAGGACGGCGGAATCGGCCGCATCACCGAGTAAAGCGGCAGGATCATGAAGGGCAGCAGGATATGGGTCATCGCGACGATGGTGCCGGCCTGGTTGTAGATCATCTGCAACCGGCCTTCCTCGGTCAGGATGCCCGTGGCCACCAGCACGTTGTTGACCACGCCTTGCCCTTGCAACAGCACGATCCACGATGTCGTGCGTACCAGCAGCGAGGTCCAGAACGGCAGCAACACCAGGATCATCAGCAGGTTCGACGTCCGCAGCGGCAACACCGCCAGCAGATGCGCCACCGGATAGCCCAGCACCAGCGTCAGCACCATGATGATCGCCGACAACAGGAAGGTGCGTTCGAACAGCATCAGATAGACGCGGTTTTCCGGCGCAACACGCTCGATGCTTCCATCGGGGTTGCGCTGCAGGTCGAGCGCGGTGAGGTAGAAGTTCGGCGTGATCGCGCTGGACGACCCGCGCATCGCCTCCCACACGCGCGGGTCGCCCCAAAGCGCGTTCTCGGCCAGCAATGCCTCGCGGTAGGGGGGCTCCAGCCGGTCGGCGCCGCGCGCGGTCGAGGTGAACAGCGACCGCGTGCCCGACAGGTCGTAGTTGACCCTTGTGCCGATCTCGCCGGCGGTCTTGTCGATGCGCGCCTGCTTCAGGTCGGCGGCCAGCGCGGCAAAGGCGGCCTCGTCGGGGGCGGTGCCGCGCGGGTTGGCGGCGAACCATGCCGATAGCTGCGGCATGTTGCGCGAAAAGCCGTCGTGATGCACCGAGCGGAACAGCATCTGCCCTATCGGTGCCACGAAGGTGATCAGGATGAACAGCAAGAGCGGCGCCACCAGCAGGAAGGCACGCCATTTGGCGCGTCGCTGCGCCTGCGCCAGCGCAGACTTCAGCGGGCGGCCATCGGCGGTACTGAGTGCCGCCGCAGCGCTTGCCGTGGTCTCTGCCATCCCGGGCCCTCGCGGTCGTCGTCGAGCAGGCGCGGGGCGATCGCCGCGCCTGCCCCGGTTGGGGTCAGTTCGCGGCCAGCCAGGCGTTGAACCGTTCGTTCAGTTCGCTGTCGCGGTCGGCCCAGAAGTCCAGCGACGAGGCCAGCGCGTTGGTCAGGTTTTCGGCGGTGGTGGGCAGATGCGGGCCCATCGGCACCTTGCCTTCGTTGCGGAACGTGCCGACCAGCGGGCCCGAGGAATGCCGCGGCGGGCCATAGCTGATGAAGTTGGCGGCGGCGGCCAGCGGCTCGGTCGAGGTCGAGAACTTCACGAACTCCAGTGCCGCGTCCTTGTTCGGGGCACCCTTGGGAATGACCCAGCCTTCCCATTCGAAGACCTGCCCATCCCACATGATCTCGAACGGCTTGTTGTCGGCCATCGCGGCGTTGAAGATGCGCCCGTTCCAGGCCATCGTCATCACCACTTCGCCATCGGCCAGCAGTTGCGGCGGCTGGGCGCCGGCCTCCCACCAGACCGCGTCGGCCTTGATCGTCGACAGCTTGGCAAAGGCGCGGTCCACGCCTTCGGGCGTTTCGAGCAGGGCATAGACCTCGCCCGCCGGCACGCCATCGGCCATCAGCGCCATTTCCAGCGTCACCTTGGCGCCCTTCTTCAGCCCGCGCTTGCCGGGAAACTTCGCGGTGTCGAAGAAATCGGCGATGGACTTGGGCCCGCCATTCGGAAACTTGGTGGTGTCGTAGGCGATGACGGTGGAAAACACGTCGGTCGGGATCATGCAATCCGACAGCGTGCCGGCGATGAAGTCTTCGGTGGCCGGCGTGCCATCGGGGGCCGGCGGCAAGGTGCTGGCGTCGATGGTTTCGACCAGGCCTTCGTCGCACAGCCGCACGGCATCGGCGATTTCCACCGATGCGACATCGACCGAGACGTTCTTCGCCTCGACCTGCGCCTTGATCGGGGTGGCGGGGTTGTCGGCATCGACCGAAACCACGGCGATGCCGGTCTTGGCGGTGAAGGGTTTGTGATAGGCTTCGACCTGGCTGGCGGTGTAGGCGCCGCCCCAGCCCATCACGGTGATCTGCTGGGCCGCGGCCGGCAAGGCCGCCAGACCCGCCAGGGCGGTGGTCAGGATCAGAACTCGTTTCATCGCAGTCTCCCGTGTTGGTGGTTGTGGTTGTCGGTAAATTCGGATGTCGGGCGGCCCCCGGTCAGGTCGGGTCCAGCGCGCGGGCATCCTGCGGCACCCAGCCGATGCGGATTCTTTCGCCCGGTTGCAGCCGCCTCTGGCCTTGCGCATTGCGCGACTTCATCACGAAGTCGTCGCGCCCCGCGACCCGCAGCCGGGTGCGGAAGATGTCGCCCATATAGATGAACTCCAGCACCTCGGCCTCCAGCGTGTGCGCACCGGGCGGCATCAGCTCGGGCTTGAACTCGACCCGTTCGGGGCGCACCGAAACCAGCGTCTGCTGCCCCTTGCGGCTGATGTTCACCGGCGTCGCGTCGATGAGCTCGCCGTTTTCCAGCCGCACCAGCGCGCGGTCGCCGCTGATATCCTCGATCGTGCCGGGCAGGCGGTTGTTTTCGCCGATGAAGCCGGCGACAAAGCTGTTGGCGGGTCGTTCGTAAAGCTCGTCCGGCGGGGCAAGCTGCTGGATGCGGCCGTCGTTGAACACCGCGACGCGGTCCGACATGGTCAGCGCCTCGCCCTGGTCGTGGGTGACATAGACCACGGTGATGCCGAGGTTTTCGTGCAGATGCTTGATTTCGAACTGCATGTGCTCGCGCAACTGTTTGTCCAGCGCGCCAAGCGGTTCGTCCATCAGCACCAGCTCGGGTTCGAACACCAGCGCCCGGGCCAGCGCGATGCGCTGCTGCTGCCCGCCCGACAACTGCGCGGGGCGGCGGTTGGCGAAGGCGCCCATCTGCACCATGTCGAGCGCGCGGGCGATCTTGGCTTCGCGCTCGGCCTTGCCGATCCCGCGCACCTCCAGCGGAAAGGCCAGGTTTTCGCCCACGGTCATGTGCGGAAACAGCGCATAGTTCTGGAACACCATCCCGATGCCGCGCTTGTGCGGCGGCACCTGGTTGATCGGTCGGCCGGCCAGACGGATTTCGCCGCTTGTGGCGGTTTCGAAGCCGGCCAGCATCATCAGGCAGGTGGTCTTGCCGCTGCCGGAGGGGCCGAGCATGGTCAGGAACTCGCCCTTGCCGATGGACAGGTTCAGATCCTTCACCACCAGCGTGGCGCCATCATAGCTTTTCTGCACGCGCTCGAATTGAACGAACGCCGCATCCTCATGCGGTCCGGCCAATCGGCTCTCCCTGACTTCGGCAGTATCCTGCACTCTTGTTGGGTTCAGTAAACGCCGCGCAAACGGGGTTTGCAACCCCTTCCTGCGGATTGTGGCGCCCTTTTGCTGCATTGCCGCATCGCTGCGGAACCCGCCGGGGACGTTCCGTCCCCGGACCCCTGGAGGATATTTGAACAAGGTGAAAGGCAGGGCGCCGCTGCCGGAACATCCGGTCCCCGGCCCTGCTTTCACCTTGCCAAAATATCCCGGGGGGATTGGCCGCAGGCCAAGGGGGGCAGCGCCCCCCCCCCTTTGCCGGGATGGGGCCGGGGCGGCGGTCAGCCGCGGCGCGACCGCACCATGCCGACGATGTCGAACACCTCTTCCAGGATCGGCCTTGCGATGGCATCGGCGCGTTCGGCGCCGCGGGCCAGCAGGCGGTCGATTTCGGCCGGGTCCTGCATCAGGCGGCTCATTTCCGCCGAAATGGGCGACAGCACCGAAACGGCCAGATCCGCCAGCGCCGGCTTGAACACGCCAAAGCCCTTGCCGCCGAAATCCGCCAGCACCTGCGACGGGGTGGTGCCGGCCAGGGCGGCATAGATGTTCACGAGGTTGCGCGCCTCGGCCCGGCCTTCGAGGCCTTCGGGGGTATCTGGCAGCGGCTCGGGGTCGGTCACGGCGCGTTTGAGCTTTTTCGCGATCGCATCGGCATCGTCGGTCATGTTGATGCGGCTGGCATCCGAAGGGTCGGATTTCGACATTTTCTTCGTACCGTCGCGCAGCGACATCACCCGGGTGGCGGCGCCTTCGATCACCGGGATGGTCAGAGGGAAACAGTCCACCTTGAAGTCGTGGTTGAACTTGGCGGCGATGTCGCGGGTCAGCTCGACATGCTGTTTCTGGTCTTCGCCGACCGGCACATGGGTGGCGCGATAGACCAGGATGTCGGCCGCCATCAGGGCCGGGTAGGCGTAGAGCCCCAGCGAGGAGTTTTCGGCATTCTTGCCGGCGGTCTTGTCCTTGAACTGGGTCATGCGGTTCATCCAGCCCAGCCGCGCGACGCAGTTGAAGATCCAGCCCAGTTCGGCATGGGCCGAAACCTGGCTCTGGTTGAACAGGATCGACCGTTCCGGGTCGATCCCGCTGGCCAGATAGCCTGCCGCCAGTTCGCGTGTGGCGTGGCGCAGCCGTTCGGGATCCTGCCAGACGGTGATCGCGTGCATGTCGACGATGCAGTAGATCGACTCGATGCCTTCGTTCTGCTTCTCGACGAACCGCTTCAAGGCACCCAGATAGTTGCCCAGCGTCAGCCCGCCCGAAGGCTGGATGCCCGAAAAGATGCGGGTCGGGTAGGTTCTGGCGGGTGCAGCGGCGTTCATCGGGGCCTCCGGGGCTGGAAAAGGCAACGCCGGCGGCGTATCGCTGGCGGTGCCCCACGTCAAGGACAGACCCATGCAGGATCGCCCCTACGGCACCGAACCGCCGCTGAACCCCTTGCCGCCCGTGGTCTGGGCGCTGGCCATGCCGATCATCGTGCTGGAAGGGGTGCTGCAACTGGCCGATGCCGGCATCCTGGGCGGGGCGCAAGGCGTGGGCTGGCGGATGACGGTGCTGACGCGCATGGCCTTTTCGCCCGAACAGCTGGTCTGGATGTGGGAAACCCGCCGGTTCCTGCCGCAGGATCTGGTGCGGCTGCTGGCCTACCCGTTCGTCCACGTGGGCCTTGCGCATGCCGCCTTTGTCGTGGTCTTCGTGCTGGCGCTGGGCAAGTTCGTGGGCGAGGTGTTCCGCCCCGTGGCGCTGGCGTTGCTGTTTCTTGGCTCGTCCGTCGGTGCGGCGGTCATCTATGCGGCCACCGGGCAGACGGTGGCGCTGGTGGGCGGATACCCCGGCGCCTTCGGGCTGATCGGGGCCTTCAGCTTTCTGCTCTGGTTGCGGCTGGGCGCGACCGGGGGCGCAAGCTGGCGGGCCTTCAGCCTGATCGGCATGTTGATGGCGGTTCGGCTGGTGTTCGGGCTGCTGTTCGGGTCGGACCCGACCTGGATTGCCGATCTGGCCGGGTTCGCGGTGGGGTTCGGCTTGTCGTTCCTGCTGGTGCCGGGGGGGCCGGCGCGGCTGATCGCGCATCTGCGCGACCGCTGAGCCCGAGACGCGCGCGCTCAGCACGCATCGGCAAAGGGGTCGCCGCGGGCATCCACCGCGCCGCCGGTGCGGCCTTCTGCCAGCCGCAGCGCCAGGGCCGCGGCGTCGGGGCGCGCCGGGCGCACCGTCGCCCGCGCGGCAGCGAACAGGTCGTCCTCATGCCAGGGCGATGCCAGCGCCTCGGCCAGCGCGACCATGCGAAAGCGCAGCGGAGCCCCGGCCTGGATCACCCGCGGCAGGTCGGCGGGGTGGATCGCGGCGATGCGCGGGTAGCCGCCGGTCGTCTGGCATTCGGGGCCCAGCACCACGGGGGCGCCGTCGCCGGTCATCTGGATGTCGCCCGTCTGCGCGGGTTCCGAAGGCAGGCCCAGGTGGCCGGTTGCCGCAAACGGCGGCCCATCCCACAGCAACCGTTGCCCCTGGCGGTTGCCGCGCGCGTCGCGGACAAAAGGCGTTGCCAGGAACCGCGCCAGCACCTCGGGCGCGAAAAGCGCGGTTTGCGGGGTGGGCAGCAGCCGGATGGTTCCGCCGGCACAGCGTGCAGGGTCGGGCAGCAGGTGGTCGGGGCGGTCGGGCGCGGGGTCGCCACCGACCGGCAAGCGGTCGCCCGGCCGCAGCGGGCGCCCGATCCGGGCGGCCAGATGCGCCGCGCGGCTGCCCAGAAAGGGCACGGTCGCAACGCCGCCGGCCACCGACAGATAGCCATAGACCCCATCCTGCACCGCAGCCAGTTCCAGCACCTCGCCAGGGGCCAGCCGGTGGCTGGCGTTCCACGCGAGCCGCCGATCGCCAACGCGCGCCGCCATCGGCGCCCCGGTCAGCGCGATGCGCAAGGGGCGCGTGGCGCGGAACCGCCCTCCCATCACGGCCAGTTCCAGCGCGGCGAGGTCGGCCGCCTGACCCAGCAGTGCCGCACCTTCCAGCAGCGCCAGCCGGTCGGCCGCGCCGCCACGCGACAATCCGCGTGCCGCATGGCCCGGCCGGCCGGCATCCTGCACCGTCACCGAGGGGCCGGCGCCCAGCACCTCGAGCATTGTAACTCCTCCACTCATCGGGCGTCACCTTTGCTATGGTGGGGTTTCGATAGCCGGGAGAGGGTCGCCGTTTTAGTTTCGAGGCGCTGTCCTCGAGCGTGAGGTTGGCGCCCTCGACCGGCGTTCCGGGCTCGAACGGTATCCTGGGGCTGGCGCGCTTTCCCTGTCCCCGCTTGTACAAGGCTGAGCGTGGACGTCGGTTTCGAGGCTCCCCGGTCCGAACAAGGGAGGGAAGGATGTTTGCCGGGATCGATGTTGCCTCC
>NZ_JBKBQM010000025.1:0-43147 GCF_046292685.1 Gemmobacter sp.
TGAACAGCGACCCGCTCGCCTCGTCCGTCCCGCGCATCATCACCCCCACCGTTGTCGTGCAAAGGGTGAAACATGTTCCTAACTCCGGGTCGAGGGCTGACTTCTTCAGCAGCCTGCTAGGGCACGCGGCCGGCGCGGGCTCAGGCCGGATGCGCCGGCATCAGCCCCCGCAGGGCATTGCCGACCCAGAGCCGGACATGGGGCAGGTCGGACACCTTCAGCACCGCCTCGCGGCAGGCGCCCGTCGCCAGCAGTTCGGCCCGCAGACAGCCGGGCAGGCAACCACAGGACAGGGGCGGGGTGCATAGCCCCTGCCCGGCATCGAAGAAAAGGTTGGTGATCGTGCCTTCGCAAAGCTCGTCGCGGGTGTTGGCATAGATCAGTTCGTCCACGCCTTGGGGCAGCACGGCGCGGTCGGCATCATAGCGGGCGCGGCGGGTGGATTTGACGCGCAACCACGGATCGGCAGGGTCGAGCCGCACCGCTGCCAACCGGATGCGCCAGGCGGCCGTGGCCGGCGGCAGGGGGGCCACCGTCACCGTGGCGCCGTCTGGCCCCGACAGCAGCCGCACCCGCTGCGCCTGCCCCGGCGCCACGACCGCTTGCAGCAATGGCACAGGGTCCAGCGGCGCCCAGCCAAAACCCGCCCGCCCCGCCGCGTGCCGCGCCAGATGCCGGCGCAGCAACGGAAAGGCCGCACCATCCCACAGCAACGTCTCGATCAGCGCCACGCCGCTCAGGTCAAGGTGGCGAAACGGGCTTTCCACAGCGCCTCCTCCCATTCGCCAGCGGCGGTCGAATCGGCCACCACGCCGCCACCGACGTTCAGCACCGCGCGCCCGTCGGGAAACAGGCTGACCGTGCGGATGGTGACGTTGAAGCTGGCATCCCCGCCGGGGGCCATCCAGCCCAGGGCGCCGCAATAGGCCCCCCGCGGGAGAGGCTCGACCTCGCGGATGATTTCCATCGCGCGGATCTTGGGCGCCCCGGTCACCGAGCCGCAGGGAAACAGCGCCGCCATCAGCGGCGCCATGCCGCCTTGCCCCGGCCGCAGGCGCCCGACCACCCGGGAAATCATCTGATGCACCGTGGCATAGCTTTGCACATGGAACAGCGCCGGCACCCGCACCGACCCGACCGCGCAGACCCGGCTGAGGTCGTTGCGCAAAAGATCGACGATCATCAGGTTTTCCGCCTGCCCCTTGTCGCTGTCGCGCAGCGCCTGGGCCAGCGCGGCATCGCGCTGCGGGTCGGGGTCGCGCGGCGCGGTGCCCTTCATCGGGCGGGTTTCCACGGCATCGCCCGCCACCCGCAGGAACAGTTCCGGCGACCGCGACAAGACCACCGGCCCTTCGCCCAGATCGGCCATGCCGCCATGCGGCACCGATTGCCGGGCGCGCAGCGCGGCGTAAAGCCCGCGGGCATCGCCCGACCAGCGCGCCGCCATCGGGAAGGTCAGGTTGACCTGATAGATGTCGCCTGCGGCGATATAGGCGGCCACGCGGTCGAAGGCCGCCTGATACTGCGCGCGGGTGACCATCGGTTCCGGCCGGGTCAGGTTGCCTGCAGCGGCGCCCTCCAGCCACCCCGCCGCCGGCAGCGGGCGATCGAACAGGCCAAAGGCCAGCAGCGGGCCTTCGGGCGCGCGAAACCCCGGCCGCAGACGTGGCTCCAGCACGTGCCCCGCCTCGTAACCGATCCAGCCGGCAACCCAAAGCCCGGCCGCGCGCGCCGCATCCAGTGCGGCCAGGGCGGGTGCCACCTCCTCGGGGCTGCAGGCCACGACCACCCGGCGCGGCGCGGCAAAGACGGCCGGTTCCCCGCCCGGCCCATCCTCGACCAACACCCACCCGTCGCTCATGCCGCCCCCTCGCGCCTGCCCCGAGCCGCCTATCACACCCACCCCGCGCTGCCGAGCCATGTCCGACACGCAATCCGCCTTTTGCGCCACCGAACAGGCTTGCACGTGGGGGCGCGGTAGCTATAACGCCGGACAATTTGCGCAAGGGGTCCGTCATGCCGAAAAGAACCGATATCTCCTCGATCATGATCATCGGTGCCGGTCCCATCGTGATCGGCCAGGCCTGCGAGTTCGACTATTCCGGCGCGCAGGCGTGCAAGGCGCTGAAGGAGGAAGGCTACCGCGTCATCCTCGTCAACTCCAACCCGGCCACGATCATGACCGACCCGGGGCTTGCCGACGCCACCTACATCGAGCCCATCACCCCCGAGGTCGTCGCCAAGATCATCGAGATAGAGCGCCCCGATGCCCTGCTGCCCACGATGGGCGGCCAGACCGGCCTGAACACCAGCCTGGCGCTGGCGGACATGGGCGTGCTGGAAAAGTTCGGGGTGGAGCTGATCGGCGCCAACCGCAAGGCCATCGAGATGGCCGAAGATCGCAAGCTGTTCCGCGAGGCGATGGAGCGCATCGGCCTGGAAAACCCCAAGGCCACCATCATCGCCGCCCCGAAACTGCCGAACGGCAAGTACGACATCGCCGCCGGCGTGCGCGAGGCCGTTGCCGCGCTGGATTACGTGGGCCTGCCCGCCATCATCCGCCCCGCCTTCACGCTGGGCGGCACCGGCGGCGGCGTCGCCTACAACCGCGACGACTACGAAGCCATCGTCAAATCGGGGCTGGAGGCCAGCCCCATGGCGCAGGTGCTGGTCGACGAATCGCTGTTGGGCTGGAAGGAATACGAGATGGAGGTGGTGCGCGACCGCGCCGACAACGCCATCATCGTCTGTTCCATCGAAAACGTCGATCCGATGGGCGTGCATACCGGCGACAGCATCACCGTTGCCCCGGCCCTGACGCTGACCGACAAGGAATACCAGATCATGCGCAACGGCTCCATCGCCGTGCTGCGCGAGATCGGGGTGGAAACCGGCGGATCCAACGTGCAATGGGCGATCAACCCGCGCGATGGCCGCATGGTGGTGATCGAGATGAACCCGCGGGTGTCGCGCTCGTCCGCGCTGGCATCCAAGGCCACCGGCTTCCCCATTGCCAAGATCGCGGCGAAACTGGCCGTGGGTTACACGCTGGACGAGCTGGACAACGACATCACCAAGGTCACGCCCGCCAGCTTCGAGCCGACCATCGACTATGTCGTGACCAAGATCCCGCGCTTTGCCTTCGAGAAGTTCCCCGGGTCGGTCCCGAACCTGACGACCGCGATGAAATCGGTGGGCGAGGCGATGGCCATCGGCCGCACCATCCACGAATCGCTGCAGAAGGCGCTGGCCAGCCTGGAAACCGGCCTGACCGGCTTTGACGAAATCGCCATCCCGGGCGCCCCCGACCGCGCCGCAATTTCCAAGGCGCTGTCCGAAGCCACCCCCGACCGGCTGCGGGTCATCGCCCAGGCGATGCGCTATGGGTTTTCCAACGACGACATCCAGGCGATCACCGCCTTCGACCCGTGGTTCCTGGCCCGCATCCGCGAAATCATCGACACCGAGGCCGAGGTCCGCAGGAACGGCCTGCCGGTGACCGAAGCCGGGCTGCGGAGGCTGAAGATGATGGGCTTTACCGACGCGCGCCTGGCAAAACTGACCGGCCGCGACGAAGGCCAGGTCCGCCGCGCCCGCCGCAATCTGGGCGTGACCGCCGTTTTCAAGCGCATCGACACCTGCGGCGCCGAGTTCGAGGCGCAGACCCCCTACATGTATTCCACCTACGAGGCCCCGGCGATGGGCGACGTGGAATGCGAAGCCCGCCCGAGCAGCGCGAAAAAGGTGGTGATCCTCGGCGGCGGCCCCAACCGGATCGGCCAGGGGATCGAGTTCGATTACTGCTGCGTCCATGCCTGCTATGCGCTGACGGCGGCGGGCTATGAAACCATCATGATCAACTGCAACCCCGAAACCGTGTCCACCGACTACGACACCTCGGACCGGCTGTATTTCGAGCCGCTGACGCTGGAACACGTGCTGGAAATCCTGCGGGTGGAACAGTCGAAGGGCACGCTGCACGGGGTGATCGTGCAGTATGGCGGGCAGACGCCGCTGAAGCTGGCCAACGCGCTGCACGAGGAAGGCATCCCGATTCTGGGCACCACCCCCGACGCCATCGACCTGGCCGAGGACCGCGAGCGGTTCCAGAAACTGCTGCACGACCTGGGCCTGCGCCAGCCGGTGAACGGCACCGCCCGCAGCCGGGACGAAGCCTTTGCCGTCGCGGCCGAGGTGGGCTACCCGCTGGTGATCCGCCCCAGCTTCGTGCTGGGCGGCCGCGCGATGGAAATCATCCGCGACGATGCCGGTCTGGAACGCTATATCCGCGATGCGGTGCAGGTGTCGGGCAAGAACCCGGTGCTGCTGGACAGCTACCTGTCGGGCGCGATCGAAGTGGATGTGGACGCGCTGTGCGACGGCGAACAGGTGCATGTCGCGGGCATCATGGAACATATCGAGGAAGCGGGCGTGCATTCCGGCGACAGCGCCTGCTGCCTGCCGCCGCACAGCCTCGATGCGGCGACGGTCGAGGAGCTGAAGCGCCAGACCGTGCTGATGGCCAAGGCGCTGAACGTTGTGGGCCTGATGAACGTGCAGTTCGCCATCAAGAACGGCACGATCTACGTGCTGGAGGTGAACCCCCGCGCCAGCCGCACCGTGCCTTTCGTGGCCAAGGCCACCGACAGCGCCATCGCCAGCATCGCCGCCCGGCTGATGGCGGGCGAAAAGCTTTCGGCCTTCCCGATGCGGGCCCCCTACCCTGCCGGCGTCGGCCCCGACACGCCCTTGCCGCTGGCCGACCCGCTGACGCTGGCCGACCCGCACACCCCCTGGTTCAGCGTCAAGGAGGCCGTGCTGCCCTTTGCCCGTTTCCCGGGCGTGGACCCGCTGCTGGGCCCCGAAATGCGATCGACCGGCGAGGTCATGGGCTGGGACCGCACCTTTGCGCTGGCCTTCCTCAAGGCGCAGATGGGCGCGGGCACGCATCTGCCGACCGCTGGCCGCGTGTTCGTCTCGGTCAAGGATGCCGACAAGTCCGACGCCCTGGCCGATGCTGTCCGCGACCTTTCGGCGATGGGGTTCGAACTGACCGCGACCAAGGGCACGGCCGACTGGCTTGCCGCGCGCGGAATCCGGGCCGTGCCGATCAACAAGGTCTACGAAGGACGCCCCAACATCGTCGATGCGCTGAAAAACGGCGACATCGCGCTGGTGATGAACACGACCGAGGGCGCGCAATCCATCAACGACAGCCGCGATATCCGCCGCGTCGCGCTGATGGACAAGATCCCCTATTTCACCACCGCCGCCGGCGCCATTGCCGCCGTGGCCGCAATGAAGGCCCGCAGCGAAGGCTACGGCGTCCGCACCCTGCAAGGCTAGGGCAAGCGGGCCCGCACGCGCGTGGTGAATCGGGGCGGCACAGAGGTTTGCGCCGCCCCGATCTGCTTGACAGTCAAGCTTTTGCCTAAAAAATAGTCAAGCCGCACCGAGGCCCAACCTCAAGTTGCCCTTGCGGCAACCGAACCGCGACGCCTTGCCGTGGCATCGCCGCAAGGCCGAACAAGTATTTTTCAGTCAAAACATCGACTTGCGCACAGTGTCGCCGCATGCGGCAGGCATTTTCGCCTATCGAAACGCAACAGTCTGATTGACAAAGATTTTCCCCGCTCCTTAGCCTGCACCTCAGCGCGTTCGAGTAGCCGACCGCCGTAACCGCGGCACATGTCCACCGACCGAGGGCCACCCATGACCTGGTTCGTCACCGCCGTTGTCGTTCTTGTCGTCGCCGTTCTGGTGATCCTGTTTCTCAACCGCTATTACCGCAAGGCCTCGCGCGAGGTCAGCGTGGTGCGCACCGGGGCGGGGGGGCAGCGGATCGTCCTGGATGGCGGCTGCATCGCCTTGCCCTTCCTGCACAAGGTGGCCGAGGTGAACATGCGCACCACCCGGCTGGAAATCGAGCGTCTGGGCCCGAAGTCGATCATCACGCGGGATCGTCTGCGCGTCGATGTGGCCGCAGAATTCTACGTGCGCGTGATCGCCAGCCGCGAAGGCGTTGCAACGGCCGCGCAGGCGCTGGCCGGCAAGTCGTTTCGCGCCGCCGAACTGGCCGAAACGCTGGAAGGCAAGCTTGTGGACGCGATGCTGTCGGTTGCCGCCCGCTACACGATGGACGAATTGCAGGACAACCGCGGCGCCTTTGCCCGCGAAGTCTCGGATGCGCTGCGCGACAACCTGGCGCAGAACGGGTTGATGCTGGAATCGGTGTCGCTGACACGCATCGACCAGACCCCGTTTCATGCGCTGGACGAAAACAACGCCTTCAACGCGCTGGGGATGCGGCGCCTGGCCGAAATCATCGCCGTGAACAAGAAGGAACGCGCCGCGATCGAGGCGGATGCCGAAGTGGCCGTGCGGCAAAGCCAGCTCGACGCCACCAAGCGCAAGCTGACGATCAGCCGCGAGGAAGAAGAGGCGATGATCGTCCAGCAGCGCGAGATCGAGATCGCGCGCTCGCGGTCGATCGCCGAAACGGCCGAGGAACAGGCCGCCAGCGAAAAGCGGCGCGAGGCCGCGCGCATCGCGCGCGAACGCGAGGTGCGCCTGACCGAGATCGAGAAAGACCGCGAACTGCGCCGGCAAGCGCTGGCCGCCGATCTGGCAACCGCGCTGGCGAAATCCGAAAATACCGTTCAGCTCGCGGCCAAGCGCGCCGAGGAAGCCCAGGCCGAAGCCGCCGCCATCGCCGCGAAGGCCGCCGAGGCCGAGGCCGAAGAACGCGTGCGCACCATCCGCGAACAGGCCGCGGCCGAAAGGGAAAAGGCATTGGCCCTGATCCGCGCTGCCGAACAGGCCGAGGTGGACGATACGCGCGTGAAGTCCGAGGTCGGCACCCTGCTGTCGATGGCCGAAGCCGAAGCCCGCGCGACGCTGGAGCGGGCCGAAGCGCAACGAAAGCGCCTGCTGGCCGAGGCCGAAGGGCGCGCCGCGGTGATCGCCGCCGAAAACGCCCAGTCGCCGGAACTGATGGCGATGAAACTGGATGAGGCGCGGCTCAAGGCCTTGCCCGACGTGGTGGAACGCCTGCTGAAGCCGGCCGAAAAGATCGAAAGCATCCGCATCAACCAGATCACGGGCATCGGCGGCGCCTCGGGCGGCGGCGGCACGGCAGAAGGCGGCGGCAGCACCGTGAATCAGGTCGTCGATGGCGTGCTGTCGATGGCGCTGCAGCTTCCGGCCGTTCAGCGGCTGGGCGAGGAAGTGGGGATGAACATCGGCGACGGCGTGCGTGGCCTGGCCGCGCAGCTGGACCGCCGCGGTGTCGCGCGCGGCGCCGACGACAAGGGCGACAAGCCCGCTGAAAAGGCCTAGGGCTACGCATCGCCCCGGCACCAACCCCAGACAGGAGATATGGAAATGGCACTATCCCGCAGACAGTTCGTCGTCGGCACTTCGGCCTTTGCCCTGGCCTCGCCCGCCCTGATGGGGCGCGCGCAGGATGCGACGATCAAGATTGCCTCGATCCTCGACCTTTCGGGCGGGCTCGATATCTACGGTGCCCCGATGGACGTGATGACCCGCCTTGCGGTGGATGACATCAACGCCGCGGGTGGCCTGCTGGGCCGCAAGGTCGAGCTCAAGACCTATGACGCGCAATCCTCGATCCAGCTTTACACCCAATACGCCACCGAAGCCGCCGCGGGCGAGCGGGTGGCCGCCGTGCACGGCGGCATCACCTCGGCCAGCCGCGAGGCGATCCGCCCGACGCTGGGGCGGTTCAAGACGCTGTATTTCTACAACACCCAGTACGAAGGCGGCGTCTGCGACTACAACTGCTTCTGCACCGGCACGACGCCGGCGCAGACGGTGGCCAAGGTCGTGCCCTATGTGATGAAAAAGTGGGGCAAGAAGGCCTACATCGTCGCGGCCGACTACAACTACGGCCAGATCATCGCGCAGTGGATGCAGAAGTTCGTGGCCGACGCGGGCGGCGAGACGCTGGCGGTGGAATTCTTCCCGCTGGACGTCACGAACTTCGGCCCGACCATCACCAAGATCCAGCAGGCGAAACCGGATTTCGTGTTCTCGGCGCTGGTCGGGGGAGCGCACGTTTCCTTCTACCGCCAGTATGCGGCGGCGGGGCTGAAATCCTCGATCCCGATGGCGTCGACGACCTTCGGCGTCGGCAACGAGAACATGCTGATCTCGGCGGCCGAAGGCAACGGGCTGGTGGCATCCTATTCCTACTTCGAATCGGTGCCCACGGCGAAGAACGCCGACATCCTGGCACGGCTGACCGCCAGCATGGGCGACAAGCGTCCCGGGCTGAACGAGCTGGCCGTGCGGTCCTACGAAGGCGTCATGCTGTGGGCCGAGGCGGTGAAGGCCGCCGGCACCGCCGACCGCGACCCGGTGATCGAGGCGTTGCGCACCGGGCTGACCTATGACGGCCCCACCGGCCCCCTGACCGTGGACCCGAAGACGCATCACTGCATCCAGAACGTCTATCTGGCCGAGTTGCAGGACCAGAAGTTCAACATCATCGAAACGCACGAGGCGCAGCCCCCCAGCGATACCCAGCTGGTCTGCGACCTGGTGGCCAACCCCGATCAGGCGACCTTCTATTTCGAAAACGGTCTGGCTGCCGCCGGGATCAAGTGATCCGGCCTTCGTGAACCCCGGGCCGGGGGCCTTGTCCCCGGCCTGACCGATCCGCCTGCCCGGAGGCCGTCTTGGACCTAGTCATCGCCATCGGACTGCAACTGCTCTACGGCATCGCGCATCTCGCGCTCATCAGCCTCGGCCTTGCGATCATCTTCGGCATGATGCGGGTCATCAACCTGGCCCATGGCGAATTCCTGATGCTGGGGGGCTATACCGTGGTGGTTTCCACCAACGCCGGGGTCAACATCTGGCTGGCGATGCTGGTTCTGGCGCCTCTGGTGGTGGGAATCGTCGGCGTGGTGGTCGAACGGCTGCTGATCCGCTGGCTTTACGGCCGGATGGTTGACACCCTGCTGGCGACCTGGGGCCTGTCGCTGCTGCTGATCGGGATCGTGACATCGGTGTTCGGCGCCTCCACCGCCAGCACCATCGCGCCGCCCCTGGGCGTGGTTCGGATCGGGGACTATTCCGTTTCGGGCTACGAGATGTTCCTGATCTGCGTGACGGCGGTGCTGCTGCTGGCGGTCTGGGCGACGCTGCGCTTTACCCGGCTGGGGCTGCTGGCACGCGGCACGATGCAGAACGCGCAGATGGCTTCGGCGCTGGGGGTCTCGACCAATCGCATCTACATGGTCACCTTCGGCCTCGGCGCCGCGGTCACGGGGCTGGCCGGCGGGTTGCTGGCGCCGGTGACCGGCGTGTTGCCCACGATCGGGGCCACCTACATCGCCAAGGCCTTCATCACGGTGATTTCCGGTGGCGCGGCGATTCTGGCAGGCACGGCGGCAGGCTCGGTGCTGCTGGGCGGCATCAACGGCATTGTCACCTTTCTGTCCGGCCCGACCTTCGGCGAGGTTGCCTTGCTGCTGACCGCCATCGTGCTGTTGCGCCTGATGCCGCGCGGCATCACCGGCCGCTTCTTTCGGAAATCGCTATGAGCGCGGAGAGCTGGCGCCAGATGCGCCCCGCGCTGGCATGGGCGCTGATCGGGGTGGTGTTCATGGTGGCGGCACCGCAGGTGCTGGCGCTGTTCACCATCATCAACCTGACCACGGCCATCGCGCTGGCGGTTCTGGCACTCAGCCTTGCGCTGATCTGGGGGCACGGCGGGATCCTGTGCTTTGGCCAGGTCGCGTTCTTCGGGCTGGGGGCCTATGTCTACACCATCTCGGCGATCAACTTCGGCGGGTCGACCTGGGCCATCCTGCTGGCGGTCGTGCTGACCTCGGCCTTTGCGGCGGCGCTGGGGTATTTCATCTTTTACGGTCGCGTGTCGGACGTGTATCTGGGCGTCATCACGCTGACGGTGACGCTGATCCTGTTTTCGCTGATCCGCCGCACCTCGGGCCCGGAATACAAGATCGGCAAGGCGCTGCTGGGCGGCTTCAACGGGGTCACGGCGCCGCCCTTGAACCTGCCGTGGGATGCGCGCGCCTTCCTCTTTCCCGAACAGGTGTTCTACGTGGCGATGGCCGCGCTGATCCTGTGCTATCTGTTTGCGGCCTGGCTCATGCACACGCGTTTCGGCCGGGTCTGCGCCGCCATCCGCGAAAACGAGGTGCGGGCCGAGCTGCTGGGCTATGACGCGCGCGCCTACAAGCTGGGCATCTTCACCATCGGCGCCGGCATTGCCGCCATCGGCGGCGTGCTGTTCGCAAACGGGGTCGGTCGGGTCACGCCCGACGTGTTCAGCCTGTTCAACGCGGCGCTCACGATCATCTGGGTGATCGTCGGCGGGCGCGGGACGCTGATCGGGCCGATCGGGGCCACCTTTGCGCTGTTCTACCTGACCAGCGCGCTCGGGGGGCAGTCGGTGCTGAACAACAACCTCGTGCTCGGCATCATCCTGATCGTCTTCGTGCTGCTGGTGCCGCGCGGCGTGGCGCCCACGGTGGCCGATTGGGTGCAGGGCCGGCGCAAGGGCGCGCCGGTGCGCCAGCGCCGCCGCCGCAGCCAGCCGGAGGACCGGGCATGACCCGCAACCGCGGCGAAACCGTCGTCGAAACGCGCGACCTGTGCATGCACTTCGGCGGGGTGCGCGCCGTCGAAGGGGTGAACTTCACCTTGTTCGACAAGGAGTTGCGCTGCCTGATCGGGCCGAACGGCGCGGGCAAATCCACCTTCTTCAAGTGCCTGACGGGGCAGCTTGTGCCCACTTCGGGCGAGGTTCTGGTGCGCGGGCAGAACGTGACGGGCTGGGAAAGCCACCAGATCGCCAGCCTTGGCATCGGGATCAAGACCCAGGTTCCCAACGTGTTCGACGGGCTGACGGTGGACGAAAACATCTGGCTTTCGGCCCGCCGCTGGCATGGCGAGGCGCGCGCCCGCAGCCTGACCGCCGAAACCATCGAGCGCCTGCGCCTGGGCGACATCCGGCGCAAGCTGGTGGGGCGGCTGGCGCATGGCCAGCGGCAATGGGTGGAGCTTGGCATGGTGGTGGCGGCCGAACCCTGGCTGGTGCTGCTGGATGAACCCGCCGCCGGCATGACGCACGAGGAAACCTTTCGCACCGCCGAGCTGATCGAGGAGATCAACAAGACCGCGGCCCTGATCGTGGTGGAACACGACATGCAGTTCATCCGCATGATTTCCCGCAAGGTGACGCTGTTCCACGAAGGCCGCATCCTGATGGAGGACACGATGGACGCGATTTCCGCCGACAAGCGGGCGCGCGAAATCTATCTGGGGCACCGGGCATGAGCGTGCTGCTGAAGGTCTCCGGCCTGCGGGCGGGCTATGGCCGGGTGCCGGTGCTGCATGGCATCGACCTGCACGTGAACGAAGGCGAGATCCTTGGCGTGCTGGGCCATAACGGCATGGGCAAGAGCACGCTGCTGAAAACGCTGATGGGCATCGTGCCCGCCACCGGCGGCAGCATGGTCTATGACGGGCAGGATCTGGTCGGTGTGCGGTCCTCGGGGCGGGCGCGGTTGGGCATCGGCTATGTGCCGCAGGGCCGGGGGATTTTCCCCAACCTGACGGTGCGCGACAACCTGCGCATGGGCGTTGCCGCGCATGACATGGACGAGGACGCCGCCATCGACCGCGTGCTGGGCGACTTTCCGCGCCTCGTGCGTCTGCTTGACCGCGACGGCGGCGCGCTGTCGGGGGGCGAACAGCAGTTGCTGGCGCTGGCGCGCTGCCTGATCGCGCAGCCCGACCTGATCCTGCTGGATGAACCGACCGAAGGCATCCAGCCCTCGATCATCGACGAGATCATCGAGACGCTGAAGGCCCTGAACCGCCGCGAAGGGCTGGCCATCGTGCTGGTGGAACAGAGTCTCGATTTCATCACCGCACTGTCGGACCGGGTGCTGCTGATCCAGAAAGGCGTGATCGTGGGCGAGGTTGCGGGCTCCGACGCCGCCGACCCCGCCCTGATCGAGGAGTTTACCGGCCTTGGTGCCAGCGCCGCGGCACGCCGCCCCGCCAGCGGTGCGGCCGCCGCCGCCGTTGCCGCCACCCACGGGGCCGCGCCCGCCAAGGCCGCCGGCCCATCCCGCCCGCAGGCGCCCGCCAAGGGCAGCGCCTCGGCCCCGCTTCAGGAAAGGATGTCCTACATGACCGTCCAGCGCCCGACCCATGCCCAGATGAAGGCCATCGTCGCCGAGCTGGGCATGAACATGTCCGACGCCCGCATCCAGGAATTCCTCGACGTGATGCAGGGCACGCTGGACGCCTACGACGTGGTGGATGCCCTGCCCGATTACCTGCCCCCGGTGCTGTATCCGCGCACCTCGGGCATCCGGCCCTTGCCGGAAGACAACCCGATGAACGCCTGGTATGTGAAGACCGAAATCCGCGGCGCACCGCGCGGGCCGCTGTTGGGCCGCTCCGTGGCGCTGAAGGACAACGTGTGCCTGGCCGGCGTGCCGATGATGAACGGCGCCTCGACGCTGAAAGGCTATGTGCCCGACATCGACGCTACCGTGGTCACGCGCCTGCTGGATGCCGGCGCCACCATCACAGGCAAGGCGCATTGCGAATACTTCTGCCTTTCGGGCGGCAGCCACACCAATGCGACCGGCCCGGTGCACAACCCGCACCGGCACGGGTATTCCGCTGGCGGGTCATCCTCGGGCTCGGCGGCGCTGGTCGGTGCGGGGCTGGTGGACATGGCCATCGGCGGCGATCAGGGCGGGTCGATCCGCATGCCGGCCAGCTGGTGCGGCATCTACGGCATGAAGCCGACCCACGGCCTTGTGCCCTATTCCGGCATCATGCCCATCGAGACGACCATCGACCATGCCGGGCCGATGACGGCGAATGTCATGGACAACGCCCTGATGCTGGAGGTGATCGCCGGTGCCGATGGCCTCGACCCCCGGCAATACGACGTGCGCACCGACCGCTACACCGCTGCCGTCAACCGCGGCGTATCGGGCCTGCGCATCGGCGTGCTGAAGGAGGGGTTCGGCCATGCCGGGTCCGAACCCGATGTCGATGCCAAGGTGCGCGCCGGGGCCGAGCTGTTCCGCAAGCTGGGGGCCACGGTGGACGAGGTTTCGATCCCCTGGCACCTGCACGGGCTGGCGATCTGGACCCCGATCGGGCTGGAAGGCCTGACCAACCAGATGATGATCGGCAACGGCATGGGCACCGGGTGGGAAGGGCTCTATACCACCTCGCTGCTCGACTATCACTCCAACTGGCGCAGCCGGGCGGACGAACTTTCCGACACGCTGAAGATTTCCATGCTGGTCGGCCAGTATCACCTCAAGCACACCCGCGGGCGCTATTACGCCAAGGCGCAGAACCTGGCGCGGCAGTTGCGCGAACAGTACAACCGCATGCTGGCGTCCTATGACCTGCTGCTGATGCCGACGACGCCGATGAAATCCACGCCCTTGCCGCCGCCCGATGCCTCGCTGGCGTTGTGGTGCCAGCGCGCCTTCGAGATGCTGCCCAACACCGCCCCCTTCGACGTGACCGGCCACCCGGCCATGTCCATTCCCTGCGGCATGTCGCAAGGGTTGCCCGTGGGCCTGCAACTGGTGGGGCGCCGTTACGAGGAAAGCACGATCTACCGCGCGGCCGGCGCCTTTGAACAGGCCGGCGACTGGCGGCGCATGTAATGGCCGCGCGCCTGACCGACCGACCCGGCATCGTGCCGCAAAACGGCCTGTCGCATGTGGCAGGCGCGACCTCCCGCCCGCTGCTGGAGGCCACGATCCCCGCCTTTCTGGCCGAGGTCGTGCGCCGCCACGGCCCCCGCACGGCGGCCGTGTTCCGCGCCACCGGCGACCGCTGGAGCTATGAGGACTTCGCCCGTCTGGCCGACCGGCTGGCCGCGGGGCTGCTTTCGATCGGGGTTTACAAGGGCGACCGGGTGGGCATCTGGGCGCCGAACCGCCCCGAATGGCTGCTGGCACAGTTCGCCACCGCCCGGATCGGCGCGATCCTGGTGAACATAAACCCGGCATACCGGGTGGCAGAGCTGGAATATGCCTTGAACAAGGTCGGCGTATCCACGCTGTTGCTTGCCCCGCAGTTCAAGACATCGGACTACCTCGGGATGCTGGCCGAGCTTGCGCCGGAACTGGCCGGGGCCGTGCCGGGGCGTTTGCACGCCAGGCGCCTGCCCGACCTGCGCCGCGTCGTGCAGCTTGGCCCGAACCCGCGCCCGGGCGCCTATGGCTTTGCCGAGGTGATGGACCGCGGCGGCAAGGCACCGCGCTCGCGGCTGGATGCAATTTCGGCCGGGCTGAAACCCGACGATGCGATCAACATCCAGTTCACCTCCGGCACCACCGGCGCGCCGAAAGGCGCCACGCTGAGCCACCGCAACATCGTCAACAACGCCATTTCCACCGCCCGCGCCATGCGGCTGCAACCGGGCGAAGGGCTGTGCATTCCGGTGCCGTTCTATCATTGCTTCGGCATGGTGCTGGGCAACCTGGCCGCCTGTTCCTATGGTGCCAGGATGGTGATCCCGGGCGAAGGCTTCGATGCCGGCGAAACGCTGGCGGCCATCGCGGCCGAAGGTTGCGCCGCGGTGCATGGCGTGCCCACCATGTTCTCGGCCATGCTGGACCATCCCGATTTCGCCCGATACGACCTGCGGTCCTTGCGCACCGGCATCATGGCCGGCGCCCCCTGCCCAGAACCGCTGATGCGCCGGGTCATGGCCGACATGCACTGCCGCCAGATCACCATCGGTTACGGCATGACGGAAACCAGCCCGATCAGCTTTCAATCCGCGGTGGACGACCCGGTTTCCGTGCGGGTTTCCACCGTCGGGCGCATCCAGCCCCATGCCGAGGTGCGCATCGTCGATGACCGGGGCCGCACCCTGCCCATCGGCGCCACCGGCGAGCTGGTGACCCGCGGCTATCTGGTGATGAAAGGCTACTGGAACGACCCCGAGCGCACCGCCGAATCCATCCGCGACGGCTGGATGTATACCGGCGATCTGGCCACCATCGACGCCCAGGGCTATTGCCGCATCGTCGGCCGGTCCAAGGACATGCTGATCCGCGGCGGCGAAAACGTGTATCCGGCCGAGGTGGAGGAGTTCCTTTCGGCCCATCCGGCCATCCAGCAGGTGCAGGTTTTCGGCCTGCCCGACCCGAAATACGGCGAGGAGGTCGCCGCCTGGGTCATCCTGCGGCCCGGCGCGGCGCTGACGGCCGAAGCCTTGCGCGACTGGTGCAAGGGCCGCATCGCGCATTACAAGGTGCCGCGCTACATCCGGTTTGTCGCCGAAATGCCGCTGACGGCCACGGGCAAGCCGCAGAAATTCGTCATGCGCGATGCGATGATCGCCGAGCTCGGGTTGAAGGGTTAGCCCCTTCAACCCGTTGTGCGGTTTCAGGACGCCACGTGCACGTCGCGCGACAGCCCCGACAGGATGCGACAACCATCGGCGGTGACAACGGCGACTTCCTCCAGCCGGATGCCGAAGCGGCCGGGCAGGTAGATGCCGGGTTCCACGGTAAAGACCATGCCTTCTTCCAGCAGCAAGGGGTTGGTGGCGGTCATGTAGGGGGGCTCGTGAACCTCCGACCCCAGCCCGTGCCCCGTGCGATGGGTGAAGAACGCGCCATAGCCTGCCGCCGCAATCACGCCGCGCGCCGCGTCGTCTACCGCATGGGCCGGCACCCCGGGGCGGATCGCCGCCAGCGCCGCCTGCACCGCCGCATCGACCACGGCATGCACCTCGGCATAGCCTTCGGGCAGGTGGCCCACCGCCGCCATGCGGGTGATGTCGGAGTAATACCCGCCCTTGCGGCCGCCGATGTCGACGACCAGCACATCGCCGGGCTTCAGCACCGTGTCCCCGGTGTGGTGATGCGGAAAGGCCGAATTGGCCCCGGCGCCCACGATGGCGAATTCGCAGCGCGCGCCATGCGCGGCAAAGGCGGCGCGGGCGGCATCGGCCAGGTCGGTTTCGGTCATCCCCGGCCGGATCGCGGCGCGCACCGCGATTTGGGCAAGGTCGGCGATGCGCGCGTTTTCGGCCAGCGCGGCCAGTTCTGCGGCATCCTTGACCATGCGAAGGGCGCCCAGGGTTTCGCTGGCAAAGCCCCGCGCCACGTTGGGCAGGCTGTCGAGCAGCAGCAGCGCATGGTCGGCGCGCATCGCCTCGTCCAGGCTGACGCGGCGCGGGTTGGGGGCGACCGCCTGCAAGGCGGCCTCCAGCGCGGCGGCCGGGCCGGTCGCATCGGTCCAGTCCCAGAACGGCAGGTCGGTGTGCTGGCGCGCATCGGCGGCGTTCAGCCCCGGCATGACGAACCCGGCCTTGTCCGGGCCGACCAGCAGCAGGCAGGCGCGTTCGTCGGGGTGCGGGGCAAAGCCCAGCAACCATTGCATGTGCGCACCGGGTGCCAGCGCGACCAGGCCGGTTCCGGTGGCCTGCATCCGCGCCCTCAGGCGGTCGAGCCGGGTCATGCCGGGTTCTCCATCGGCACTTGCGCCATCGCCGCCAGCAACGCCGGGCGATGTTCGGCCACCAGACGCTCCAGCACCGCGACGCGTTCGGGGGTGAAATGGCCGGCCGCGTCCAGCACGTTCACCGTGCCCACAACCTGCGTTCCGTCCGACACCGGGATGTTCAGGGCGGATTCGCACCCCAGCGCGTTGATGAGCGCGTGATCGGAAAAGTAGATCGCAAACTCCGGCGTGGAATTGGCCACAAAGCTGCGCCCGCCGTCGATCACCTGCACCGACCAGGCATCCGAGCGCATGGGCTTGGTGCCGGTCGCCGGATAGGCGTCGGGGTGCGAAGTATAGGCCCGACGCGCCAGCCCCGCCTTGCGGTCCAGCACGGTCACGGTGAAAAGCCGGGCCCCGGCGGCGGCATCGGCCGCAGCATGCAGGGCCGCAAAAGCGGCATTCGGGTCGGTCATGGCGAAACTTTCGGAGGCGAGAAGGCCCGGGGGCGGCGGAGTGCCGCCCCCGGCTTGTGCGGGTCAGTTCTTTTCGACCAGCCGGTAGAAGACGTAGTCGGCCGAGGCGCCGTTGACATAGCCCTTCACCTTGTCGGCCATCGCCACCTGCTTGATGGCCTGGAACATGATGACGAAGGGGGCTTCGTCCTGCATCGCCTTCTGAAGCTCGACATACATCTGCAGGCGCTTTTCCGGGTCTTGCTCGGCCAGCGCCGCCATCGTCTTGGCGTTGATTTCGGCCGGCGGCATCCAGGCGTTGCGCCAGGTGGTGGTGGACACGTACTTGTCGTCCGAGTTGTCGGCGTTATAGGCGAACGCCTTGGCGTTCGAATGCGGGTCCATGAAGTCGGGGCCCCAGTACAGCAGCATCCCCTGATGGGTCCGCGCGCGATACTTGGTGATGACCTGCGCCCCCGTGCCCGGCAGGATTTCAAAGTTGATGCCCGCCGGCGCAAAGGTCTGCTGCAGGCTGGCCGCGATATCGGTGAAGGGGGCCGAGTTGATGACATCCAGCTCGATCTTCAGCGGCAGCTGCACCCCGCCCTCGGCCAAGATCTGCTTGGCCTTTTCCAGATCGTAGGAATAAGGCGTATCGTTCAGCGCGCCGGGGAAGCCTTCGGGCCAGAAGGCCTGGTGCACCTGCATCTGGCCTTTCAGGAAGCTGTCGGCCATGCCCTTGTAATCCACCAGATAGCGCGCGGCTTTCCACAGGGCCGGGTTCTGCAGGGCCTCGGTCTTCTGGTTGAAGCTGAACCAGTGGACAGCGGTTTGCGGATAGGTTTCCACCTTGATCGCGGCGTTGCCCGACAGGCCCGCGACCTGGTCGGGGGTCAGGTTCTTGGCCATGTCCACGTCGCCCGATTCCAGCAACAGGCGCTGGGTGGCGGCTTCGGCCACGTGCCGGATCAGCACTTGTTGCATCTTGGGTGCGCCGCCCCAGTAGTCGGGGTTGGCTTCCAGCATCATCGCCTCGCCGGGCGAAAAGCGCAGCAGTTTGAACGGGCCGGTGCCGGCGCTGTTCTGGTTCATCCAGGCGTGGCCCATGTCGCCGTCCTTGGCGTTGGCCATCGCGGTTTCGACATCGACGATTGTGGCCGGGCGCGAGGCCAGCACGTTCAGCACGAACGAAGGCGCAAAGTCGCCTTTCCAGCGCACGGTCACGGTGTTGCCGTCGGCGGTGACCATTTCCTCGATGTTGTCGGCGGTCCAGCCCAGGTTGGCCAGAATGAAGGACGGGGCCTTGTTCAGCACCAGAACGCGCTTCCAGCTGCCCACCACATCGGCGCCGCGCAGCGGGTTGCCGGAATGGAACTTCACGCCTTCGCGCAGCTTGAACACCGCGGTCTTGTTCGCCGCGTCGATTTCCCAGCTTTCGGCCAGGCCGGGCGACAGGGTGGTGGTGTCGGTCGCGTTGTATTGCACCAGCTGGTCGTAGGTGTTGGTCACATATTCGCCCGAGCTGAACTCGTAGGCGGTGGCCGGGTCGATGGTGACGATGTCGTCGATGTTCTGCGCGATCACCAGCGCGGTGTCGGGGGTAGCGGCCATCGCCGGGGCGGTGGCCAGCGCGATCAGGCTGACCGCAAGCGTGGTTCTGAGAAAGGACATGAGGGTCTCTCCTGTGGTGTGCCGCAGCTTGTCCCCGCTACGAGCTTTCGGGGGATCGTCCGATCAGGCGCGGCGAGGTGCCTGTCCACAACAGACGGGCAGGCACATCGCCCACGTTGGCAAAGGAATGAGGCGTATCACCCATGAAATGCAGGCTGTCGCCGGGGTGCAGCACGAAGGCGGCTTCGCCCAGGGTCTGGCGCAGGGTGCCTTGCAGCACATAGATCAGCTCCTCGCCGGTATGGGCGATGACCTCCGAGGCGTAGCCGACAGGAATCTCGATGATGAGCGATGACAGCGTGCCGCCAGGCAGCGTGGTGTTGATCCGCTCGTAGCGCAGCGAGGTGTCGGCGATGGCAAAGCTGGGCCGTTCGCCGGCGCGGGTGATGCTGTCGGACGGGCGCGGGGTGGCGATGAACCAGTCGATATCCACGCCCAGCGCGGCGGCCAGACCGGCCAGGGTGCCCAGCGATGGCGTCGCCTTGTCGCGTTCGACCTGCGACAGGAACCCGACCGAGATCCCGGCCTGATCGGCCAGCGCCTGCAACGTCAGCCCCGCCTTGCGCCGCAATTCGCGGATGCGGCCGCCGAAGGCCGGCGGCTGGGCAGGTTCGGGCTGGCGCATCGGTTCGGACATGGCTACCTCCCACGGGTCACAGGCTAGTAAAAAAATTTTGCCAAGTCAAAAAAATTTGTTACGCTGGCAAAAATCATCCACGGAGACTGCTGCCCATGTCCCAGGCCCTGACACCACGGCTTGCCCGGCCGTTGCTGGCGCTCGGCGGGTTCGGCCTGACCATCGCGGCAACCTTTCTTGGCCTGCTCGCCATCACCTTCGTCATCGGACGGGTGGTGCCGATCGACCCGGTGCTGGCGGTGGTGGGCGACCGCGCCAGCAAGGAAACCTATGATGCCGTGCGCACGGCGATGGGGCTGGACGACCCGTTGATCGTGCAGTTCGGGCGCTATGTCTGGGCGGTCCTGCAAGGCGATCTGGGGCAATCGGTGGGCACCGGGCGCGCTGTGGCCACCGATCTGGCCCGGGTGTTTCCGGCAACGCTGGAAATGGCCACCCTGGGCATCCTGATCGGGGTGGCGGTGGGCGTGCCGATGGGCGTGCTGGCGGCCGCGCGGCAGGGCTCGTGGGTGGATCAGGTGATTCGCGTCGTGGGGCTTGCGGGCTATGCAATTCCGGCGTTCTGGCTGGGGCTGGTGGGGCTGGTGCTGTTCTATGCCAAGTTGCGCTGGGTCGGCGGCCCCGGGCGAATCGACCTGTTCCTGGACGGCATGGTGCCGGTGCGCACCGGCCTGTTGCTGGTTGACAGCGCGCTTGCCGGCAACTGGAACGCCTGGCGCAGCGCCTTTTCGCATATCGTGCTGCCGGCGACGATCCTGGGGTTCTTTTCGCTGGCCTACATCGCGCGGATGACCCGCAGCTTCATGCTGGAACAGCTGGGGCAGGAATTCGTCACCACCGCGCGGGTCAAGGGCGTGCCCGAGCGCGTGGTGATCTGGCGGCACGCGTTTCGCCCGATCCGGGTGCAACTGCTGACGGTTGTAGGCCTGTCCTATGCCGGCCTGCTGGAAGGATCGGTGATGATCGAGACGGTGTTTTCCTGGCCCGGCATCGGCAACTACCTGACGACGGCGCTGCTGAACGCCGACATGAACGCGGTGCTGGGCGCCACGCTGGTGATCGGCGCGGTCTTCATCGGCATCAACAAGGGGTCGGACCTGCTGTATCGGTTGCTGGACCCGAGGGCACGGGCATGATTTCGCGCGCATGGCTTTTGTCGGACGATCCCGAAACCCGGGCCCAGGCGCGGCTTGGCCAAGGTTACAGGCTGGCGCGCGACCTGGCGCGCAACCCGCTGGCGATGGTGGGGCTGGCGATCATCGTGGCCCTGCTGGTCGTGGCAGCTCTGGCGCCCTGGCTTGCGCCCTATTCGCCGACCGAAGGGATGCTGGCCAATCGCCTGCAGCCCCCGTCGGCCGCACACTGGATGGGCACCGACGAACTGGGCCGCGATATCCTGTCGCGGGTGATCCACGGCGCACGCATCACGCTGGTGATCGTGCTGCTGGTGGCGGTGATCTCGGCCCCGCTGGGGCTGATCGTCGGGGCGGTGTCGGGATATTTCGGCGGCTGGGTCGACCGCGTGATGATGGGGCTGACCGACATTTTCCTGTCGATGCCGCGCCTGATTCTGGCGCTGGCCTTTGTCGCGGCACTTGGCCCCGGTATTGAAAACGCGGTTATCGCCATCGCCATCACCGCCTGGCCGGTCTATGCCCGCATCGCCCGCGCCGAGGTGCTGACCTTTCGCAAATCCGACTTCATCGCCGCCGTGCAGATGCAGGGCGCCAGTGCGGCGCGCGTGATCGGGCTGCACGTGCTGCCGCTGTGCATGTCGTCGTCCATTGTCCGGGTGACGCTGGACATGGCCGGCATCATCCTGACCGCGGCCGGTCTGGGCTTTCTGGGTCTGGGCGCGCAGCCGCCCTTGCCGGAATGGGGCGCGATGATTTCCAAGGGGCGGGCCTTCATCCTGGATCAATGGTGGGTCGCCACCATGCCCGGCTTTGCCATCGTGATCGTCTCGCTCGGGTTCTGCCTGTTCGGCGACGGCTTGCGCGATGTGCTGGACCCCCGCCAAAGGAGCAAGGGATGACCCTGCTGTCTGTTCAGGATTTGCGCGTCAGCTTTCCCGACCGCCAGGGTGGCCGGGTGGAGGTAGTGCGCGGGCTGTCGTTCGACCTGGACCGCGAACGGCTGGGCATCGTGGGCGAATCGGGTTCGGGCAAAAGCATGACCGGGCGGTCGCTGATGGGGCTGATCGCGGCCCCTGGCCGGGTCACCGCGCAGCGGATGGAGTTCGACGGCATCGACCTGACGCGCCTGTCAGACCGCGGTTGGCGCGCGTTGCGCGGGGCGCGCATGTCGATGGTGTTGCAGGATCCGAAGTTCAGCCTGAACCCGGTGATCCGCATCGGCGACCAGATCGCCGAGGCGCTGGAGTTCCACACCCGCCTGTCCGCCCGCGCCCGCCGCGCCAAGGTGCTGGAGGCGCTGGAGGCCGTGCGCATCGAAGACCCCGAGCGCGTCGCCCGCCTGTTCCCGCACGAGGTGTCGGGCGGCATGGGCCAGCGGGTGATGATTGCCATGATGGTGGTGCTGGAACCCGACCTGATGATCGCCGACGAACCCACCAGTGCGCTGGATGTGTCGGTGCGCGAACAGGTGCTGGCAATCATGGACGATCTGGTGCGCCGCCGCGGCATGGGGCTGATGCTGATTTCCCACGACCTGAACATGGTGGCGCGCTGGTGCGACCGCATCCTTGTCATGTTCAACGGCCAGGTGGTCGAGGAGATCGGCCCCGGCGGGTTGCACGCCGCCACCCATCCCTACACCCGCGGCCTGATCGCCAGCCTGCCGCGACTGGACGAGGACCGCGCCGAATTGCCGGTGCTGGACCGCGCGCTGCTGGGGGCCGGAACATGATTGCAGTTCAGGAACTGACGGTGCGTTTCGGCCCGACCACCGTGTTGCACGGTGTCAGCTTCGACGTGGCGCAAGGCGAAAGCTTTGCGCTGGTGGGCGAAAGCGGGTCGGGCAAGTCGACCATCCTCAAGGCGCTGGCCGGACAGGTCGACGACTGGTCGGGCCGCATGACGGTCGGCGGCCAGCCGATCACGCGGTCGCGCACCCGCGCACAGGCCGCACAGGTGCAGATGGTGTTCCAGGATCCCTACGGCAGCCTGCATCCGCGCCGCACGGTGGACGATACCCTGGCCGAGCCGCTGGCGATCCACGGTTTGCCCGACCGCGATGCCCGGGTGCTGGCAATGCTGGATGCGGTGGGGCTGGCGCGGCGGTTCCGGTTCCGGCTGCCGCATCAGCTGTCGGGCGGGCAGCGGCAGCGGGTGGCCATTGCCCGCGCGCTGATGCTGCAACCACGGGTGCTGTTGCTGGACGAACCGACCAGCGCGCTGGACGTGTCGGTACAGGCGGAAATCCTGAATCTGCTCAAGCGGTTGCGGGCGGAACAGGGGCTGACCTTCCTGCTGGTCACGCATGATCTGCCGGTGGTCAGCTTCCTGTGCGACCGGCTGGCGGTGCTGCGGTCGGGGCGGATCGAGGAAACCGCCCCGGTCGCCCTGCTTCGCAGCCGGGCGCTGAACAGCGCCTATGGCCGCGAACTGTTGGCCCGCAGCGAAGGCAAGGCCGGCTGACCGGCGCCGCGGTCAGATATCCTTGACCAGCCGCAGCGCGTCGAAGATCGCCGCATGCGTGTTGCGGGCGGCAACCGCATCGCCGATGCGATACAGCCGGAACCCGGCCCCCCTTGGCGCTTCGGGTTGCGGGCGGCCCGCGATCAGCGCCGCATGATCGACAGCGCCCAGGTTGGCCGACAGGGGCTTGAGGTCGAAATACAGCCCGTCCAGCGGCCTGGTGCCGTTGTTGACCACCACCTGATCCACCCGGCGTTCGCGGCGCAGGTCGGTGCGGTAGTCGCTGGTCAGCGTGGCGCGCAGGGCATTGCCATCGCGCTCCACAGCCATCAGCCGCCATGCCGGGGTAAAGGTCACATCGTGGGCCTGCAACGCGCGCATATAGGGCACAAGGTTCATCCCCATCTCCTCTGGGGCAAGGCTGCGGTCCGGGTTCACCACCTCCACCTGCGCCCCGGCCTCGGCCAGCATCTGCGCGGCCTGCAAGCCGGCATGGTCGCCCGCGGCATCGAACAGCAGCACATTGCCCCCCGGCTTTGCATCGCCCGACAGGATGTCCCAGGCGGTCACCGTCAGGTCGTCGCCGGTGGCCAGCCCGGCGGTGTCGGCCAGCCCGCCGGTGGCGACGATCACCACATCGGGGGCCAGGGCCAGAACATCGGCCGCCTCGGCCCAGCAGTCGAACCGGAACTCGACCCCGCGGGCCGCGCATTGCGCCATGCGCCAGTCGATGATCCCGATCATCTCGGCCCGGCGCGGGCTGCGCGCGGTCAGGCGCACCTGCCCGCCGGGTTGGCTCGCGGCCTCCAGCACCGTGACGCGGTGGCCGCGTTCGGCGGCCACACGCGCAGCCTCCGGTCCCGCCGGGCCCGCGCCGAGGACCACCACATGCCGCCGGACCGGCGCCGGCGCGATGGCATGCGGCATCCCTTCGGACTCGCGCCCCGTGGCGGGGTTGTGGATGCAAAGCGCCATGCCGCCCTGATAGATGCGGTCCAGGCAATAGGTGGCGCCGACGCAGGGGCGGATATCGGCCTCGCGCCCTTCGACGATCTTGCGCACGATATGGGGGTCGGCCATGTGGGCCCGCGTCATGCCCACCATGTCCACCTGCCCGCTGGCCACGGCGTGCCGCGCGGTGGCGACATCGGGGATGCGCGCCGCGTGAAACGTGGGCAGGCCCACCTCGGCCCGGATGCGGCCGGCGAAATCCAGATGCGGGGCGCTGCACATGCCCTGCACCGGGATCACGTCGGTCAGGGCCGCGTCGGTGTGAATGCGCCCGCGGATGATGTTGACGAAATCCACCAACCCCGCGTCGCGGAAGCGGCGGGCCAGCTCTACCCCTTCGTCCGCCGTGATGCCGCCCGGGTCCACCTCGTCGGCGGTATAGCGCAGGCCCAGCAGGAAACCGGGGCCGACGCGCCGGCGGCATTCGGACAGCACGGCCTGCGCAAAGCGGATGCGATTGTCGAAGCTGCCCCCCCAGGGGTTCGCCCATGCTGTTGGTCAAGGGGCTGATGAACTGGTCCATCAGGTGGCCGCAGCAGTCGAACTCCGCCCCATCGAGCCCGGCCGCGGCCATATGCTCGGCCGCGTCGGCATAGTCCTGCACGATGCGGTCGATATCCCAATCCTCGATCACCTTCGGATAGGCGCGGTGCACGGGCTGGGGCATCGGACCGGGGGCCACCACGGGAAGCCAGTCGCCCCGGTCCCAGCGGGTGCGGCGGCCAAGGCGCGTCGGCTGGATCATCACCGCCGCCCCGGCCTCGTGGCAGTCGTCGGCCGGGCGGCGCATCCAGCGCACCACCTCGTCCTTCCAGGCCAGCACAATGTTGAAGGCCGGCGGTCATGGTCAGCGCCACCCCGGCCCGCGCCCGTAACAGGTGATGCAGGCGGTAACGGTCCCCGGGCATGCCGTCTTCGGGATAGGCCGGTTCATGGCTGGTGGTCATGATCCGGTTGCGCAGAGTCAGGTGCCTGAGGCGCCAGGGCTGCAACAGGGGGTCATTCGTCATCGGCAACGGCTCCGTCGGACGCCCCATAGGGGCCCAGCCCCACCGCTTTGGCAAGGGCTCAGAGCGCGCCGGCCAGGTGCCCCAGGTCGGCCGAAAGCTGTGCGGTGAAGGCGCGGGTGGCCCGGACCGTCGGGCCCTCGGGCGACAGGTCGATCTGCGGGGTCGGCCCGATGACGGTCACGGCCAGCTGCATGGCCCCGGTATGGTCGAAGACCGGCGCGGCCACCGCCGACACGCCGGGAATCGGCAAATCCAGCGTGGTTTCGAAACCGGCCTCGGCCACGCGGGCCACCTCGGCCCAGTAGGCCGCTTGCCGGTCGGGGTCGGGCAGTTCCTGCGCCACCAGGGGCTGCACGGTGGCCCGCGGCATAAAGGCCGCGAACAACCGCCCGGTGGCCGTGCCGGTCACGGTGAACATGCCGCCCACGCGCACGTTGGCGTGAATGCGCGTCGGGCTATCGTGGACAAAGACGATCACCGGCCCGTGCAGCCCCCAGACCGAAACCGCCACCATCAGCTGCACCTCGTCGGCCAGCGCAGGCAAGCGGCGCATCGTCTCGCGCCAGGCATCCTGCGCGCGCAACCGCACCAGGCCCAGTTCCAGCGCAAAGGGGCCAAGCGCGTAAAGCCCGGTTTCCGTCTGCTCGACCATGCGGATGGTGCGCAGGCTGACCAGATAGGGGTGCAGCTGCGACGGCACGACCCCCACCGCCTCGGCCAGGTCGCGCAGCTTCACCGGCTGGCCGGCCCGCGCCAGTTCGCGCAGGATCGCCCCACCCGTTTCCAGCGACTGCACGCCGCGCTGCGGCTTGGGTCTGGTCTGGTTCATGTCGCGCCTCCCGCCGCCGAGGTAGCGCCGCCGCTCCGCGCCGGCAAGGCCATCGACAGGATCAGCCCGGCCGACGCCAGCGCCACCCCGGCCCATTGCAGCGCGTTGGGCACCAGCCCGGTCAACGGCATCGCCATCAGCACCGCGGCAGGCGGCAGCAGCGCGTTGTAGACCGCCCCCCGCCCCGCGCCCAAGATGGCGACCGCCGCGGCATAGGTCACCGGCGCCAGGCAACCGCCCACGATTCCTTGTGCCATCACCTGATGCACCCAGGCCTCGGCCGGCAGGTCGGGCACCCCCCAGACCAGCCACCAGACCGGCACGAAGGCCAGCGCGGAATACAGCGTGATGCAGGACGTGACCTCCACCGCCGGAAGCCGCCAGCGCCCCAGCAACCAGCTGTAGCTGCCCCACAACGACCCCGAGGCGACAAAGCACAGATCGCCCAGCACCGCCTGCCAGCCGCTGGCCTTGGTTTCGTCGGCCCGATCGGCGCCGATGGCCAGCAACCCGGCCAGCAGCAGCATAAGGCCCGCCACCCGCAGGGGCGACAGCCGCTGCCCATCCACCGCGTGCACCAGCCCCAGCGCCACCAGCACCGTGCCCCCCGGCCCGACCACAACCGCATGGCTCAGCGGTGCCAGCTGGAAGCCGATGTTGAACAACAGCGAAAACGAGGGCCCCACCATCAGCGCCAGCAGGAGCACCCGCCGCTGCGCCAACCGCCAGCCGCGCCACAGGAAGAAGGGTAACAGCAGCACCGCCGCAACGCCAAAGCGCAAGGCCGTCAGATCCCAGGGGCGGAACCCTTCGGCGCGGGCCAGTTCGGTGCCGATGTTGAAATAGGCCCAGCCGGTCGTGGCAAGCAGACCCAGCGCCACACCGAACACGCGCCTTGTGCCCTCAGTCATTCCCGCCCGCCATGTGGCGCGCCGCGATCCAGCCAAAGGTGATCGCCGGGCCAAGCGTGATGCCCCCGCCGGGGTAGTTTCCGCCCATGATGCTTGCCGCGTCGTTGCCCGCCGCATACAGCCCTGCCACGGGCCGCCCGGCTTCGTCCAGCACCTGCGCGTTGGCGTTCGTCTTCAACCCGGCGAATGTGCCCAGATCGCCCACATGCAGGCGCACCGCATAAAAGGGTGCGGCCGTCAGCGGGGCGATGCAGGGGTTGGGCTTGTGGTCGGGGTCGCCGAGCGAACGGTTGTAACTGGTCGAACCCTTGCCGAAAGCGGGATCCTCGCCGCGGGCGGCATGGCGGTTGAATTCGGCCACCGTCGATTCGAGCGCGGCGGGGTCGGCCCCGATCTGGCGCGCCAGATCGGCCAGCGTGCGCCCGCGGATCAGGTAGCCATCCTCGATGAGATGCCGGTAGGGCACCGGCGCCGGCTTGGCAAAGCCGAGGCCATATTTGCGAAACGCCCGATGGTCGGCCACGAACCAGGCCGCCAGTTCGGCATCGGGGCCGCCTTCCTCGCGGCAGCGCGCCACCATCGCCTGGCAGAAGTCGTGATAGCTTTGCGCCTCGTTCACAAAGCGCCGGCCCGACCGGGTCACCGCGATGATGCCCGGCTTCGAACGATCGACGAAGTGCGGAAACGTTCCCAGCGTGCCGTCGCGCCGCCGCGGGCGCGAAATGGGCACCCAGGCAGCGGCATGCGGCAGCGTGGTGTCCACCGCCGCGCCCACCGCCTCGCCCAGACGCAGCCCGTCGCCGGTGTTGCCGGGCGGCGCCGGCGAGACGTGTTCGTGCCCGGAGGGCGCATGCGGCATCAGCTCGGCCCGCCGGAGCGCGTCTTGCGGGAAGCCGCCTGCGGCCAGAACCACGCCCTTGCGCGCCGTCACCTGCACCTCGCCGGTGCGGGTATGCAGGATCGCGCCGGTGACGCGGCCGTCATCCTCGCGCAGCAGGCGCTTGACCGGGGCTTCGGTCCAGACCTCGACCCCCTTGTCGAAGGCCGATTTCGCCAGCCGGCCGACCAGCGCGTTGCCGTTGGTCAACCGCATCGGCCGGCCGAAAAACGCCATGTCGCGCAGGAACTTGGCGAACAGCTTGCCCACGAAGAACGCCGAAACGACCGAGCGGGTGACGTTGAAGAAGTGCAGCAGTTCCTTGCCCGAGCCGATCATCATTCCCAGCACGGTGATTTCGGCCAGCGGCGGGCGAAGGCGGCGGATTTCGGGGCCAAGCTCGCGCCCGTCGAAGGGGCGCGCCACGATGGAGCGCCCGCCATCCATGCCGCCCGGCGCGTCGGGGTGGTAGTCGGCAAAGGTCGGCCCCAGGTCGAACTGCAAGGCGGTGTTCTGTTCGAAGAACTCCACTGCCCGCGGCCCGGCATCGAGAAACGCCTCGACCCTTTCGGCATCGAAATGGGCGCCGGCCTCGTGCATCAGGTAGGTGCGGGCCTTGTCCTTGCTGTCCTGCACGCCGGCGCGCACAGCCGGGCCGTTGCAGGGTATCCACATCCAGCCGCCGGACCGCGCGGTGGTGCCGCCGAACACGGGTTCCTTTTCCGCCACCAGTACCGACAGGTGCCGGTGCGCCGCGGCAACCGCGGTTGCCAGCCCGCCGGCACCCGACCCCACGACCAGAACGTCGACTTCATGCTGCCGCATCGCGCAATCTCCTTCAGGCCGTCAGGTAACCGCCGTCGACCGGGACAAGCGCGCCGGTGACATAGCTCGACATCGTGGAACACAGGAACAGCACCGGCCCGACCAGTTCTTCGGGCCGCCCGGTGCGCCGCATCGGGGTATGCGCCATGAACCGGCCGATGGAGTCGGGGTTGGCGCGGGTGGCCTCGGTCATCGGGGTGTCGATCACCCCGGGGGCGATCGCGTTCACGCGGATGCCGTCGGCCGCCAGTTCATGCGCCAGCGCCCGCGTCAGTTGCAGCACCGCCCCCTTCGACGCCGCATAGGCCGACAGCGCCGGCCCGGTGGACAGCGACATGATGGAACACAGGTTCACCACCCGTCCGCCCGTGCCGCGCAACTGCGGCAGGAAGGCACGCGTCACGCGCATCGGCCCGGCGGCGTTCACAGCCATGACCGCGGTCCAGTCCGCCTCGAACCCCGGATCGTCGGCAGGGGTGCGGCGGATGATGCCGGCGTTGTTCACCAGGATCGCCGCCGGGCCAAGACCCGTTTCGACAGCCGCGGCAAAGGCCGTCACCGAACCCGGATCGGTCACGTCCAGCCCGAAACCCATGGCGCGCCCGTCTGCGGAACGGATTTCGGCCGCCACGGCAGCGGCACCATCGACGTTCACATCGCCCACCGCAACGGCCGCCCCGGCAGCGGCCAGCCCCAGCGCGATGGCCCGCCCGTTGCCCTGCGCGCCGCCGGTGACGACAGCGACCTGCCCTGCGATCCCGTCCATGCGTTCCTCCTTCGACGCCAATTTGCTTGTTGCAAATTAGTTTGACTATAACTAATCTTTTCGGCATGCCAAGCCCCCAACGCCTGGCAGCACGGAAGAACCCGGCCGAACCGGCCGGGGACGGCATCAGGGAGGACGACATGAAGAAAAGCCTTGCGGCGGCCTTGGCGGCTGCCGGCATCCTGGCCGGGGTCACCGCCCCGGCCCAAGCCCAGACCTTCGACCTGCAAAGCGTGTTCGGGCTGAACGTGCCATCCATCGGCCCGAGCCCGAAGCTGTGGGCCGAGCGTGTCAGCCTGATGACCGGCGGCAAGGTCACCATCAACGTCCACGGCGCGGGCGACTTCGTGCCGCCGTTCGAGGTGTTCGGCGCCGTTTCCTCGGGCGCGCTGCAAATGGGCTTCGACTGGATCGGCTATTGGGCCGGGCAGATTCCGGTGGCAAACCTCGTGGGCTCCATGCCCTTCGGCCCCGAACCCGACATCGCGCTGGCCTGGATGTTCAACGGCGGCGGGCTGGAGATCATCCAGAAAGCCTATGACCCGCACGGGGTCGTGGTGCTGCCTTGCCACCTGGTCGGCGCCGAAGCGGGCGGCTGGTTCAACAAGGAAATCAACACGCCCGACGACATCAAGGGCCTGAACATGCGCATCGCCGGCCTGGGCGGCAAGGCGATGGCCAAGCTGGGCGCCAACACCCAGCTGGTGCCGGCCGGCGAAATCTTCGTTTCGCTGGAAACGGGCCGCATCGACGCGGCCGAATTCTCGGCACCGCAACTGGACGTGGGCCTGGGCCTGCAACGGGTGACCAAGTATTACTACTTCCCCGGCTGGCACCAGCCCTCCAGCTGGGACAGCATCATCATCAACAAGGCCGTCTGGGATGGTCTGGGCGAACAGACGCAGGCGATCATGAAAGAGGCGTGCCACGCCAACATCGCCTACAACCTGCGCGATCAGGTGAACGCCCAGGCTGCCGCCATCAAGACTATCCGCGAAGCCGGGGTCGAGGTGCGCCGCTTCCCCGACGAGGTGCTGGCCGCGTTGAAGACCGCATCCGACGAGGTTCTGGCCGAAGAGGCGACCAAGGATCCGATCTTTGCCGAAGCCCTTGCCAGCCTGCGCGCCTATATGGACGGTGTCGGCGAATGGGCGCGCCTGCAGGCGCTGCCGCGCGACTGATGCTTTGGGGTGCGGCCCCGGCCCGGGGCCGCACCCACAAGTCCGGGGGGATGCACCGATGACACGCCTGGCCGAACGGCTGCTGGACCTGATGTGCCTGCCCGCCCGATGGGCCGGCTGGCTGATGCTGCCGTTGATCCTGTCGGTGCTGGTTGCCGTGGCCGGCGCGCAACTGGGGCAGAACGCCATTGCCCGCTGGCAGGCCGACCTGCCCTTGCTGGGCAACGGGATCACCATGAACAGCCTGGTCGATTTCCAGTGGCATGTCTTTGCGGCGATGGTGCTGTTCGGCGGCATCCTGGCCTATCGCCGCGACCGTCACGTTGCGGTCGAGACGTTAGCCGCCAACCTGCCGCCGAGGGTGCGGCTGGCGCTGATGGTGTTCGGCGATCTTGTGTTTCTCGTGCCGTTCTGCGCCATCATCGCCTGGTATGGCTGGTCTTACGCACTGGTCGCCTGGACAACCGGCGAAGGCTCGACCCAAGGCGGCCTGACCGATCGCTGGATCATCAAGGGCGCGATGCCGGTGGCGTTCGGCCTGTTGGCCCTGGCCGGGCTGGTGCGCGGGCTGATGCGGGTGGCGGAACTGATCCGGGGGCCGCAGGCATGACCGAACATCTCTGGCCGATCCTGATGCTGCTGGCGCTGATGGGCGGCATCTTTTCAGGCTATCCGGTGGCCTTCGTCCTGGCCGGGGTGGGCATCCTTTTTGCCTTCCTGACCGGGATTCCCATCCTGTTCCTGTCGCTTGGGGTGGGGCGCATCTTTTCGGGCGTGCTGGCCAACTGGCTGCTGGTCGCCATTCCGCTGTTCGTGTTCATGGGTCTGATGCTGGAACGATCCGGCATTGCGGAACGCCTGTTGCGGTCGCTGGCGGCGGTGTTTCGCGGCCTGCCGGGGGGCTATGCCTTTGCCGTGGCCATCATCGGGGTGGTGATGGCGGCCTCGACCGGCATCATCGGCGCCTCGGTGGTGCTGATGGGCATGATGGCGCTGCCGGCCATGCGGGAAAACCGCTATGACCTGCGGCTTTCGGCGGGGCTCATTGCCTCCAGCGGCACGCTGGGCATCCTCATTCCGCCGTCGATCATGCTGATCGTGCTGGGCGACCAGTTGCGGCTTTCGGTCGGCGACCTGTTCATGGGCGCGGTGGTGCCGGGGCTGCTGCTGGGGGCGCTGTATCTGGGCTACCTGATTGCCGTGGCCATCCTGGCACCGCACCGGATGCCGCCGGCCGCCCGGGCCGAGCCCGTGCCCCTGGGCGCCACGCTGCTGGCGCTTGGGCGCGACCTGCTGGTGCCGATGCTGCTGATCCTGTCGGTGCTGGGCACCATCGTGGCGGGCATCGCCACCCCGACCGAAAGCGCCGCGATCGGCGCGGCAGGGGCGCTGCTGCTGGCGCTGGCGTCGCGCACGCTCAGCCTGCGGACGCTGCGCGACGCGCTGGACGATACGACCTCGACCACGGCGATGATCGTCTTCGTGATGATCGGGGCCAGCATCTTTTCGGTGGTGTTCAAGCGGATCGGCGGCGATGCGATGCTGGCCGCGCTGTTCCTGGACGATGGCGCGAACCCCTGGGGGGTCATGCTGACCATCATGCTGCTGATCTTCGTGCTCGGCTTCTTTCTGGAATGGGTGGAAATCACCCTGGTGGTGGTGCCGATCGTCGCCCCGATCCTGTCGCATCTGGATTTCGGGATGCCGTCCGAACATGTGCTGATCTGGTTTGCCATCGCCCTTGCGGTGAACCTGCAGACCAGTTTCCTCACCCCACCCTTCGGCTACGCCCTGTTCTACCTGCGCGGCATCGCACCCGACCTGCCCATCGCCACCATCTACCGCGGCGTCATTCCCTTCGTGCTGCTGCAGATCACCGCACTGGCGCTGGTGCTGGCCTTCCCCGGGCTGGTGCTGGACCTGCCGCTCGCGTTGCGCTAGCCGGGCTTGCCCGGCCGGCGGATCGGGTCGGCCAGCAGGCGCAGGCCGTTCAGAACGACCAGAACGGTGCCGCCTTCGTGCCCGATCACCGCCAGCGGCAAGGGCAAGTCCCAGAACAGCGCGCCCATGACCAGCAGCGCCATCGCGCCCAGCGCAAAGGCAAGGTTCTGCCGGATGATCGCCGCCGTGCGGCGCGCCAGCCGATGCGCTTCGGCCAGGCGGGTCATGTCGTCGGACATCAGCACGACACCCGCCGCCTGCAAAGCCACCTCCGACCCCGCCGCCCCCATCGCCACGCCGACATCGGCCCGGGCCAGCGCCGCCGCATCGTTCACGCCATCGCCGACATAGGCCACCGGCCCCTTTTCGGCCAGGCCGGCAATCAGCCGGACCTTGTCGCCTGGCAGCAGGTCGGCATGCACCTCGTCCTCGCGCAGGCCCAGCTCCCCGGCGATGCGCAGCGCAACCGGGCGGCGGTCGCCGGTCATCATCGCCAGCTCCGCCAGCCCGCCGGCGCGCAAGGCTGCCAGCCCCGGCGCCGAACTGCCGCGCGGCAGATCGGCCACCGCCGCCGCACCCAGCACCTGCGCGCCGCGCCCCATCCAGACGACGGTTTCCGACGCCTCGTCGAAACCCGCAAGCTCCGCCGCATCGCCGTCGGCCGCCATGCGGGCCAGCATCCGGCGGTTCCCGGCCCAAAGCCCGCCATCCGCAGTCAGGCCTTCGCTCGGGTGGGCCACGACGCCCGTCACCGGCACCGGCGCAATTCCCCTGGCCGCCGCCTCGTCGCGGATCGCCCCGGCGATAGGGTGTTCGGCGTGCGCCTCGATCCCTGCCAGCAGGGCCAGGAAACCCTTCTCGTCCCTGTCGGGCACCATCACGCGGCGCACCTCGGCCTTGCCGGTGGTCAGCGTGCCGGTCTTGTCAAAGGCAAAGGCCCGGACCGAGGCCAGGGTTTCCAGCGCCGCGCCGCCCTTGAACAACACCCCGCCGCGTGCGGCTGCCGACAGCGCCGAAAGGATCGCCGCGGGAACCGAGATCACCACCGCGCAAGGGCTGGCGGCGACCAGCAGCGTTGCCGCCTTGTAAAGCGCGGCCCGGGCGTCGAACCCCAACCAGAGGAAAACCCCGAAGGCCAGCACCGAACCCGCCAGCACCGCCACCGTGTAACGCTGGCCGAACCAGTCGCTGAACTGTTCGGACGGGGCGCGGGCGGCCTGCGCCTCGGTCACCAGGCGGATCATTTGCGCCACCGTGCTGTCGGCCACGCTGCGGATCACCTCGACCTCCAGCACGGCATTCAGGTTGACCGTCGCCTCGTGCACCAGCGCCCCCGGGCCCTTGCTGACCGGCATGGATTCGCCGGTGATCGTGGATTCATCCATCGACCCCGCGCCCAGAACGACCCGCCCATCCACCGGCACGCGCGCCCCGGGCCGCAAGACGACCACATCGCCCGGCCGCAGATCGGCAGTGGCCACCTCCTCGACCGCCTCGCCGTTGCGGCGCAGCGCCCGGTCGGGCCGAAGCTGCATCAAGGCCTCGACCGCCCGCCGGGCCTTGCCCATCGCGCGATGCTCCAGCGTGCCCGACAGGCTGAACAGGGCCAGCAACACAGCGCCTTCCAGGGGCGCCCCCACCGCGGCCGCCGCCAGCGCCGCCACCACCATCAGCAGGTCGATGTCCAGCACCCGCTCGTGCACCAGCGCCCCAAGCGCCGACAGCCCGGCCGGAACGCCCCCCGCCAGGTAAGCCAGCCCGAAGGCAGCAAGGGCGATCATCGGCGCAGCACCCGAAAACTGTGCCGCCATGCCCGCCAGCGTCGCCAGCACGGTGATGCCGGTCAGGAACAGGTCGATCCGGTCTCGGGAAAGCTGCATCTCGGGCACTCTCGTCGGTTCATCGCTCGGGGCAGCATGCACATGCCGGGCACGGCGCCGCAAGCCGCCATCATGCCGCCTTGTCCTGCCGGCGTCTTTGGCTAGAATGCGGACGCAGCACTGCCCGAGGATTCACCCGATGACCGAACGCCCCGCCCATAGCGCGCCCGAAACCGAAACCGTCAGCCGCTGGAAGGTGGCCTGCGACGGTGGCGAAGGCGCGCTGGGCCATCCGCGGGTCTGGCTGGTCATCCCCGAGGAAAGCGGCTGGATCGACTGCCCCTACTGCGACAAGCGCTATGTGCATGAAAGCGCCAGCGGCAAAGCCGCCTGAGGCCGCTCAACCCGCTGCCAGCATCGCGTCGATCGCCGCCTGATTGCCGCGGGAAAACTCCAGCGGACAAGCGAATGCTGCCTCCCCCCGCGCTGCACGGCCGAAGTTCTCGATCATCAGCCGGTACTGGTCCACCTCGGGGAACCGCTCGACCAGCACAGATCCATCGGCCCGGTGCACCACGATCTGCGCCTCGCCCATCTGTGGCGGGTTGAAGGGCGCGGCCATGCGGATCCACCCCTCGCTGCCGTGAAACACCATGTCCTGCCGGCGTTGCAACCGCATGCCGCAGTGCATCGAAAAGGTGAAACCGGGAAAATCCGCCCAGACCCGGGCAAAGACGTCCACCCCGTTTTCCCGCCGGATGTCGGCGCGGATGGCACCCGGTTCGGCCCCCGTCGCAAAGCGCGCCGTCACCAGCGGATAGACCCCGATATCGCGCAGGCCCCCGCCGCCGGTTTCCGGCCGGTTGCGGATGTTGCCCATGTCGGTGTTGCGATAGGTGAACATCCCCTCCACATGCCCCAGCTCGCCGATCGCGCCCTCGGCCAACAGCACCCTCAGCCGCGCCCATTGCGGATGATGGCAGACCATGAAGGCCTCGGCCGCCAGTCGCTCGCTGGCATCGCGCGCCGCGATCAGTTGGTCGATCTCGTCTGCCTGCATCGCCAGCGGCTTTTCGCACAGCACATGCTTTCCCGCCGCCAGCGCACGCAAGGTCCACTCCACATGCATGTGGTTCGGCAAGGGAATATAGACGGCATCCACCCCCGGATCGGCCAGCAACGCCTCATACCCCATCACCCGCAAGCCCGGCGCCACGGCGGCAAACGGCGCCGCCTTGCCTGCATCCCCGGTTGCCAAAGCCACCAGTTCCGCCCCTTCGGCCGCCTGAATCGCCGGCAACAGCGCCGTCCGCGCAATCTTCGCCGCCCCGAGTATGCCCCAGCGCATCATTTCCCCCATTTTCTGTCCGAAAATATCCCGGGGGTCCGGGGGCAGCGCCCCCGGGGCGTCCCCCGAACGGCACGTTACCGCTATCGCGCCGCCAGCGCCACCTTCGGTTGGGGCGTGCCGCCCGCGCGGAAGGCAGCCAGCAACTCGGCGCGCCGGGCGGCGGCCTTTTTCGCATTTGCTTCCTTTACCGGGCCGAAGCCGCGGATGGTCAAGGGCAGCTCTGCCAGTTCCCGCGCCACGGCCATGCGTTCGGGTGTCAGCCCGGCCAGAACCTCGGCCATGTCGGCTTCGTATTCCGCGATCAGCGCGCGTTCCATCCGCCGCTCCGCGGTGCGCCCGAACAGGTCCAGCGCCCCGCCGCGCAAACCCTTCATCGCGGCCAGCACCCTGAACACCGGCACCACCCAGGCCCCGAAGGTGATCTTCTTCGGCCGCCCATCCGGCCCCGGGCGGCTGAGCAAGGGCGGGGCCAGATGGAACGAAGGGCGGAAGGCACCGTCGAACTCGGCCCGCGCCTTCTCCATCGTTTCCAGATGCAGGCGCGCGACCTCGTATTCGTCCTTGTAGGCCAGCAGCTTGTGATAGCCCTTCGCCACCGCCAGCTTCAGCCCGGGGTCTTCCACCCGGTCCACCAGCGCCAGATAGCGGCGCGCCAGCGCATCGTCCTGATAGGCGCGCAGATGATCGGCGCGGAAGGCCACCGGATCCACCGTCGGCGCATCCTCGGGCGCCAGCAAGGCTGCCGCCTGTTCGGGGTGCAGCACCGCCCAGCGGCCGATCTCGAAGGCGCGCAGGTTCGCCTCCACCCCGGCGCCGTTCAGCTCCACCGCCTTGCGGATCGCCGCCAGCGACAAGGGCACAAGGCCGCGCTGCCAGGCTGCACCGAACACCATCATGTTGGAATAGATCGAATCCCCCAGCGCCACGCGCGCCAGCGCCGACGCATCGAACAGCGCCAGCCGGTCGCCCAACCGGCGCTGCAACGACAGTTCCAGCTGATCCGAGGGCAGGCGGAAATCCGGCTTGCGGGTGAAATCCCCGGTGACGATCTCGTGGCTGTTGACCACCGCGCCGGTGCGCCCCGTGGTCATCAGCCCCAGCGTTTTCGCCCCTGCCGTCACCACCAGATCGCCGCCGATCACGCAATCGGCCTCGCCCACGGCAACGCGGATGGCCGAGATATCGGCCGGGCTGTTCGCCAGGCGACAGTGGATATGGACCGCCCCGCCCTTTTGCGCCAACCCGGCCATTTCCATCATGCCGGCCCCCTTGCCATCGACATGGGCCGCCATCGCCAGGATCGCGCCCACCGTGACAACCCCGGTGCCGCCCACGCCCGTAACCACCACGTTCCACGTGCCGTCGATCGCGGGCAAGGTCGGCTCCGGCAGGTCGGGCAGGTCCAGCGCGCGGGTGGCGGCCTTTTTCACTCTTGCCCCTTCCAGGGTGACAAAGCTGGGGCAGAACCCCTTGAGGCAGCTGAAATCCTTGTTGCAGCTCGACTGGTCGATGGCGCGCTTGCGGCCCAGTTCGGTTTCCACCGGCACCAGCGACACGCAGTTCGACTGCACGCCGCAATCGCCGCAGCCTTCGCAGACATCGGTGTTGATGAACACGCGCCTGTCCGGGTCGGGGAATTGCCCACGCTTGCGGCGACGGCGCTTTTCGGCGGCGCAGGTCTGGATATAGACCATGGCCGTCACCCCCGGGATTTTCGCCAACCTTTCCTGCATCGGCATCAGGTCGTCGCGCTCGGCCTTCAGGATGTCGCCAGGGAAGGCGGCCCAGTTGATGCGCTCCTTGGGGTCGTAGACAACGGCCACCTTCTTGACCCCCATCGCCTGCAATTCACGCACGATCTGCTGCGGGGTCAGCCCGCCTTCATTCGGTTGCCCGCCGGTCATGGCGACGGCATCGTTGAACAGGATCTTGTAGGTGATGTTGGTGCCCGCCGCGACGGCCGCCCGGATCGCCAGCGAACCGGAATGGTTGTAGGTGCCGTCGCCGAGGTTCTGGAACACGTGCGGGCGGCTGGAAAACGGCGCCTCGCCCACCCAGTTCGCACCTTCGCCACCCATCTGGGTAAAGCCCACGGTGCTGCGGTCCATCCACTGCACCATGTAATGGCAGCCGATCCCGGCATAGGCCCGGGCGCCTTCGGGCACCTTGGTCGAGGTGTTGTGCGGGCAGCCCGAGCAGAAATAGGGGATGCGCGCCGCCAGATCCTTGGCGTTGTCGGCCCGGCGCGCCTCGGCCAGGCGGGCAAGGCCGGCGCGGATGCGGTCGGTATCGCGCCCTTCCTCGATCAGGATGCCGCCCAGCTTTTCGGCAATCAGGATCGGGTCCAGCGCATAGCGCGTCGGAAAAATCTCGACCCGGCGGCCGTTTTCCCAACTGTCGCCCTTGTGCCAGCCATAGACGCGCCGGCCGCGCCGGTCGTCGAAGATGGCTTCCTTGACCTGCACTTCGATCAGCTTGCGCTTTTCCTCGACCACCACGATCAGGTCCAGCCCTTCGGCCCAGTCGTGGAAGCCGCGCATGTCCAGCGGAAAGACCTGACCGACCTTGTAGGTGGTGATCCCCAGCCGCTCGGACTCGGCCGCGTCGATGCCCAGGAGCGACAGCGCATGAATCAGGTCCAGCCAGTTCTTGCCCGCCGCCACCAGCCCGATCCTTGCCCCCGGCTTGCCCCAGATGCGCTTGTCCATGCCGTTGGCGCGCGAGAACGCTTCGGCGGCGAAACGCTTGTAGTCGATCATCCGCGCTTCCTGCGCCACCGGCGTATCGACCAGGCGGATGTTCAGGCCCCCTTCGGGCATGGCGAAATCGGGGGTGACGAAGGCCATGCGGTCCGGGCGGCCATCGACCACCGCCGTTGCCTCGATCGTGTCCTTCATGGTCTTGAGGCCGACCCAGACACCGGCAAAGCGGGAAAGCGCCCAACCGTAAAGGCCGTAATCCAGAATCTCCTGCACACCCGCCGGGCTGACCACAGGCATGTAGGCATCGACCATCGCCCAATCCGACTGGTGCAGCGTGGTGGAGCTTTCGCCCGTGTGATCGTCGCCCATCGCCATCAGCACGCCGCCGTGGCGGCTGGTGCCGGCCATGTTGGCGTGGCGCATCACGTCGCCGGAACGGTCCACCCCCGGGCCCTTGCCATACCACAGGCCGAAGACGCCATCGAACTTGCCTTCGCCGCGCAATTCGGCCTGCTGGCTGCCCCATATGGCGGTCGCCGCAAGGTCTTCGTTCAGGCCGGGTTGAAAGATGATGTCGTTGGCGCGCAGCAGCTTGCCAGCACGGGCCATCGTCATGTCCACCGCGCCCAGGGGCGATCCGCGATATCCGGTGCAGTAACCGGCGGTGTTCAACCCCGCGGCACGGTCGCGCGCCTTCTGCATCAGCATCAACCGCACCAGCGCCTGTGTGCCGTTCAGCAACACCGGCGATTTCGCAAGATCGTAGCGGTCGTTCAGCGACACATCCTGCCTGCTCATCGGGCACCTCCCTTGCTGTCCGAGCGTTTGCCGACATTATAGGTCAAAAATGCTGACCTACAAAGCCCAATCTTGGCCACGCTTTGAATTGCAATGGTTACAGTTGGCACATATCTGTCGTTGCGTGGTGACACCGCGATTGTGACACAGAGTATCGGAATGGACTGGGACAAACTCAGAATCTTTCACGCGGTGGCCGATGCCGGCAGCCTGACCCATGCGGGCGAGGCGCTGCACCTGTCGCAGTCGGCGGTCAGCCGACAGATTCGCGCGCTGGAAGAATCGCTGTCCACCACCCTGTTCCACCGTCATGCCCGGGGCCTGATTCTGACCGAACAAGGCGAACTGCTGTTCGATGCCACCAAGGCGATGGTCAAGCGGCTGGATGCCGCCGCCGCCCGCATCCGCGACAGCGAGGATGAGGTTCTGGGCGAATTGCGGGTGACCACCACCACCGGGTTCGGCACCCTGTGGCTGGCCCCGCGCCTAGGCAAGCTTTACACGCAATATCCCGACCTGCGCATCGACCTCATGCTGGAAGAGCGGGTGCTGGATTTGCCCATGCGCGAGGCCGACGTGGCCATCCGCATGAAGGAGCCCAGCCAGGCCGATCTGATTCGCAAGCGGCTTATGAACATCCGCATGCGGCTTTTTGCAACGCCGCAGTATCTGGACGAACGCGGGCGGCCGCAATCGCTGGCAGACCTTTCGCAACACCGGCTGATCTGCCAGCAGACCGGCGCGGCGCAGGTGGCGGCCGGGGCGCGCATCGTGAACGAATTGCTGGCGCAAGAGCCGGCCTCGACGCTGAAGGTCAACAACTACTTCGGCGTGCTGCAAGGCGTGCTCAACCACCTCGGCATCGGCGTACTGCCCGAATACCTGACCCCGGATTTTCCGCATCTGGAACGGGTGCTGCCCGATGTGGAATCGGACGAGGTTCCGGTGTTTCTGGCCTACCCGGAGGAGTTGCGCGCCTCGAAGCGGGTGGGGGCTTTCCGCGACTTCGTGATGGACGAAGTCATCGCCCACAGACGCACTGCGCGAGAGTGATCTTTCTGCAACTGCAAAACCATGCTGCGCCTGCGTATTTTTCAGGCAGATCAGGCAGTTGAATTGATACTCGGCCGCCATGCGCACAACGCATAGCTGCATTGCCGCATGAGCGGGCACATAACGCTTGAACGGCCGAACACCACCCCCTAAATCGTGCGTCGAGGGCAGCGATTGAGTATCTCTCGCTTCCCTTTACCTCCCTGTTGGACTTCGGCCGAGCGAAAGCTCGGCCTTTTTTTTGGCTGCGCCGCATCTGCCTGCCGCAAGGACGATTTTTCCCGGCGAAGACCACAAAAGCGGCAACCGCAAAACCAACCGTATTGTAAAAATTGCGCCTCGGCGTTTCCTGCGGCGGCATTGCCCTTTCCCGGCCGACAGACATGCCCTAACAGGTCGCAAGACACAGGACCGGAGGCCACCATGTCCGAACCCGCGATCACGCCCGAGCTTGTCGCCGCCCACGGGCTGAAGCCCGACGAATGGGAACGCCTGCTGGGGATCATCGGGCGGGAACCGACCTTTACCGAGCTCGGCATCTTTTCGGCGATGTGGAACGAACACTGTTCCTACAAATCGTCGAAACGCTGGTTGCGCACCCTGCCCACCAGCGGGCCGCAGGTGATCTGCGGGCCGGGGGAAAACGCCGGCGTGGTGGATATCGGCGATGGCCAGGCCGTCATCTTCAAGATGGAAAGCCACAACCACCCCAGCTACATCGAACCGCATCAAGGCGCGGCAACCGGCGTGGGCGGCATCCTGCGCGATGTGTTCACCATGGGCGCCCGCCCGATTGCCGCGATGAACGCGCTGAGCTTCGGCCTGCCCAGCCACCCCAAGACCGCACATCTGGTGAAAGGCGTGGTCGAAGGCATCGGCAGCTACGGCAATGCCTTCGGCGTGCCCACCGTGGGCGGCGAGGTGCGGTTTCACCGCAGCTATAACGGCAACTGCCTGGTGAATGCCTTTGCCGCCGGGTTGGCGAACACCGATTCCATCTTCTATTCCGCCGCCTCGGGTGTGGGGATGCCGGTCGTCTATCTGGGCGCCAAGACGGGCCGCGACGGGGTGGGCGGGGCCACGATGGCCAGTGCCGAGTTCGACGACACGATCGAGGAAAAGCGCCCCACCGTGCAGGTGGGCGACCCCTTTACCGAAAAGCGCCTGCTGGAGGCGTGCCTGGAACTGATGGCCTCGGGCGCGGTGATTTCCATTCAGGACATGGGCGCCGCCGGGCTGACCTGTTCGGCGGTGGAAATGGGCGACAAGGGCGGCCTTGGCATCCGGCTGCAACTGGACCATGTGCCCCAGCGCGAACGCGGCATGACCGCTTATGAGATGATGCTGTCCGAAAGCCAGGAGCGGATGCTCATGGTGCTAAAGCCCGAGAAAGAGGCCGAGGCACGGGCGATCTTCGAGAAGTGGGACCTGGATTTCGCCATCGTGGGCGAGACGATCCCCGAGGACCGCTTCCTGATCCTGCACGGCAACGAGATCAAGGCCGACCTGCCGCTGTCGAAACTGTCCTCCAGCGCACCGGAATACGACCGCCCCTGGGTAGAAACCCCGGCGGCCGGTCCGGTGGGCCCGCTGCCCAAGGTGGACCCCATCGAGGCGCTGAAGGGCCTGATCTCCAGCCCGACCTACGCCCACAAGGCCTGGGTCTGGGAACAGTACGACAGCCAGGTGGGCGCCGATACAGTCGTTACGCCGGGCTTGCCTGCGGGCGTTGTCCGGGTGCATGGCACCGGCAAGGCGCTGGCGTTCACCTCTGACGTGACGCCCCGCTATGTCAAGGCCAACCCCTATGAAGGCGGCAAGCAGGCGGTGGCCGAAGCCTATCGCAACCTCACCGCCGTGGGCGCGCGCCCGCTGGCCACCACCGACAACCTGAACTTCGGCAACCCCGAAAAGCCCGAGATCATGGGCCAGTTCGTCGGCGCCATCAAAGGCATCGGCGCGGCGGTGGCGGCGCTGGACATGCCCATCGTGTCGGGCAACGTGTCGCTCTACAACGAAACCGATGGCCAGCCGATCATGCCCACGCCGACCATCGGCGCGGTCGGCATCCTGCAATCGCTGGACGAGCTGATCGCGGGCAAGCCGCAGGGCGGGGATGTCGCGCTGATGATCGGCGCCGCGGCGGGCCACATGGGCCAGTCCGCGCTTCTGGCCGAGGTGTTCGGCCGCGAGGAAGGCGACGCGCCCCCCGTCGATCTGGCGGCCGAGCGGCGCAACGGCGAGTTCCTGCGCGCGAACCGCCGCCTGATCCGCGCCGCCACCGACCTGTCGGATGGCGGGCTGGCGCTGGCGGCCTTCGAGATGGCCGAAGGCGCAGGTATCGGCATCGCGCTGGACGACGGCGCGCTGCCGTGGCTGTTCGGCGAGGATCAGGCCCGTTACCTGGTCGCCTGTTCGGTCGAAAACGCGCGGGCCCTGTTCGACGCGGCCACGGCCGCAGGGGTGCCGATGCAGCCCGTGGGCCGGTTCGGCGGCGACATGGTGCGCCTTGGCGCGTCCGAGGCGCCGATGGCCGACTTGTCCGCCCTGTATCGCGGGGCCTTTGCCGCGGCGCTCGGGCTGGAATGACCGGAACGCCGGCCCTGCGCGCGCTGGCCGCTGCGGGGGTGGCGGTCAGCCTGCACCCCTACGACTACGACCGCGATGCCGAGGCCATCGGCCTTGCGGCCGCACAGGCGCTGGGGCTGGATCCGGGCCTGACGCTCAAGACCCTGATGGTCGAGGTCGATGGCAAACCCGGGTGTTGCGTGCTGCCATCGGACCGCCAGCTGTCGATGAAGAAGGTCGCGGCCGCCTTCGGCGGCAAGCAGGCCGCCATGATGCCGGCCGCAAAGGCCGAAAAGCTGACCGGCTACCGGGTGGGGGGTATTTCGCCCTTCGGGCAAAAGCGCAGCGTGCCCACCCTGTTCGATACCGCCCCCCTCGGCGCCCCCCGGGTGTGGATCAACGCAGGGGCACGCGGGTTGCTGCTGGGCATTGCGCCTGCCGATGCGCTGCGCACGACACAGGCCCGGCCGGCTTCGCTGACCCCCTGAACACGTGGTTGCCGGAACGGCGCGCAGGCGTTTAACAGGCTGCTGAAGAAGTCCACGAGGCGGAACAGTTTTCCCTCTGTTTGGGCGGCAGCGGTGAGCGTCGTGCTGGTCGAGGCGAGGTATGGGTGCCCGATGCCACCCCTCGTCGTCA
>NZ_JBKBQM010000026.1:0-42645 GCF_046292685.1 Gemmobacter sp.
GCGCCGCTGGGGCTGGCGGCGGCGGGGCCGGCGGGCGCGGCGGCGGTGGGTGCGGCGCTGGCGGCGGTGTGGCTGGCGCTGGGCCTGTGGGCGCGGGCGCGCATCGGCGGGCAGACCGGCGACATCCTGGGCGCCGGGCAGCAGCTGGCCGAGGCGGCGGCGCTGGGATTTCTGGCCGCGGGTGCTTGACCTTCCAGCGACTGGAAGGATCATTTCCGTGCGGAAAGGAGTCTTTCCATGACCACGACCACGCTGGAAATCGACGGATTGCACTGCGCGGCCTGCGTCGGGCGCGTCGAAAAGGTGCTGGCGCGCGTGCCGGGGGTGCAATCGGCCACGGTGAACCTCGCGCAGAACACCGCGCGCATCGGCTTCGACGGCCCGCCCGACCTGGCGGCGGTGGACGCGGCCTTGCAGAAGGCCGGTTACGGCCTGCGCCACGAGGTGACGCGCCTGGCGCTGGACGGCATGACCTGCGCAAGCTGTGTGAGCCGGGTGGAGCGGGTGCTGACCGCGCTGCCCGGGGTGGAAGGCGCCACCGCCAACCTGGCCGACATGACCGCCACCGTGCGCCATATCGCGGCGCCCGACGCGGTGCCGGCGATGGTGGCCGCGCTGGGCCGCGCGGGTTACCCCGCCGAACCCGCCCGCGACGCCCGCGCCGACCGGCAGGCCGCCGAGGAGGCGGCGCTGAAGGCGCGGGTGCTGTGGGCGGGGGCGCTGACGCTGCCGGTCTTCGGGCTGGAAATGGGCGGGCATCTGGTGCCGTCGTTCCACCACTGGTTGCTGCACACCATCGGGCAGGGGCCGAGCTGGACGGTGCAGGCGGTGCTGACCACGGCGGTGCTGGCGGGGCCGGGGCGGGTGTTCCTGACGCGCGGCGTTCCGGCGCTGCTGCGCGCAGCGCCCGACATGAATTCGCTGGTGGCGCTGGGCACGCTGGCGGCCTGGGCCTGGTCGATGCTGGTGTGGCTGGTGCCGCAGGCGGTGCCCGAGCCGTCGCGCGCGGTCTATTTCGAGGCGGCGGCGGTGATCGTGACCCTGATCCTGCTGGGCCGTTGGCTGGAATCGCGGGCGCGCGGGCGCACGGGGGCGGCGATCCGCCGGTTGGTGGCCTTGCAACCCGATGTGGCGCTGGTGGAAACCGCCGAGGGCCCGGTCGAGCGCAGCGCCGCCGCCTTGCAGCCCGGCGATGTGCTGGTGCTGCGCCCCGGCGCGCGCGCGGCGGCGGATGGCGAGGTGCTGTCGGGCACCAGCTGGATCGACGAATCGATGATTACCGGCGAACCCGTGCCGGTGGCCAAGGCGCCGGGCGACCCGGTGACGGGCGGCACGGTCAACGGCAACGGCGCCTTGCGGGTGCGGGTGACGCGCGCGGGCGCCGATACCCGGCTGGCGCAGATCGTGCGCATGGTGGGCGAGGCGCAAGGCGCGAAGCTGCCGGTTCAGGCGCTGGTCGACCGGGTGACGGCCGTGTTCGTGCCGGTGGTGATGGCGGTGGCGCTGCTGGCGGTGGCGGTCTGGCTGGCGCTGGGCGGCACGCTGGCGCAGGCACTGGTTGCCGGTGTGTCGGTGCTGATCGTGGCCTGCCCTTGCGCGATGGGGCTGGCCACGCCGACCTCGATCCTGGTGGGCACCGGGCGCGCGGCGGAGCTGGGGGTGCTGTTTCGCAAGGGCGAGGCGTTGCAGCGCCTGGCCTCGGTGCAAGGGGTGGCCTTCGACAAGACCGGCACGCTGACCGCCGGGCACCCCGCGCTGACCGATGTGGTGCCGGCCGAGGGCTGGGCGGAACCGCGCCTGCTGGCACTGGCCGCCAGCGTCGAGGCGCAGTCGGAACATCCGGTGGCCCATGCCATCCGCAGCGCGGCTGCGGCGCGCGGGCTGGCGGTGCCGGTGGCGGCAGGCGTGCAGGCGGTACCGGGGCAGGGGGTTTCGGGCACGGTCGAAGGCGCGCGGGTGGTGCTGGGCAATGCCCGCGCCATGGCCGCCCACGGCATCGCCGCCGACGAAGCCGCGGCCGAGGCGCTGGCCGCGCGCGGGCGCACGGTGCTGCACATGGCGGTCGACGGCGCCCCGGCGGCGCTGCTGGCGGTGGCCGACCCGGTCAAGCCCGGCGCCGCCCCGGCGGTGGCGACCTTGCAGGGCATGGGCCTGTCGGTGACGATGATTTCGGGCGACAGCCCGGCCACGGCGCAGGCGGTGGCGCGCGACATCGGCATCGCCCATGTGGTGGCCGGCGTGCCGCCCGAAGGCAAGGTCGCGGCCTTGCAGGGCCTCGGCGCGGTGGCCTTTGTCGGCGACGGCATCAACGATGCGCCGGCGCTGGCGGCGGCCGAGGTGGGCCTTGCGGTGGCGCAAGGCACCGATGTGGCGATCGAGGCGGCGGATGTGGTGCTGTCCACCGGCGATCCGCGGGCGGCGGCCACGGCGGTGGCGCTGGCGCGGGCCACCATGCGCAACATCCGGCAGAACCTGTTCTGGGCCTTTGCCTACAACACCGCGCTGATCCCGGTGGCGGCGGGGGTGCTGGCGCCCTGGGGCATCACGCTGTCGCCGATGCTGGCGGCGGGGGCGATGGCCTTGTCCTCGGTCTTCGTGCTGGGCAATGCGCTGCGGTTGCGCGGGGCTGGCCGCCCGTTGCAACCTCTGGCCGAAGGAGCCCCGGCATGAACATCAAGGATGCGGCCCTGGCCTCGGGCCTGCCCGAAAAGACCATCCGCTATTACGAGGAGGTGGGCCTCGTCGCGCCCTTGCGCGCGGCCAACGGATACCGCCGGTTCCGCCCGCGCGATGTCGAGCGGCTGGCCTTTCTGGCCCATGCCCGGGCCTTGGGCTTTTCGCTGGAGGATTGCCGCGACCTGCTGGCCCTGCGCGAGGATCCGGCCCGCGCCAGCGCCGATGTCAAGCGAATCGCCGAAGGCCACCTGGCCGGCATTGACGGCCGGATTGCCGCACTACATGACATGCGGGACCATCTGGCGCGGATGATCGCGGCCTGCCCCGGCGATGGCGGGCCTGCCTGCGCCATTCTGGACGGGATCGCCGGTGCGGAGGAACGCGGGCATGACCACACGGCGGGCGCTGATCGCGGGGGCTGCGGCGGCGCTGGTGCTGCGGCCGGGGCGGTCGGCGGCGCTGGCGTTTGACGGCGGCTGGACGGCGCAGGCCTTTCCGCGCCGCGCGGCGAACCGCTGGCGCCAGACCGGGGCGGCGGTGGAGGTGGAATCGGACGCGGCGGTGTCGCTGCTTGTGCGTGCCGTCCCGCCCGAGTCCCGGGGCGCGCGCCGCGCTGCCTGGCGCTGGCAGGTGGATGCGGGCGTGCCGGCCACCGACCTGGCCCGCAAGGGCGGCGACGACCGCAACCTTTCGGTCTATTTCGTCTTTCTGCCCGAGGACGAGGCGAGCCGCCTGGGCCTGGGGGCCAGCCCGCGCCGGCTGCTGGCGGCGCGGGGGGCGCGGACGCTGATGTATGTCTGGGGTGGGGCGGGCCCGCGCGGGCAGGTGCTGCCCAGCCCTTACCTGGGCGAGCGCGGGCGCACGGTGATCTTGCGGCCGGGCGGGGTGACCGGGGCCTTTGCCGAAGCGGTGGACCTGGCGGGCGACCACGCCCGCGCCTTCGGCACGCCGGCGCAGGTGCTTGTGGGCCTCGCGCTCAGCGCCGACAGCGACGATACCGGCGGCACGATCCGGGCGCGGCTGTGGGATCTGGTGCTGGCCGGCTGAGCCGGCGGCGGCGCGGGCGTGGCACGGGGACAGCGCGTGCGCCGGGGGCATCAGAACTCGGCCCAGGTGGCCAGCTGCAGGCGCGCCTTGCGCGCGCGCAGGTCGTGGTGCAGCCCGGCCTGCAGCCGCAGCCCGCGCCGCGCCTGCCAGACCACCGAAGGCGCCAGCGCCAGCGCGGGCGGGCCGGTGCCGAGGCGGGCATGGGCCTGCAACATGAGCGTCCAGCGATCCGATGGCGCAAGGCCCAGCGTGGCATCGGCCTTCAGCCGCTTGCGCTGCGGCCCGGCCTCGGCCACAAGGTCGAACGCCAGCCACCCCGGCCAGCGCCCGCCCACCCCCCGCCCAAGGCTGAGGCCGGCTTGCGCCGCCACCACCGGGCGCAGCGTGACCGTCACCTCGGTGCGGCCGGGCCACCAGACCGGCGGCAGGTCGATGGTCAGGTCCGACGGCGGCATCGCCACCGACAGGCCCAGCGACCAGGCCAGCCGCCAGCTGCCCTGTTCCGGCAGCGCGCGGTGCAGGCGCAGCGCCAGCGCCCAGTCGCCGGCACGGCTGGCCTGCGCCTCGGCCACCAGCCAGCGGCCGCGCCCGAGGCCCTGTTCGAACCAGGCCGACCCGGTCTGCCCCGCCGCCGACAGCGACACGAACCGTTCCCCCGCCGCGCGCGGCCAGGGGCCGGCCGCCACCGCCAGCGGCCAGACCAGCAGCAGAACCAGCAGCACCACCCGCATGCGCGCCCCCCGATCAGGGCCTCAGCTTGCGCGGCGCATGGTGAAGGAAGGGTTAATGCCGCCGCGGTCGCCGCAGCGCCCGCAGGCCCCGGCGCCTAGCCCAGGGCCGCGGCCAGCCGGCGGGCAAGCGTGGCTGCATCGGGGACCACGGCGGCATAGCTGGCCAGTTGCGGCTCGGCGAAGCCTTCGGCGATCACATGGTCCAGAAGCCGCAGCAGAGGATCCCAGTAACCTTCGGTATTCATCAGGAAAATCGGCTTTTCATGCAGGCCGATCTGCCGCCAGGTGAGGATTTCGAAGAATTCGTCCAGCGACCCCGCCCCCCCCGGCAGCACGACGATGGCGTCCGAGTTCATGAACATCACTTTCTTGCGTTCGTGCATGTCCTCGGTCACCACCATCGTGGTCAGCCGGGCGCGGCCCTTCTCGCGCGTCATCAGGTGCTGCGGGATCACGCCCATTGCCGGGGCGCCTTCGGCCTGGGCGGCTTCGGCCACCAGGCCCATCAGCCCCACGTCGCCTGCGCCGTAGACCAGCCGCCACCCGCCTTGCGCGATGACGCGGCCGGTGTCGCGGGCGGCCTCGGCATAGGCGGGGCGGGCGCCGGGGCGCGAGCCGCAGAACACGCAGACGGAACGCGGCGCGGGCGAGGTCATGGCGGGACTCCTGCACAACAGGCTTTGACCTCTGTTACAAGGGTTCCTATGGTCGCTCAAGCGCCGCGGGGTGCGGGCGGCAAGGGGATGCTCATGGCGGGAAAGATGCTGGGGTCGGGCACGGTGCAAGGCGTCGTGGCCGGGGCGATTGCGGTGATGGCGGCGGTGGTGGGCTGGCAGTTGTGGACCCGCGCGCCGCAAGCGCCCGAAGCGCCCCCGGCCCCGGCGCCGATCGCCGCCCCGGTCGCGCCGCCGGCTGCGCCCGCGGCCCCGCAGGCCGGCACCCCGGCCCCCGAGACCGGCGCCCCCGGAACGCCGGCAGAGACGGCCGCGGCCGCCCCGGCCGAGGTCGGCGACGAAGCCGGGGACGAAGCCGGGGACGAAGCGCGCGAAGGCACAGAAGCGGCCGCCGCCGCGCCCGAAGCCGCCGCGCCGCAGGCCGAAGCCGCCGCACCGCAGGCCGAAGCCCCGGCACCGCAGGCCGCGGTCTTGCCCGACCCGCCCCGGTTCGACACCTTCCGCCTTGGCGAGGACGGTGTGGCGGTGGTGGCCGGGCAGGCCCCGGGCGGCGGCACGGTGGCGGTGCTGGTCGACGGGGTCGAGGTGGCACAGGGCCGGGTGGACGGTGCCGGCCGCTTTGCCAGCGTCTTCACGCTGGACCCGGCGCCGCAGCCGCGCCTGCTGACCCTGCGCCTGACAACCGCGACGGGCGAGGCGGTGGCCTCGGCCGACAGCATCGTCATTGCGCCGGTGATCCGGCTGGCCGAGGCGCCGGCGCCGGCCGAAACCGGGGCCGCCGGTGCCCCGGCCGCGCAAGCCGCAACCGAAGGCGCCGGTGCAGCGCCGGCTTCCGATGGTGCCGCAGCGCCCGCCGCGGCGGCGCCGCCCGCGCCCGAGGCACCGGCAGCGCCCGGCACCGCCGCGCCGCCGGCCGCAACCGACGCGGCCGCCGCGACGGCGCAGCAACCGGCGCAACCCGCCCCGGCGGTTGCGGCCGGCGACAGCACGCCGACGGCACCCGAAGCCACGGCGACCGCCGAAGGCATCACGCCAGCGCAAGCCCCCATGCCCGCCGAGGCCCCTGCGCCCGCGCAAACCACCACGACCGCCGCCGAGGCCCTCGCGCCCGGTGCGGCACCGGCGCAGGCCGAAGCGGTTGCCGAAGCCCCCGCACCGCAGGCGCCGGCCAACCTGCTGCTGTCCGACAAGGGGGTCACGGTGCTGCGCGCGCCGGGCGCGGATGTGCCGCTGGCGATCGATTCGATTTCCTATACCGAAGGCGGCGCGGTGCAGGTGGCCGGCAAGGGCGGTGCGGGCGATTTCGTGCGGCTTTACCTGAACAACGCGCCGCAGCTCGAAACGCTGGTGGACGACACCGGCCAGTGGCGCGGCACGCTGCCGCCGGTGGCGCCGGGGCTTTACACCTTGCGCGCCGACCAGCTGGACCCCACCGGCAAGGTGCGCGCCCGGTCCGAAACCCCGTTCCTGCGCGAACCGCCCGAGGCGCTGGCCGCCGCCTTGCGCGCGGCCCAGGCCCCGGCCGCACCGCCGGCCGAAACCGCAGCCCCCGCAGCCCCCGCGGCTGCGGCCCCGGCGGCCGCCCCGGCCCCCGCGCCGGCCGAAGCCCCCGCGCCCGCCGCCCCGCCGCCGGTGCAGCTGGTGACAGTGCAGCCCGGCTATACCCTTTGGGGCATCGCCAGGGCGACCTATGGCCACGGCATCGCCTATGTGAAGGTGTTCGAGGCCAACCGCGACCAGATCCGCAACCCCGACCTGATCTATCCCGGCCAGGTCTTTACCCTGCCGCGCGCCGACTGACGCCCGGCAGGGGTTTACCCTGCCGGGCGCAAGGTCTAGCTAGGCGCCAGGTTCCCAACGGCGCCGGCCCGGCGCCCCGGAAGGTCAGATCATGCGCAAACCCGCCATTCCCGTAGCGCCCTCGCGCAACCCGCCGCCTTCGGACGTGCCGCGCGCGCCGGCCCGCGAGACGCTGCGGCGGGTGGCGCCTTACCTGTGGCCCGACGGGCAGGCCTGGGTGAAGCGGCGCGTGGTCCTGGCGCTGGTCCTGCTGATCCTGGCCAAGCTCGTCTCGGTGGCGACGCCGCCCATCTACAAGGCGGCGGTCGATGCGCTGACCGGCCCGTCGCCCGATGGCAGCACGCTGCTGGCGGTGGGCGCGGTGGGGCTGACCATCGCCTATGGCATGGCGCGGCTGATGACGGTGGGCTTTCAGGAACTGCGCGACTTGGTGTTCGTGCGCGTCGGCCAGCGCGCCTTGCGGCAACTGGCGCTGGAAACCTTTATCCACATCCACCGTCTGTCCTTGCGCTATCACATCACCCGCAAGACCGGGGGCCTCAGCCGCATCATCGAACGCGGCGTGAAAGGCGTGGATTTCCTGCTGCGCTTCATGCTCTTGTCCATCGGCCCGCTGATTCTGGAACTGACGCTGGTGTCGATCATCTTTGCGTCGGTGTTCGGCTGGCAGTATGCGGTCACCGTGCTGGGGGTGATCGCGCTTTACGTCATGTTCACCTTTCGCGTCACCGAATGGCGCGTGGCGATTCGCCGGCGGATGAACGACCTGGATACCGATGCCAACCAGAAGGCCATCGACAGCCTGCTGAACTTCGAGACGGTCAAGTATTTCGCCGCCGAAGGGCGCGAGGCCGCGCGTTACGACCGGGCGATGGAAGGCTACGAAAAAGCCGCGATTCAGACCGGGCAATCCTTGAGCGTTCTCAACTTCGGGCAGTCGCTGCTGATCACCTCGGGCCTCGTGGCGGTGATGGTGATGGCCGCGCGCGGGGTGCAGGCGGGCACGCTGACGGTGGGCGATTTCGTGATGGTCAACGCCTACATGATCCAGATCACCATGCCGCTGAACTTCCTCGGCACGGTTTACCGCGAAATCCGCCAGGCGCTGGTGGACATGGGCGAGATGTTCGGCCTGCTGGGCCAGCCGGCGGAAATCACCGACAAACCGGGCGCGCAGCCCCTGAAGGTCACGGGCGGCGAGGTGGTGCTGGACGATGTGCGCTTTGCCTACGACCCCGAACGCCCGATCCTGAAAGGCGTGTCGATCCGGGTGCCGGCCGGGCGCACACTGGCGCTGGTGGGGCCTTCGGGCTCGGGCAAGTCCACCATCGGGCGGCTGTTGTTCCGGTTCTACGATGTCACCGGCGGGGCCTTGCGCATCGACGGGCAGGATGTGCGCGACATCACGCAGGAATCGCTGCATGCCGCAATCGGGGTGGTGCCGCAGGACACCGTTCTGTTCAACGATACCATCCGCTACAACATCGCCTACGGCCGTGCCGACGCGACGCAGGACGAGATCGAGGCCGCCGCCCGTGCCGCGCGCATCCACGATTTCGTGATGAGCCTGCCGGAAGGCTACGACACCAAGGTGGGCGAACGCGGGCTGAAGCTTTCGGGCGGCGAAAAGCAGCGCGTGGGCATTGCGCGCACCATCCTGAAGAACCCGCCCATCCTGCTGCTGGACGAGGCGACCAGCGCGCTCGACACCCAGACCGAACGCGACATCCAGGACAGCTTGCGCGAAATGGGGCAGGGGCGCACCGTCATCACCATCGCGCACCGGTTGTCCACCATCGCGGATGCGGACGAGATCGTGGTGCTGGAAAAGGGCGAGGTGGTCGAACGCGGCCGCCACGAGGATCTGCTGGCCCGCGGCGGGCGCTATGCCGCCATGTGGGCGCGCCAGTCGGCCGATGGCGACCTGGCCGATGAGCCGGCAGAAAAGGTTTGACCTGGCCACGGATCGGTGCATCCTGACGGCAGGCCCGCAAGGGGGCCGCGCATCAAGGATGCGCCGATGACAACCTATCGCTATTCCGGCTACTGGTTCGAACGCAACGCGCAAGGCGAGGTCACCGCCTGGGGCGTCGCGCATTGCGATTTCGTGATGCGCGACGCCGACACGCGGCTGCGCTATGACCCGGGGCCGAACGGCGCGCCCGGCACCTGGGTGCCGCAGCCGCTGAACATCCGGGTCGATGACCAGCGCATCACCGATGGCACCAGCAACACGCTGTTTGCGGCCGAGGTCGCCTTTGGCGACGGGTCGGTGCGGCTGGTGACCGGCGGGCTGCGGGTGGATGGCATGGCGAACGGGCGCAGCTATGTCTTCGGGATGGGCGACGATCTGCCGATCCTGCCCACGCAAGGTGCTGCCAACGGGTTCGCGCAAGTGGTGTTCGGGGATGGGTCGGTGCGGTCGCTGACCGGGACGGTGCGCGAAGGCGTGCCGTTCAGCCTGACCGACGGCACATCCAACCCCGTGTTCATCGGCGAGGCCGACATCCTCGACGGTTCGTCGCGCGCCGAAAGCTGGAACGCCGGGGCGGGCGACGACATGATCCGCGGCGGCGGCGGGGCCGACCGGCTGTGGGGCGCGCAAGGCAACGACGTGCTGAACGGCGGCGCGGGGGGCGATGCGTTTGACTTTGCGCCGGGCACGGGGCACGACCGCATCGTGGATTTCCGCGTCGGCGAAGGCGATGTGCTGCAGCTTTCGGTGGCGCTGATCGCCGGGGCGGTCACCGGATCGGCCGTGCTGGCCGATTACGGCCGCCAGACGGCCGAGGGATTCCGACTGGATTTCGACGGCCGGACCAGCGTGCTGCTGGAAGGGATCGAGATCGAGACCCCGGCGCAGACCGCCGCGCTGGTGGCGGCGATCGCGTTCTTCTGACACGGGCGGGCCCGGCGGTCAGCCGGGCTTGCCGGGCGGCGCGGGCTCGGCCGGGTCGGGCAGCCAGACCAGTTCCGGGCGCGGCTGGCGCGCGACGGTGCGAGCCAGCGCGATGTCGCGCGCCGCCTGGCTCTGGCGCCCCGCAACCCAGGCGCGCAGCTGCAGAAGGCCGCGGTAGGCGCCGGTTTCCAGCCAGACCCGCAGCGCCAGCATCGCCGGCGTGAACAGCAGCGTCAGCACCGTGGCCACCCCCAGCCCGAACACCACCGCGGTGGCGAGCTGTTTCCACCACAAGGCCGCCGGCGTGTCGATGGCATAGCCGCCGGCCATGAAATCGACGCTGAGCCCCAGCATCATCGGCATCAGGCCGGCCATCGTGGTGATGGTGGTCAGCAAAACCGGGCGCATCCGGGTTTCGACGGTGCGCACGATCGCCTCGATCCGAGGCATCTGGCGGGCGTAGTCCTGGTAGGTGTCGATCAGGATGATGTTGTTGTTCACCACGATGCCCGCCAGCGACACGATGCCGGTGCCGGTCATGATGATGCTGAAGGTCTGGTCCATCACCAGCATGCCGATCATCACCCCGGCGGTCGACAGCACCACCGCGGTCAGCACCAGCGTGGCGTTGTAGACGCTGTTGAATTGCGCCAGCAGGATGATGAACATCAGCCCCAGCGCCGCCGCAAAGGCCCGGGCCAGAAAGGCGCCCGATTCGGCCTGTTCGGCCTGGTCGCCGGCCCATTCCCAGGCCACGCCGGGCGGCAGGGGGCGGTCGGTTTCCAGCCATTCGGTCAGCCGCTCGATGCGTTCGTTGGCGTTGATCGGGCGGCCGTCCGCGGCCGTCAGGCCGGGGGCCACATCGGCGCGCACGTCGTAATAGCGCGCCTGGTCCACCCGGTCGATCCGGCCCAGCTTGGCCACCGGCTCGCGCGTGACGAAGTTCGACAAGGGCACCAGCCCGTCGCGGGTGCGCAGTTTCAGCGTATCGAGCGTGGACAGCAGCCGATCGGCCTCGGGCAGGCGGACGCGGATATCGATTTCGGTGTCGCTGGTGTCCACCCGCATCGTGTCGAGCAGGATGCCGCGGGTCACCAGTTGCACCATGCCGCCCACCGTGGCCACATCGGCGCCGAAGCGCCCGGCCTTTTCGACATCCACCACGATGCGCCAGTCGATGCCGGGCAGGGGGCGGGTATCCTCGATGCCGAAGATGCCCTCCATCGCGGCCATGCGGGCGCGCACGGTTTCCACCGCCTGCGCCAGCACGGCCAGATCGTCGCCCTTCAGCCGCAGGTGGATGGGCTTGCCCGAGGCGGGGCCGCCCGACTGGGTCAGGATTTCGACCTGCACCCCGGGCAGCGCGGACAGCCGGTCGCGCAGGCCGGCCAGAATCTCGCGCCCCGACAGCCCCGGCTGGCCCATGCGTTCGGACCAGTGCGAAAGCTCGATCTGCGCCTGCCCGATGGAATCGCGCGGGGCCTGGGCGCCGCCGGTATTGGCGTTCAGCCCGCCGGCACCGGCAAAGGAAAAGGTGGCAGCAAGGCCGGGGGTGGGCAGGATGATCGCCTCGGCCTCGCGCAGGATGGCGTCCTTTTCGGCGAGGCTCAGGTTGCCGCGGGCGCGCACGTGCACGATGCCCTGCTCCGGGTCGGTTTCCACGAAGAACTCGGTGCCCTTGCCATAGGTCATGTAGGCGCCGGTGACCGCGACCATGAAGACGACCACGGCGGCGATGGTGACCAGCGGCATCACCGGGTTGCCCACGAGAAAGCGCGCGACATGGCCGATGGCGGTGCGCCGGTGGCCGGCCTGCACAGGGCGCCGGCCGGGCAGGCGCGCGGCGTTCAGCGTGACCGACCCGGCCATGGCGCCGGCCACGAACAGCGCCACCCCGTGCAGCGCCATGCCGGGGGCAAGGCCGAGCTGGCCGGGGTTCAGCGCCCCCAGCGCCCCGGCGAACAGCATCGCCAGCGCCAGCGGCACCAGGGCGGCGCGCACCGGCCAGGGCAGCGGGCGCAAGGCATCGGCCGCGCGCGTCAGCGCCCGGCTGCCGCGCCCGGCCACCCCGCCCAGCACCGGCAGGAACAGCACCGCCACGATGAAGCTGGCCATCAGCACGAAAATCAGCGTGACCGGCAGCATCCCCATGAACTGCCCCGGCACGCCGGGCCAGAACAGCATGGGCAGAAAGGCGCACAACGTGGTGGCGGTGGAGCTGGCGATGGGCCAGAACATGCGCTTGGCCGCCTCGACATAGGCGCGCATCGGCCCCTGGCCTTCGGCGATGCGGCGGTCGGCGTATTCCACCACCACGATGGCGCCATCGACCAGCATCCCCACGGCCAGGATCAGCCCGAACATCACGATGTTGGAAACCGTCACCCCCATCGCCGCGAACAGCGCGAAGGTCAGCAGGAACGAGGCCGGCACCGCAAACCCCACCAGCAGCGCCGACCGGGTGCCGAGTGCGCCGAGCACCACGATCATCACCAGCGCAATCGCCGTGAGCACCGAGCCTTCGAGCTGGGCCACCATGCTTTCGACCTGGCGCGAACGGTCCAGCGTCACCGTGGCTGTCAGCGCCTGCGCCAGCGCCGGATCCCAGGTGGCGCGTTCGGCCGCCACCGCGGCGCGCACCGCCTGCGCGGTGTCGATCAGGTTGAAGCCCTTGCGCTTGACCACCTGCAAGGCAACCGTGGGTTCGCCGTTGAAGCGCGCGGTGCCGGTGCGGTCCTGAAAGGTCAGGCGGATGTCGGCAAGATCCCCCAGGGTAACCACGCGGTCGCCGTTCACCTTGACCGGCAGCGCGAACACGTCGCGCGCCGTGGTGAAGGACGACGGCACCTTGACCGAGAACGCGCCCGAGGCGCCTTCGACCTCGCCGGCCGCAATCAGCTGGTTATTGGCCGAGATCACCGAAATCAGCTCGCCCGCGGTGACGTTGTAGGATTCCAGCCGCAACGGGTCGATCACCACTTCCAGCATCTCGTCGCGGTGGCCGGCCAGCTTGGCCTCCAGCACCGGCTCCAGCGCCTGCAGGCGGTCCTGCAGGTCGCGCGCGGCCTTCAGCAGCGTGCGTTCGGGCACGGCCCCCGACAGCGCCACCACCACGATGGGAAATTCGCTGAAGTTGATCTCGTTGATGGAATACTTGTCGGCTCCGGCGGGAAAGCGCGCCTCGGCCTTGGTCATGCGGTCGCGCACCTCGGCCAGCACGGCGGACTTGTCCCAGCCGAATTCGAATTCCATCACCAGCCCGCCATAGCCTTCGGCGGCGGTGCCCGACATGCGCTTGAGCCCGTCCAGATCGGCCATTTCGGTTTCGAGAACCTTGACGATCATGGTTTCGGAATCGGCGGCCGAGATGCCGGGGAACGGCACGCTGACGAACAGCGCGGGGATTTCGATGTCGGGCTCGCCTTCCTTGGGCAGGTTGACATAGGCATAGGCGCCCGCCACCACCGCCAGCACGATGAAGGCCAGCGACATGCGGGCGCGTGCCGCCATCCAGTCGATCAGGCCGGTCATGGCGCGGCCCCCGCGACGGTGACGGCCAGGGCGACGCCTTCGGTCACATATTCCTGGCCGCGCACGATCAGCCGCGCCGTCGCGGGCAGGCCCGCCACCCACAGCCCTTGCGCGGTGTCGCGCAGCACCCGCACCGGCACGAAGCGGGCGCGGTCGTCGTCGTCGGCCAGCCGCACGCCCACGCGGCCCGCGTCGTCGAGTGTGAGCACCGAGGCGGGGATCAGATGCGCCTGCACGCTGTCGGTTGCGATCATGAGGTCGGCGGTCTGGCCGTCGCGGATCGTCAGGTCGGGGTTGGGCACGGTGAGCTCGACCCGGAAGGTGCGCGTCATCGGATCGGCGCTGCGGGCCAGAAAGGTCACGCGGCCGGTCAGCGCGCGCCCGTCGGCCAGCCGCCCGGCGCCTGGGGCGCCGACCTCGATGCGGCCGACATCGGCTTCGGCGACATAGGCCACCAGGCGGATCGGGTCGGGCTGGATCACCCGCGCGCAAAGCCCGCCGGGTTGCAGAAGCGTGCCCAACTCGGCGGCGTCGTCCTCCAGCAGGCCGGAGAACGGCGCGCGGATCTCCAGCCGCTCCAGCTCGCGCCGGGCGGTCTGGACGGCGGCGGTGGCGGCCTTGAGCGCCGATTGTGCGGAAAGCCGCCGGGTTTCGGCGGCAAAGCCGCCTTCGGTCAGGGCATCGGCGTTGCGCGCGCCCAGTTCGGCTTCGGCCAGGCGGGCCTCGGCCTCGGCCAGGGCGGCGGCGCGGGGGCCGGGGTCCAGCCGGCACAGCACCTCGCCCGCGTTGACGAAGGCGCCGCGGCGCAAGGGCTCGGACACCACGCGGGCGGTGGTTTCGGCGCGCAACTCCACGCTGCGCGCGGCTTCGGTGCGGCCGCGCAGCACCACGGCATTGTCCAGCGGCTGCGCCTGCACCACCTGCACCAGCACGCCGACCGGCCGGCCGGCGGGGGCGGGCGGCGGCGTGGGCGTCTGGGCGGCCGTGGCGGGGGCTTCGGGCGCGCGGGGGGGGATCAGGCGGTCGCGCTCCATCACCAGAAGATAGAGCCCCGCCGCCACCAGCGCCGCCGTGATGATCGAGAGTATCCGCATCCGTCCCCGCTTTCCGGCCGCCTTGCGGGCGGCACCTGCCTTGCGCCATCTAGTGCGGCAATGCGACCGGGCGATGCAACCCCTGCGGCAATTCGCGGGTGAAAGGGGGGGCAGGGGGCGCGGGGGGCGGCAGGGCTTGGCAAGCGCGCGCCCTTGCGTGTAAGACGAGGCACGCAAAGCAAGAGGCCCCCGGTGTCGAACCCCGACAGTTTCATCGACGAAGTGACCGAGGAAGTCCGCCGCGACCGTCTGTTCCGGGTGTTCCGCCGCTATGGCTGGATCGGGGTGGTCGGGGTGCTGGCGCTGGTCGGCGGGGCAGCCTGGAACGAATGGCAAAAGGCCGAGGCGCGCGCCAGGGCCGAGGCTTTCGGCGATGCCGTGCTGGCCGCGATCGAGGCGCCCGATGCCGCGGCCCGGGCGGCGGCGCTGGCGGCGGTGCCGGCCCAGGGCGCGGGTGCGGCGGTGGTGGCCCTGATCGCCGCGGCCGAGGCCAGCGCATCGCCCGATGCCGCCACCCGCGCGGCGGCGCTGGCGCGGCTGAAGGCGCTGTCCGAGGAGGCGTCGCTGCCCGTGCACTGGCGCGACCTTGCGGCGCTGCGCCGCCTGTCGGCCCCGGGCGGCGAACCCGATGCCGCCGCCCGCCGTCAGGGGCTGGAGGCGCTGGCCGCCCCCGGGCGCCCCTATGCGCCGCTGGCGCGCGAACAGCTGGCGCTGGACGACCTGGCCGCGGGCAACCGCGACGCGGCGCAGGCGGGCTTTCGCGCCTTGGCCGATGACCCGGCCGCACCTTCGGCCTTGCGCGCACGGGCAGGCCAGATGATTGTGGTTCTGGGCGGCGAGGCCCGGAACTGAACTGAACGGCCGGCCGGCGCGCAGCGCGTCGGGCGGACAAGGCAGGGGAAGTCGGATCGTGTCGAAGTTCGTGGGTCTGGTGGGCGCGCTGGCGCTGGCAAGCGTGGTGGCAGGCTGCGAGCGCAAGCTGATCCTGCCCGGCCAGCGGTTCGATACCCGCACCCCGCTGGAACAGACCCTGCCGGCCGCCGAAGGCGCCCGGGTGCCCGACCCGGCCGTGCCGCAGAACCGCAGCCTGCCGGTGGCGCTGGGCCCCGCAGTGGCCAATGCCGACTGGACGCACCGTGCCGGCAGCCCGTCGCGCGCCATGCCGCACCTGGCGCTGGGCGCGGCACCGCAGCGGCTGTGGTCGGCGCCCATCGGCACCGGCAGCAGCCGGCGCGCACGGCTTTCGGTGGCGCCGGTGGTGGCCGGCGGCAGCGTGTTTGCGATGGATGCCCGCAACCGGCTGACGGCGCTGTCGGCGGCGACGGGCGGCGCGCTGTGGAGCTTTGACGTGACGCCGGCGGGCGAAAGCCCCGAAGCCGCCTCGGGCGGCGGGCTGGCGGTGGGCGACGGCAAGCTGTTCGTCACCACCGGCTTTGGCGAGCTGATCGCCCTGAACCCGGCGACCGGCGCGGTGCTGTGGCGCCAGCGGTTCGACGGGCCGGTGTCGGGCGCGCCGGCGGTGGTGGGCGGCACCGTCTATGTCGCGGGCCGCGATGCGGCGGCCTGGGCGGTGAACGCTGCCGATGGCAAGATCCGCTGGGTGCAATCGGGCGTGCGCCAGTCGGCCGGGCTGCTGGGCGGCAGCGCGCCTGCCGTGGCCGACAAGGTGGTGGTGATGCCCTTTGCCTCGGGGCAGGTGGCCGCGCTGGACCGCGCCAAGGGCGACATGGCCTGGATGGGCGCGGTGGCGGGCCAGCGGGCAGGCCGTGCCGCGGCCTTCGTCGCCGACCTGACGGGCGACCCGGTGGTCTCGGGCGGGCGGGTCTATGTCGGCTCGGCTGCCGGGCGCACGGCGGCCTTCCGGCTGGACACCGGCGAAATGCTGTGGGAGGCGCGCGAAGGCGCGATGGGCCCGGTCTGGCCGGTGGGCAATGCCGTGTTCACCGTCACCGACGACGGGCGCCTGGTGCGGCTGGATGCCGCGACGGGCGAAACCGTCTGGGCCACGCCGCTGGGGCATTTCACCAACGACCGCCCGCGCCGCCAGCTGGGCGTGGTGGCGCATTACGGGCCGGTGCTGGCGGGGGGGCGGCTGGTCGTGGCCTCGTCCGACGGGTTGGTGCGCTTTGTCGCCCCCGACAGCGGCGCGGTGCTGGGCGTGATCGAGATGGGTCCGGGCGGCGGTGCGGCGGCGGCCCCGGCGGTTGCGGGGGGCACGCTGTATGTCGTGACCACCGGCGGTCAGGTTCAGGCTTTCCGCTGATCGGGAATGGGTATATGGCCCGGGGCTTCGTCGCGCGCCCGCCGGGCCGCTTTTGCCGGAGCATCAGGCCATGACCTTTACCCTTGCCATCGTCGGGCGGCCCAATGTGGGCAAGTCCACGCTGTTCAACCGCCTGGTGGGCAAGCGGCTGGCGCTGGTGGATGACCAGCCCGGCGTGACGCGCGACCTGCGCGAAGGCGATGCGCGGCTGTTCGACCTGCGGTTCACCGTGATCGACACCGCCGGCCTGGAAGACGTGACCGACGACAGCCTGCAAGGCCGCATGCGGCGGCTGACGGAACGCGCGGTGGACATGGCCGACATCTGCCTGTTCCTGATCGACGGCCGCGCCGGCGTGACCCCGACCGACCGTGTCTTTGCCGAGATCCTGCGCCGCAAGGGGGCCCGGGTCGTGCTGGGGGTGAACAAGGCCGAAGGCAGCGCCGGCGATGCCGGCGCGCTGGAGGCCTGGGAGCTGGGCCTGGGCGAGCCGGTGCGCCTGTCGGCCGAGCATGGCGAAGGGCTGGACGACCTTTACCACCTGTTGCGCCCGCTGGCCGAAGGCTTTGCCGAAGCCGCGGCACAGGACGCGCCCGAGGTGGACGTGGACGTGCCCGAAGACAGCGAGGACGAAGGCGAGGCACCGCAGATTTCGGCGGCCAAACCCTTGCAGGTGGCGGTGATCGGGCGGCCGAACGCCGGCAAGTCCACGCTGGTCAACCGCATCCTCGGCCAGGACCGCATGCTGACCGGCCCCGAGGCCGGCATCACCCGCGACGCGATCTCGGTGCGCACCGAATGGTTCGGCACGCCTTTGCGCATCTGGGATACCGCCGGGATGCGCAAGAAGGCGAAGGTCACCGAAAAGCTGGAAAAGCTGTCGGTGGCCGATGGCCTGCGCGCCGTGCGCTTTGCCGAGGTGGTGGTGGTGCTGCTGGATGCCGCAATTCCCTTCGAGACCCAGGATCTGCGCATCGCCGACTATGCCGAAACCGAAGGCCGCGCGGTGGTGGTGGCGGTGAACAAGTGGGATCTGGAAGACGACAAGCAGGACAAGCTGGCCGAGCTGAAGGAGATGTTCGAGCGCCTTTTGCCGCAGCTGCGCGGCGCGCCCCTGGTGACGGTGTCGGCCAAGACGGGCCGCGGGATGGACCGCCTGCATGCCGCGATCCTCAAGGCGCATGCGGTGTGGAACCGCCGCATCTCGACCGCGAAGCTGAACCAGTGGCTGGGGGCCATGACCGAGGCGCACCCGCCGCCCGCGCCCGGCGGGCACCGCATCAAGCTGCGCTACATCACGCAGGCCAAGACGCGGCCGCCGGGCTTCGTCATCAAGTGTTCGCGCCCCGACGAATTGCCCGAAAGCTACAAGCGCTATCTGGTCAACGGGTTGCGTGCCGATTTCGACATGCCGGGCACCCCGATCCGCATCTTCCTGCGCGGGCAGGGGGATGAAAACCCCTACAAGGATCGCAAGTTCCACACGCCGTCGCGCCTGCGCAAGCATATGGACGGCAAGGCGGGCAAGCCCGGCAAGGAACGCTAGCGCGACCCCGGGCGGGGCTTGGGGGGGCGGCTGCCCCCCAAACCCCCCGCCCCAAGGGGGGCGGGCCCCCCTTGGGAAACCCCCTGCCGCGCCGCGGCCGGCGCGATGAAAAAGGCGACCATCGCCGCGATGGTCGCCTTTTTCTTGCCTCGGCCTGGCCTTGCAGTTGCGGCGCGCGCGTCAGATCTTCATGTCGAAACCGAGGTGCCTGGCGACGGTGAAGATGTCCTTGTCGCCGCGGCCGCACATGTTCATGCAGATCAGGTGGTCCTTCGGCAGCGTCGGGGCGATCTTCATCACATGGGCCAGCGCATGGCTGGGTTCAAGCGCGGGGATGATGCCTTCGAGCGCGCAGCACAGCTGGAACGCCTCCAGCGCCTCCTTGTCGGTGATGGCGACGTAGCGCGCCCGGCCCACATCGTGCAGCCAGGCATGTTCGGGGCCGATGCCCGGATAGTCGAGCCCGGCCGAGATCGAGTAGCCTTCGAGGATCTGGCCGTCGGAATCCTGCAACAGGTAGGTGCGGTTGCCGTGCAGCACGCCCGGGCGCCCGCCGGTGAGCGAGGCGCAATGTTCCATGCGGTCGTCCACGCCCTTGCCGCCCGCCTCGACCCCGATGATGTTGACCGACGGATCGTCGAGGAAGGGGTAGAACAGCCCCATCGCGTTCGACCCGCCGCCGATGGCGGCGATGATGGTGTCGGGCAGGCGGCCTTCGCGTTCCAGCATCTGGGCGCGGGCCTCCTTGCCGATGATCGACTGGAAGTCGCGCACCATCGCCGGGTAGGGGTGCGGCCCGGCCACCGTGCCGATGCAGTAGAAGGTGTCGCGCACGTTGGTGACCCAGTCGCGCAGCGCGTCGTTCATCGCATCCTTCAGCGTGCCGCGCCCCGAAGTGACGGGAATCACCTCGGCCCCGAGCAGGCGCATGCGGAACACGTTGGGCGCCTGGCGTTCCACGTCGTGCGCGCCCATGTAGACCACGCATTTCAGCCCGAACTTGGCGCAGACGGTGGCGGTGGCCACCCCGTGCTGCCCCGCGCCGGTTTCCGCGATGATCCGCGTCTTGCCCATGCGGCGCGCCAGGATGATCTGGCCCAGCACGTTGTTGATCTTGTGCGCGCCGGTGTGGTTCAGCTCGTCGCGCTTCATGTAGACCTTGGCGCCGCCCAGATGCGCGGTCAGCCGTTCGGCAAAGTAGAGCGGCGAGGGGCGGCCCACGTAATGCGTCCACAGATCGTGCATTTCCGCCCAGAAGGTCGGGTCGGTCTTGGCGTGTTCGTAGCGCTCCTCCAGCTCCAGGATCAGCGGCATCAGCGTTTCGGAGACGAAGCGCCCGCCGAAGATGCCGAAGCGCCCGGCCTCGTCCGGCCCCGTCATGAAGCTGTTCAACCCGTCGTCGGCCATGCTGCGCCCCCCTTGCTGTCTGCCCCGATATAGCAGGCGGCGCAGGAATGGAAAGCGGGTCGCCCCGGCACCGGGCCGCGGTGCCGGGGCGCGTTGCGTTCAGCCGGCGATGAAGCCGGTGTCGTTGACCAGCAGGGCGGGGGCGCCCAGGCCCGTCAGGCGCAGCAGGCCGTTGGCGCCGAAATCCAGCACCACATCGGCGCCTTCGACATGGGCATAGGTAGCGACAACCTGGGCACGGGTCAGCGCGGCATTGCCCCAGAGCGCCGGGTCGAGCCGGAGCGTATCGACGTCGTTCTCGAAATCGACGATGACCTCGTTGCCGCCGCCGGCGCGGAAGAAAAAGCCGTCGGCCCCCGCGCCGCCGGTCAGCACGTCGTCGCCGGCCCCGCCGCCCAGCGTGTCGCGGCCTTCGCTGCCCCACAGCTGGTCGGCGCCGTCGCCGCCATAGATCAGGTCGGCGCCCTTGCCGCCATCCACGGTGTCGTTGCCGGCCCCGGCATGGACGGTATCGTTGCCGCCTTGGCCGCCAATGTCGTCGTTGCCGCCGCTGCTTGCGCCGATATCCTCGCCGTGCAGTTCGTCGTTGCCTTCGCCGCCGCGGATCACGTCGTTGCCTTCGACCGAGCCGAAGATGGTGTCGTCGCCCGCACCGCCCAGCAGGGTGTTGTGCCCGTATTCGCCGACCAGCAGGTCGTTGCCGTCCCCGCCGTCGATCAGGTCGTCGCCATACCAGCCATAGACCCGGTCGTCGCCGGCGCCGCCCCGGACGGTGTCGTTGCCTTCCTGGGCAAAGATGGTGTCGTTGCCCAGCCCGCCATAGATCAGGTCGTTGCCCGTGCGGCCTTCGATCACGTCATGGCCGGCCCAGCCGTCGATCCGGTCGGCGCCCCACAGGTCGATCAGCACATCGTCGCCCGGGGTGCCCACGATGCGGTGGTCGAGCACCTGCGCATAGACGCCGAAGCGGCTGCCATCTTGCACGCCCCCCGATTGCCAGGCCACCACGACGTCGCCGTTGGCCAGCACGGCGAGGTCGGGATACAGTTGGTGGCCCGCCGTGGCGCCGTTCACCGTGAAGGCCGCGCCGACGGCCTTGCCGGTCGCGTCAAAGTGCCGGGCGCGGATCGCGGTGCCGCTGCCGTCCTGCCCGGGCTCGATCCAGGCCAGCACGATGCTGCCGTCGGGCAGGGCGCGCACCGACAGCCAGTCGGCATCCCAGTAGCTGGCCGAGGCCGTGCCGACCGCAGGAATGTCTGCCACGCGGATCGGGTTGGTCTGTGCCGTGCCGTTCGCATCGTAAAGGCGCAGCATGACTTTTTCGCGCCCGTCGCCATTGCCGTTCGGCGGCTGGTCGGTTCCGGTCCAGGCAACGGCGAACCCGCCGCCGGGCAGGCCCGCGACCTTGGAATACCCGAAGGTGTCGTCGTTGTAGCGGTGATAGGTGTTGACGCGGAATTCGTCGGTGACGGCGGTTCCGCTGGCCGAGAACACCCGGGCGAAGATATCGGAGTCCCAATCGGGATTGCTCAGGTCGTTGACGTGGTAGGTGACGACGAAGCCGCCGTCCTTCAGGGCTGCCACCTGCGGCCAAGCCTGGTGGCCTCGTGTGCTCTGGCTGGCGCGAAACTCTGCGCCCACCTTGTTGCCGGCGGCGTCGAAGATCTGGCCGAAGGTGCCCCACCGGTCGCCGTCCTGACCCCAGGAGTTCCAGATCGCCACGAAGCCGCCGCCTGTCAGCGCCGTGACTTGCGAAAACCGCTGGTCCTGCGCGGTGTAGGTGTTCAGCCGGAACGGGTCGCCCGACAGGTTGCCGGTGCTGTCGAATATCTGGCCGAAAACGTTGTAGTTCTGGCCGAATGACCCGAAGGCCTCGCGTGTTTCCCAAGTGATGACCCAGCCGCCGTCGGCCAGCACGGTCACGGCCGGGTAGCTTTCATGCGCCGAGCCGGCGACGGGCTGGATTTCGGTTTCGGCCCCGACAGGGGTGCCGGCGGCATCGTAGCGCTGCCAGAGCACGCGCCAGGCCCATTGGCTTGTCGCGCTGTTGCCCTGATCGTTCGACATCCAGGTGGCGATGAAACCGCCATCCGGCAAGGCTGCAAGGGCGACCGACCCCTGATCGTCGGTCGTTGTGGTGTTGACCCGGAAATCCAGGCCGGACGACTGGAACGTGAGTGTCATGCGATCCTCCGCCACGGGGCGCCCGGTGCCCCCTGCACCGGGTGCAGCCCCAGAACGAAGGGTCCATCACATGCGAAAAACCGCATTGATCTGCGAGAACAGCGGCCGAATGCCGCAGCCTCGCGCGGCGGCGGCCGGCCATGCAGGTGGCGCATCGGCACCGGGTGGGGGCGGCGGACGCCCCCACCCGGTGCACGCAAGGCAGGATGCGCCTTCAGAGCCCCTTGGACCGATAGGTCTTGGCCACCCGGTCGATCGAGACGAGGTAGGCGGCGGTGCGCAGGTCGCCCGCCTCGGGGCGGCTGTGCCAGATTTCGCGCATCGACTGGTAGGCGGTGCGCATGGTGTCGTCGAGGCCCGAGCGCACCAGGGCGAGCTCGTCCGACCCGGTCAGGAAACGGTCCTTGAAATCCTCGGCCAGGGTCCAACCCAGGCCCTTGTCGGCGCTGAGCCTTTCCAGCTCCTCGACAAGCAGGCGCGAGCGCGCCTCCTCGGCCCGGCGCTGCATCCGGCCGAAGCGGATGTGGGACAGGTTCTTGACCCATTCGAAGTAGCTGACCGTCACGCCGCCGGCGTTGGCATACATGTCGGGAATGATGACGCAGCCCTTGCCGCGCAGGATCTCGTCGGCGCCGAAGGTGATGGGCCCGTTCGCGGCCTCTAGGATCAGGGGCGCCTGGATGCGCGCGGCGTTGCCCTTGTGGATCACGCCTTCCAGCGCGGCGGGGATCAGGATGTCGCAAGGCGCCTCCAGCACGGCGGCGCCTTCGGCCACGTGGCGGCCGTGGGGGTAGCCCGCCAGCCGACCCTGATGGGCGTTCATGTGCTGGCGCAGGCCCTCGATGTCGATCCCGGCATCGTCGAGGATGGCGCCGTCGCGTTCGATCACCGCAACGATCCTTGCGCCATCCTCCTCGGACAGGAATTTCGCGGCGTGATAGCCCACGTTGCCCAGGCCCTGCACGATGATCCGCTTGCCTTCGAGCCCGCCCGAAAGCCCGGTCTTCGCCACATCCTCGGGGTGGCGGAAGAACTCGCGCAGCGCATATTGCACCCCGCGGCCCGTCGCCTCCACCCGGCCCTGGATGCCGCCGGCGTGCGGCGGCTTGCCGGTGACGCAGGCCTTGGCGTTGATGTCGGTGGTGTTCATCCGGGCATACTGGTCGGCGATCCAGGCCATTTCGCGCTCGCCCGTGCCCATGTCGGGGGCGGGCACGTTCTGCGCCGGGTGGATCAGGTCGCGCTTGATGAGCTCATAGGCGAAGCGGCGGGTGATCTGTTCCAGCTCGTGCTCGTCCCAGGCGCGGGGGTCGATGCACAGGCCGCCCTTGGACCCGCCGAAGGGCGTTTCGACCAGCGCGCATTTGTAGGTCATCAGCGCGGCCAGTGCCTCGACCTCGTCCTGGTTGACGCCCAGCGCATAGCGGATGCCGCCCTTGACCGGCTCCATGTGTTCGGAATGCACCGAACGGTAGCCGACGAAGGTTTCGATCTTGCCGCGCAGGCGCACGCCGAAGCGCACCGTGTAGGTCGAGTTGCAGACCTTGATCTTCTGCGCGAGCCCCGGCGACAGGTCCATCAGCGCAACCGCGCGGTCGAACATCAGATCGACGGATTCGCGGAAACTGGGTTCGTTCGTGGCGAGCATCGTGCATCCTCCCATCTGGGCCGGCGCTGTGCCGGCGCCGTCCCTGATCCGGGCGGGGCCCGTGCGGCGTTCTGCCGCTGGACTGGCCATCCGGGCATACCCGGCCGCGCCACCGCAATCCACCGGGTTTCGCCGGCGATCTGACCCGAATCACCGTCATTCTGAAGCGCCCGCGTGAACGGCGCGTTACCGGCCGAATTTTGGCGGGCCTGGCGACAATCGGGGCGAAAGTCGGGCCGATGTTTCGCAGTTTAGCCAAAAACCGTTTAAATTACAGCAGCTTCGCCAAAATTGCGCCACAGGTTTCTGCCATACAAGGGAACGGGTGGCGTGCGGCCGGACCTCGGCTGCGGCTTCGGTGCAGAGGGTGAAGCATGTTCGACAGAAACCAGAATGGCGCAGGCAAGCGGCAATGGCGCCGGTCGCAACTGTCCCGGGTTCGGCGACTGTTGCGGCGCGGGGCGGCTTTCCGGCGTTCCGAAGACGGCAGCATGGTGTTCTTTGCGCTGGTGATCCTGACGATCATGCTGTTCCTGGGCGGCATGGCGGTGGACCTCATGCGCTACGAGGCCGAACGCTCGCGCATCCAGGCCACGGCCGACACGGCGGCCCTGGCCGCCGCCTCGATGCGGCAGGAACGCCCGCCGGTGCAGGTGGTCGAGGACTGGTTCCAGAAGGCGCAGCTGAGCGATGCGCTGATGGGCGTGACGCTGGACCAGGGCCTGAACTACCGCAGCGTGCGGGCCGACACCCGCACGGTGACACGGCCCTATTTCATGCACATGATGGGCATCGACCAGTTGCGGTCGGTTGCGGCCGGAACCGCGGTGGAACGGCGCACCAACGTGGAAATCTCGCTGGTGCTGGACATCTCGGGCTCGATGGCGGGCACAAAGATGACGCTGCTGAAATCGGCCGCAACGGAATTCGTCAACGCGCTGTTGCAGGAAGACACGGAAAACCGCGTCTCGATCTCGGTCGTGCCTTACAACGGGCAGGTCAACGTCGGGCCCGACCTGCTGTCGCGCTTCAACCTGACCGACCGGCACAACTTCTCGCATTGCATCGACCTGCCGGCTTCGGCCTATACCACGCTGCCGCTGTCGCGCACCGCGCCAATGCCGCAGCATGCCGCGGCGGACACCTTCAACACCTCGAACACCAGTTCGGGCTGGAGCACCACCAACATGGCGCCAGGCACCAGCAACATCTGGTGCATGCCCAATGCCAACAACCGCGTGCGCGTGTTCAGCAACAACCGCACCACGCTGGTCAACCAGATCAACGCGATGGAGGCGGTGGGTGCGACGTCGATCGACGCCGGGCTGCGCTGGGGGTCGGCGCTGCTCGACCCCTCGGCCCGCTCGCTGGTGAACAGCCTGGTGGATGCCGGGATCGTGCCGAGCTATTTCCGCAACCGTCCGCGCGACTACGACGATCCGGAAAACCTGAAGGTCATCGTGCTGATGACCGACGGGGAACACTGGCCGAACGAAAAGATCGCCGACGGCTACCGTTCGGGCCCCTCGATCATCTACCGCCACAGCGACGGCTACTATTCGATCTTCCATGCGGGCCGATCGGGCACCAGCAAATACTGGGTGCCGCACCGCAGCGAATGGCGCGCGGTGCCCTGGGCCGGCTCGACCACCTGCACCACCTGGAGCTGCGTGCCCACCGCCACTGCCACCCCGCTGGATTGGCAGACCGTCTGGCAGCAGCTGCGGGTGCAGTGGGTGGCACAGCAGATGTATGTGCGCGCCCTGGGCGGCACGCTGGCCAGCCACCTGAACACGCTACGCGTCCGCGAAGGCACCCTGATCGGCTCGGGCCCGCACGAGGTCTCGACGATGGACAATCGGCTGAACACGCTGTGCACGCTGGTCAAGCAGCAGAACGTCGTGATCTTCGGCATCGCCTTCGAGGCGCCGGTCGGCGGGGCGAACGTGATCCGCAACTGTGCCTCGCCCAACCGCTTCTACGACGTGGCCGGGCTGGATATCGCCAACGCCTTCCGCAGCATCCGCGTGCAGATCAGCGCCTTGAGGTTGACGCAATGAACCTGTTGCGGCGGCTTCTGGCATGGCCGCGCCGGTTCCTGGGCGACCAGGACGGATCGATCACCGTGGATTTCGTCATTGTTCTGCCGGTGTTCCTGACCATCCTGATGTCGTCGTTCGAGGCCGGCTATGCCACCTTGCGTATCGTGATGATGGAGCGGGCGCTGGATATCGCCGTGCGCGACCTGCGGGTGGGGGCGATGGGCAATGCCCCCACCATGGCGCAGGTGCGCGAAAAGGTGTGCCAGCAGGCCACCCTGATGCCCGATTGCCTGACCGACATGATGCTGGAAATGCGGGTGATCGACCGCACCACCTGGACCGGGTTCACCAATTCGGCCACCTGCGTCAACCGCGCCACCAACGTGCAGCCGGCCTTGCAGTTCAACCAGGGCGGCACGAACGAGCTGGTGACGATTCGCGCCTGCGCCGTGTTCGACCCGTTCTTTCCGACCACCCGGCTCGGGCTGCGCCTGCAGCGCGATGCCTCGGGCGGGTATCAGCTGGCCGTTGCATCGGCCTTTGTCAACGAACCGCGTTAGGGGCCGCCATGCGCAACGCCATCGCACATCGTCTGCGCCGCTTCCGGCAGGAGGAGGGGGGCATCATCTCGGTCGAGGCGATCCTGGTGATGCCGCTGCTGCTGTGGGTGTTCATGGCGATGTTCGTCTACTGGGATGCATTCCGCGCCCAGAACACCTCGGTCAAGGCGACCTATGTCGTGGCTGACATGATTTCGCGCGAGAACAACGCGGTGAACACGGCGTTCATCAACGGGATGCACCAGGTGTTCCGCTACATGGTGAACACGCCCGAACAGACCTGGATGCGCGTGACCTCGGTGCAGTTCAACGCGGGGACCAACACCTACAACGTGCTGTGGTCGCGCACCACCAATGCCACGCGCGCGCCGGCCTACACCACCGCCACCTTGGCCACCCAGCGCGACCGGCTGCCGATTCTGGCCAATGCGGACACGGTGATCGTGGTGGAAACCTGGCGCCGGTTCAGCCCGGCGTTCTGGGTCGGGTTGCAGCGGCGCACGATGTACGAATTCACCGTGGTGCGGCCGAGGTTCCTGTCGCCCTTGCCGATCAGCTGATCCCGGCGGCGCGCCGCTTCAGCCGTTCGTCCAGCAGTTCGGCCATGAAGCGCGCTTCGTGCCGGTGGGTCACGCCGCCCACGCCTACGCGGCGGCCGACCCGCCACCACAGGCCCGGCATCCAGGCGCGCGGGCCGGGGCGGCGCAGGCGCAAGGCAAAGCCGGCGGTGGGTTTTACGGCGAACGGCCCGCGGTCCACGGCCTCGATCTCGTCGAAGCGCGCCAGCACCCGCCCGCTGCCGGTTTCGCGCAGTTCGGCCGCGGTCAGCTCCAACCCCTGCGCGGTGGATTGCCACAGCCGCACCGCCAGCCACAGCGCAAGCCCGCCGGTCAGCAGCAGAAAGGCCTGCCAGATCGCCTCGGCCGGCGGATGGCGGAACGCAACCCAGACCAAGAGGCCCCCCAGCGCCGCAAGAATGCCGGTGCCCACGATCCGGCGCGGGGCCGAAGGGTAAAGCCGGGCCAAGACGCGGTTGTCGTCCTGGTCGCGGCCCCGGTCGTTGTCGTCGTCTTCGGTCATGGTCGTCCCCCCCTGGGTCTGCGCCGGACATAGCGACCCTGGCCCCGAAAGGCAAAGCTTGTGCGCAAAGGCACAGCGCACCCGTCTGCCTTGCGCCTTTTTCCACAGGTGGGCGCGCCCTAGATTGGCTGCAACACCAGACACCCCGGAGGTTCCCATGTCGATCCGCCCCGTTGCTCACGAAGCCCGCGCCATGCCCACCATGGAAGGCGCCGGCGTGAAGCTGCACCGCGCCTTCGGGTTTCACGACCCCAAGCGCCACGACCCCTTTCTGCTGTTCGACGATTTCCGCGGCGAACGGCCCGGCGACTATCAGGCCGGTTTTCCCTGGCACCCGCACCGCGGGATCGAGACCATCACCTATGTGCTGGCCGGCACGGTCGAACATGGCGACAGTTTGGGCAACCGCGGCCGTCTGGGCGCGGGCGACGTGCAGTGGATGACCGCCGGTTCCGGCATCCTGCACCAGGAAATGCCTCAGGGGAACGCGCGCGGCCAGATGCACGGGTTTCAGCTCTGGGCTAACCTGCCCAGCCACCTCAAGATGACCGCACCGCGCTATCAGGATGTGAAGGGCCGCGACATTCCCGAAATCCTCGATGACGACGGCACCGTGGTCAAGGTCATCATCGGCGATTTCTGGGGCAAGACCGGCCCGGTCGATGGGATTGCGGCGGAACCGCTTTACCTCGACATCTACGTGCCGCCGGGCAAGCGCAAGGTCTTTCCGGTGGATACGCGCCGCAACGCCTTTGCCTATGTGTTCGAAGGCGCGGGCAAGTTCGCCGATGCCGCCAACCCGCGCGGCGTGCTGCTGGAAAAGGAAATCCGCGGGCAAGAGGTGAACATCCGCGACATGTCGGGCAACCGCACGCTGGTGCAGTTCGGCAATGGCGACGAGGTGACGGTCAAGGCCGGGCCCGAAGGCATCCGCTTTCTGCTGGTGGCGGGCGCCCCGATCAAGGAGCCGGTCGCCTGGCACGGCCCGATCGTGATGAACACCGCCGAAGAAATCCGTCAGGCGGTCAGGGAATTGCGCAACGGCACCTTCATTCGCCCCGCGCACTGACGCAGCAAAAGGGGCCGGGCTTTGCACCCCGGCCCCGCCATGCTAGAAGGCCGCCGAACCGACCCCGAGGACGCGCCATGAAATTCTTTGTCGATACCGCCGATGTTGCCGCCATTGCCGAGCTGAACGACCTGGGCATGGTCGATGGCGTGACCACCAACCCCTCGCTGATCCTCAGGTCGGGCCGCGACATCCTGGAGGTCACGCGCGAAATCTGCGCGCTGGTTTCGGGCCCCGTCTCTGCCGAAGTGGTGGCCCCCGACGCCGCCGGCATGATCGCCGAAGGGCGCAAGCTGGCCGCCATTGCCCCCAACATCGCCGTCAAGGTGCCGCTGACCTGGGACGGCCTGAAAGCCTGCAAGGTGCTGACCGGCGAAGGCTTCATGGTCAACGTGACGCTCTGCTTCTCGGCCAACCAGGCGCTGCTGGCGGCCAAGGCCGGGGCCACCTTCATCAGCCCGTTCATCGGCCGGCTGGACGACATCAACCTCGACGGGATGGAGCTGATCGCCGATATCCGCACCATCTACGACAACTACGATTTCAAGACGCAGATCCTTGCGGCCTCGATCCGGTCGGCCAACCACATGAAGGAAGCCGCCCTTGTCGGCGCCGACGTGGCCACCGCCCCGCCCGCCGTCATCAAGGCGATGGCCAGCCACGTGCTGACCGACAAGGGGCTGGACCAGTTCAACGCCGACTGGGCACGCACCGGGCAGAAGATCCTCTAAGCCCCCGGCGCGGGCCGGAAAAAAACCTCTCCGCCTTGCGCACGAAGTCGTGTAGGATACGCCCCAGGGCAGTGAACAGACCGGAGACCGGCATGACGGCAAGGGCAGGGCAGGCAGGCCGCATCGGCCTGACCGAGGACGTGCGCGACCTTATCCTTTCGGACCCCGATGCGGTGCTGGACGATGCCGAGGTGATGCGCGCCCTGATTGCCGCCAACGACCGGGCGATGGGCGAAAACATCGTCGATCTGCGCGGCGTGGCGCTGAGGCGGCTGGAAGGGCAGCTGGGCCGGCTGGAGGATACCCACCGCGGCGTGATCGCGGCGGCCTATGAAAACCTGGCCGGCACCAACATCGTGCACCGCGCCGTGCTGCAACTGCTGGAGCCGCTGACCTTCGAGGCGTTCCTTTCCGGGCTGACCACGCGCATCGCGCCGACGCTGCGGGTCGATACGCTGCGGCTGGTGCTGGAAAGCCAGCAGGGCGGCACGGCCGCCTTGCAGCGGCTGGGCGATGTGATCTGCGTGGTCGAACCGGGTTTCGTCGAGGCCTGGCTGACCGCCGGGCGCAAGGGGCCGGTGCGGCCCGTGGTGCTGCGCCAGACCCTGCCGGTGTCCGACCGGGTGCATGGCGCGATGGCGGCGCATGTGCGCTCCGAGGCCGGGTTGCGGCTGGACCTGGGGCCGGGGCGGTTGCCGGGCTTGCTGGTGCTGGGCGCCGAAGACCCGCACCAGTTCCGCCCCGCGCAAGGCACCGACCTGCTGGCGCATTTCGCCGCCGTGTTCGAGCGCGTGATGCGCCGCTGGTTGGCGTGACCGACCATCCGGGCATCGCGCCGGCGGCGCGCGCGGCCCTGGCCGACTGGCTGGCGCAGCGCAAGGCGCTGGATGGCGCGTCGCCGGCCACGCTGGCGGCCTATGCCGGCGATGTCGGGCGCTGGCTGGCGTTTCTGGCCGAACACCGTGGCGGGGGCGAAGGGTTGGCCGCGCTGGCCGGTTTGCCCAAGGCCGACCTGCGCGCGTTCCTGGCGCAGGAACAGGGGCGCGGGGTCGGCGCCCGGTCGCTGGCGCGGCGCGTCTCTGCCATCAAGTCCTTTACCCGCTGGCTCTCCGACCGCAGCGGTGCCGATGCCACGCAACTGCTGGCCGCGCGCGCGCCCCGCTATCGGCGCAAGCTGCCGCGCCCGCTGGCGCCCGATGCCGCCCGTGCGGTGTTGCCCGAGGTCGGGGCAGACGCGGGCGCCGACTGGATCGCGGCGCGCGATACCGCGGTCGTCACGCTGCTTTACGGCTGCGGCCTGCGCATTTCCGAGGCGCTGGGCCTGCGCGGCGCCGACCATCCGTTGCGCGACTCGCTGCGGATCGTCGGCAAGGGCGGCAAGGAACGGCTGGTGCCGGTGCTGCCGGCGGCGCAGGCCGCGGTGGCGCGGTATGTGGCGCTGTGCCCGCAGGAGATTGCCCCCGACGGCCCGCTGTTTCTGGGCGCGCGCGGCGGGGCGCTGTCGCCGCGGCTGGTGCAGATGGCGATGGAGCGTGCCCGCGCGCGTCTCGGCCTGCCGGCCACGGCCACGCCGCACGCGCTGCGCCATTCGTTTGCGACGCATCTGCTGAACGCCGGCGGCGACCTGCGCGCGATCCAGGAGTTGCTGGGCCACGCCTCGCTGTCCACCACGCAAGGGTATACCGCGGTGGATGCCGCGCGGCTGATCGAGGTTTATGCCCGCGCCCACCCGCGCGCCTGATTGCAACGTCCGGCCGTTTCCGGCAAGAGAATGCGGATGAACGACACATTCAAAGCCTATTCCGTGCATCTGCTGACTGCCACCGGCGCGGTCTGGTCGATGCTGGCCATGCTGGCGGCTGTGCAGGGCGACTGGGACATGATGTTCCTGTGGCTGGTGGTGGCCTTTGTGGTCGATGGCGTCGATGGCCCGCTGGCGCGGCGCTATGGCGTCAAGACCCGGGCGCCCTTGATCGACGGGGTCTTGCTGGACCTCATCATCGACTACCTGACCTATGTGTTCATACCGGCTTATGCGTTGTTCGCCAGCGGCCTGCTGCCCGGATGGACGGGGTGGGTGGCGATCATCGTCATCACCTTCGCCTCGGCGCTGTATTTCGCCGATACCCGGATGAAGACCAAGGACAATTCCTTTGCCGGCTTTCCGGCCTGCTGGAACATGGTGGCCCTGGTCATCTTTGCGCTGAAGCCGGATTTCTGGATCACGCTGGGGCTGGTGGTGGTGCTGGCGCTGACGATGTTCACCCGGTTCAAGTTCGTCCATCCGGTGCGCACCGAACGCTGGCGCGCGGTGACGCTGCCGATGGCGCTGGCCTGGACCGGCTTTGCCGCCTGGGCCGCCTGGGTGGATTTCCACCCGCAAAGCTGGGCGCACTGGGGGCTGGTGGTCACCTCGGTCTACCTGCTGGGCGCGGGGATCGTGCAGGAACTGTTCCCGCGCCGCGGTTGATCCGCGACCTTGCGCATGTCGGATTCGGGCGCGAAGCGACGCAAACGCGGCACGGCGCGGGCGCGACCGGAGTAAAAGCAAAGGGGAAACCAGCGGAGGGCGCGTGATGAGCGAGATGGGCGGACGGCGGGCAGCGCGGGGCGGCGGCGGGGCGGCACGCCGGGCAGAGCGCACGGCGGTCAGCCTGGAGACCGCGCGCTTCATCACCCGCAACATCCCGGATTTCGAGGTGCTGAACGCCGAGGCGCTGGAGATCATCGAGCACAACGCCGAAACCGTGCTGGAGGAGATCGGCGTCAACTTCGTGGAAAATCCGGCCGCGCTGGACCGCTGGCGTGCCGCCGGCGCCGATGTGCGCGGCGAACGGGTGCATATTCCCCGCGGGCTGGCGCGCAAGCTGTGCGCCACGGCGCCGCGCAGCTTTACCCAGCATGCCCGCAACCCGGAACGCAACGTGGATATCGGCGGGCGCAACCTGGTGCTGGCCCCGGTCTATGGCCCGCCCTTCGTGCGCGATGCGGCCGGCGGGCGGCGCTATGCCACCATGGCCGATTTCAACAATTTCGTGAAACTGGGCTACATGTCCAGGTGGTTGCACCATTCCGGCGGCACGGTGTGCGAACCCACCGACATTCCGGTGAACAAGCGCCATCTGGACATGCTGCTGGCCCACATGACGCTCAGCGACAAGCCCTTCATGGGGTCGGTCACCGCCCCCGAACGCGCCGCCGATTCGGTCGAGATGTGCAAGCTGCTGTTCGGCGCGGATTTCGTCGATTCGCACACGGTGATGACCAGCCTCATCAACATCAACAGCCCGCTCACCTTCGACGGCATCATGATGGGCGCGCTGGAGGTTTATGCGGCGGCGAATCAGGCGGCGATCATCTCGCCCTTCATCGTGGGTGGCGCGATGGCGCCGGTGACGGTGGCGGGCACGCTGACCCAGGTGCTGGCCGAGGTGCTGGCCGGCGTGGCCTATTCCCAGCTGGTGCGCCCCGGCGCGCCGGTAATCTTCGGCGCCTTCGTCACCTCGATCGACATGAACAGCGGCGCGCCCACCTTCGGCACGCCGGAAGCCAGCCTGATTACCTATGGCGCAGGGCAACTGGCACGGCGGCTGGGGCTACCCTACCGCAGTGCGGGTGCGTTCTGCGGATCGAAGCTGCCCGATGCGCAGGCGGCTTACGAATCGGCCAACAGCCTGAACATGGGCCTGCTGTCCGGCGTGAACTTCATGCTGCACGCCTGCGGCTGGCTGGAAGGCGGGCTGGTCGCGTCCTACGAAAAGTTCGTGATGGATGCCGACCAGCTGGGCATCCTGCACGGCTTGGCGCGGGGGGTGGACGTTTCGGAAAACGGCCAGGCCATGAGCGCCATCCGCGAGGTGGGCCCCGGCGGGCATTACCTTGGCTGCGACCACACGCGCGCCAATTTCAAGGATGCCTTCTGGCGCAGCGACCTGCTGGATTACAAGCCCTTCGAGACCTGGGACGAGGAAGGCGCCCGCGATACGCAGGCGTTGGCCACGATCCGGGTGCAGAAGATGCTGGGCGATTACCAGCAACCCGCGCTGGACGAAGGCATCCGCGACAGTCTGACCGACTATGTCGCGCGCAAGAAGGCGTCGATGCCCGACGCCTTCCTGTAAGCCGCTTCAGGCCGGGGTGCGCGCGGCCAGCCGCGCCTCGGCCATCAGGGCAATCAGCAATTCGACATGGCGGGCGATGCTGTAGGCGGCATCGCCCGTTTGCCGTGTCTGTTCGGCGCGCGCCTCGGCATCGAGCAAGGCGGGCAGCGCCCGTTCCGGAGCCGGGGTCGCCCCCAGCAGGCGCTTGAGATCGCGGTCGCGCCGATACTCGGCAAGCCCGGCACGGGCCGCGCGGATCATCAGGCGCGGGCGGCGCAGCGAGGCGAAAAGGCTGAGCGGTTCGGTCATGGCAGTCTCCTTCCGATGTCGGAGAACCATAAGCGCGAACAACCTGGCGTTGCGTTTTTTGCCGTTCGGGCGCGCGCTGTGTTCGGTATTGTTTAGGTTTTGGAAACAAATATCGCGTTATCAGCCGATCTTAACCTGTGCGTAACCAATTCAACTCAGGGTTGCCGCAGGCTGGGGGTCAGGTTGCTGCCGTTGCCCGCTTGGGGCTGTCGAGGACTGGAACGGAAGATGATGGGGAACGTGACGTCGGATGTGCGGGTGCCGGGCTGGCTGCCGGACGTGGTGCGACACTATCTCGATCATGCCCGCGACGGGCTGAGCCTGCGCGAAATCGCGCGGCGCGAGGGCCTGAGCGCCTCGACGGTGCTGCGCCAGGTGCGGCGTATCGAGAACCGGCGCGACGATCCCTTGCTGGACGAGGCGCTGGAAACCCTTGTGCGGGCCGCCGAGGCCCGCACCCTTGCCCAACCAGAGGAAGCCCCGCCGATGACCGCCCCGTTGCGTTCCCAAGCCTTGCTGACCGATGCCGCCACCCTGGCCCGCGAAGGCCGCCGCATCCTGCGCCGTCTGGCCGAACCGGGCGCGGTGCTGGCGATTGCCCCCGACATGGAAAAGGCCGCGGTGCTGCGCGAATTTCCCGACGGGCGGTCGGCGCGCACCGCGGTGGTCGATCGCGCAGTGGCGCAGGCCTTCGTGCTGAAGGACTGGATCGCCTGCCGCCGGCCGGGGCGCATTTCCACCTACGAGGTGACGGCCGTGGGCCGCGCCGCGCTGAAGCGGATGCTGGAGGAGGATGCCGCCCAGGCGCAGGGGCTGGCCGAGGCGCCGCAGGTTTTCGCCGGGCAGCACCGCGTCTGGGGCGAACGCGCCGTGGCCGAGGAGGACGGCCCGCGTCGCGTGCGCTGCAACATGGCCGAAAGCCCGGTGGTGCTGCTGGGCCGGCGCCGCGACAAGGACGGCCAGCCGTTCCTGACCCCCGAGCAGGTGGCCGCCGGCGAGCGGCTGCGCGAGGATTTCGAGCTGGCGCAGATGGGCCCGCGGGTGGCGCAGAACTGGGACAGGTTCCTGACCGGGGGGGCGCGCGGCGACTTTGCCGGCGGGCGCGGGCCGGCCGAGGGCCCGCGCGACGCGCGCGACCGGGTGGCCGCGGCCTTGCGCGACCTTGGCCCCGGTCTGGGCGACATGGTGCTGCGCTGCTGCTGCCACCTCGAGGGGCTGGAGGCGGCGGAAAAGCGGCTGGGCTGGTCGGCGCGGTCGGGCAAGATCGTGCTGCGCATCGCGCTGGACCGGCTGCGGCGGCATTACCTGGAAACCTATGGCGGCTCGTCGCCGCTGATCGGCTGATCGGTCGGGCAAGGGGCGGCAGGGGGCGGCGGCGGGGCCCCCATCGAGGGGCCGCCCGCCGCCCGGGGGGCGCCCCCGACGCGCCGGGGCGGGCCGCCTGCCCGCCCCGGACCCCGCCCGGGGATATTTGCTTCAAGGTGAAGCTCAGGCGCCGACCGCCTTGCGCGCCATGTCGGCGTAGATCTCGGCCACATCGGCACGCGAAAGCCGCCCGCCTTCGCGATACCAGGTCGTCACCCCGGTGAGCATGGCGATCAGCGCCAGGGTGGCCAGCTTGGTATCGGGGATGCGGAACAGGCCGGCGGCCACGCCATCGCGCAGGATGGCTTCGAGCTGCGCCTCGTAGGCGCGGCGTAAGGTTTCGATGCGGGCGAAATTGTCCGGGTCGAGGTTGCGCAGTTCCATGTAGGCCACGAACACCGCTTCGGGCCGTTCGAGGTGAAAGCCCACGTGAAAGCGGGCGAAGCCGGCCAGACGGTCGGCCGGGGTGCCGGCCAGGGGTTCGGCCGCCAGCGCCGCCAGCACCTGTTCCAGGTGTTCGGCCATCAGGTCGGCCAGCAGGGTCTGCTTGTCGGGGGTGTAGAGGTAAAGCGCCCCCGCCTGCACCCCGACCTCGGCCGCGATCTGGCGCATCGACACGGCGGCATAGCCGTGGCGGGCAAACAGCCGCAAGGCGGCGGCCCGGATGCGCGGGCCGGTGATGTCGGAATGCGAGCCGGTCTTGCGTGCCATGCCGACATGTTATCTGAACGGTCGTTCATTTCAACCCCGGGCGCCCGGTTGGCGGCGGAGCGGCTTGCCCAGCATGGCGGCCCCGGCCTATGCTGCGCGCGACCCGAACCGGAGCCCGCCCGATGCGCCTGCCTGCCGCCCTTTGCCTTGCCGCCTGCCTGCCGGTGCTGGCGGCCTGCGCCAGCGTGCCCGAGGTGGCGGCGCGGGAAAGTGCGGCCGCCCAGGCGGCGCCCTGGCCGCAGCTGGCGCCCTTGCCCGAATTGCTGGCCGGGGCGGACGCCCCGAGCCGTGCCAAGCCGGCGGAGGCGGAACTGGCGGCGCGGGCGGCGGATTTGCGCGCCCGGGCTGCCGCCTTGCGTCAGGCCGGAGGCTGACGCGCCGCGGCGCGCTGGACTTTTGCCGACAGGTGGCTAGAACATAAAGCGAACAAAAGCCGAGTCGCCAAAAGGGTGTCATGCGTCAGCGCCGCCTGCTTTGCCTGTGGTTTCCGCGCCTTGCCTCGGACCGTGCCTTGCGCGGGCACGGGGCCGAGCCGGGGCCCTTTGCCATTGTGGCGCGCACCGGCAATGCCGACCGGCTGGCCTGCCTGAACCCCGCGGCCGAGGCGCAGGGCCTGGCGCGGGGCATGACGCTGGCCGATGCGCGGGCGCTGTGCCCGGCCTTGCGCAGCCAGCCGGCCGCCCCCGAACGCGATGCCGCGCTGCTGGGCGCGCTCCACCGCTGGGCGGGGCGGTTTTCGCCTCTGGTGGCGCGCGACGGGGCCGACGGGCTGATGCTGGACATCGCCGGGGTTGCGCATCTGTTCGGCGGCGAGGCCGCGCTGGTGGCCGAGGTCGCCGGCCGGCTGGAGCGCGCCGGGCTTGGCGTGGTGCCCGGGCTGGCCGATACCCGGGGCGCCGCCTGGGCGCTGGCGCATCATGCCGGCGGCGGGCGGGCGGCACCGGGGGGCACGCTGGCGGCCATCGGCGACCTGCCGCCGGCGGCGCTGCGGCTGGCGCCCGATACGGCGGCGGCGCTGGCGCGGCTGGGGTTGCGGCGCATCCGCGACCTGGTCGGGATGCCGCGCGCCACGCTGGCGCGCCGCTTCGGCGCCGAGACGACCTTGCGGCTGGATCAGGCGCTGGGGGCTGCACCCGAGCCGCTGGCGCCCGAAGCGCCTGCGGTGGCGCCCGCGGTGCGCCTGACGCTGCCCGAACCCATCGGGCTGCTGGCCGATGTGCAGGCGGGGCTGGATCGTCTGCTGGCGCGGTTGTTCCAGCGGCTGGAGGCGGCGCATCGCGGCGCCCGGGCCTTGCGGCTGGAACTGGCGCGGGTCGACCGCAGCACCCTGACGGTGGATCTGCGCCTGGCGCGCCCCTTGCGCGATGCGGCCGCAATCGCCGCGCTTTATGCGCCGCGGCTCGACGGGCTGGATGCCGGTTTCGGGATCGACGCGATGCGGCTGGTGGCGCTGGACACCGACCCGCTGCCGCCGCGCCAGATTGCCTCCGCCGGGCAGGAGGCGGCCGCCGACCGGCTGGCCGACCTGGTGACGCGGCTGGCCAACCGCTTGGGCTTCGAGGCGCTGGAACGGCTGGACCCGGCCGAAAGCCACATTCCCGAACGCGCTGTCAGCGTGGTGTCGGCCGCCTTTGCCCCGCCGCCGCCGGCGCCCTGGCATGCCCAGCCCGGCCGCCCCGTCACGCTGTTCGCGCCCGAACCGCTGGCCGGGCCGCCCTTGCCCGGGTGCCGCTTCCGCTGGCGCGGGGTCTGGCTGACGGGGCAGGCCGCGCAGGGGCCCGAACGCATCGCCCCCGAATGGTGGTTCGACGACCCGGCCTGGGCAGCCGGCCCGCGCGACTACTGGCAGGTGGAAACCGCCGAGGGCCCGCGGCTCTGGGCCTTTCACACCCCGGCGAACGGCGCCTGGGCGGTGCAAGGCGAAGCGGCATGAGCACCAGGTCCGCCCCCGGGGCGCCGGTTGCCCCGTCGGATGCCTCCGGCGGGGATATTTGGGTCAAGGTGAAAGGGGCAGGCCCTGCGCCTGCCCCCGGGCCTGCGTCACTTCGGCAGCAGCACGCGGTTCACCACATGGATGACCCCGTTCGACTGGTTCACATCGGCGATGGTCACCTCGGCGGCGTTGCCGGATTCGTCCACCACATAAAGCCGCTTGCCGCGCAGGGTGACCGACAGCGCATCGCCCGACAGCGTGGAAAGGTGAACGTAACCGTCCCGGGCGCGGCGGGCCTGCGCCATCAGATCGGCCCCCGACAGCTTGCCGGCCACCACATGCGCGGTCAGCACCTTGGTCAGGGCGGGCTTGTTTTCGGGCTTGAGCAGCGTTTCCACCGTGCCCGCAGGCAGCGCGGCAAAGGCGGCATTCACCGGGGCGAAGACGGTAAAGGGCCCGGGGCCTTGCAGCGCCTCGACCAGGCCCGCGGCCTGCACCGCCGCCACCAGCGTGGTGTGGTCGGCAGAGTTCACCGCGTTTTCGACGATGGTGCGGTCGGCGAACATCGGGGCGCCGCCGACCATCGGGTTTTCGGCCAGGGCAGGCCGGGGGGCGGCGGTCAGCGACAGGGCGGTCAGGGCCATGAGCGCGGCCAGGGTCTTGCGCATCTTGCATCTCCTTGGTGGGCGCCGGAACGGTTCCGGCATGCCCGCAGCTACGGCCCGACGGCGCCCGAGTTTCCGCTCTGCGGCCTGTTCACGCCAAGGTGATCGTCATGGCCGAAGCCCCCGCCTATGCCGAACTGTGCGTCACCTCGAACTTCACCTTTCTGACGGGCGCCTCGCACCCCGAGGAACTGGTGACGCGCGCGGCCGATCTGGGGCTGGCGGCCATTGCGATCACCGACCGCAACTCGCTGGCCGGGGTGGTGCGTGCCCATGCGGCGCTGAAGGAACTGGCCCGCGCCCGGGCCGACGGCGCGCTGGCGATCCGCTCGCAGGCGCGCCCCGACCCGTCGAGCCGGCAGGATTTCGGCCGCCACACCCCGCTGGCGGTGCCCCCCGGCCCCTTGCCGCGGCTGATCGTGGGCGCGCGGCTGGCCCTGACCGACAGCGCGATCGAATGGCTGGCGCTGCCCGCCGACCGCGCGGCCTATGCCCGGTTGTCGCGGCTGCTCTCTCTGGGCAAGGGGCGGGCGGAAAAGGGCCAGTGCCACCTGACCCGCGCCGATCTGCAGGAGGCCTGCGAGGGGATGGTGCTGATCGCCCTTGTCCCCGACCCCCTGCTTCACCTTGATGCAAATATCCCCGCCGGAGGCAGCCGACGCCTGCCCCGGGCGGACCTGTCGGAACTGGGCGCCATGGCACGGCGCTATCCGGGCGCCTGTTTCATCGGCGCCGCCCCGCGCTATGACGGGCGCGACCGGCGCCGCTTCGATGCCATCCTGGCGCTGGGCCAGCAGGCGGGCTTGCCGATGGTGGCGGTGGGCGATGTGCTGATGCACCACGGGCGCCGCCGCCGCCTGGCCGATGTGCTGACCTGCCTGCGCCTTGGCCTGACCATCGACCGCATCGGTCGCCATGCCTTGCCCAATGCCGAGCGCCGCCTGAAGACCCCGGCCGAGATGGCCCGCCTGTTCCGCGACCATCCGGCCGCGCTGCGCCGCACGCTGGACATCGCCGGGCGCTGCGGCTTTTCGCTGGACGACCTGAGCTACGAATACCCCGACGAGGTGTCGGGCGACGAGGCCCCCCAGGCCCGGCTGGAACGGCTGACCGGGCAGGGGCTGCACCGCCGCTTTCCGGGCGGCGTGCCGGCCGACGTGGCCGACAAGGTCGCCAAGGAGCTGCGCATTATCCGCACGCTCGGCTTTGCCGCCTATTTCCTGACCGTCCACGACATCGTCGATTTCGCCCGCAGCCGCGGCATCCTGTGTCAGGGGCGCGGCTCGGCGGCCAATTCGGTGATCTGCTATGCGCTGGGCATCACCGAAGTGGCGCCCGACGTGATTTCGATGGTGTTCGAGCGGTTCATGTCCGAGGCGCGCGGCGAGCCGCCCGACATCGACGTGGATTTCGAGCACGAGCGCCGCGAGGAGGTAATCCAGTGGATCTACGACCGTTACGGCCGCCACCGCGCCGGGCTGGTCGCCACCGTGATCCATTTTCGCGCCCGTGCCGCGATCCGCGAGGTGGGCAAGGTCATGGGCCTGTCCGACGATATCGTGGCCGCACTGGCCGGGCAAAGCTGGGGCTGGTCGGCCAGCCCGCCCGACCCGGCGCGGCTGGGCGAAATCGGGTTGGATGCCCGCGATACCCGGTTGGCGCTGACCTTGCAGCTGATCGCCGAGATCATCGGCTTTCCGCGCCACCTGTCGCAGCATGTCGGCGGTTTCGTCATCACCCGCGGCCGGCTGGACGAGCTGTGCCCGATCGAGAATGCCGCGATGGAAGGGCGCACGGTGATCGAATGGGACAAGGACGATATCGACACGCTGGGCATCCTCAAGGTCGATATCCTCAGCCTCGGGATGCTGACCTGCATCCGCAAGTCGTTCGAGCTGGTCGCGCAGCATGGCGGCCCGCGCCTGAGCCTTGAAAACCTGCCCAGGGAAGACCCCGCCACCTACGACATGCTGTGCCGCGCCGATGCCATCGGGGTGTTCCAGGTCGAAAGCCGGGCGCAGCTGAACTTTCTGCCGCGCATGCGCCCGCGCAAGTTCTACGATCTGGTGATCGAAGTGGCCATCGTGCGCCCCGGCCCGATCCAGGGCGGCATGGTGCACCCCTACATCAACCGCCGCCAGGGCAAGGAGCCGGTGCACCTGCCCTCCAGCGACCTGCGCCCGGTGCTGGAACGGACCCTGGGCGTGCCGCTGTTCCAGGAACAGGCGATGCAGATCGCCATCGTGGGCGCGGGCTTCACCCCCGAGGAGGCCGACCGCCTGCGGCGCAGCCTTGCCACCTTCAAGCGCATGGGCACCATCGGCACCTTCCGCGACCGTTTCATGGAAGGCATGCGCGCCCGCGGCTACGACGCCGATTTCGCCGAGCGCTGCTTTGCCCAGATCGAGGGCTTCGGCGAATACGGCTTTCCCGAAAGCCATGCTGCCAGCTTTGCGCTGCTGGTCTATGCCTCGGCCTGGCTGAAATGCCACCACCCGGCGGCCTTCGCCTGCGCGCTGCTGAACAGCCAGCCGATGGGCTTCTACGCCCCGGCCCAGATCGTGCGCGACCTGCGCGAACACGGGGTCGAGGTGCGCCCCGTCTCGGTGACGCATTCCGCCTGGGACTGCACACTGGAACGGCGCGGCGACGGGCGGCTGGCGCTGCGGCTGGGGTTCCGGCAGGTCAAGGGCCTGCGCGCCGAGGATGCCGAATGGATCGTCGCCGCCCGCGCCAACGGCTACCCCGACATCGAAAGCGTCTGGCGCCGGGCCGGGGTGGCGCCGCCCGCGCTGGAACGGCTGGCCGAGGCCGACGGCTTCACCTGCCTCGGGCTTGGCCGGCGCGATGCGCTCTGGCAAGTGCGCGGCTTGCAGGGGCCGCGGCCCTTGCCGCTGTTCGGCGCCGATGGCGAAGGCATGGCCGAGCCGGTGGCCAACCTGCCGCGCATGACCCTGGGCGAGGAGATGATCGAGGATTACCTCGCCTTGCGCCTGTCGCTGCGCGCCCACCCGATGGAGCTGCTGCGCCCCGCGATCCCGGGCCTGACGGCCCATGCCGGCCTGGGCGGCGCCCGCGGCCGGGTGCAGGTCTGCGGGCTGGTCATCACCCGCCAGCGGCCCGGCACCGCCTCGGGCGTGATCTTCATGACGCTGGAGGATGAAACCGGCACCGCCAACGTCATCGTCTGGCCCAATCTCTATGCCGCCTTCCGCCGCGCGGTGATCGGCGGGCGGCTGGTGCGCGTGACCGGGCGCGTGCAGCAGGAAGGCGCCGTGATCCACGTCATCGCCGAACGGGTCGAGGATCTGTCGCCGTCGCTGGCCGGTCTTGCACACCCGCAGGCCACCACCATCGACCCGACCGCCGGCCGCGGCGACGAGGCGCGCCGCCCGGTGGCCGCCCGCGCGGCCCCGCGCAGCGCCCGCCACCCGCGCGATCAGGCCCGGGTGCTGTTCCCGAGCCGCGATTTTCACTGACCGTTACAGCCGGTCGCCCAGCAGGAACTCTGCCGCCCGGTCCAGCCGGATATGCGGCAACCCCTGGCCCGGCGCCAGGTCCAGCGGCGCAGGGGCAAAGCGCATCACCGCATAATCGCCGCCCAGCCAGGTCTCGGCGCCCTGGCGGGCCGGGTCCAGCAACCGCGCAGGGTCGGCCGGCAGGTCGCCCGCATACATCGCCGCCGGCCGACCCGTGCCCAGCAGCACCCCCTGCACCGCCGCAATCGTCTGCCCGCCGCGCGCCAGTTCCACCTCGGTGGTGGCGCGCAACGCCGCGATCGCCATCGCCGCGGTGCCCGCCCCGGCATAATCCGCCCGGTCGCGCGCCTCGCGCAGCATGGCGGCCAGAATGGCGGTCAGGCGAGGATGCTGGGTGTGGTGCAGGTGGTCGGCACGCGTCGCGGCAAACAGGATGCGCTCCACCCGCTTGCCGCGCAACAGCTCGGCCAGCATCCCGCCGCGTCCGGGCCGGAACGCGGCCAGCACACCTGCCATCGCCCGGCGCATGTCCTCCAGCGCCGCAGGCCCGGCATGAATCGCCTCCAGCGCATCCACCAGCACCACCTGCCGGTCGATGCGCGCGAAATGGTCGCGAAAGAACGGGCGCACCACCCGGGCCTTGTAGGCGTCGAACCGCCGCTCCATCTCGCGCCACAGGCCGCCGCGCGCCGGGCTTTCGGGGCGCGGCACCGGCGCAAAGGTCAACGCGGGCGACCCCTCCAGCTCGCCCGGCATCAGGAACCGCCCCGGCGTCACGTCCGAAAGCCCCGCCCGGCGCAGCGCGCCCAGCAGGTCGCGCCAGCCATCCGCCAGCCGTCGCGCCAGCGGCTCGTCCCACCCGGCATCCGCCAGCCCCTGCAACCCGGCCAGATAGCCTGCCGCCTCGGGCCGCGCCGCCACCCGGGCCAGCACCCCTTCGGCCCAGGTCTGATACGACAGGTCCATCAGGCTCAGGTCCAGCAGCCATTCGCCGGGGTAGTCGATGATGTCCAGATGCACGCGCCGCGCGCCCGTCAGGCCCAGAAACCCCGAAGGCCGCAACCGGAACGACAGCCGCAGCTCCGAAATCGCCCGGGTCGA
>NZ_JBKBQM010000027.1:0-42346 GCF_046292685.1 Gemmobacter sp.
CCGCGTCGCACTGATGAACCGCTTCTCGGCTCTCGGAACGGCCGAGATCGTACGTGTCGCCTGACGATGGCGGGGAAAGGGGCATCATGCCTCAAGCGTGAGTTCTGCAACAACGCCTGTTCGAGCATTCCGCCCGCACCGTGCGGCTGGTGATGAAGGATGGCCGGGTCGCGCACGACCGGCTGCACTGACGCGGCGACCGGCGCTACAGCGCCGGCCAGCGCCCCGCCCCCAGGGCCGACAGCGCCCCGGTGATGCGGGCAAAGCTGGCGCGGGCGCGCCCGACCGTGGCGCGGGCGCGCAGGTAGCCGTGCACCAGTCCCGTTTCCTCGTGGCAGGCCGCACGCCCGCCGGCGGCGGCGATCGCCGCGGCATAGGCCGGCCCGTCCGAGGCCAGCGGGTCGCACTGGGCGGTGATGATGACGGTGGGGGGCAAGCCGTTGAACCGCGTGTCGTGCAGCGGCTGCGCGGTGATGTCGCCGGTGGGGTCGTCGCCTTCGGCAAAGCGGACCTTGCCGTAGAACGCGATGTCGCGCAGCGTCAGCATCGGCGCTTCGGCGTGTTCGACATAGCTGCCGCGGCTGCGGTCGCCGCCGAGCCCGGGGTAGATCAGCACCTGGCCCAGCGGCTGCGGCCCGCCGGCGTTGCGCAAGGCATGGGCCACGGCGGCCGCAAGGTTGCCGCCCGCGCTGTCGCCGCACAGCAGGAACGGCCCCGGCCAGGCGGCAATCGCCGCGCGCGTCGCGGCCAGCGCATCGTCGAAATGCGCGGGGTGGCGGTGTTCGGGTGCCAGCCGGTAATCGACCGAGACCACGCGAAACCCGGTGGCGGCGGCGATTTCGGCGCAGACGTCGTCGTGGCTGTGCAACCCGCCTACCACGAAGCCGCCGCCGTGCAGGTAGACCACGGTGGCCGGCATCGCCCCCGGCAGGCTGTAGGTGCGGCAGGGCACGCCGCCCATCGGGCCGTCCTGCGCGGTAACGCCGGGCGGATAGCCGCGGTGGAACTCGCGGCACATGGTGTCGTAGACACGGCGCTGATCGGCCACCGTCATGTCCACCGTATCGGGCGGATAGAAGCTGTCGGTGCGCCGGATGAAGGCCCAGGTCTCGGCGTCGATCAGGCTGGCATAGTCGGTCATGGCGTGTCTCTCTCCCTCCGGCGCGGCGGCGAAAGCCCGCGCCCCCCGCCGGCGGCATCCTGCGCGGCGGCGAAAGCCCGCGCCCCCCGCCGTTGCGCATCCTGCGCGGCGGCGAAAGCCCGCGCAAGGGGCGTCGGGGGGCTGGAACCGGGCGGCGCGGGTGCCTACCTTGGCGGCATGAGGCGGTTTCTCGCATCGGTTCTGGCCTGCGGACTGGCGGGGGCGGCGGCCCCTGCGCCGGCGCATCCGCATGCCTTCATCGACGCCGGGGTGGAGCTGCGCTTCGATGCCGAGGGGCGGCTGGAGGCCCTGTGCGTGGTCTGGGTCTATGACGACCTCACGAGCCTGATGATCCTGTCCGACCGGGGCCTGGACCCCGACGGCGACGGCACCCTGACCGACGCGGAAACCGCCCGCCTGCGCGGCTTCGACATGCAGTGGGATCCGGGCTTTGCCGGCGACACCTACCTGTTGCACGGGGCGGCGCCGGTGGCGCTGGCCGGGCCCGAGGGCTGGACCGCGCAGGTGGTGCAAGGGCGCATCGTCACCACGCATCTGCGCCCGCTGGTCGCCCCGGTCGCCCCCGGCGCGCTGCCGCTGGTGGTGCAGGTCTATGACCCGGGCTATTACACCGCCTATGCCATCGCCACCGACCCGGTGATCCGCGGCCGCGACGATTGCGTGGCCGAGGTCTGGGGCCCCGACCTCGACGCGGCCCATGCCGCCTTGCAGGCCGCGATGCAGGAGCTTTCGGGCCTCGACCTGGAACAGGGCTTTCCGGCCGTGGGCCAGCACTATGCCGAGGAGGTGCGCCTGACATGCCCGCCGGGATGAGCCGCCTGCTGGGGCTGGCGGGCCTGGGCCTTGTGGCGGTGCTGGCGCTGGTCTGGGCGCTGGGCGGGTTCGAGGCGCTGGCGGCCCAGGCGCTGGCCGCGCAACGGTCGTTCCGCGATGCGCTGGCGGGGGCCCTGCGCGCCTTGCGCAGCGGGCAGGAGGGCGCGCTCTGGGGGCTGGTGGCGCTGGGCTTCGGCTATGGCGTGCTGCACGCCGCCGGCCCCGGGCATGGCAAGGTGCTGATCGGGGCCTACGGCGTGGCCCGCCGGGTGGCCCTGGTGCGGCTGGCCGGGCTGGCGCTGGCGGCCAGCCTTGCGCAGGCCACGGTGGCGGTGGCGCTGGTCTATGGCGGAATCGGCCTGTTCGGCGCCACGCGCGAGGCGATCGGGGCCGCCGGCGACGGCTGGATGGTGGCGCTGGGCCAAGTGATGATGGCGGGCATCGGCGCCTGGCTGGTCTGGCGCGGCGGCCGCGGCCTGATCGCCGGCCGCGGCACCCGGCCCCGGCACCGGCCCGACCACACCCCCAAGCACCACCACCACGACCACCACGACCACACCCACACCCACCCCGCCGGGGCAGCCCCCTGCACCGTCTGCGGCCATGCCCACGGCCCGACCCTCGCCCAGGCCCAGGCCGCCACCGGCTGGCGCGAGGCAGCGGCCCTGGTCGCCGGCATCGCGGTGCGCCCCTGCACCGGTGCGCTGATGCTGCTGGTGCTGACCTGGCAACTCGGCCTGGTCTGGGCCGGGGTGCTGGGCACCTATGCGATGGGTCTGGGCACCGCGCTGGTCACCATCGGCGCCGCGGTCCTGGCGGTGACGGCGCGCGAAGGCACCTTCGCCGGCTTTCCCGCGCTGGCGCGCACCCGCGCCGCCTTGCCGCTGATCGAACTGCTGGCCGGCGCCCTCATCGCCGCCGTGGCGCTGGTGCTGCTGTTCCGCGGCGGCTGACCGCGCCCGCCTTTCACCTTGTCCAAATATCCCGGGGGAGTCGCCGTCAGGCGACGGGGGCAGAGCCCCCTTTACCCGCGGCCGATCAGCGGCATGGTGGTGGCCATCAGCGTCATCCACTGGGCATTGGCGCCCAGCGGCAGACCCGCCAGATGCACCACGGTCTCCGCCACGGTCGACACCTCGATCACCGGGGTTTCGGGGGCGTCGGGGTCCAGCGCCTTCATCCGGTCCAGATGCGCCTGCAACAGGCCGGTGCGGGCATTGCCGATGTCGATCTGCCCCACGGCAATGGAAAACGGCCGCCCGTCCAGCGACAGCTGCTTGGTCAGCCCGGTCACCGCATGCTTGGTCGCGGTATAGCACACCGACCCCCAGCGCGGCGACTGCGCGGCGATCGAGCCGTTCATCAGGATGCGCCCGCCTTGCGGGGTCTGCCGCCGCATCCGGGCAAAGGCCGCGCGGGCGCACAGGAACATGCCCGTCATGTTGACTGCGACCGATTGCGTCCAGTCGGCAAGGTCGATCTCGTCGATCAGCCCGGCCGGGGTAAAGATCCCGGCATTGTTGAACAGGAAGTCCACCCGCCCGAACCGCGCCACCACCGCATCGAAGGCCGCTTCCACCGCCGCCGGGTCCGTCACGTCGCAGACCACAGTCAGAGCCTGCGGGTGCCCGCCTGCCACCGCCTCCAGCGCCGCCTGCCGCCGGGCCAGCAAGGCCACCTGCCAGCCCGCTGCCAGCAGCGCTTGCGCGCAGGCCGCGCCGATCCCGTCCGAGGCGCCCGTCACCACGGCCGCGCGCATGTCAGAACGCCTTGAAGGTCATGGTGGTCAACGTGCGCACGATGCCGGGAATGTCGAACAGCTTTTCCGACAGGTAGTGCCCCACATCGGCGCCGTCGGGAATATAGACCTTGGCGATCAGGTCGTATTCGCCCGAGGTGGAAAACATCTCCGACACCACCTCGCGGTCCCAGACGGCATTGGCCACCTCGTAGGTCTTGCCGGGCTGGCAGCGGAACTGGACGAATACGCAGGTCATGGTCGCTTCTCCCCTTTTGGGGTGCAAGGATAGGCCGCGGCCCGGGCCGGGGAAAGGGGGTGCAGGGGGGCATTCCGCCCCCTTGCCGGGGTCGCGGGGCCGGCCCCCGCGCGCCCGGGCCGCCTCTCGACGGGGCGGGCCGGGCGCCCCTTTGCCCCGGGATCAGGGCCGTTCGATCGCCACGGCGGTGCCTTCGCCGCCGCCGATGCAGATCGCGGCCACCCCGCGCCTGAGCCCCCGCGCCTCCAGCGCATGCAGCAGCGTCACCAGGATCCGCGCCCCCGAGGCACCGATCGGATGCCCCAGCGCGCAGGCGCCGCCGTTGACGTTCAGCCGGGCATGATCCACCCCCAGCTCGGCCATGAAGGCCATCGGCACCACGGCAAAGGCCTCGTTCACCTCCCACAGGTCCACGTCCGCCACCGACCAGCCCAGCCGGTCCAGCAGCTTGCGCGCGGCCGGCACCGGGGCGGTGGGGAAATCGGCCGGGGCCTGGGCGTGGCTGGCGTGGCCCATCACCCGCGCGCGCACCGGCCAGCCTTCGGCCGCGGCCAGCGGCCCCGAGGCCAGCACCAGCGCTGCTGCCCCGTCCGAAATCGACGAGGAATTGGCCGCCGTCACCGTGCCGTCCTTGCGGAAGGCAGGCTTGAGCGTGGGGATCTTTTCCGGCCGGGCGGTCAGGGGCTGTTCGTCCTCGGCCACGGTCACGGCGCCACGGCGCCCTTCCACCGTCACCGGCACGATCTCGGCCGCCAGCGCCCCCGAGCGCGCCGCCGCCAGCGCCCGCGTCAGCGAGGCGAGGGCGTAATCGTCCTGCGCGCTGCGGCTGAACTGAAAGGCGGTGGCGCAATCCTCGGCAAAGGTGCCCATCAGGCGGCCCTTGTCGTAGGCATCCTCCAGCCCATCGAGGAACATGTGGTCGATCGCCTGCGCATGGCCCAGCCGGGCGCCGCCGCGCATCCGCGGTAGCAGGTAGGGGGCTTCGGTCATGCTTTCCATGCCGCCGGCCACCACCACCTGCGACGCCCCGAGCGCGATCTGGTCGTGCGCGACCATCACCGCCTTCATGCCCGAGCCGCACATCTTGTTCAGCGTCGTTGCCGGCACGTCCTGGCCGAGGCCCGCGGCAAAGCCGGCCTGCCGGGCCGGGGCCTGGCCCTGGCCTGCGGGCAGCACGCAGCCCATCAGCAGCTCTTCCACCCGGTCGGGGCCGATTCCCGCGCCCGCAAGGGCCGCCCGAATCGCCGCGCCGCCCAGGGTGGCCGCCGGCACGCCCGTAAATGCCCCCTGAAACCCGCCCATTGCCGTGCGCGCCGCCCCGGCGATCACAACTTCCTGCATGACTGTCCTCCGCTGTTCCGGCCCCGGTTCCGGTTACCGAATGTCAACCGCTTCGCCTTAGCCTGCAAGCGTGAGTTGGAAAAGGAGTCCGGCATGGACATCGTCTGCGAAACCCTCGATTCCGCGCTGATCGTCCGCGTGCGCGAACCCCGGATCGACGCTGCCGCCGCCATCCAGTTCAAGGACCGCATGCGCGAGGTGCTGGCCGACCCGGCGCCGCGCGTGGTGCTGGACCTCGGCCATGTCGATTTCCTCGACAGCAGCGGCCTGGGCGCCGTGGTCGCGGTGATGAAGATGATGGGCCCGGACCGCAGCCTGGAGCTGGCCGGGCTGACCCCGACGGTGGAAAAGGTGTTCCGCCTGACCCGGATGGACCGGGTGTTCACCATTCATCCGGCTGCACCGTCGGGCGTGCAGCATGTCGGTTGAGAGCCTGCGCATGCCCGGCACCGTGCGGCTGGTGTTCCCTGCCGAACCCTTCGCCGTGCGCTGCGCGCTGGAGCGGCTGTTTGCCGTGCTGCCGGTCGGCCTGTTCGACGACGACGCCCGCGGTTCGGCCGAGATCGCGCTGACCGAGGTGCTGAACAACATCGTCGAACACGGGTATGCCGGCGAGCCCGGCCTGATCGAGGTGGTGATCCGCCCCTTGCAGGACGGGTTGCACTGCGTGGTCACCGACCGCGGCCGCCCGATGCCCGGCGGCGTGCCGCCGGGGGCCGAACTGCCGGCGGCCAGCGGTGGCGACCTGCCCGAAGGCGGGTTCGGCTGGTTCCTGATCCGCTGTCTGGCGCAGGACATCACCTATGTCCGGCATGGTGCCGCCAACCGGCTGGCCTTTCGGCTGCCGGCGCGCGGGTCGCTGACGGTAGGCTGAAAGGGGTGCGGCAGGCCGAATTGGCGACAAGGCGGAAACGATGCCGCGAAAATGCCCCGGATCCTGCGCATTGCGGCCATGCGGCCCTGGCAAGTTGCGGGTTGTAGCTGCATAAGGCTCACCCCCGGCGCCGTGGAACTAGCCCCCACCCAGCCTGCGGCGTCGGGGACCGTTGGCCTGCAGGGCACCGTGCCGGTGCCGGTGCAGCCTTCCCCGCCGCCCCCCTTGCACATCCTGCCGAACCGCCTATCTTGCGCCTTACCTCGGGGTGTCGGCAGGTCTTCCTGCCGGCTGAGATGCGAAAGCGAACCCGTCGAACCTGAACCGGATCATACCGGCGGAGGGAAGGTGAGCGAGAGCGATCTCCGGTGCCGACCTGTTCCGTCGCAACTGGAGGACCAAGATGAAAGCCCCCTTCCTTGCGACCTGCGGCCTGCTGGCTGCGACCACCCTTGCCTCGGCCCAGGTGCCGGTGCTGACGGTGCTGACCTATGACAGTTTCGCCTCGGACTGGGGTCCGGGGCCCGTGGTCGAAAAGGCGTTCGAGGCGGAATGCGGCTGCGACCTGCGCTTTGTCCCCGCAGGCGACGGGGCGGCGCTGCTGGCCCGGCTGCGGCTGGAAGGCGCGCGCAGCACCGCGGATGTGGTGCTGGGCCTCGATACCAACCTGACGGCGGCGGCGGCGGCCACCGGGCTGTTCGCGCCCCACGGCGTCAGCGCTGCGCTGGATCTGCCGGTGGCCTGGGACGACCCGCTGTTCCTGCCGTTCGACTGGGGGTGGTTCGCCTTTGTCCACGACAAGGCGCGCGTGCCCGCCCCGCCGCGCAGCTTCGAGGCGCTGGCCGATTCGGACCTGAAGGTGGTGATCCAGGATCCGCGGTCGTCCACCCCGGGGCTGGGGCTGGTGATGTGGGTGCAGGCGGCCTATGGCGACCGCGCGGCGGAAATCTGGGGCCGGCTGGCCGACAACGTGCTGACCGTGACGCCGGGGTGGTCGGAATCCTACGACCTGTTCCTGAAAGGCGAGGCGGACATGGTGCTGTCCTACACCACCTCGCCGGCCTATCACCTGATCGCCGAAAACGACGACAGCAAGGCCGCGGCCGCCTTCGACGAAGGGCATTACCTGCAGGTCGAGGTGGCAGGCGTGCTGGCCAATGCCCCGCAACCCGACCTCGCGCGCGCCTTCATGGCCTTTGTCGCGTCCGAGGCGTTTCAGGCCGCGATCCCGGAAACCAACTGGATGTATCCTGCCCGAACGCCGGCCGCCGGCCTGCCCGAAGGCTTTGCCACCCTGCACCGCCCGGAACGGTCGCTGCTGTTCGCGCCGGCCGAGGCGCAGGGGCTGCGCGATGCGGCGGTGGAAACCTGGCGCACGGCGCTTGCACGGTGAGCGCGGGGGGCGCCAGCGCCTTGCACCGGCCCTCGCCCGGCATCCGGGCGGGGCAGCTGGCGGCGCTGGCCATCGCCGGGCTGATCCTGGCCTGCCTGGTCGCGCTGCTGCTGCAGGCGGGGCGCCCGCGGCTGGGCCCGGCCGACTGGGCGGCGGTGCGTTTCACGCTGGCGCAGGCGGCGGTGTCGGCGCTGGTGTCGGCGGCGCTGGCCGTGCCGGTGGCCCGCGCGCTGGCGCGGCGGCGGTTTGCGGGGCGCGCGGGCCTGGTGGCGGCGCTGGGGGTGCCGTTCCTGTTGCCGGTGATCGTGGCGGTGCTGGCGCTGCTGGCGGTGTTCGGGCGCAACGGCGCGGTGAACGCCGGGCTGGCCGGGCTGGGCCTGCCGGGGGTGAACATCTATGGCCCGCATGGCGTGGTGCTGGCCCATGTGTTCCTGAACCTGCCGCTGGCCGTGCGGATGCTGCTGCACGGTTGGCAGGCGATTCCGGCCGAACGGGTGCGGCTGGCGCAGGCGCTGGGGCTGGGGCCGGGCGGCATGTGGTGCCATGTCGAGCTGCCGATGCTGCGCGCGGTGCTGCCCGGGGCGATGCTCGCGGTGTTCCTGATCTGCCTGACCTCGTTTGCCGTCGCGTTGATCCTGGGCGGTGGGCCGGCGGCCACCACCGTGGAACTGGCGATCTATCAGGCGGTGCGCTTCGACTTCGACCTGCCGCGGGCAGCGGCGCTGGCCGGCCTGCAATTCGCGCTGTGCGCGGCGGCGGTGCTGCTGGCGGCGCGCTGGACGCAGCCGGCGGCGGCCGGCGCGGGGCTTGGCCGCCCGCTGGTGCTGCCGCGCCCCGGCGGCTGGCGCCGCGCGGCCGATGCGCTGGCGATCGCGGCGGCGGCGATGTTTCTGCTGGCGCCGCTGGCGGTGGTGGTGGTGCGCGGGCTGCCGGGGCTGGGTGCGCTGCCGGCGCCGGTGTGGGCGGCCGCGGGGCGGTCGGTGCTGCTGGCGCTGGCGGTGGCGGCGATGACGGCGGCGGCGTTGCTGGCGCTGGGGGCGGCGGCGGCGCGGCGCGGGGCGGCAGCGCGGGCGGTGGAACTGGCGGGGATGCTGCCGATGGCGGCCAGCGCGCTGGTGCTGGGCACGGGGCTGTTCCTGCTGCTGGACCCGTTCGTGGCGCCACCGCGGCTGGCCTTGCCGGTGACGGCCCTGGTCAACCTGCTGCTGGCGCTGCCCTTTGCCTTGCGCCTGGTGCTGCCTGCCTGGCGCGCGGCCGAAGCGACCCAGGGCCGCCTGGCCGATGCCTTGGGCCTCACAGGCCTCGCCCGCCTGCGCCATGCCATCTGGCCGCAGCTGCGCCGCCCCTTCGGCATGGCGCTGGGGCTGTCGGCGGCGCTGGCGATGGGCGATCTGGGCGTGATCGCGTTGTTCGCCACCGAAGGCAATGCGACCTTGCCCTTGCAGGTCTGGCGGCTGATGGGCGCCTATCGCACCGAAGCGGCCGAGGCCGCGGCCCTGCTGCTGGTGGGCCTGTCGCTGGCCCTGTTCCTGATCTTCGACCTTTGGGGGCGCTGCCATGCTGACGCTTGATGCCGTGCTGCTGGAACAGGACGGGTTCCGCCTGAGCGCCGACTGGTCGGTGCCGCAAGGCGCCCGGGTGGCGGTGCTCGGGCCTTCGGGGGCGGGGAAATCCACGCTGCTGGCGGCCATCGCGGGGTTCCTCGCGCCGGTGTCGGGGCGCATCCTGTGGGCGGGGCGGGACATGACCCTGACCCCGCCGGGCGACCGGCCGCTGTCGATCCTGTTTCAGGACGGCAACCTGTTCGCGCACCTGACCGCGGCGCAGAACCTGGGCCTGGGGCTTGACCCACGGCTGAAGCTGACGCCCGACCAGCACGCGCAGGTGGCGCAGGCGCTGGCGCAGGTCGGGCTGGCCGACAAGGCGGCGCGCCGTCCGGCGGCGCTGTCGGGGGGCGAACAGTCGCGCGTCGCCCTCGCCCGCGCCTTGCTGCGCGCCCGGCCGCTGCTGTTGCTGGACGAGCCCTTTGCCGCCCTGGGCCCGGCGCTGAAGACCGAGATGCTGGCGCTGGTGGATGCCATCGCCACCCGCACCGGCGCCACGGTGCTGATGGTCACCCACGACCCCGCCGACGCCCGCCGGCTGTGCCCGCTGACCGTGCTGGTGGCCGAGGGCATCGCCCATGCCCCGGCCGCCACCGCCGCATTGCTGGATGCGCCCCCGCCGGTGCTGGCCGCCTATCTGGGTCGCTGAGTTCTTTCACCTTGTGAAAATATCCCGGGGGGGGCGCGCCGCAGGCGCGGCGGGGGGCAGCGCCCCCCCCTTTGCAGCGCGCCCTGCCGCCTCTTGTGCTGCCGGTGCCGACCGCTTAAAACTGGAATCGTTCTAAGGAGTGTTCCCATGATTCCGGGTTTCGGCCAACGCCGCCGCTTTTCCGACCTGTCCGAACGCGAGGTTCTGGCGCTGGCCATTTCCAGCGAGGAGGACGACGCCCGCATCTATCGCAGCTATGCCGAGCGTCTGCGCGAGCGTCACCCGGCCAGCGCCGCGGTGTTCGAGGCGATGGCGGCCGAGGAAGATGGCCACCGCAACCGCCTGATCGCCGCCCATCGCAGCCGGTTCGGCGAGGTGATTCCGCTGATCCGGCGCGAGCATGTGGCAGGCTATTACGCGCGCCGTCCGGTCTGGCTGGTGGAAAACCTGCCGCTCGACACCATTCGTGCCGAGGCGCGCGCGATGGAACGGCAGGCCCAGCGGTTCTACGAACAGGCCGCGGCCCGCACCACCGATGCCGCGACCCGGGCGCTGCTGGGCGACCTGGCTGCGGCCGAGGCGGCGCACGACCGCACCGCCGGCGCGCTGGAGGCCGAGCATCTGCCCGAGGACACCCGCGCCGAAGAAGACGAAGGCGCGCGGCGCCAGTTCATCCTGACCTGGGTTCAGCCGGGGCTTGCCGGGTTGATGGATGGGTCGGTGTCCACGCTGGCGCCGATCTTTGCCACCGCCTTTGCCACGCAAGACCCCTGGACGACCTTTCAGGTCGGCCTTGCCGCCAGCATCGGTGCGGGCATCTCGATGGGTTTCACCGAGGCGGCGCATGACGATGGCGTGCTGTCGGGCCGCGGCAGCCCGGTCAAGCGCGGGCTGGCCTCGGGGGTGATGACCACGGTGGGGGGCCTTGGCCATGCGCTGCCCTATCTCATCCCCGATTTCTGGCTGGCGACCTCGATCGCGATTGCGGTGGTGTTCGTCGAGCTCTGGGCCATCGTGTGGATCCAGAACCGTTTCATGGAAACGCCGTTCTGGCGCGCCACGCTGCAGATCGTGATGGGCGGCGCGATGGTGCTGGCGGCGGGCATCCTGATCGGCGCCGGATGACGGTGCCGGGGGCCGCAGGGCGGTGCCGGGTCAGACCCGGCCCGAGGCCTGCACCGCCGACAGCCAGTCGTGCAGCAGCGCCACCGATTCCGGTTCGTCGAGAAACGGGATATGCGCGCGGTCGGGCACTTCGGCGAACAGCATGTCGGGTCGCCGGCGGCGCATTTCGGCCACCACGCCGGGGCTCAGCAGGTCGCTGTTGGCACCGCGCAGCAGCGCCATCGGCAGGCCTGCGCATGCGTCGAACAGCGGCCACAGGTCGGGCGCCGGGCCCTGGAACGCGGCAAGGAAGCTTTCGCGCAAGGCGGGGTCGTAGTTGATCTTCAGCCCGCCCTTGCCGTCGGGCAGGGTGTGGCGGCGCGCCTCGTCCAGCCAGCGGCTGGCCGGCACGTTGTCCATGCCGGGGTTGGCGGCCGGCAGCACGCGGGCGAAATCCTCGACCGTCTTTGCCGCAGGGTTGCGGCCGACGTAATCCTTGATCCGGCCCAACCCGTCCATTTCCAGCTGCGGGCCGACATCGTTCAGGCACAGCCCGGCCAGCCGGTCGTGGGCGGTGGCGCCAAGGAACATGCCGATCATCCCCCCGCGCGAGGTGCCCAGCACCGCGGCCCGCGGCAGGCCCAGGTGATCGAGCAATTCCACCGCATCGCGCGCCTCGCGCGGGACGGTGTAGGTGGCGGGCCCGGTCCAGCCGGATTGTCCGCGACCGCGATAATCCATGCGGATGACCCGCCAGCCGGCCGGCAGGTGCGGCAGCACATAATCGAAGTCGCTGGCGTTGCGCGTCAGCCCCGAAAGGCACAGCAGCGGCCGGCCGCTGCCCTGGTCGGCATAGGCGATGGCGGCGCCATCGCTGGCGGTGAAACGGTGCATCGGGGTCATTCGGGCCTCAGCAGATCGGGAAGGGGGGACAGGTCGGGCAGGACATGGGCGGGGCGGTGCGGCAGCCGGTCCACCGGCAAGGCGCTGCGGTTGACCCAGACGGTGCGAAAGCCGAACCGGGCGGCGCCGGCGATATCCCACCCGTTCGACGAGACAAAGGCCGCGGCCCCGGGCGCGATGCCCAGCCGGTCGCAGGCCAGGGCATAGACCCGCGGATCGGGCTTGAACACGCCCACCTCCTCGACCGACAGCACGGCGGCAAAGCGGTCTGCCAGCCCGGCCGATGCCACGGCAGCCGACAGCATGGCCGGCGACCCGTTGGACAGGATCGCGCAAGCGACCCCCTGTGCCGCCAGCGCGGCCAGCATCGCGGGCACCTCGGCAAAGCAATCGAGCCGGTCATAGAGCGCCATCAGCGGCGGGTGCAGCGCAGGCGGCAGGCCGTGGCGTTCCAGCGCCCAGTCCAGCGCCTCGGCGGTCACGCGGGCAAAATCGGCATGGTCGCCCATGATGGCGCGCAGCCAGGAATATTCCAGCTGCTTGCGGCGCCAGTCCTCGGCCAGAGGTTGCCAGACGGGTTGCAAGGCCGCGTCCTGCGCGGCCAGGCGGCGCGCGGCGGCCGACACATCGAACAGGGTGCCGTAGGCATCGAAGATGCAGTGGGTGGGCAAGGCGTTCATGCCGGGCAGGGTGGCACGACGCGCCGCCGGGGAAAAGCCCCGATCAGGTGCTGCGGCGCAGGCGGATCACCACATCGACCCGCGCCACCTCGGTGCCCGGGGGGGCCTTGGGCAGGCCGACGATCCGCAGGCCATCGGCCGGGGCATCGGTCAGTTCCGCGGTGTCTTCCCAGAAGAAATGCGGGTGATCCTCGACCCGGGTGTCGAAATAGCTGCGCGCGCCATCGACGGTGACTTCCTGCATCAGCCCGGCGTCGCAGAATGCCTTGAGCGTGTTGTAGACCGTGGCAAGCGAGACGCGTTCGCCCGTGCCTTGCGTGGCGGCGAACAGGCTTTCGGCGGTGACGTGGCGGTCCTGCCCGTCGCCCACCAGCAGCGCGGCAAGCGTCTGGCGCTGGCGCGTGGGCCGCAACCCGGCGCGGGCAAGCCACATCACGCCGCGATCGAGCGCGTCCTGGGTGATCGGTGCAAGAGCGTCATACATGACAGAACAGATAGGCCGCAGGCGAAGGCTTTTCAATCATGTTCTGCACCGGGTGCTTTCCTTGGCCGGCGGACCGGGGCATAGTGCGGGCGCGAAAGGAGGGGTGCCATGCCGATCCTGTTTCTGGTCATCGTCGGGGCGGCCGCGGGGTTTCTGGCCACGCGCATCATGCGGGTCGAGGCCGATGTGCCCACCACCATCGCCATCGGCGTCTTCGGCGCATTGCTGGGCGGGCTGGTGTTGCGCGCCTTGGTGACCATGGCCGGCTGGGCCGCGGGCTTTGTCGGGGCGGTGATGGGGGCGCTGCTGCTGATCTGGCTGTGGCAGAAGGTGTCGGGCCGGCGCTAGGCGGCCGAGGGCCGGGCGCTCAGCGCGCCCAGAACCGCACGGTGAACAGCACGTAGACCGACAGAAGTTCCAGCCGGCCCACCAGCATGCCGGCGATCATCAGCCATTTCGCGGTGGTGGGAAACCCGTTCACCGCCCCGGTCGGCCCCACTTCGGGGCCCCAGACCGGCCCGATATCGGCAATCGAGGTCCAGGCGGCGGTCAAGGCGCTGCGCGGGGCAAGCCCGGTCATGCCCAGCGCCACGGCCAGCACCCCGAAGCTCAGCACGAACAGCGTGAAGAACACGATGACCGAGTTGGTCACATCCCGATCGACGGTGCGCCCGTCCAGCCGCAGGGGCTGCACGGCATAGGGCATCAGCAGCCGGCGGATCTGGGTGCGGATCGCGGCGAACATCACCTGATAGCGGAACACCTTGACCGAGCATCCGGTGGACGAGGTGCACCCCCCGATGAAGCCCACGATCAGCAGCACGACAAAGGGCAGGTGCCCCCACAGCGTGACATCGCCGCTGCCATAGCCGGTGCCGCTGAAGATCGACACCACGTTGAACACCGAATCGTGCAAGGTATGCGGGGCGTGTTCGCCCTGGACCAGCACCCGCCAGACCACCACAGCAGCGACCGCATAAAAGGTCCAGCGCAGGTAGGCGCGCACCTGCGAATCGCGCCACAGCGGGGCTGCCTGGCCTTGCATCAGCTGGATGAAGCGGATGAAGGGCAGCGTCGACAGGATCATGAAGAACGCGCAGGCATAGTGCAGCGCATGGGAAAACCCGGTGAACGAGGTATCGCGGTTGGAAAACCCGCCGGTGGAAAGGGCGGTCAGCGCGTGGACCACCGCCTCGAAACCGTTCATGCCCAGCGCCCAGAACACCAGCGCGCAGGCGATGGTCAGCACGACGTAAATCTGCACCAGCGCGGCCGAGATATCGAGCGCGCGAGGCAGCACCTTGCCCAGCGTGTCGAAGCCTTCGGCGCGAAAGAACTGCATCCCGCCCACCTTCATCACCGGCAGGAAGATCAGCGCGACGATGACGATGCCGAGGCCCCCCAGCCATTGCAGCATGGCGCGCCACAGGTTCGCCCCCGGCGGCAAGGCATCGAGGCCCATGATGACGGTGGTTCCGGTGGTGGTCATGCCCGAAACCGCTTCGAACATCGCGTCGGTGAACCCCAGTTCGGGGGCACCGATCATCAGCGGCAAGGCGCCGAAGGCCGGCAGCACGACCCAGACCCCGGTGGTCAGCACGAAGGACTGGCGCAGCGTCAGCCCCTGCCCGGTGCCGTTGGCGCAGGCCAGCGTCAGCAGCGCCCCGCACAGCCCGGTGATGACCGCCGATTCCGCAAAGGCCGCCCAGTTGTCGTTGCCGGCGGCCCAGTCCAGCGCCAGCGGGAACAGCATCAGCGCGCCCAGGGTGGCGGTCAGCAGGCCGATCACGTATCCGACGGGGCGCAGGTCCAACATGGGCGCAGGCTTGGCGCGCGGGGCGCCGCCTGTCAAGCCGGGGCAGGCGGCGGCGGTCAGCCCTGTTTCAGCAGGCGCGCCTTCTGGCGGTTCCAGTCGCGCTTTGCCTCGGTTTCGCGCTTGTCGGCCACCTTCTTGCCCTTGGCCACGCCCAGGGCGAGCTTGACCCGACCCTTGTCGTTGAAATACATCCGCAGCGGCACGATGGTCATGCCTTCGCGCCCGACCGCCTGCCACAGCCGCGCCAGCTCGCGCTTCGACACCAGCAGCTTGCGGCGGCGGCGTTCCTCGTGCCCGAAGACACCGGCCTGTTGCAGCGCGGGGATGTAGCCGTTGATGAGCCACAATTCGCCGCCTTCGACCGAGGCGTAGCTTTCGGCGATGTTCGACTGGCCGTTGCGCAGGGCCTTCACCTCGGACCCGGTCAGCACGATGCCGGCCTCCAGCTCGCTTTCGATGAAATAGTCGAAGCGCGCGCGGCGGTTTTCGGCGATGAGCTTGCTGTTGGGGTCGTGCTGCTTTTTCATGATCCTCTTGGAATAGGCGAGGGGTGCGCCTTAGTCCATAGGTTGGCTCAGCCCGGGTTGGCCGGGGCCCAGTCGCCGCGTTTGATCAGATCGCGCACGCCGCCGCGATAGGGCTGGTCGGCGAGGGCGGGGTCGGCCGCGCGCAGGAACATCTCATTGAGCGTGCCGGCAAAGCGGAAATCGATCGGAAAGCGCAAGGTCATCTCGATCAGGCTGCGGTCCGAGAACGGGCAGATGTAGAAATTCCGCTCATACCCGTAGTATTTCGCGCTGGAGACATGCAGGAACAGTTCCAGAAAGATGAAGTCGTAAATGACCGGCTGCGCATTGGCGGGAAGTGCCAGTTTCCAGCGGTGATAGTCCTCGGCCCATTTTTCGACCAGATCTCGCCCCGGTTCAGGGTTGAGAAACAGCGACGAGATTTCCTCGCGCAGCGTAACGCCTACCTTAGTGTTCCGCCCGGCGAAGCTGCCCCACCAGACGCCGCGCATCAGGTCCATCACATTGCCGCGCAGGTGCAGGTGCCCCGGCGGGGTGGCGGCGGTCATCCCCAGCAGGTGTTCGTTTGGCGGTTTCGCCACTGACGAGGTGCGCAGCCAGAAGAGCCGGGTAAAGCGGCGTTTGTCGAAAGGCGATTGCGGTGCGTATGGCGCGGTTTCCGAAGCGGTGTAGCGGTGGAACGGGCGGCCGAGCAGATGGCTGACGACCCATTCGCCGGTGGTTGCGTCCAGCTTGGCATAGTTGGTGTGCTCGAAGGCGAACAATTCCGCCACTTCGTCCAGCCGGTCGGTCAGGCAGGCCAGAAGCTTGCGCGAATCGGTCCCGCCCGAGACCGGCAGGATCGACGGGCGCGCGGTGATCAGCGCGCCGAGGATCGCTTTCAGCCGTGCCACCATCCGCGCCACCAGCGCGTCATATTCCTCAGGTTCGGCAGGCGGGAAGCTGTCGGGCAGCGGCCAGATCCGCGCAGGCGCGAACGTGTCGAGGTCCAGCCGGTGGTTCGGCAGGCAGAATTTCACCTCGGCATCCTGAGTATGGCCCAGGATGAAGTTCGGCTCGGTATCGCCTTTCGCGGTCGCTTGCGCGATGGCCTTGCTGTCAAAGCGCGGGTTCGGCTGCAAGGGCCGGTTCAGCGCCAGCATGACCGACGAGGCGACCCGCCGGCTTTGCGGATGATAGACGACGGTCAGATGCGCGACCGGGTCGTGATAGACGTGGCGGCCCGCCGGGCAATCCAGCACCACGGCATAGCGCCCGGCGGTGTAGGCGACGAAATGCTCGAACCGGGGCAGGAAATCCGGCGCGTCCAGATCGAAGGCGGCAAAGCTGGCGGCGCTGATGATCTGGCCGTCCGGGTCCACGCCGATGCCGAGGAACGCGCCGAACATCCGGCCTTGGGCATCGCGCATCTCGGTCAACTCGACCGCGCGGCCATGATGCAGCACCCAGGCGTTCATCGGCAGCGCGCGCAATCCCGGCACCGGTGCGGATGGGGCCTGATCGATCAGGAACTGGGTCGCCAGCGCTTCGGCAGGGTCGAACCCCTGTTGGCGGCAAACCACCAGCGCAGGGCAGCCCGAAGGGTCGGACGTCAGGATTTCGTCGGCGGGAACGGTCTGGTCCATCGGCTGCTCATTGTTTCTTGTTTCAATGGTCTTTTGTCGTTTCTAGCGCGCGGCGCGCCTTGCCGCAACAATCGCGCGAATCGCTTTGCCTTGAAACACAGACAGGATGGTGAAAGACTTCGGCAAAAAAGGGGCACCATGGCGGTAGTTGCGGATCTTGACGCGCTGGTGGCCGAAGGTGTGCTGACGCCGGCGCAAGCGGCCGTCCTGCGCGCGCGGTCGCGCAGGGCGATGATCGCGCTCGTGGTCAATGCCTTGCTGGCGGGCGGTGTGCTGGCGGCGGCGGGCGGGTTTGTCGTTCTGCTTGCGCATCCCCTGGCGGTGGCAATGGGCGGCGCGGCCTTTCTGGCGGGGGGTATTGCCGTTCTGGCCAAGGCCGGGGCGCTGTGGCGGATGTTCGGCCATGCCGCCGCGCTGATCGGGGCGGGAATGCTGATCGGCGGCGGCGTGGTCGAAGCGGTGGACAAGCTGGGCGAGGGGGCAGCAAGCCTGCTGTTCCTGATGGTCGGAACGGTGCTGGCGCTGATCGCCGGGGCGGCGTTCCGGCGCAGGGCGGCAGGTTTGCGCTTTGTCACCGGGTTCTTGCTGCTGGCCGGGGTCGCCTTGCATCTGGGCGGGGCTTATGGGCTGGCGTTTGCCCATGGGGTGGGGGGCCTTCCCCGCATGGCCTTGCATCTTTACGCCTTCGCGCTGGTGGCCGGGGCCGGGTGGCTGCTTGATGTGCGGTTGGTGACGGCGCTGGCCATCGTGCCCTTTGCGCAGATGCTCGACACCTCCACCGCCTATTTTCACGCGGCCTATGTGTTCTATGCGCCGGAACCGACCTTGAGCATCCTGCAGATGGGGACAACGGTCGCGGTCTGCCTGTGGCTGATGCGCCGGCTGGCCCCGCGCGAGGCGCGCCACGCCGGGATCGTGGCGATCCTGGCCTTTGTGGTGGCCAACCTGTGTTTCCTGGTCGGCTCGCTTTGGGGCGACACAGTGGGCGACAGCTTCGTTCAGGCCGCGCTGGAGGCGGGCGGGACCGATCCCGATGCCCTCTGGCTGCAGCTGGAGACCTACCGCGACCGTGCCTTGCACATTCCGGCCGGCATTTTCGCGCTGATCTGGGCGGCGGCGCTGGCGGCCGTTGCCATCCGCGCGGCACAGACCCACCAGCGCGGGCTGTTCAATGCCGCGATGACCTTTGCCGCGATCCACGCCTATACGCAGCTGTTCGAGACCTTCGGCGACCATCCGCAGGTCTGGGCACTGGGCGGTCTGGCGGCGATACCGCTGGCCTGGGGGATGCGGCAGCTGAACCGTCGGTTCGACTGAGCCTCAGCGCGGCGTGCCGCGCAGCAGCGACGAAATCGACACCGGCTGCCCCGGCGCCTGCCGCGCGGCATAGATCGCCACCCCTTCGGCGACGCGCATGATGTAGGTGCGAGTTTCGGTAAAGGGCACCATCTCGACCCAGTCCACCACATCCACCGACGGCTGGCGCGGGTCGCCCAGCTGGGTCATCCACGCCCGCGGGCGGCCCGGGCCGGCGTTGTAGCCGGCGGCGCGCAAGGCCAGCGAGGGGCCGAATTCCTCGGCCAGATGGGCCAGATAGGCGGCCCCCAGCCGGGCGTTGTAGGCCGGGTCGGTGGTCAGCGCCGAAGGCAGGTGCGGCAGGCCCAGCTTGCCGGCCATCAGCCTGGCGGTGCCCGGCATCAGCTGCATCAGCCCCAGCGCCCCGGCGGGCGAAACCGCCTCGGGCAGGAATTCGCTTTCGCGCCGCGCAATGGCCAGCGCAAGCGGGCGTTCCACCGCCAGATCGGCGGGCAGCACCTCGGGTTCGGGGAAGTAGATGCCGGGCAGGATGATGCCACGCCCGGCCGCCTGCTTGCCGATCAGCACCGCAAGGTGCGCATCGCCCTTGGCCAGGGCAAAGGCGCCCATGGCCGCCAGTTCCTCGGGCCCCTTGCCGCCAGCCAGATGCAGCAGGAACCGCCGCGCCAGCGCACGGTCGCCGGCGCGATACAGCAGCAGGGCGGCCTCGGTCACCGTGGAGTTGAGAAACGCGCCCTTGCGCCAGTCGGGCAGCGCGGGCGGCACGGCCAGCGCCGGGTCCAGCGGCAGGCCCAGGGCTTCGGCCGCGAGCAGGCCGTAATAGGCGGTCTGGTGTTCGGCGGCGCGGGTCAGGGCGGCGCGGGCCTCGGGTTCGCGTCCAAGCGCCTGCAAGGCGCGGGCCTGCCAGTATTCGGCGCGCGATACCGAAATCGGTGTGCCCACCATGCCGCGCAGCGTCTGGAAGTGGCGCAAGGCGGTGGCCGCATCCTTGTTGAACCGCAGCGCGGCAAAGCCGGCCAGGAATTCGAGGTCGGCCGCATCGCTGCCGCCGGTCAGGCGGTGGCTGGACGCCAGTTCGTAGGCCAGCCGCCCCTTGCCGTCGCGCAAGGCGGCGCGTGCAAGGCTGGCGCGCCGGTCGGCCCAGGCCTCGGGCCGGCCCAGCGCCTCGGCCGAGGTCGAGCGTTCGCGCAGGATCTCGATTGCAGCATCGGAACGGCCCTTGCGGGCGCGCCAGTCGAAACGGGCATGGGCAAGGCCGGGGTCGTTCGCCCGCGCGGCGGGCACCGCGGCAACCAGGCGGTCCACCCCGTCGCGGTCCTCGCGCAAGGCCAGGCGCGCCTCGGCCAGGCTGCGCCAGTCGGGCGAAACCAGCGCCAACATGCGCCGCGCCTCGGCCCGACGGTCTTGCCACAGCAGGTTGTCCAGCCGCGCGGCGTGTTGCGCCGGGCCCAGGGCATTGCCGGCCTCGGCGAGCACCAGCGCCTGCCCGGCCTCGTCCAGCGTCAGCGCCGGCCAGACCCGCGCCAGCATCGCCGCGGCATCGCCCGCCCGGCCCGAGGCGCGCAAGGCCCGCACCAGCGCCACGGTGCCTTCGGCCGAAACCGGGTCGGCATCGCCGAACCAGCGCAGCACCCGCGCCGGGGTGGTGGACCGCGCCACGGCGGTTTCGCCCTTGGCGCGCAGTTGCGGCAGGCCGGGCCAGTCGGGCCGGCGGGCCAGAAAGCCTTCGTAATCGGTCAGCGTGCCTTCGCCGGCGCGCAGGCGCTGCCATTCCACCAGATCGGCTGCCACCGGCCCCAGCGGCGCCACGGCTGCGGCGGCGCCGGCCCAGTCGCCCTGGCCCACGCGGTCGAAGGCGGTGCGCAACGGGTCGGTCTGCGCCGCGGCGGGGGCGGCGGTCAGCCCGGCAAGGGCAAGGGCAAGGGCAAGGCGGATCAGAGGGCGCATCATCCGCCTCTTTTGCCTTGGCCGGGCGGGCAAGGGCAACACACAAACCCGCCAACCGCCCGCTTGGCAACCGCCCGCCGCAGGGCTAGGAAGGGCGCGTTTGCAACCCGGGCGACTCGACGCCCGCCCCACAGGGAACCGCGTGCCATGATCAAGGGCTCGATGCCAGCACTGGTAACTCCGTTCAAGAACGGCGAGCTGGATCTGGACACGCTGAAACATCTGGTGGAATGGCATATCGAGCAAGGCTCGACCGGGCTGGTGCCGGTGGGCACCACCGGCGAAAGCCCGACGCTGAGCCACGAGGAACACGAAACCGTCATCGAAACCGTGGTGCAGGCCGCGCGCGGCCGGGTGCCGGTGATTGCAGGCGCCGGGTCGAACAACACGACCGAAGGTATCCGGCTGATCCGGTTTGCCGAAAAGGCCGGGGCCGATGCGGCGCTGGTGGTGACGCCCTATTACAACAAGCCGACGCAGGCCGGGCTGATCGCGCATTTCACCGCGATGCACGATGCCTGCAATCTGCCGATCATCATCTACAACATCCCGCCGCGCTCGGTCATCGACATGACTCCGGCGACGATGGGCGAACTGGCCAGGCTGCCGCGGATCATCGGGGTGAAGGATGCCACCGGCAAGCTGGAGCGCGTCAGCCAGCAGCGCATGACCTGCGGGCCCGATTTCATCCAGCTGTCGGGCGAGGATGCGACCGCGCTGGGCTTCAACGCGCATGGCGGGGTGGGTTGCATTTCGGTGACCGCCAACGTGGCGCCGAAGCTGTGCGCCGAATTCCAGGCGGCCACCCTGCGCGGCGACTACCGCACCGCGCTGGACTATCAGGACCGGCTGATGCCGCTGCACGAGGCGATCTTCATCGAGCCCGGGCTGGTCGGGGCGAAATACGCGCTGTCGGTGCTGGGCCTGTGCAGCCCCGAGGTGCGGTTGCCTCTGGTGGGCCTGACCGATGGCACCAAGGACCGCATCCGCGATGCCATGCGCCACGCCGGCCTGATCGCCTGAGACAAGCGCGGCAGGGAACAAGCACAAGGGGCCGGATCGCGCGATCCGGCCCCTTTTCGTTTGCCTCTGCCGGTGGCGTCAGAACCGGAAGTTCAGGCCCATCCGCAGTTTCTGCGTATCGACCTTGGCGTTGCCCAGGGCTGCGACGTTGCCGAAGTTGGTATAGGTGTATTCGCCATAGGCGCTGACCGTCTGGGTGATGCGGTATTCGGTGCCGAGGCCCAGGGTATAGCCTTCCATGCTGCTGCGCGCGCCGCCGGTGGTCAGGCGGGCCTTGCTGTAGCCGGCCAGCGCATAGGGCATCCATTGCCCGGCGTCATAGCCGGCGCGGGCGAACAGGGTGGCGGTGCGGCTGATGTCGGTGGGCACGCCGCCGATGGTGCCGCTGGTCTTGCCGAAGTCGAGGTCGGACCCGAAGCCCAGCACCATCCGGTCGAACTGCCAGTCGAAGGTGCTGCGGATGCCCAGCCCCAAGCCGTCGGGGCGGCCCGCAAGGCCCGCGGCCTTGCTGCGGCCCCAGTTCAGGTTGGCGCCGACCTTGACGCCTTGCCAGTCGCCGATGACCCGCTGCGGGGTGGGCGCCACGGCAGCCACCGGCGGTTCCACCGGGGTGGCGACAGGGCCGCCCGCCAGGGCCATCGTGGCGGTTGCGGTCAGGATCGCTGCGGACAGGCCGATCTGTTTCATGGTGTTCCCCTTGATCTGAGGCCTTGGCGCCCGGTGGCCGGCGCGCCCAGGGCGATGCCGGGGGCGGGCAGGCACCGGCCACTGTCGGCCGGACACTGGTCCGAACATGGGCAAGCGCGCGCGGCAGAGAAGATGCGCCGGCGCCGGCACGCCGGGCATCGGCAGGTTGCGGCCGCCCGGCGGGGGCGAATCCGGCAAGCGCTTGCCGATACCGGCGCCGAGGCGCCGGGGGCGGTCACGAATGCGTGCCGGATGCCGGGGCGGCGTTCACGGCAAAGGGATCGTCGGCATAGCGCACGCCGGCCAGATACAGCCCCTGCGGCGGGCAGACCGGGCCGCAGGCGGCGCGGTCGCGCGCCTCCAGCGCCTCTTTCACCCGGTCGGGGTGCCAGGCGCCGGCGCCCACCCGCTCCAGCGTGCCCACGATGGACCGCACCTGATTGTGCAGGAAGCTGCGCGCCCGCAGCGCCAGCCGGATTTCCGTCCCGCCCGGCACGGGGTGGCGCGACAGCGCGATCTCGTCCAGCGTCTTGACCGGGCTTTTCGCCTGGCACAGCGCGGCGCGGAAGGTGGTGAAGTCGTGCAGCCCGATCAGATGCGCGGCCGCCGCCCGCATCGCGCCAAGGTCCAGCGCGTGCGGCACCTGCCAGACCAGCCCGCGGTCATGCGTGGCTGGCGCGCGCCGGCACAGCAGGCGAAAGACATAGCGCCGTTCCAGCGCGGAAAACCGGGCGTGGAAATCGTCGGCCACCGGCGCCACCGCCAGTACCGCCACCGGGTGCGGGCGCAGATGCGCGTTGAGCGCGCCTTGCAGGCGAAACGGATCCCACGCCCGGCCGAGATCGGCGTGGGCGACCTGCCCGGTGGCGTGAACGCCCGCATCCGTGCGCCCGGCAGCGGCAACGGTGGGGGCGGCGGGGTCCAGCCGGGCAAGGGCGGCTTCCAGCACCCCTTGCACCGAAAGCTGCCCCCCCGCCTGGCGTTGCCAGCCGGCAAAGGGGCCGCCGTCGTATTCCACCAGAAAGGCGAAGCGCGGCATCGCCCGCTACAGCACCTGGGCGATGGCTCGCGCCAGCACCGGCACGCTGCCCCGGTTCAGCCCGGCAATGTTGATCCGGCTGTCGTCCACCATGTAGATCGCATGCTCGTTGCGCAGCCGCGCCACCTGATCGGGCGAAAGCCCGAGGCGCGAGAACATGCCGCGATGGCGGGCGACGAAATCGAAGCGGTCCGAATTGGTCAGCTGGCGCAGTTCCGCCGCCAGCTGTTCGCGCAACGACAGCATGGACAGGCGCACCTCCTCCAGTTCCGCCTGCCAGTCGGCGCGCAAGGCGGGCGTGTCCAGCACCGTCTGCACCAGCCGCGCGCCGTGATCGGGCGGGAAGGAATAGTTCAGCCGGTTCAGCATGGCGAGGTTGGCCTGCACCGTGCCGCGATCCGCCCCTTCGGGCACCACGGCCAGCAGGATGCCGACCCGTTCGCGGTAAACCCCGAAGTTCTTGGAACAGCTTGCCGCAATCAGCAGTTCGGGCAGGCGCTGCGCCAGCAGCCGGGTGCCGAAGGCATCCTCCTCCAGCCCGTCGCCGAAGCCCTGGTAGGCAATGTCCACCAGCACCGTTGCGCCCGAAGCCGCCAGCGCATCGGCCACCCGGACCCATTCGGCATCGGTCAGGTTGGCGCCCGTGGGGTTGTGGCAGCAGCCGTGCAGCAGCACCACGTCGCCCGGGGCCACGCGGCGCAGATCGGCCAGCATCCCGGCGGCGTCCACGCCGCCGGTGGCTTCGTCGAAATAGCGGTAGGTGGCGACCTTCAGCCCCAGATCCTTGCAGATCGCGGGATGGTTCGGCCAGGTCGGGTCCGACATCCAGACGGTCGCCCCCGGCACGGTCTTGCGGATCAGGTCGAAGGCAATGCGCAGCGCCCCCGTGCCGCCCGGCGCGGCGGCCGCCGCCACACGGGCCGCAGGCACGGCATCGCCCAGCACCAGCCCGGCCATTGCGGCGTGAAAGGCGGTATCGCCAGCAAGGGCAACATAGGTCTTGGTCGTCTCGGCCTGCCAGACGGCCTGGCCCGCCGCGCGCACCGCGCGCATCACCGGGGTCTGTCCGCTGGCATCCTTGTAGACGCCGACGCCAAGGTCGATCTTGTCGCTCCGCGGATCGGCGCGATACAGCGCCATCAGCTGGATGATCTTGTCCTCGGGCTGCGGTTGCAGGCGTTCCAGCATGGCTTATCCTCTTTCCACGGGCATGTCTTCGTACATGCCCCATTCCGCCCACGACCCGTCATACAGCGCATGGTTTCGGTGCCCGATACGCTCCAGCCCCAGGCTGAGGATCGCGGCCGTCACCCCCGACCCGCAGGTGGTGATGACCGGCTTGCCCAGATCCACCCCGGCCGCCTCGAAGGCCGCGCGCAGGGCATCGGGCGATTTCATCGTGCCATCGGGATTCAGCATCTGCTGCCAGGGCAGGTTGCGCGCGCCCGGAATATGGCCCTGCCGCAGGCCGGGGCGGGGTTCGGGTTCGTCCCCGGCAAAACGTCCGGGGCTGCGCGCATCGACGATGGCATGGCTGCCCAGCTTGGAAGCCTGCGCCACCTGCGTCACATCCTTTACCAGCCCGGCGTTGCGCTGCACGGTGATGTGGCGGTCGCGCAGGATGGGGGGCATGTCCTCGACCGGGCGGCCCTCGGCCTGCCATTTGGCAAAGCCGCCGTCCAGCACTGCCACATCCGTCTTGCCCATCAGCCGGAAGGTCCACCAAACGCGCGGGGCCGAAAACAGGCCCATGCCATCGTAGACCACCACCTGATGCCCGTCGCCGATGCCCATCGCGCGCATCCGGCTGACGAACTTTTCCACCGGCGGGGCCATGTGGGGCAAGGGGCTGCGGATATCGGAAATCTCGTCGATGTCGAAGAAACGCGCGCCCGGGATATGGGCTGCATCGTATTCGGCCCGCCCGTTGCGCCCCATCTCCGGCAGATACCACGAGGCGTCGATCACCCGCAGGTCGGGGTCTTTCAGATGCGCCTCGAGCCAGGCGGTGGAAACCAGCGTCTTCGGGTCGTCAGGCGTCATGGCGGGCCCTTTCCTGCAATCTTTCCTGACTTAGCCGCTGACCGGGAACAGGGCAAGCGGCGGGGCGGGGCGGCGGATGGACATTCCGCCGCCCTTGCGGTTCACTCGCGCCACCAAGGGGGAAAGACCATGCAGAACACTTCCGAAATCCCGCACCTGGTCGAGCGTCATCAGGACGACCTGATCGGGCTGGCCGACCGCGTCTGGGGCATGCCCGAGACGCTGTATGCCGAATGGCAATCCTGCGCCGAACATGCCGCCATGCTGCGCGCCAAGGGGTTTCGGATCACGGAAAACGTCGCCGGCCTGCCGACGGCGGTGATGGGCGAGGCAGGGAACGGCGGCCCGGTCATCGCCATTCTCGGCGAATACGACGCGCTGCCGGGCCTGAGTCAGGTGGCCGGCATCGACTACCGGCAAGAGGTGGAAGCCGGCGGCAACGGGCACGGCTGCGGGCACAACCTGCTCGGCTCGGCCGCGATGCTGGCCGCCTGCGCCGTCAAGGACTGGCTGGAGGCGACCGGCACCCCCGGCCGCGTGCGCTATTACGGTTGCCCGGCCGAAGAAGGCGGCGCGGCCAAGACCTTCATGGTGCGCGACGGCGCCTTCGACGATGTGGACGCCGCGATCACCTGGCACCCAAGCTGCTTTACCCGGGTGGACGACCCGCTGGCACTGGCCAACACCCGGATGGACTTCACCTTTACGGGCCGCGCCGCCCATGCCGCTGCTTCGCCGCATCTGGGCCGGTCGGCGCTGGACGCGGTGGAACTGATGTCGGTGGGCGTGAACTACATGCGCGAACACATGGTGCAGGATGCACGCATCCACTACGCCTATCTCGATGCCGGGGGCAAGGCGCCCAACGTGGTGCAGTCCACGGCCAGGGTGCGCTATTCCATCCGCGCGTTGAAGCTGGCCGACATGCTGGCGCTGGTCGAACGGGTCAGAAAGGTGGCCGAGGGTGCCGCGCTGATGACCGAAACCACCGTAGAGGCGCGGGTGTTCACCGCGGTGTCGAACCATCTGGAAAACCTGACGATGGACCGGGCGATGCAGGCCGCGCTGGACGAATTGGGCGGCGTGCCCTTCGACGAGGAGGATCGCGCCTATGCCCGCCGCATCCAGGCCACGCTGAGCGCCCAGGACATCGCCACCGAATGGGCCATCGTCGCGCGCGAGCCCGAGCCGGGCGTGGAACTGTGCGACTGGGTGGTGCCGATGCGCCCGGGCGGCGAGGTGCTGATCGGGTCCACCGACGTGGGCGATGTCACCTGGAAGGTGCCGACCACCGAGGTTCTGGTGGCCACCTGCGCCATCGGCACCCCGTTCCACAGCTGGCAACTGACCGCACAAGGCAAGTCGGGCATCGCGCACAAGGGCATGGTGCATGCCGCCAAGGCGATGGGGCGGGTCGCGCAGATGCTGCTGGCCGACCCCGCCCTGCTGGCCGAGGCCAAGGCCGAACACGCGCGGCGGCTGGAAAAGACGCCCTATATCTGCCCGTTGCCCGCCGACCTGCCGGCACCGATCTTGCCCCGCCCCTGACCCCTGCCGTCCTGCATCGGCATGACGGCTGCGCCCCAATGCCCCTGCGGCCCTCCCGGCCCGGGCGTTGGATGCCTCCGGCGGGGATATTTGGGTCAAGGTGAAACGGGCAGCTGCTTCACCTTGAAACAAATATCCCGGGGTGAGCCGCGGCACGCGGCGAGGGGCAGCGCCCCTCTGCGCCGCAAGGGGCCGGTGCGCGGTCAGGGGGCGGCAAGCACCGCGGCGCAGCGTTGCGGCAGATCGGCCATGGTATAGTCGCGCGGGCCGCGGGGGCGCGGCTCCTTGGGTTGCTTCGGGTCGGGCTTGGGCGGGTTCAGATATTCGGTCACCCACCACATCAGCGTTTCGTCGCACCCGTTGCCGCCCTTGGACAGTTCGGCGACCGTGGGTTTCTGCGTCTCGCAGCCCGAGGCGTCGGCAGGGCATTTCAAGCGCACATGGAAATGCGCGTCGTGCCCGTAGATCGGGCGGATTTTCTGCAGCCAGCGGGTATCGGCGGGGGTTGCGGTCTTGCACATCTCGATCTTCACAGCGGCGGCGACAAAGATGCGGTCCACCCGCGGGTCCAGTGCGGCGGCGCGCATGATGGCGTGGTGCGAGGCCGTCCACTCGGCGGTGACGCCGCGCTGATCGGCGGTGCGGACCACGGCGGAACTGATCTTTTCCCGCTCGGCGCGGCTGAGGTTGAGCCGCCGGGCCGGCAGCATCCAGATGTCGGCGTCCAGCCCGATCTGGTGGCTGGCGTGGCCCGAGGTCATCGGGCCGCCGCGCGGCTGGCTGATATCGCCGACATAGATCCCGCGCCAGCCGTGGCGCGTGGCCTCGACCGACAGATCCTGGAGAAAGCGGATCATCTCGGGGTGGCCCCAGTTGCGGTTCCGGCTGAGCCGCATCGCCTGCCAGGTCGGCCCGGTTTCGGGCAGTTGCACCAGCCCGGCTGCGCAGCCGCGCGCATAGCTGCCGATGGGTTCGGGCGCCTGCCGGCTGGCGGCCTTGTGTGCGCCGAACAGCTGGTTGGCCTTTGGTTCGGCCTGCGCCGCCGCCGGCGTCAGCAAGGCCGCGATCAGGAGGAGGGTTCGGACCATGCTTTCGGCTCTCCGTCGGGTTTGACGAAGACTAGCAGCAGGAGGCCGATCAGGAAAAGAACGATCAGGGGAACGATACCCAGCTGTTGCGACCCGGTCGCCTGCGTCGTGATTCCGATCGAAAGCGGCGCCATCCACGACATCGCCTTTCCCGACAACGCATAAAGCCCGAAGGATTCGGTCATCTTGTCGGGGTCGGACTGGCGCACCATCATCGTGCGGCTGGCCGATTGCAGCACCCCGCCGCCGGCCCCGATCAGGCAGCCGAGCACGTAGAAGGCGATGTCGGGCAGGATGCTGTCGGGCCCGACGGGCAGGCCGAACACCTCGGTGCGGCTGACATAGACGATGCCAAGGCAGACCGCAGCCAGCAGCAGAACCGACAGCAGGATCACCGGCTTGGGCCCATAGCGGCTGTCGGCGCGCCCGCCCGCCCAGGCGAACACCGCCCCGGTGATCGCCGCCAGAATGCCGAAGACGCCCACATCGGTGACCGCCCAACCCAGCACGCCGGCCGCATAGATGCCGCCGAAGGTATACATGCCGTTCAGCGCATCGCGGTAGAACATCGACGAACCGAGATAGGCGAACAGGCTGCGGTTGCGCGGCAGCGCGCGCAGGGTGGCCAGCGTTTCGGGCACCGCGCCGCGGACGGCGGCCAGGATGCCGATGCCGGGGCGTCGCGGTTCGCGCACCCACAGAAAGAACGGCACCATGAACACCGCGAACCAGATCGCGGTAAAGGGGCCCACGGCCCGCGTGCCTTCTCGGGCGGCGGCATCCAGCCCGAACAGCGGGGCGATGCCGATCAGCGTGGTGCCGCTGGCGCCTTCGGCGAGGAACAGCAGCATCAGGATCAGCGCCAATACCCCCCCGGCATAGCCGAAGGCCCAGCCGGAGCCGGAAATCTTGCCCAGCTCCTCTGGCGGGGCGAGGTCGGGCATCATCGCATTGGTAAAGGTGGTGGCGAATTCCATGCCGATCAGCCCGACGCAGAACGAGAGCATCACCCACCAGACGTTGAAGCTGTCGGGCGCCGACCACCACAGCCCCCAGGCGCCCAGCACATAGAGCAGCGAAAACAGCCAGATGAAGGCCATGCGCCGCCCCGCCTTGTCGGCGATCGCCCCAAGCACCGGCGAGGCCAGCGCGATCAGGAAACCGGCCGCGCCGATGCCGTAGCCCCAGATGGTCTGGGCCATGGTGCCGTCGCCCACGACCGACACGACATAGGGGCCGAAAACGAAGGTCAGGAGCAGCGTGTTGTAAGGTTGGCTGGCCCAGTCGAAGAAATACCAGCCCCAGATCCGCCGCCGCGCGTCTGTCATTTCCTGCCCCCTCCCGCACCCGCGCCAGCGCGGGCAACACCGCGATCAAACAGGGAAAACCCCGGGAATGGCAAGTGAAGCTTTTGCGCAAGCCGCGCGGATGGTCCGTCGCGGGCTTCGGGGCCATGACCCTGGGCCGGAAACCGCGGGTTCCGGCCCGGGGGGGCTGCGGGTTCAGACGCTGTCCTGGTAGTAGACCGACTTCACGTTGTCGCCCGGCGCCGACTTGGCGCGCCGCACCACCAGGCGATTCAGCGCGTTGATATAGGCCTTGACGCTGGCGACGATGGTATCGGTGTCGGCCGACTGGCCGGTCACGATGCGGCCGTCCTCCTCCAGCCGGACCGAAACCGTGGCCTGCGCGTCGGTGCCTTCGGTGACGGCATGGACCTGATAGAGTTGCAGGCGGGCCTTGTGCTTCCACAGATCCTTGACGCAGTTGAAGGCGGCATCGACCGGGCCGTCGCCGGTGGCGTCGGTGGCATGGTCGACGCCGTCGATGGTCAGCACCATTTCGGCCTCGGCCCGGCCGCCGGTGCCGCAGATCACGCGCAGCGACTTGAGGTTCAGCGTGTCGTTTTCGGCGTTTGCCGCCTGGTCGGCCACCAGCGCGAGCAGGTCGTCGTCGTAGACTTCCTTCTTGCGGTCGGCCAGCGCCTTGAAGCGGACGAACACATCGTTCAGCTGGTTGTCGGCCAGCTCGTAGCCCAGCTCGCGCAGCTTGGCGCGCAGTGCGGCGCGGCCGGAATGCTTGCCCATGGCGATGTTCTTGGCCGTCAGGCCGATATCCTCGGGGCGCATGATCTCGAACGTTTCCACGTTCTTCAGCACGCCGTCCTGATGGATGCCGCTTTCGTGCAGAAAGGCATTCTTGCCGACGATGGCCTTGTTGGGCTGCACCACGAAGCCCGACACCGTGGAAACCCGGCGCGACAGGTGCATGATCTTCGTCGTGTCGACGCCGGTGCGATAGGGCAGGATGTCGTTGCGCACGCGCAGCGCCATCACCACTTCTTCCAACGCGGTGTTGCCGGCCCGTTCGCCCAGGCCGTTGATCGTGCATTCGATCTGGCGTGCCCCGGCCTCGACCGCGGCCAGGCTGTTGGCCGTGGCCATGCCCAGGTCGTTGTGGCAATGCGTGGCGAAGACCACGGTATCGGCCCCCGGAACCCGTTCCAGCAACATGCGGATCAGGCGCGCGCTTTCGAACGGGTAGGTGTAGCCTACAGTATCGGGAATGTTGATGGTGGTGGCCCCGGCCTTGATCGCGATTTCCACCACGCGGCACAGATAGTCGTGTTCGGTCCGGGTGGCGTCCATCGGCGACCACTGCACGTTGTCGCACAGGTTGCGGGCATGGGTGACCGTGGCATGGATGCGCTCGGCCATCTGGTCCATGGTCAGGTTCGGAATCGCCCGGTGTAGCGGCGACGTGCCGATGAAGGTGTGGATGCGCGGCTGGCGGGCGTGTTTCACCGCCTCCCAGCAGCGGTCGATATCGGTGAAGTTGGCACGCGCGAGGCCGCAGATCACCGAATTGCGGCTGTTGCGCGCAATCTCGGACACCGCGGCGAAGTCGCCTTCGGAGGCGATGGGAAAGCCCGCCTCGATGATGTCCACGCCCATTTCATCCAGCAGGCCGGCGATTTCCAGCTTTTCGTCGTGGGTCATGGTGGCGCCGGGCGACTGTTCGCCATCGCGCAGCGTGGTGTCGAAGATCAGGACGCGGGGTTGGGTGGAGGTATCGGTCATGGCTTGGTTCCTGAGTTGTCTGCTTGCGGTCCCGGGCGCTGGTCACCTCCGAGCGGTCGCGCCCAAAGGCACGCTCAGAGGCAGCTAAGGAGAAGCAGACCACGGGGCAGCCGCAGGGCAGAAACCCCGTAGGCAATGGCGATATGAGCATCCCGTGTCATGGCCGCGACTATACCGGCGCCGAAGCGGATGGAAAGCGAAAAATGACGCCGCCGGATCGGGCCGGCCCCAAGCCGAGGTTGTCGGGTGGCGCTGTTCCTGTTACCCCCGGGCATACGGAGACGGATGGCCTCAAGTGCGCCGAGGGCGAGCCATGCCTGCGATGCCTGCCGTTGCCTGCCGGATCAAGCCCGGCGATACCCTGTCCGGCATCGCGCAAGGGGCGCTGGGCAGCCACAAGGAATGGCCAAGGCTTTACGCCTTCGACAACATGCCGGATGTGCTGGCGCGCGGCGGGGCACGCATCGCGCACCCCGACCGCATCCGGGCCGGCGACACGATTTACCTGCCCTTGCTGGGCCCCGGGGCGCCGCCCGCGCCGGGGGCACCGCTGGTGGCGCTGGCGCCGTTGCTGCCCTCTGCCAGCGTCCCCGTTGCGATGGCCTTCGACATCGAAAGGCATCAGCTGACGATCCTGCACCCGTTCTATGAGGCGCGGGGGCTGGTCAGTTGCCGGTTCGCGCTGGCGCGGTCCGACAAGGTGCTGCTGACCCGGACCATCGACAAGGGGTTCGAGCGGGCGACCCGGGCCGAAACGCAATCGGCCTTCGGCAAGCTGGTGTCGGATACGACGATCCCGTTCGACCCGATGACCCTCCGCATCGGGGTTTCCAACGGGGCGACCACGCAAGGCACGCTGGTGCAGGTGCCGAAAACCGCCATCGGGGTCGAGTGTCCCCGGCCTCGTGCCATGCCCGTGTCGCGGGCGGAAATCTCTTGCGGCAAACTTGCGGGGCAGATCGGCCCGCACCGCTATGTGGCCACCAACGTGGCTTCCGTGGTCAAGCTGGAGCCGCTTATCCCGGCCTGGTTCCTTGTGCCGCTGGCAGCGGGGGCGGGCAGCGTTCAGTTCGCGTCGCTGGTCGGGATGGTGCTGCTGGCCAGCGCGGGCATGGCGCCCCGCGCCTGGCACTGCTGCTGGCGGGCCGGGCGCGGGGCGCCTTGTCAGATCGCGTAGCGCAGGATCGCCGCCAGCGATGCCGCCTGCGGGATATCCTCGCGCCGCAGCGCCATGACGCGGCCGCCCGATTGCAGGACACGGCCGGCGATCTCGTCGATCACGCCATAGGTCTGCGCGCTGTCTGCCTTGGCCAAGGTCACCTCGCCGGTGCTGTCGTCGACGGTGCCGGGCACCACCTCGTCGATATCGACCAACAGCAATTCGACCGCACCGAAGGTCGCGGCCCGGGCGGCGCGGGCCACCTGGGTGGTGGCGCGGCCTTCGTTTTCGCGGGCGGAAAACAGGGCATGGGCCTGCTGCACCAGACCTGCCTGGATCTCGTCCAGGATCGGGCGCGCCGAATCGGCCAGTTCGGCGGGCGTCAGGTTTCCGGGGCTGGTGCGGATGACGCCGTCGGCAAGCCCGCCATACGAACAGACGGACCGGAACATGGACAGCAGCGGGTCGGTCGCCGCCAGGATCAGCGGTTCCGACCGCCCGGCCAACACCGGGCGCAGCGCGGCATCGACCGCCCGGGCATAGGCGCGCAACAGCACGTTCTGGCCTTCGGCCCCGCCCTTGCGGCCCGAATAGCTGCGCGAATTCACGCTGGCGGTGCGGGCGTGGCTGGCGGCATCCTTGGGCATGTCGGGCACCCGGATCTCTTGCGGCGGCAGGTCGGCAAACACCTCGACCAGCCGCACGGCGTTTTCCGAGAGCGCCAGCACGAAGGCATGCTGCGGCACCGAAACCGACCGCAGCAGCGGCTTGACGTGGAACCTGTCGGCCACCTGCACCATGTCGGTCAGGTGGTTCGGCAGGCGAAACGCCTGCAGGCCTTGCGGGGTGACGAACACGGCCAGGCTGTTGGCCTGGAATCGCCAGAACCGTTCGTCGTCCAGCAGGTCGGCGACCTGCTCCTCGATCGGCCAGATGGTCCGCTTGGGGGTTCCTGCCGCCTCCATCTGGGCCACGGCGGCTTTCAGCAGGTTGCCCAGCTCGATTCGCGCCTGCCCGATGTCCTGGGTTTCGGGGGTGGTGCGCAGGTAGAACGAAACATGCGCCTCGCCCCGGGCCGCGATCAGCTTCTGCAATTCGGGCGTGGTCGGAATATCGACATAGAGCATGGGGGTTCCTTTCGAAAAGCCACCCCCGACATGGCCATTCGCGGCCCCCGGTTCAACCGCGGCACGGGAAATTGCCGGCCAGGTCGATCGTAAAAGCTTGATCGCAATGAAAAACCCCCGCGGGCTTTCGCCCCGGGGGTTCGCCATCGGCGGGTCGCCCCGCCCAGCATCGGAAATCGCTCAGAGAGCGCCTTCGCGTTGGGCCTTCTTGCGCGCGAGTTTGCGCGCCCGGCGAACGGCTTCGGCTTTCTCCCGCGCTTTCTTGACGGAGGGTTTCTCGAAATGCTGCTTGAGCTTCATTTCCCGAAACACGCCCTCGCGCTGGAGCTTTTTCTTCAGGGCCCGGAGGGCCTGATCGACGTTGTTGTCGCGAACGCTGACCTGCATGTGGTTTTCACCACCTTTCCAAGTTGAAGTTGCACGATATGTGCAGGCTGCGGGGCCCTAGCATAGCGCGCCGCGCTTGTCTACCTTTGCCAAGGCGAAACCGGGAGTGAGCGATGAACGAGATCCGCGAAAGGCTGGCCACCGCCGCGCTGGCGCATGTGCCCTTCGACGGGTGGTCCGAAACCACCTTTCGCGCCGCCTGTGCCGATGCCGGGGTGCCCGAATCGCTGGCGCGGGTGCATTGCCCGCGCGGGGCGGTCGATCTGGCGTTGACCGCGCACGCGATGGGGGATGCCGAGCTGCGGCGCAGGTTGGCGTCGGCCGACCTGTCGGGCATGCGGTTCCGCGAGCGGGTGGCCTTTGCCGTGATGCAGCGCCTCGATGCGGCGGGCGACCGCGAGGTGGTGCGCCGCGCGACGGCGCTGTTTGCCTTGCCCCATCTGGCGGCCGATGGCGCCCGCGCGATCTGGCAGACCGCCGACACGATCTGGACGGCGCTGGGCGATACCTCGGACGATCTGAACTGGTATTCCAAGCGGGCGATCCTGGCAGGGGTCTATGCCTCGACCGTGCTTTACTGGCTGGGCGACGACACGCCCGACCTGTCGGCAACGCGCGATTTCCTGGACCGGCGCATCGCGGGGGTCATGGCCTTCGAGGCCACCAAGGCCAGGCTGCGCGACAACCCGCTGACCCGTCCGCTGATGACCTTGCAGGCCCGCATCGCCGCGGGCATCAAGGCGCCCCGCACCGGAGATGCCGCATGACCCGCATGATGCCCGACCTGCCCGAAACCATGCGCGTGGTGGAAATCGCCGCGCCCGGCGGACCCGAGGTGCTGCAACCGGCCACCCGCACCTTGCCCGTTCCGGGGCATGGCGAAATTCTGATCCGCGTGGCCTATGCCGGGGTGAACCGCCCCGATGCCTTGCAGCGCGCCGGGGCCTATGCGCCGCCGCCGGGGGCCTCGCCCTTGCCGGGGCTGGAGGCCGCGGGGCATGTGGTGGCGGTGGGGCAGGGGGTGGCGCGCTGGAAGCCGGGCGATGCGGTTTGCGCCTTGTTGCCCGGCGGCGGCTATGCCGAATATGCGACCTGCCCGGCCGATCACGCCTTGCCGGTGCCCGCAGGCATGGGCCTGCGCGAGGCTGCCTGCCTGCCCGAAACCTTTTTCACCGTCTGGACCAACGTCTTTCTGCGCGGCCGCCTGCAGGCGGGCGAGCGGTTTCTGGTGCATGGCGGCACGTCGGGCATCGGCACCACGGCAATCCAGCTGGCGCGCGCCTTCGGGGCGCGGGTGTTCGCCACCGCGGGCACCAACGACAAGTGCAACGTCTGCCTGCGGCTGGGGGCGGAGCGCGCGATCAATCACCGGGCCGAGGATTTCTTGGCGGTGATGAAAGCCGAAGGCGGTGCCGACCTGATCCTCGACATGGTGGGGGGCAGCTATCTGCCGCGGAACGTGCGGGCCTTGGCCGATGACGGGCGCCTGGTGCAGATCGCCTTTCTGACGGGCCCCAAGGTGGAGCTGAACTTTGCCGAAGTGATGGTGCGCCGGCTGACCATCACCGGATCCACCCTTCGGCCCCAATCGGTCGAGGCCAAGGCGCGTATCGCGGCCGACCTCGAACGCCATGTCTGGCCGCTGCTGGCCGCGGGCAAGGTCGCGCCGGTGATGGACCAGACCTTTGCCCTGGACCGCGCGGCCGATGCCCATGCCCGCATGGAAGGCGGCACGCATATCGGCAAGATCGTGCTGGCGGTGGCCTGATCGCCGCCGCCCGCAGGCGGCCCGGCGGGTGACTTGCGCATCGGCGCGAAACATGCCCCCATGCGCGCGACTGGCCAAAGGAGGGAACATGCGACTGGCAGGCAAGACAGCGATCGTCACCGGGGCGGGGTCGGGGTTCGGTGCCGGCATCGCGCGCCGCTTTGCCGCCGAAGGGGCGCGGGTGATGGTGGGGGACATCAACGAGGCCGCCGCCGAGGCCATCGCCGCCGAGATCGGCGGCATCGCCTGCGCCGTCGATGTGGGCGACGGCCCCTCGGTGGCCCAGATGGCGGCGCAGGCCCGCACCGCCTTTGGCGATGTGCCCGACATTCTGGTGAACAACGCCGGTGTGACGCATCTGCCCGCCTTCATGGAGGATGTGTCCGAGGCCGATTTCGACCGCGTGCTGCGGGTGAACGCCAAGTCGGTCTATCTGACGGCCCGCGCCATCGTGCCGGGGATGAAGTCGCGCCGGTCGGGGGCGATCCTGAACATCGCCTCGACCGCCGGGGTCAGCCCGCGGCCGCGGTTGAACTGGTACAACGCCTCCAAGGGCTGGATGATTACCGCGACACGGGCGATGGCGGTGGAGCTGGCGCCCTTCGGCGTGCGGGTGAATGCGTTGAACCCGGTGGCGGGAGAGACGCCCTTGCTGAAATCCTTCATGGGCGAGGATACGCCCGAGATTCGGGCCAGGTTCCTGTCCACCATCCCGCTGGGGCGGTTTTCCACGCCCGAGGACATGGGCAATGCCGCGCTGTTCCTGTGTTCGGACGAGGCGTCGATGGTGACGGGCGTGGCGATGGAAGTGGACGGCGGGCGCTGCATCTGAGCGCCGGGGGGCTGTCTGCCCCCCGGACCCCCCGAGGATATTTCGACAAGGTGAAGGACGGAAGCGATGCGGGCTGGACCTCGGAACCTCATCACCGATGTGTCGGGCTTGAGGGTGGGCAACGCGCAGGATGAGAGGGTGCGCACGGGCGTTTCGGTGCTGCTGGGCGAACGGGCGTTCACGGCGGCCGTTTCGGTGATGGGGGGCGCGCCGGGGACGCGGGAAACCGACCTGCTGGCGCCCGACAAGATCGTGCAGGAGGTCGAGGCGATCTGCCTGGCGGGCGGATCGGTATATGGCCTCGATGCGTGCGGCGGGGTGGTGGACGGCCTGCGCCGCATGGGGCGCGGCTATGCGGTGCATGGGCTGCATGTGCCTGTGGTGCCGGGGGCGATCATCTTCGATCTGGCCAATGGCGGCGACAAGGGGTGGGATGCCAGCCCCTATCCGGCGCTGGGGCGCGCGGCGCTGGAGGCCGCGGGGCCGGAGTTTGCGCTGGGGACCGCGGGGGCGGGGTATGGCGCGACCACCGCCAACTGGAAGGGTGGGCTCGGGTCGGCTTCGGCGGTGCTGGACAGCGGCATTACCGTGGGGGCGCTGGTGGTGGTGAACGCGCTGGGATCGGTGACCGTGGGCGATGGGCCGCAGTTCTGGGCCGCACCTTGGGAGCTGGGGGCCGAGTTCGGCGGGCTGGGGCTGCCGGCCGCCTTTCCGGGCGACCGCGACCTGCGCCCCGGCAAGCAACTGGGCGAGGCCACGACCATTGCCATCGTGGCCACCGATGCCGCACTGACCCAGGCGCAGGCGCAGCGCATGGCCACCGCCGCGCAGGATGGCATGGCGCGCGCCATCGTGCCCAGCCACACGCCCTTCGACGGCGATCTGGTCTTTGCCGTGGCAACCGGCGACCGGGCGATGCTTGACCCGGTGGCCGACCCCTTCATCATTGGCCATGCCGCGGCCTGCGTCCTGGCGCGGGCCATTGCGCGCGGGGTCCATGCCGCCCGGGCGATGCCGGGCGACCTGCAACCGGCCTGGTCCAGCCGCCACGGCTGAAACGCTTGCCTGCGCCGGCCCGGACTGGCAGGGTAGGGCCAGATTGAACGGGAGATTGTCATGCGTATTCCTGCCCTTGTCCTTGCCTTGCTTCTGGCGGCCCCGGTTCAGGCCGATCCGGTGGCCGACACCATCCGCTCTGCCCTGGAGGCCTGGGAGGATGGCGACCGCCAGTTCGCGCTGGACGAGCTGATCGCTGCACAGCAGATGATCCAGTCGGCCAAGGCCGACGACCTGTCGGCCTTTCTGCCCGCAGCGCCCGAAGGCTGGACGCGCGAGATCAAGACCGACATGAACACCGGCCTGGCCATGATGGGCGGCGGCATCGGGGCGGAGGCGACCTATCAGGGCCCGGACGCCAGTTTCCGCATCACCATCATGGCCGACAACCCGTTGGTCGCCAGCATGGGTGCGATGCTGTCCAATGCGCAGCTGATGGCGACGATGGGCAAGGTGGTGCGCGTGGGCCGGGTGCGGTTCCTGCAGCAGGACAATTCCTTGCAGGCGCTGATCGCCAACCGCGTGCTGGTGCAGGCGCAGGATGCCGACCCGGCCGTGATGCTGCCGGTGCTGGAAACGATGGACCTGGCCGCGCTGGAGAAGTTCGGGGGGTGATCCGCGATCAGCCCGCCACCGCCTGCGTCAGGGGGCTGTCGGCATCGGCCAACGGTTCGATCACGTTGAAATGGTGCTGCCCGGGTTCGACGTGCCAGGGGCAGGCCCACTCCTCGGACAACAGCCGCGCCTGCCACAGGAAGCTGGGCCGTTCCTGCCCGCCGACCCAGACCAGCGTTTCGGTATGGGCGCGGCGCGCCAGATAGGCCGGGCTTTCGGCGGCAATCTCGGCTGCATCCAGCGCGAGACTTTCATTCATTCTGGTCCGCGCGATGGGGCCAAGATCGGCGAGCGGCGAAACCGGCACGGCACGGACGATGCGCGCGGCAACTGCCGGCGGCAGCGGGGCATTGGCGCAGGCCATGCGGGCAGTCAGGTGGCCGCCGGCAGAATGCCCCGCCACATGGATCGGGCCTGCGACCATGTCTGCCGCTGTCGTGATGGCTTGTCCGACCTCGCGCGTCATCTGTGCGATCCGTGCCTCGGGCGCGAGGGTGTAGGAGGGCATCGCCACCGTCCAGCCATGCGCCAGCGGCCCGGCGGCCAGGTGCGACCAGCTTTCGCGCCCGAAGCCCAGCCAGTAGCCGCCGTGGATGAACACCAGCAGCCCGCGCGGGGCGCCGTCGGGCAGGAACAGGTCCAGCCGGTTGCGGGCGCCGGGCCCGTAGGGCAGGTCGAGCCGGGCTCGGTCGCCCAGCGCATCGCGGAACGTGGCCGCCGCCGCCGCCCATTTCGGCGGATAGTCCGCGGCCCCTTCGATGAAGTCGCCGTTGGCATAGGCGCGGTCCCAATCCATTCCCGATATCCCTGTCGCTGGACAACCTGTTGCGCCCATGCTTTGCATGTTCCGAACCGGAATGGGAGGCCCCGATGCTGGACACCGCAACCGACCTGCGCGCAATGCTGAAAGACCCGTCGCTGCTGGCGACCAAGGCCTATGTGGCCGGAGAATGGATCGATGCCGACGATGGCAGCACCTTTCCCGTGACCAACCCCGCCCGGGGCGACGTGATCTGCACCGTGCCCAACCTCGGGCGGGCCGAGGTGGCGCGCGCCATTGCCGCCGCCGAAACCGCGATGAAGGCCTGGCAAAGGCGCACCGCCAAGGACCGCGCCAATGTCATGCGCAAGTGGTTCAACCTGATGATGGAGGCGCAAGACGACCTGGGCGCCATCCTGACCGCCGAAATGGGCAAGCCGCTGGCCGAGGCCAAGGGCGAAATCGCCTATGGCGCCAGTTTCATCGAATGGTTCGCCGAAGAAGCCAAGCGCATCTACGGCGAAACCATCCCCGGCCATCAGCCCGACAAGCGCATCACCGTGCTGCGCCAGCCGATCGGGGTTGTGGCCAGCATCACGCCGTGGAACTTTCCCAACGCCATGATCACCCGCAAATGCGGCCCGGCGATTGCGGCGGGCTGCGGCTTTGTCGGGCGGCCTGCGGCGGAAACGCCGCTGTCGGCGCTGGCGCTGGCGGTGCTGGCGGAACGGGCCGGCATTCCGGCGGGGCTGTTCTCCATCGTCACGTCGCGCCGGTCTTCGGACATCGGCAAGGAGTTCTGCGAAAACCCGGCGATCCGCAAGCTGACCTTCACCGGCAGCACCGAGGTGGGGCGCATCCTGCTGAAGCAGGCCGCCGACCAGGTGCTGAAATGCAGCATGGAGCTGGGCGGCAACGCGCCTTTCATCGTGTTCGACGATGCCGACCTGGATGCGGCGGTCGCGGGCGCCATGATGTCGAAATACCGCAACAACGGGCAGACCTGCGTTTGCGCCAACCGGATCTATGTGCAGGCGGGGGTCTATGACGCCTTTACCGCCAAGCTGAAGGCGGCGGTGAGCAAGATGGTGGTCGGCGACGGGCTGAAACCCGGCACCGATCTTGGCCCGCTGATCAACATGGCCGCCGTGGAAAAGGTCGAGGAACACATCGCCGACGCGCTGGCCAAGGGCGGCGAGGTGATTGCGGGCGGCAAGCGGCACGGAAACGGCGGCAGCTTCTTCGAGCCCACGATCATCACCGGCGTCACCCAGGCCATGAAGGTGGCGCAGGAAGAAACCTTCGGGCCTCTTGCGCCGCTGTTCCGGTTCGAGACCGAGGACGAGGCGATCGGCTATGCCAACGACACCATCTTCGGCCTTGCCGCCTATTTCTATGCCCGCGACATCGGCCGCATCACCCGGGTGCAAGAGGCGCTGGAATACGGCATCGTCGGGGTCAATACCGGCATCATCTCGACCGAGGTTGCGCCTTTCGGCGGGGTCAAGCAATCGGGTCTCGGGCGCGAAGGCAGCCGCCACGGGATCGAGGATTACCTCGAAATGAAATACGTCTGCCTGTCGATCTGAGTTGATTCTCAGGACGCGAAAGAAAGGGGGCGGCCGGCGCGGCTGCCCTCTTTTCTTTTTTGCCAGCGGCTTGCAAGCCTGCGCTCCTTTTCTCGCGGGCGGCGGCTGCGGGCCTGTTATCCGATAGCAGCATCGCGCTTTTGCCTGACCGGGCCGGGCTGGCCATGTTCGGCGTATCGAAACCCGCCGGGCCGTCTGCCCCGGCGCAACCCAGGAAGGAGCCCGACATGCTGCCCGCTGTCACCCGCACCGCCACCGCCGCGATCACCGCCCTTGCGCTTGCCCTTGGCGCGGCCGCCCCGGCCCACGCCCTTGGCAAGAACGAACGCAACGTGCTGAAGGGCGTCTTCGCCGCGGTGCTGATCCACGAGCTTGTCAAGCAGGGGCGCGCCAATGCGCAACCCGCGCCTGCGCCGATTCCGGTGCAGCCCGTGCCGCATCCCGGCTATCAGGCCAACGTGGCTGCTGCGGCGTTCTACGAATTCAGCCCGCAGGCCCGGCGCATGATCCAGCAGCGGCTGGCGGCCTATGGCTATTACCGCGGCGGAATCGACGGGAAATGGGGCCCCGGCACCGCCGCCGCCGTCCAGGCCTATGCCCGCGACGTCAATTCCAGTGCCAGCCTTGCCAGCCGCGACGGCACGATCCGGCTTTACAACCACCTGATCGGCTGAGGATGCCGCGCCAGGGCCCGACGCCTGCCGCCTGGCCGCCGCGGATTTGCCGCAAGGGCATGGCACCGTCACCCGACAAGTGGTTCATTCGTGACGAGGTTGCCATGCCCGCCCATCCCGACCCGTTCCTGCTGGCGCAGATTCGCCAGTTGATCGCGCAGGATCTGCGCGCCGCAAGTTCGCATGACGACCTGATGCGCCGCCTTGCGGCCAAGGGTTTCGGTCTGCGTGACAGCGACGACGGGCCGATGCTGACCACGCTGCCGCACGGGCGCGATATCGGGCCGCTGCACTGACGCTCAGGTCACGTCGCGCGCCTGCAACTGGCCGCCCGGGCCCTGGCGCACCTCGAACCGTGGCAGCTTGCGCACCAGATCGGAGAACTTGGCACTGCCATAGGTGCGGGTGTCGAAGTCGGGGTTGGCCTGGGTGATGAACTGCCCTATCTGCCCCAGCGAATACCATTCGCCTTCGGGGTCGATCGCCCGCATCGCCGCCACGATCAACGGAATCGCCTGGGCGGGGGGCAGCTTGTCGCCGGGTGTCCGCGCAGGTTCGGGGGCCGTATCCGGTTTGGAAACCTGCGGCGCGGGGGCGCGCGCCGGCTCGGCCGGCCCAAGGTTTTCGACATAGATGAACCGCTTGCAGGCCATGCGAAAGGCCTCGGGCGTCTTCTTTTCGCCAATGCCGTAGACATCCAGCCCCTGTTCGCGGATGCGCGCCGCCAGGCGGGTGAAATCGCTGTCCGAGGAGACCAGCACGAACCCGTCGAACAGGCCCGAATGCAGGAAATCCATCGCCGAGATCACCAGCCCGATGTCGGAAGCGTTCTTGCCCTTGGTGTTGGAAAACTGCTGGTCGGCCACCAGGCCCAAGGCCGCCACCTTTTCGGCCCATTTGTTCAGCCGCTGCGCCGACCAGTCGCCATAGATGCGGCGCACGGAAGCCTCGCCCAGCGAAGCGATCTCCTCGAAGATCGCTTCCGCATAATGGGCGGGCACGTTGTCGGCGTCGATCAGCACGCAAAGGCGCGGGGCGCGAGAGTCTGGCATTTGACATCCTTCCGGTTGCCCAACCTTAACGCGCCTGCGCCGGCGCCGAAAGCGCGATTGCGCCGTAGCCGGTTATTGCGCTTGCCAGATTGCCTTGACCCGGTCCGCCACGATCATGCGGGCGTCGTTGTTGTTGTCGGAGTTGTGCACGATCAGGAAGGGCTCCACCATGCCGGCCTCGATCGGGCAGATGATGAGCGCGTCGATCACGTTGCCGCGCATGCCGTAGCCGCCGATCGTCCATTCGCTGCGGCCGATGTCGCCGGAACCGCCGTGCTGGTCGAAGTAGGATTTGAAGGTTCTCTCGGCGCGGGCCATGCAGTCGGCGCGCTGGGACATGGAGCCCAGATCGTCCACCGTCCAGCCGGCGGCGAAGGCGGGGGTTGCAAGCATGGCAGCGGCACAGGCTGCAAGAAGTGTCTTCATGGTATGACCTCGTGGCAAGAGATGGCGGCAGCTTAACAGGCTGCTGAAGAAGTCAGCCCTCGACCCGGAGTTAGGAACATGTTTCACCCTTTGCACGACAACGGTGGGGGTGATGATGCGCGGGACGGACGAGGCGAGCGGGTCGCTGTTCAGCTAT